>NZ_JAUYEY010000062.1 GCF_030689685.1 Polaromonas sp. | reverse complement strand
CATCCATCGTTGTGGCTTGCGAGATCGCTATTTGCGCAATTTCGATCGTCTCATCATCCCCGGTAACTGGACGTGCCATGACTTTCTCCATCAAGTATGATGGAGGATATTATTGCACTAATGTTGTGGAAATGGAATTAGGGGACGCCGGGCAAGGCATAAGCCGCTAAAGTTGTTGTTACGTCTTGTTGCACAATCTCAGGATGCTTTTCAAACTTCTCCGTTCATCACGAAAGCGCCATGTCTCTTGAGCAGCCTGTTCTCTGGTTGGGCTTTGCCGGGTTTACGCCTGAGCAGAGCAATCACCTGGAGGCGCAGATAGGCAAGTTGCCCAAAGGATGGCCGGCTTGGCAAAGCGGGCCGTTTTCCGAGGCCGATGCCTGGCTGATCAGCGGCGAAAAAAGCCGACTGCTCAATGCCGACACCCTGAAAATCCTGGCCGGACGGCCGACCGAACGCGTGCTTCAACTGAATCTGGCGGAAATTGGGCGCCCGATTGCGTTCTCGCTGCCGCTAGCGTCCCGTGAGCTCGATCCGATGTACACCTTTGACCCGAGCTCCGGCCCCAGCCTGCACAAGGTGCTGCAGCGGCTCGAAGTCCACTTGCGCGCTCTGTGTTGCCAATTCGTGCTGGGCGGACAATTGATCGCGCGTGAAAACCAACTCTTGCCCGGCATTTATCAGGTCAGCTACAAGGGGGCCTTGCTGGCTGTGATGGATTTTCACGAATGGCGTATCGGTATTGCTCCCAACGTCGATCCGGTCGACTTCGAACTGGCCCGCTGGGACCGGCGCCCGCTTGCGGCGCGTGGCATCCCGGAGTACTTCCTGCCCAACAGCCTTTCACAATTGCGCTGGATCTATACCCAACGCACCAAACGCGACGTATTGCCGGCGCGTTATCGCAGCAAGCCGGTGTATTTTCGTCGTGCGCCCGATGTGCCCCTGCGCTGGTTGCGGGACTCGCAACTGGTGCTGCTTCGTGAACTGTCGGTCGAGTCCGCTGCGTTTGAGGTGCTGCAGCAGCGGACCCGCCTGCCGTCGGCGCAATTGGCGCGGGATTTAGCCAGTCTGTATTTTGCAGGCTCGGTCACCACCACCGCTGACAAGGCCGGGGCCCATGGCTTTTCAGGCCACGCCTTGCTGGACACGGCACAGACCGACCTGGCGGCAACGCCTGGCACCTTGCCGACTGAGCCGGCAGTCGCCGCCCCGCGCACTGGCTTGCGCGTGGATTTGACGGCACCCGCGCAGCTCGGACGCAAATAACCCCCCCTCACGCGCTGGGGTTTCAGCCGATTGCCAAGGCGCGCCAACGCGTTCAAGCTCGGCAGCGCTCTTCCCTTATTTTGTCGGCTTGATAGCGGGGTCCCCCATGCGCAGCGAAGTCACTGTCAGCTTCAAAAACAGTCCGCCCGTGCGGATGGATCTCAATGAAGTGCAGCCGCTGCCGCATGACCTGGCCAGGGTCTGGCTGGACGATCAGTTCGCGCAAATGGACTGCGAGCCGCTGCGGCCCACAGGCAAGCTGCTGACAGCCGACAAGATACTGGTGGTGGCCCAGGCCGCTGGCCCTGCCAGATTTGCCGACGCCGCCTGGGCCCAGGCCTTTGCCCGTGCCGCCAGCGCGGCACTGGCTAAGCCGGTGGTGCACATCGATGTGGCGGCGATGCGCCTCAGCTACTAGATTTCAAGCCTTTTAGGCCTCTAGGAGCCTGGGCGGCAGAAGGAACGTCGGCTGCAAAGCGGCCGCGCCGGTCCATTTTTCACCGGCTTCTTGCCCCATAGCTACGGCTATGGGGCTGCAAACCCGGCAAAAACTGTCCTCGCCGGGGCCACTTTTCGCTGCGACGCCTTCTGCCACCCAGGCTCCTAGCCCATGTGGAATGGGCCTAGACAGCTATCAAAAGCGTAGCAATTTTGGGGCCTTGGCGCGCGCGCCCGCAGCCGTCGATTCGCCACCTTTACACTCAAGCCAACTCCACAGGCACATCGCGCACACCAGACCATGCAAGGGCAACTTTTTACCCAGGACTTTTTGACCCGGGGGGTCACTGAAACGCCGCCTTTCCAGGCCCTGACAGACGCCGCCTTCACTGCCTTTTGCGCATCACTCAAAAATATCTTCGCCGGTCTGGACGGCGCCTCAACCATCAACGAGGCGCAGACCGAAGCGCTGGTGATCAACAAAGTGCTGGTGGCGCTGGGCTGGGGTGACGACACATTGCCCCAGGTCAACCTGTCGGGCAAGCGGCGCGAAGACGTGCCCGATGTGCTGCTGTTTGCCAATGCTGCCGCCAAGGCCACCGCCCTGCCGCTCAAGGACGACCAGCGTTACCGCCACGGCCTGGCCATTCTGGAAGCCAAGCGCTGGTTGCGGCCCCTGGATCGGGGCGATAGCGCCGAAGCCACCGACCCCGACGCCCCTTCTTCCCAGATGCTGCGCTACCTGAGCCGCGCCGACGTGGTGTCCGACCGCGCCGTCAAATGGGGCATGCTGAGCAACGGCGCCGTCTGGCGGCTGTACTGGCAAGACGCCCGCTCGCGGGCTGAAGAATTTTTTGAAGTTGATCTGGCTACCGCGCTGGGTGTGACCGGCATTCAGCCCGAGCTGGATGACATCGAGCCCGGCCACGCGTTGCGCCTGTTTTATCTGTTCTTCCAGCGCGAAGCTTTTTTGCCGCAAAGCTGGGACAACACCGGCCGAAGCTTTCATGCCTACGCCCTCAACGAAGCACGGCTGTACGAAGAAAAAGTCTCGCAAGACCTGGGCGCTCGCGTCTTCAACGACATTTTTCCGCAGCTCGCTGACGCGCTGGCCAAGGGCGACCTGCACGCCAAAACGCATGAGGTGGGTTACGGCCAGTTCAAACGCCCGCAGTTCACGCCCGAGTACCTGGACGAAGTGCGCGAAGCCGCGCTGGTGCTGCTGTACCGCCTGCTGTTTCTGTTTTACGCCGAAGACCGCAACCTGCTGCCCGTGCGCGATGCGCGTTATGCGCCGTACAGCGTGCGGCACTTGCGCGAGGATGTTCGGGACAAGGCGGATGCGGGTACTCGGTTTTCTCGTACCTTGAGCCCTATTTGGCTCAGCTTGAAAGGCGTTTTCTGGCTGATCGACAAAGGTGACGATGAAGTTGGTATGCCCGCCTACAACGGCGGCCTGTTCGAGCGCTCTCGTTCACCGCTGCTTGAGCGCACCAATGTGCCCGATGCAGTGATGGCCCCCATCATCGACGCGCTGTCACGCCGCACCGAAGACCTGCTACACGGCTGGATCAACTACCGCGACTTGTCGGTCTCGCACCTGGGCGGTATTTACGAACGCCTGCTCGAATACAGCCTGGTGCATGAGGTGCAGGCCAAAGACGACTTCAAAGACAAACCCGAGATCAACCGCATCACCGCCGCACCGGCCAGCTTTGCACGCAAGGTCTCAGGCAGCTACTACACACATGATGATCTGGTGCGGCTGATCCTGCGCGAGTCGGTGGGGCTGCTGGCAACCGAGCGCATGGACGCATTTGAGGCACACATCAAGAAGCTGGCAAAAAAGGGCTCGCTCAACCCCGGCGATTGGGACGCACTGGATGCGATAGATCCAGCCAGCCAAATACTGGAACTCAAAATTTGCGACCCCGCCATGGGCAGCGGCCACTTTCTGGTGGCACTGGTCGATTACCTGGCCGACCGCGTGCTGGAAGCGATCACCACTGCAACCCAGTTGGTCAGCGAGCAAGCTTGGGCAGCGCACCTCATGGAGTCTGGCCGCCCCTGGCAAAGCCCGGTGTTGCAGCGCCTGGCTGCGATTCGCAAGAGCATCAAGACCACCGCCAAAGACCACGGCTGGACCGTGACAGACGCGCAACTTGATGACCGCCACATTGTGCGCCGCATGATCTTGAAGAAGACCATCTTCGGCGTTGATAAAAATCCCATGGCGGTTGAACTGGCCAAAACCGCGCTTTGGCTGCATACCTTCACCGTCGGTGCGCCTTTGAGTTTTCTGGATCACCACCTCAAGACCGGCGACAGCCTGCACGGAGAAAAACTGCCCGACGTGCAGCGCGGCCTGCAGAACCTGGGCGCGCTGCTGCTGCAAAGCGAGTTTGACCGCTTGGGCCTGGCCGCCAAAAACATGGCCCAGGTGGCTGACCTGACTGACGTGGACATTGCCGAGGCACAACTGTCCAAACAACTGGCCAATGAAGCTACGGCGCAAACCGCACCGATTCACGCCGTGCTCGACTTCTGGCGCGCGCTGCGCTGGCTGGTGCCGGGCTGGCCTGTAGAGAAAATCAGCAAGCTGCCCAAGTTGCTTAAAGCCAGCCCCTCACCCCCGCCATCTCCCCAAAGGGGCGAGGGTGCAAGTCCGGTATTACCCCCTCTCCCGCGTGCGGGAGAGGGCAGGGGTGAGGGCCAATTTCTCCCTCTCCTCCCGGGAGAGGGCAGGGGTGAGGGCGCCCCGAATCCGCTTTTAGAAGGTCTGATCAAGCTACTGGAACCCGGCCAAAACCTGGTGACGGTCATTGGCGCGGGTCAGCTTGACGGTAAAGACGCAGCCACGCAAGCCGCCAATGACTTGATGGCAAAAGCCCGCGAACTGGCCACCCGGGAAACCTTTTTCCACTGGTGGACCAGCTTCCCCACCGTGTTTGGTGCGGGCAGCAAAGGCGGCTTTGACGCCGTCATCGGCAACCCGCCGTGGGACCGCATCAAGCTGCAAGAAGTCGAGTGGTTTTCTGAGCGCAGCCCGGCCATCGCTGCGCAAGCCAGAGCCGCCGACCGCAAAAAAATGATTGCGGCGCTGCAAGGCGTGCAGATGACACAAACCGGCACCCATACGCCGCCTGTCGCAGACCTTTGGGGGCAGTATCAATCGGCATGCGAGCGCGCCGAGGCCAACGCCCGCGTGCTGGGCAACGGCAAACTCGGTAGCAGCGACTATCCCCTGTTGGGCGGCGGCGACGTCAATCTTTACAGCCTGTTTGTCGAACGCGCGCAGGCATTGACTGCGCCCGACGGCGTGGTCGCCTTGCTCACACCCAGCGGTATTGCTGCCGACAAAGGCGCGGCTGAGTTTTTTAGCAGCCTCAGCAGCACCGGGCGGCTTGGAGCGCTGTTTGACTTTGAGAACCGCAAGGTCTTCTTTCCCGACGTGCACGCCAGCTTCAAGTTCTGCACGCTGGTATTCGGCGGTCCGGCGCGCAAGTTCAATCAGACCCGTTGCGCCTTCTACCTGCATCAACTGGAAGAGCTGGATGATGTGGCTCGTGTGCTGACACTCGGCGCTGAAGACTTTCAGCGTGTAAACCCAAATACAGGCGCGGCGCCCATCTTCCGTAATCGGCGTGATGCCGACATCACGCTCGGTCTTTATGCGGCACATCCGGTACTCGTCAAACATGGTGTTGAAAGCAAGTCGGTAGGGCCGCAGCCCGACTTGAAAACGTGGCCTGTCAAATACCAGCGCATGTTTGATATGACCAACGATTCAGCCCTTTTTTTGAAGGGCGGAGAACTGGAAAAAAAGGGATGGCAGCGCACGGAGCTGAACCGCTGGAAAAAGCACGACGTGTATGCGGTGCCGCTGTATGAAGGCAAGATGGTGCAGATGTACGACCACCGGGCGGCGGACGTGGTGGTGAATGCAGCCAACCTCAAGCGTGCTGCGCAGCAAGAAGCGATTGACGGTGCTGAGAAGGCTGCCCCCGACCGTTTCCCGATGCCGCAGTATTGGGTCAGTGATTCGGACGTGGATAAAACATGGGCAGGCCAGTGGTGTATTGCCTACAAGTCAGTCACAGCCCCCAGCAATATGCGCACCATGATTGGCGCCATCGTGCCCAAGTGCGGTGTGGGCAACAGCATGGCCATGTTGCTGCCTGAGCCCGGGCACGAGGCCAGTTATGCGCGCTGGGCGCCGCTGCTGATGGCCAACCTGAGCTGCATGGCATTTGATTTTGCCTTGCGCCAGAAAGTGCAGGGCCAAAACCTCAACTGGTTCATCGTCGAGCAATCGGTGGTCATTGCTGCCGCCCGCTTCAACCAACCATTACCCGCCACTTTCGCCCAAGCCATGCGCGCCGCCAACCTGATGAACGGCCACCACCCACATCCCAGCGTGGCTGACTTTGTGATTCCCCAGGTGCTGGCGCTGAGCTACACCGCCCACGACATGGCGCCGTTTGCGCGTGACTTGGGGTATGTCGATGCTGCGGGCGAGGTACTGCCGCCCTTTGTGTGGAACGAAGAAGAGCGCCGCGCCCGTTTGGCCGCGCTGGATGCGCTGTTTTTCTACCTGTACGGTTTGAATGCCGACGACGCAGCCTACATCCTGGACACCTTTCCCATCGTGCGGGACCAGGACATCAAGGCTTTTGGCCGTTACCGCACAAAGGAGGATATTCTTCAAGGTCTTGAACTGCTGATGGTTTGAACGATGAACACCCAGTTTTCATTTTTTTCTGAGGCCGACGATTGCCCTGGCGACTCCGCCGACCCAAAGGCAGCGGCGACAGGCAGCAGCGCCCTTCGGCTGACGGTGGGCAAAGATGCGCGCCTGTCCCCTGCGCAGCTTCGCTTTAACCGCTTGCTTGCGCGTATCGAAAAAGTAAAAGAACAGATGGCGGACCTTGAAACCCTGGCGGACGCCTATCGTCCGCAGTACAGCGCCACGCTGACGTCGCTGGAAGATAAAAAGCAAGCGCTGATGCGCAGCATGATTCACAAGCTCGATGAGTGCATACAGGGCACGGGGCTGACTGCTGTGCAAAAGCGCATTGGCGCTGAAATTTTGTGCGACCTGACTGAGGCGCTGGCGGCTTTGGGCGATGAAACCATGCAGGTGCTGCACGACAAATACAGCGCGCGCAGTCTGCGCGACAAAGAGCAGGACAGCATTGCAGACATGCGCGACGTGATGGAGCAGATGTTGGGTCAACCGCTGAAATCGGACGAACCCCTGGATTCTTTTGACGCCATGATGAACGCTATGGCGCAGCATTTCAAAGAAACCACCGGGGACGACCAAACGCAGCGCAAAGCCACTGGGGCCAGTAAAAAGCCCACAGTGGCCCAGAAAAAAGCCGCGCAACAGCAAGAAGACGCTGAGACGGTGTTGCGCAAGGTATTTCGGCAACTGGTCAGCAGCCTGCACCCTGACCGAGAACGTGACCCTGCCGAGAAGCAACGTAAAACCACGTTGATGAGCGAGGCCAATGTTGCCTATGGACGGCAAGACCTGGTGGCCCTGCTGCAAATTCAGATGCGGGTTGAGCAATCAGGCGTACAGTCCTTCGCCCAGCTTGCCGAAGAAAAAATTGAGGCAATGACTCTGCTGCTCAAACAGCAGGCCGCCGAGCTGGAGCGCGGTCTGCATCAGCGTAAACATCAGTTGCTTGAAGAGTTTGATCTTTCGTGGAGCGATGTATTCAGTGCGGCGGGACTGCGCACCCGGTTGCTGGCACAGGAAAGGGTTTTGCAGCGGGAACTGTCAGTCATGCAGCAAGACCTGCTGCAAGTCCAGGAAGCTGCCGGCCTCAAGCAGTGGCTCAAGCGGCAGCAGCAACTGATGCGAGAGGATGAGAAAGACCGGGCCCGTCGGTTTTTTTGAGCCGCAGCGGTGTCACCGTGCAATGAAAACGCGCGAACGGCCAGAAAAATGCCATCAACCGCATTGAGCAAGGCCGCGTCCTCGTCTGCGCCAAAAGTGATGGCCTCGGGTACGTCGGCAAAAGTCACCAGCACAGTCCCGCCATCAAGGCTCAGGGTCACGGGGTAATCAAACATGTTTTGTCCTTATTTCAAACCAAGCTGGCGTTTGATGGTGATGACTCAGGTTGCCCCCGGCTGCTCTCTTTCTCCCTCGCCCTCTGGGAGAGGGTTGGGGTGAGGGCTCCCAGCAGCCGAATGGATGTGACTTGATCGAACCCAGCGGCACCCTCACCCTAACCCTCTCCCGCCAGCGGGAGAGGGGACCGAACCTCGGCAGCGCTGAGTAGTTACCTTTATGGCAATCTTTTGGCCTGTAGCCCTTATCTACCGGGCGTAAGCAGCTACTAAATCAATAGCAACTCAATTACCCCGCAGCGCCTCCAGCAGCCGCGCGTGAACGCCGCCAAAGCCGCCATTGCTCATGCAGAGCAAATGGTCACCGGGGCGGGCCGCCGCTGTCACCTGGGCCAGCAACTGCTCGATGTTGTCGGCCACCTGTGCGCGCGCGCCCAGGGGGGCCAGTGCGGCCCGGGCGTCCCAGTCGAGTCCGCCCGGATGGCAAAACGCCAGATCGGCGCTTTCCAGGCTCCAGGGGAGTTGCGCGGTCATGCTGCCCAGCTTCATGGTGTTGCTGCGCGGCTCGAAAATCGCCAGGATGCGCTGCGCCCCGCCCTGACCTCTCAGTTGACGCCGCAGGCCGTCGATGGTGGTATGGATCGCCGTCGGGTGGTGCGCAAAGTCGTCATACACGGTAATGCTGCCACCAGGCCGCGCCACCACGCCGCGCACTTCCATGCGGCGCCTGACGTTCTCAAAACTTGCCAGCGCCTCGGCAGCCAGCGCGGGCGCCACCCCCACATGTTCGGCGGCCGCGATGGCGGCCAGCGCGTTGAGCTGGTTGTGCACGCCGCTGATGGCCCATTCGACGCGGGCGACTTTATTGCCAGCTTTCAGCACATCAAAAGCATCGGGCTCGCCGCGCGCCGCAAACCCTTCTGACGCATCTCCACCGAAGAGTACCCGCTCACTCCAACAGCCCTGGGCCAGCACCCGGGCCAGGCTTTCTTCACGCGCGTTGACGACGATGCGGCCCGAGCCGGGCACGGTACGCACCAGGTGGTGAAACTGCCGCTCAATCGCGGCCAGGTCGTCAAAGATGTCGGCGTGGTCAAACTCCAGGTTGTTCAAAATCGCGGTGCGCGGCCGGTAATGCACAAACTTGCTGCGCTTGTCAAAAAACGCGGTGTCGTATTCATCGGCCTCAATCACGAAGCTGTTGCCGCTGCCCAGCCGGGCCGACACGCCAAAATTGAGCGGCACACCCCCCACCAGAAAACCGGGTTGCAGGCCGGCGCACTCCAGAATCCAGGCGAGCATGGCGGTGGTGGTGGTTTTGCCGTGGGTGCCGGCCACGGCCAGCACATGGCGCGGGCCGGTGGCGTGGTGCGTGGGGTGGTGCAACACATGGCCCGACAGCCATTGCGGGCCGCTGGTGTAGGGCAAGCCGGCGTCCAGAATCGCCTCCATCAGAGGGTATCTGGCTTTTCCGCCGGCATCGTGCGCGCGCGAGACAACATTGCCCACCACAAACACATCCGGCTGAAAAGCCAGCTGGTCGGCGCCGTACCCTTCAATCAGCTCGATCCCCAGCCCGCGCAACTGATCGCTCATGGGCGGATAAACGCCGGTGTCGCAACCCGTGACCTTGTGCCCGGCCTCGCGCGCCAGCGCCGCCAGGCCGCCCATGAAGGTGCCGCAGATTCCCAGGATATGTATGTGCATGCGGGTATTCTAGGAGCCTGGGCGGCAGAAGGCGTCGAAGCGAAAAGTGGCCCCGGCGAGGACAGTTTTTGCCGGGTTTGCAGCCTCATAGCCGTAGCTATGGGGCAAAAAGCCGGTGAAAAATGGACCGTCGCGGCCGCTTTGCAGCCG
>NZ_JAUYEY010000057.1 GCF_030689685.1 Polaromonas sp. | reverse complement strand
CCCCCCCCCCCCCCCCCCCCCCCCCCCCCCCCCCCCCCCCCCCCCCCCCCCCCCCCCCCCCCCCCCCCCCCCCCCCATGCCTACAGGCCAGGCGTGTTGGCGTCAGTTAAATCGATGACCACCACCAGGCAGGACTGTCCGCGTGGCGAGGCGCGGGCCACCACCTGGAGCCACCCCGATCCAGCCGCGCCGTCAGCCTGCGCTTTGCAACTATGCCGGCCGCTGCCGCCGCGCGCCTGTTCCAGCAAAGCCAGCAGCGCCCGGCGACTGCCCGGCGCGACCAGGCTGGCGATGCTGCGGCCTCCCAGGTCATCGCGCTCTACCTCCAGCATGCGGGCACCCGCCAGGTTTCCTTCGATGACTCGGCCCGCGCCATCAACGGTGAAATAAGCCACCGGCGCGAAGTCGTAAAGCGTTGCGCTGCGCTGCGCCGACCGCTCAAGATCGCGGCGATCTTCTTCCATGTGTTCGTGCTGCAGATCAAGCTCCACCTGGTGCACTTGCAGCTCATGCAGCAGCTTGAGCGCATCGCCGGCAGTGGCCGGGTTGCTGGCAAGGCTGTGCAGCAGCGTCAGTGCTGCTGCACCGGTTGTCCAGCCTTGGGTTCGAGGGGCGTTGCCTCCCTGAAGCCTGACTTCTGCAGTCTGACGCAGCTCTGCGTGGGTGGGCGATTCGGCGGTAGTGGTGAGCATTCGGCCTCCGGGGTATTGCGGCGATCAGAACTTGATGGTAGCGCGCTAAGGGCTGGACCAGCCAGCCTGTGAACAGACGTACAGGCCGTATCTTGCAAACCGGTAAATCATTGAAAAAGTGGGTTTTTCCCTTATTAGCGCACCAGCATGCGGAGGTTGTTGGGGGCAGTCACAGCGCCTCCTGAAAAAGCGCAGACTTGTTGATGCCTTTGCGGCTTCACGGTATGGGTGTCTCTGCAGTTGCTATGACTTTGATAGCTTTTCAGATCCAGCATGACATAGATTGCGGGTCCGCAATGTCAAGCTTGCAGGCCATCGAGCGCCGCAAAAGCTTCTTACGCCACCAATTCATAACTCGTACTTCGCCCACCCGAGTCCGATTTTTTCAACACACCCGCAGTCACCAGTTCGTTGATGTCACGCAGCGCGGTATCCGCCGAGCACTTTGCAGTCATCGCCCCCTTGCTGCTGGTCAGCTTGCCATCAAAGCCATCGAGCAAGCGGTTCACCAGCTTGACCTGTCTTTCATTCATCGGCATTTCCGCCCAGCGCTGCCAGAAGCGGGCGCGTCCCAGGACTTCCGAGAGTGTGGCCTCTGCGCCCTCCACGGCGCGCAGCAGGCAGCCTAGAAACCACCCCAGCCAGGGCGTGACGTCCATGGCGCCTTTTTTGGGTTTGCTCCAGCCGGTCGTAGTAGTCCTTGCGTTCGCGCTGGATCTGCGCCGAGAGGCTGTAAAACCGCTGCGCCGACCGTTCTGCCCTGGCCAGCGATATGCTATATTTTTAGTAGCGCCTCATGCTTGCTGGGTAAGGGCTAGAGGGCGATTTGATGCTTGAAATCGGCTAAAACCGGCCTGAGTACCCCTTTTGGGCCTGAGTTTTAAGAGCAAATCGGCCTCTAGCCCATGTACAGCATGCGTCTTCAGCTATTAATTCAGGAGCAAATTCGTTGCCCCGCTTGGCTGTCATCCCGGCCTTGAGCCGGGATCCATCCCCTTGCTGCGGCCGACCCAAGTTGCTGGATGGCGGATCACGTCCGCCATGACAAGCTCAGCCCTTGCCGCCCAGCGCCTTGCGCGCAGTCGCCAGCCGCTCTTCCAGGTAGGCGCCGTAGAAGTCGTTGGAGCCCAGGCCGACCAGGCGTTCGGCAATCTCCTGCCCGTTGGGCCCGAGAAACAGCACCGTCGGTGTGAAGCCGGCTTTCCAGGCGGCAATCTGCACGGCGGCGGTGGTGGCCTTGCCGTCGAAGCCGATCAACGGCGTGCTGCGGTCGCTGATGTTGAGCTGCCAGGCGTGCAGGCCGGCCTCCTGGCGGCCGGGCAGCAAATAGTTGCGCCTAACCACCTCGCAATACGGGCATCCGGGCAGGCTGACAAGTATCACCAGCGGCTCTTTTTTGGCGGCGGCGGTTTGCACAGCGCCGGGCAGGGAAACCGGCACCGGCAAGGCTGTGTCTTTGGCCCATGCCAGCGTGGGCAGCAGCAAGCTGCCCGCCAGCGCGGCGCTGAACTGGCGGCGTGCCAGCAGTGTCATGCGCAATCCAGCAGAATTTTCGCCAGCGCTGCCGGCTCGCTGATCATCGGATCGTGGCCGGTTTTGATCTCGACAATTTTTGAGTTGGGCAACCAGGCACCGTCCCAGAACTTCGGGTCTTTGGCGCGCAGCCGGCTTGGCTCTATCGTGGCCAACGCCGGCTGGGTGCAATTGACAAAGGTGCGCGCAATCGCCGCCACGCGCTGCATGTCAAAGCTCAAGGGCGCTTGGTAGGTGTTGCCGGGGTGCGGCGTCTGCCGGCGCTTGACCCAGGCGTGGTCGGCATCCGTCAGGCCAAACACCTCCGGGTCGGGCGGCGGAAAGCTGAAGCGCGTTGAGGCCTTGGCCGCCGACAGGCGTTGCTGCTGCGTGGCGGCAGATTGTGTGCTGCTCCAGCTTTCGCCGGGTTTGGGAATCACCGCATCGACATACACCAAATGCTTGAGGTGTTTGCCTATGCGGTCGGCCACCGCCGTGCCAATCATGCCGGCGTAAGAGTGCACGGCCAGCACCACCTCGTGCAACTCTTCCACCTCAATGGCGCTGATCACGTCGTCAATGTGTGTGTCCAGCGTGATCGCAGGCGAAAGCAAATGGGCGCGCTCGCCCAGGCCGGTCAGCGTGACGGCGTGCACGCGGTGCCCCTGCTGCTGCAAAAGTGCGCTTACCCGCTGCCAGCACCAGCCGCCGTGCCAGGCGCCATGCACAAGGACAAAATTGGCCATCAGATCACCTCTTTGTGTTTCAGGTCAGACAGTTGTGCGTCAGAGTAGTTCAACACCTCACGCAGCACCTCTTGCGTATGTTGGCCCAGCAGCGGCGGCGCCAGGTCTGTACGCACTGGTGTGGCGCTGAGTTTGATCGGGCTGGACACCAGGCGCAAGTCGCTTTTAACCGGGTGCTCCCAGTGCGTGACCATCTGGCGGGCGGCAATCTGCGGGTCGGCAAACACCTCACCCAGGTGGTTGATCGCGCCGCAAGGGACTTTGGCGGCCTCCAGCGCCGCCAGCCAGTCGGCCTTGGTACGCGTCAGCATGATGGCGGCCAGCAGCGGTACCAGCACCGCACGATTCCGCACCCGGTCGCGGTTTCTGGCGTACTGCGCATCACTCGCCAGCTCGGGGTGGCCGGCCACCGCGCAGAACTTGGCGTACTGGCTGTCATTGCCCACGGCCAGAATCAAGTGGTCTTTGTTTCCATCAGCGGCGGGCGCCACTTCAAACACCTGGTAAGGCACGATGTTCTGGTGCGCATTGCCGGCACGCCCCGGCACCTTGCCGCTGACCAGGTAGTTGGCGCCCAGATTCGCCAGCATGGCGACCTGTGTGTCCAGCAGCGCCATGTCCACCTGCTGGCCTTCGCCGGTTTTTTCGGCATGGCGCAGCGCGGCCAGAATGCCGACGGTGGCGTACATGCCGGTCATCAGGTCAGCCACCGCCACCCCCACCTTCTGCGGCCCACCGCCGATGTCGTCCCGTTCACCCGTCACACTCATCAGCCCGCCCATGCCCTGAATCGCGTAGTCGTAACCGGCACGCTCGGCATACGGCCCGGTCTGGCCAAAGCCGGTGACCGAGCAGTAAACCAGTTTGGGGCTAAGCACCTTGAGCGACGCGTAGTCCAGCCCATAACGCGCCATGTCACCCACCTTGAAGTTTTCAACAAACACGTCGCAATGCGCCACCAATTCACGGATCAGCGCCGCGCCCTCGGGCTTGGCAATGTCGCAGGTGAGGGACCGCTTATTGCGGTTGGTGCCCAGGTAGTAGGCCGCCTCGGCCGTATCGGCGCCAGCGCTGTCCTGCAAAAACGGCGGCCCCCAAGTGCGCGTGTCGTCACCGGTGCCGGGGCGTTCGATCTTGATGACGTCGGCCCCAAGGTCAGCCAGCGTCTGGGTACACCAGGGGCCCGCCAGCACGCGGGAGAGGTCGAGGATTCGGATGCCGTCTAGGGAGTTCATGGGGGCATTTTGCCTATTGGCTATGGGTAAGGCTGGCTGAAGGGGGCATTCGCTTGGGCGCCTCCGCCGGATGTTTTCGACTATTTAAGGAGGCCTACGCGAAAAAGATCGCGGGGTTTATCGTCGACGTCGTCTGTCTGGTCTCGCGGAAGCTGCTTCGGCTGCCTTGTAAATAGCGTCTGCGTTTTCAGCCAGCGCATGACTCAGCTTGAACGCCGGGGCAACATATTTAACTGCATCAGCATCAACATTCACTGCGGACATTCGTTTTGCCCACTCGCTTGCAATCAAGGTCGCAGCCCGAGCGAGCCAAGCCACCGCGCTTTCCATATCCAGCTCGAAGTGGCGCGCTGATCGCAGCAGACGCTCCGGCGTGCATTCACGACTTCCGTGCTCGTCGCACGCAAGGCTTAATAGCCCGGCCGTTTTTGGCTGCGGCGTGATATCGAACGCAGGAGATAAGCGCCAGACTCCTTTGGACAAAATAAGTGCGTGATTGCGCGGGTGATCGTCCGTATTGCCGACCAAAGCGTTAAACGTCATCCTGCGCCACAGCTCATGAAGGTCTTCGACGTGCCCGGACTTTAGTTGCCAGCGCCTGAGCATATCGGCCATCACCAGGTAAGAGCGACGCGGGTTATCGTGATCGCCTGATCCATCCAGGCCAAGGATGGTGTGTGCGCTGGTGTAGTGCAGCCGTGTGGGCTTGAATGGACTGCCCCCTCGATCGAATCGCTCGATCAAATAGACCTTTCGCTTTTCGTCGCCCAAAAGCTGGATTTGGGGAACCGAAAGACCAGCTTCTCGCGCGAGATCCATCACCACGAATTCTTTTGCCGGCAGATGAGGGACATCGCCTCGGTCTTGCATCTTTGCCAGCCATAAACGCTCGCCATCCTGAACGGTAACTTTTGGCCTTTCTCCTCCCGCACTGGTCGATTCGTCTTCAAGCAGTCGTCGGATAGCCCGACTCGCAGGCGCAGTGTCCTCAAGCTCCCCGATCACATCCATCAGATCTTTGATCGCGGGGGGGCGCCATGTGTCAATTTTTCGCTCGATATCGGCGCAGACCTCTATGGCTCCGGCGCCATCAGCCAAGCCTGCCTGCAACAGCTCCAGGACGTTCAGCTCCCGTTTTGCCACCGCTTTCAAGCGGTCGGCGCCGTAGCCCGCAGGTGCAACATCCAAAATGACGCCCGGGATGCCACTGTTCGATTGAAATGACCTACCTTTGATGCGCTTGGTAAACGGCAGCACAACAGGATCCAGTGGGACGGCGTAGGGCGTTTCCATGTACGCAGGCTCGTACCTCACGACACCGCGATCCTGCTCAAGCTCGAAATCCCCCGTGAGCGTGGGCTCCGTGGCATCAGGCAGCCAAGTCCAGATAGGTGTCGAGGTCATGATCAGCCTCGCGCCCTCTTGGGTAGTTTTCGGATGGCTTGCTCGGTGAACCGGGGATCCTTATGCGGGTCGAAGACCTCATCAAGCTGCCCCAGAAGCCCCAATGTTTCCATGACCTTGGCCAAAGAGCCCAAACTCACGCCCGGTTTTCCCGCTTCAAGGTCTACAACCGTACTCAGACCGAGGTCCGCAGCGCGTGCGAGATCCGTCTGCGTCATTTCGCGGACGCGCCTTGCCTGTGAGATGCGCGAACCCAACTCATGGAGCGCAATCTTCGGTAAAACAGGGAATGGATTCAACTTGGGCACGGTGATTAATAATCTTATAAGAATAATTATGACATAATAAATGTTCCAAAAACAATATTATTGGAGATTTGATATTGGTGGCCCTGACCCTGTGCTCTTTCAGCCAGTTACACTCATCATCCCGCCCATGCCCTGAATCGCGTAGTCATAACCCGCGCGCTCGGCATACGCCCCGGTCTGGCCAAAGCCGGTGACAGAGCAATAAACGAGTTTGGGGTTAAGCACCTTGAGCGACGCGTAGTCCAGCCCATAACGCGCCATGTCGCCCACCTTGAAGTTCTCCACAAACACATCGCAATGCGCCACCAGCTCGCGGATCAGCGCCTGGCCCTCGGGCTTGGCAATGTCACAAGTGAGGGACCGCTTGTTGCGGTTCGTACCCAGGTAATAAGCGGCTTCTGCCGTGTCGGCGCCAGAGCTATCCTGCAAAAACGGCGGCCCCCAGGTGCGCGTGTCGTCCCCGGTGCCGGGGCGTTCGATCTTGATGACATCGGCCCCCCAGGTCAGCCAAAGTCTGGGTACACCAGGGGCCCGCCAGCACGCGGGAGAGGTCGAGGATGCGGATACCGTCTAGGGGGGTTCATGGGGGCATTTTGCCTTCAGATCGAGATGCCTCCTGGTTGTTGTCGTCGTTGACAATATGCATAGTATATGCATAATAGAGATGTGGAGTTTGAATTTAATCCCGCGAAGGCACAAGCCAATCTGCGCAAGCATGGCGTGAGTTTTGCTCACGCTGAACAGGCGCTGCGCGATCCGCTGGCTGTCACCATTGAAGATCCTGATGCCATCGGTGAGCAGCGCTTTGTTTCGCTGGGCATGGATGCATTGGGGCGCGTTTTGGTGGTCGTTCATACCCAGCGTGAGGAGCGGACACGTGTCATTTCCGCTCGCAAGGCCTCCCGAGGCGAATCGGAGCAATACCATGCGTGAGGAATACGACTTCAGCAAAGGCAAGCGCGGCGCAGTCATCCCCTCGCCCGGAAAAACGCGCATCACCATCATGCTTGACGATGACATCATCGAAGCATTTCGGACCAAGGCGGAAAATGCCGGAGCGGGTTATCAAACCCTCATCAATGCAGCACTTCGCGATGCGCTCTCTACAGTCAATGACAAAGAAAAACCGCTTACCGTCGCTGCGCTGAGGCGCGTGCTGCGCGAAGAGTTGCATGCTGCATGAGCCTTCGTCATTGAGCTCAGGTCATCGCATGGAGGTCAGCCAGGGTCTGGGTACACCAGGGGCCCGCAAGTACGCGGGAGAGGGTCGAGGATGCGAATGCCGTCTAGGGAGTTCATGAGGGCATTTTGCCCCCAGCTTTGGACGCGACCGGTTGAAGGGTGAAGGGAAGTGCTGAAACTGAGCGGCGAACCACTAGAGCTGGCTGCGTGACGTGGCTAGTCTGATAGAACCAGAAAAACCACAGATCCCCCGATTGAAGGATGGGCATGACGAGCTGCGAGTCTAGAATTCGCTCGTAGCTACTGTCGGGCTTGTTGACTTCTCTTACAGTAATGCCTGCATAAATTGCACATTACCTCGCCAAGCCAATACAGGCAGCCTTTTCAAGGGGATTACATGTCTCAGTCGAACCGCAGCCACCAAATTACTCCGAAGGTTTTGCGGTCTAAAATTACGGTGGGCGTTATGGGGGAGCAACAATGAAATGCAGGTTCTTGCAGACGCTAGCGTTGACACTTTTCTTGGCTGCATGCGCGTCTCCGCCCGGCGCATCACCCCAGTCGCCTGAAGGTTTCCAGTTACACGCCGCCTCCGACGGTCGCGTTTATCGAATAGAAACTCGCACCGGAAAAACCACCTTTTTGAACGGTGGAGTGTTTCGTGAAGTCCCAGAACTAGCTATGCACCAATTGAGCGTGGGGACGGTGTATCGGGCCGAAGACGGCAAAGCAACGTTTCGCTACTCCGGAAACGGACTGCTCGAGAAGTGGGGACTTGACAGATACAACCTCCCCGAAACACCGAGCCAGAAGTAGCCAATGACACCAATTCGTAAAAGAGCTATTGCGTGGGTATTGGCAGCGACCGCCGTTGCGGTCGCATCACTCGCAGTGAGCTTCATCTACCTGCGCGATCAACATCTCAACGACCTAACGCTTGTTGAGTCCAAGATCCAAGTCGTAGCGGACGAACGCGGCTTCAAGCTCGAAGAGGCACGGAAAGCGGGCTACTCCGATAGCGAAATTGCGAAGTTTCTGGTTGCAGCCGACCGCGCAGAATTTGATCAACAATGGCTCCGCATCCTGTTGGCAGTCTCGGCAATCTACGCAGTCATCGTTCTTGGTGTTTTTGCCTCCACGCTATTGCATGAGTCCAAGAACCTGACGGGCGATTCGTAACGATGAGGCCTCATGATGGATAGTCCCACAGCACTTCACCAGCTCGGCCGCTTCATCTTCTTGTTTCAGCACACGGAGGCTGCGCTCACCGAATTGCTAACCCTTCTGGCAGACGCGGACGATGAATTCATCCGAATCCTGGTGAATGAACTGGAATACACGAAGCGGGTGAAGACGACTGGTGTCCTCTTCGCTCGATTTCTCGACATCCGCCGGGGGAGATATGACGAGGAGAAGAAGGTGTTTCGTGAGCTAATGAGCGAACTATTGAAGTTGGGAGAGAGACGGAATGAAATGGTCCATTCCAAATATTGGATGTGGACGAATGTTGAAGGCGCATCGGGGCTCATTCGAGAGAACTCTGTGCTTCGGGCTAGTAAAGGTGTCCGGGAGAGCACTGAAGAGGAGCTTCTGCCGGAAGCCTTTGAGCTAGACTGCGGCCGCATTTCGATGGCGCTTCAATCGCTCGAGAAGTTTCGTCTCAAAATCATTGACTGGGTGCACCCCAATGAACCGGCCTAACATCAATCGAAACGGACGCGCAAGCGTCTCTGGCCGTCTGCGGCCTTCGTTCAAGTGTGCCGGTTGATTCCGAAGTTAGCCTTCGGTTTGTGTCAGTAGGTTTTGTAAGGCAAAAACTTGCCCGATAACACCACATTCACCCGATTCCCCTTTGGGGCCGGTTGCCGCACGATGTCCCTGGAAAAATTGATCGCGCTCATGATGCCGTCGCCGAATTCTTCGTGGATCAGTTCATTGATCGTGGTGCTGTACACATTGACAATTCCGTACCAGCGCTAGATCAGGGGTCGGTGGGCACCGGGGGTATAGAGCCTATGCACAGAACAAGTTTCAAGGCAAGTCGCTTTAGCGCATAACCGACGTCGCCGCGCCTCGCGTGAAGGTGTCAGACGTGGCACTTTTGTTGATAATCGGAAGCTAACGACCCCTAGAATCAATTTTCTTCAGCTCACAACCCACAAGGAACACACCATGCGCAATTTTTCTGGCAAAGCTCCTACCTTCGTCGTGTGGGTGATTTCTCTGGTTCTGTTTGTTGTTGCCCTGCTCGCACACTTTGGCGTGGTGCGCGTGGGCGAGCCGATTGCGACCTGGTCGTGGATCGTGGGCTTTGCGCTGTTGCTGCTGGCCTGCCGGATTCGCGGACTCTAGAACCGCGAGACGCCAGGGTGCCAGGCGGAACCCCGGTTCATCGAAATCAATAGGTCTTGTAAGGCAAAAACTTGCCCGACAGCACCACGTTCACGCGGTCAACCAACGGGTGCTGCCAAGGCATTGATCGCCATTGCTCAGAAGAACCCGAAAATTCTTGCGTATCTTGCCAATGACGAGGGATTTGCGCTGGCGGCCTGACCTTCAATAAGTCTTGTAAGGCAAAAACTTGCCCGACAACACCACATTGACCCGATCACCCTTGGGGTCTGGCGTGCGCACGATGTCCATCGAGAAGTCAATCGCGCTCATGATGCAGTCGCCAAACTCTTCCTGGATCAGTTCCTTGATCGTCGTGCCGTACACACTGACGATTTCGTACCGGCGGTAAATCGGCGGGCCGATTGATGCCAATACGTTTCGTATATACAATGAGCGCATGAAGTTCACCTGGTCAGAAACGAAGCGTGCAGCGAACATCAAAACCCATGGCCTTGATTTTTTGGATGCCGGAAGCGTTTTTGGGGGTGTGACCTTCACTTTCGAGGATGACCGCTTCGCCTACGGAGAGCAACGCTTCGTGACGCTGGGCATGCTCGCCGGCTTCCCTGTTTCAATCGTACATACGGAGAATGAACATGAAATCCGCATCATCTCGTTCCGAAAAGCTACCAAGCGCGAGTCGCAAATCTACTTCGATGAAATCCAGAACTGATTGGGCGCGTCTGAAATCTGGCACTGTTGGCGCAAAGCCGACGCCCGAACACCCAGAGGCGGACGTGAAGCATATTGTCCGTGGTCTGGTTCGCAAGGGTGTCAAGCCGCTGCCTTCCAAGGCATCGATTTCGCTTCGCGTGGATCAAGACGTGCTTGAGTGGTTCAAAGCGCAAGGCTCTGGCTATCAAACGCGCATCAACACAGTCTTGAGGGCGTTTCGTGACGCTTCGGTTTAAGAGGTCGGTCTACCGACCGGTCCGGGGCATGCCCAACGTTCTTGAAAGCGCGTTTTGCCAAAGTGGCAAGCCATGAAAGCTGAATACGACTTGTCGAGACTGAAGTCTCGGAAAAACCCATATGCCTCGAAACTGAAAAAGTCCGTCACCATGCGCCTGTCGCAGGACGTGGTGGAGTATTTCAAAGGCATGGCTGATGAAGCTGGTGTCCCCTACCAGAGTCTCATCAATTTGTACTTGCGAGACTGCCTTGCAAAAAGTCGCAAGGTGCAAATAAATTGGCCTCAAGGGGCATAGCCTCTTGGCCCCATCGACCAGTGGGTCAACGCCGGGCCGGCGGCCCGGCCATTGGAATCAATAGGTTTTGTACGGCAAAAACTTGCCCGACAACACCACATTCACGCGGTCACCCTTGGGATCGGGCGTGCGCTTTATGTCCATGGAAAAGTCAATCGCGCTCATGATGCCGTCGCCGAACTCTTCGTGAATCAGTTCCTTGATCGTGGTGCCGTACACACTGACGATTTCATACCAGCGGTAGATCAGCGGGTCGGTCGGCACCCCATAGGCTTATTCGTACCCTACCCTCGAACCAACACTGTTCAAGTCGCGGCCGACACGGTGAACTCATGCTGGCTATCAATTGGTCATCGGTGGGACCAGGCTGCGGTGGGAATTAAAGCCCTGCAGTCGATGGCCGAGGTATTGGCTTGAGTCATGGCAGAAAACGAGCGCCGCAGCGCGGCGGGGTTAGATGTGAACCCGTTTGTTCAGGCAATTTGCCGCACGGGCACCTCAACGCTCCGATCTATTTGGCGATGTGATTTCGAAGGAATCGTGGCAAGCATGCGGTAAACTTTAAAGATCAAAGTGCCTGCTGTATTGAAGGCCGAACTGAGACAGCGATTTAACCCGCTTGATGGGTTTTTCCTTTAAGCCTGTGTACGAGTGGCCGTATTTTTATGGCCGTGAATATGAAAATACGAGGAATAACAGTGAGCGTTTACGATGGTTCTGAGCTTCAAGCAAGAATAAGGCGCGGTGCCTGTTTGGAATCTAGATTCGAGGCCGCTGCTTATTTGATTTTGATTGGGGTCAGTTCGTGGGTTCTTTTCCCCCTCCTTGCCGCTGCGCTCTACAGCAGTCCAAACAGCGACGATTTTTGCCAATCTTCTTTCAGTCTCTACAAGGTAATTGCACTGATTGAGCAATATTACGTTAGTGTGACCGGAAGGTTGCCGGCGCTTTTTATGATCGCTGCACCATCTGTTTTAGCCAGGATCACAAGTCTGAACCTTTTTGTGGTCTACCCGCTGTTGATGGTTTTGTTGTCAGCTGGATTTATTTTTTCCATCGTCGCATCGTCTTTGTTGTTCTTCCGCGGAATGGGCTGGAGGATCGGCGTCTTGTTCGGTCTGATGTTTTCTATTTCTGCGCTTGGCCTGGTGCCAAGCCTTCGTGAGTTCCTTTATTGGTTGCCTGGAACGGCCTGCTATTTGACCGCTGCGATTGGCGCTTGCCTATACGTAGCGTGGTCGACCAGGACGGCCCTGGATGACGCGGTTATTGGTGGTCCTGCGCTCATTTTTTGGGCCGCTTTGTGTTTCGTCACCGCCGCGCTGAACGAATTTACGGTTTTCTTCATACTCGGCGTTGCTTGCCTCAGCATGCTGTTCCAGTTGCTGACGTCGGGGACCGCGAGGGTGTGGCCATTTGTCGCTACCGCTGCCGCAGCAGTTGCCGGCTATGGCATTGTGCTTTTGGCGCCGGGAAATTCCCAACGGATGGGACGGTTTGCGGACGCCGGCGACATCTGGACGTCGCTAAGCGATGCGGCGGGCTACGTTGCCGAGATCGCGGGATCTTTGGCTGATCGCCCGGAGGTGCTGGCCTTCATTTCTCTGGTGATTTTGTTTGGCCTTGCCACGGCTCGAAAGCTTCCCAAGCCATTTTGGTCCATCGCCTTCGCGTTGGGTCTCATCGCTCTGGCAGCGACCTGGGTATTTGTGGCCTTTTTTGTAGGTGCGTTTGCCACCGGTGATCGTATCCCCAACCGCGCCGTCAACGAATTGCTGGTGGTCTTTGGCTTCACCGGCGCAATTGCTCTGTTCATTCTTGTTCACGTTGTTGCCGGTTCTTTTGCGCACCGGATCAAGGGCGTTCAGTTCTTTGTGGTCCTTGCCGCATCGGCATGCATTCTCCCAATGCTCAACGCCAAAAACTACGCGACCTTGCGCTCCCAGTGGCCTGAACTTGCGATCTTCTGGCAGGAGAACATTGCACGCAACCATCTGCTGTCGACCGCATCGGCCGATGAAGTCGTGGTGCCGCGACTTTCCGTAGCTCCTTCCTTGTTGACGGGCTACGAGCTGAAGGAGGGCTGGGCAACTGATTGGCCGAACGATTGCGTAGCGAAATACTACGGAAAAAGAAGAGTCACCCTCGCGCCGGAATCGCACTTGTGAAAACTTCGCTCGTCGTGACTGACCGATAGTCAGGCCCGCTTCGACCAACCGGCTTCGGCGGGTTTTTCTTTGTCCAAATCACCGGAGGCCACAGTGGTCAATTCGGATGCGTAATTTCTCCGGCAAAGCTCCGACCTTCGTCGGGTGGGTGATCTCGCTCACGCCCGCAGGACGTGCCAGGGTGCCAGGCACCCCGGCACGTAGCAATCAATAGGTTTTGTACGGCAAAAACTTGCCTGACAACACGACGTTCACGCGGTCACCCTTGGGGTCGGGTGTGCGCACGATGTCCATTGAAAAATCAATCGCGCTCATGATGCCGTCGCCGAACTCTTCGTGGATCAGTTCCTTGATGGTCGTGCCGTACACACTGACGATTTCATACCAGCGGTAGATCAGCGGGTCGGTCGGCACGGGCGTGGGCAGTGAACCTTTGTAGGGCACAACTTGCAGCCACTTTTGCTCTTCGGCGTTCAGGCCGAAAATCTTGCCGATGATCTTGGCTGCCTTTTCATCAAAGGTCATTTGGCCCAGGCAGCCGGCGGTGACCCACTCTTTGCTGTGGCCGACTTTTTTGGCAACAGACTCCCAGGTTATGCCTTTGCTGACTTTGGCGGTGATGATTTTTTCGGTAACGTCCATGCGGTTCATGCGGTTTGCTCCTGCTTTTTAAATAACAAATGAAATCGTGATCAGACTGCGACGGGGCGCGGCCAGTGAAACTTGCGGTCGGCTTCCTTGATGGGCACATCGTTGATGCTGGCCTCGCGGCGCTGCATCAGGCCCAGCTCGCTGAACTCCCATTGCTCGTTGCCGTGGGAGCGGAACCAGAAGCCGGCGTCGTCGTGCCATTCGTATTCAAAACGCACCGAGATGCGGTTGCCGGTGAAGGCCCAGAGTTCTTTCTTGAGGCGGTAGTCCAGCTCCTTGGCCCACTTGCGTTTCAAAAACTCCCGGATCATGGGCCGGCCCGAGAAGAAGTCGGCGCGGTTGCGCCAGACCGAGTCTTCGGTATATGCCAGCGCCACACGGTCCGGGTCGCAGCTGTTCCACGCGTCTTCGGCCTTCTGCACTTTTTCTTTCGCGCTTTCCAGCGTGAAGGGCGGCAGCGGCGGGCGGGCTTGTTCGGCGGCGCTCATGCCACGGCTTTCAAGGTAACGGTGGGCGGTGTATCGGCCAACGCGCTGCGGCCTGGTTCCACCGTCGGTGGGTGCGCCGGCGCCTTGCCATGCGACAGGTCTTTGGAGCGTGCCACCAGAAAATCGACCAGGTGGTTGCGCAGCGGGTAGTACTGCGGGTCGTGGTGCACCGTGGCGCGCTGGCGGTCGCGCGGCATGGTGTTGCGCACGATTTCGGCCACGCGGGCTTGTGGGCCGTTGCTCATCAAGAGGATCTTGTCGGCCAGCAGTACGGCTTCGTCCACGTCGTGCGTGATCATGAACACCGTCTGGTGCGTCTCGCGCACGATGGCCAGCAGCTCGTCCTGAATGGTGCCGCGCGTCAGTGCGTCGAGGGCGCCGAAAGGCTCGTCCAGCAGCAGCATCTTGGGCTCAATCGCAAAGGCACGCGCAATGCCCACCCGCTGCTTCATGCCACCCGACAGCGCCGAAGGTTTTTTGTCGATGGCGGCTGACAGGCCCACCAGGTCCACGTATTTCTGCACATGGGTATCCACTTGCGCGTTGGTCCAGTCCGGCCATTTGGAGCGCACGGCAAAGGCAATGTTTTTACGCACGGTCAGCCAGGGCATGAGCGCATGGCCCTGAAAGACCACGCCGCGCTCTAGGCTGGGGCCGGCGACCTCGCGGCCGTCCATGAACACATGGCCTGCGCTTGCGGTTTCCAGCCCGGCCAGCACATTCAAAATGGTGGTTTTGCCGCAGCCCGAGTGGCCGATGATGCAGACAAACTCGCCGCGGTTGATGTTGAAGTTGACCTCGTCAAACACCGGCTCTGTGGTGCCGGGGTATGACTTGGCCAGGCCTTCAATCTGCAGAAAGGGCCGGCTGTCATTCAGCATAGGTCACCCACTTCTGCAACTGCGCAAACATCAGGTCCAGCAGCATGCCCATCACGCCAATCACCACGATGGCAAAAATCACGTTGGTCAGCGACAGGTTGTTCCATTCGTTCCAGACAAAGTAGCCAATGCCGGTGCCGCCCACCAGCATCTCGGCGGCGACGATGACCAGCCAGGCGATGCCCATGGAGATACGCATACCGGTCAATATGGTGGGCGCAGCGGCCGGCAGGATGACGAGGAAGGCTTTGCGCAGCGGCTTGACTTCCAGCGTCTTGGCGACGTTGAGCCATTCACGCTTGACAGCCGACACACCAAAGGCGGTGTTGATCAGCATGGGCCAGACCGAGCAGATAAAAATCACAAAAATGCCCGAAGTTGATGAGTCCTTGATGGTGTACAGCGCCAGCGGCATCCAGGCCAATGGTGATATCGGTTTGAGCACCTGGATAAACGGGTCGAGCGCGCGGCGCAGCAGCGGCGACATGCCAATCACAAAACCCAGCGGAATCGCCACCAGGCAGGCCAGCAGAAAACCCAGGCCGACACGCGCCAGCGAGTAGCCCAGTTGGATGGCAATGCCCTTGTCGTTGGGCCCGTTGTCGTAAAACGGGTCGGCCAGGTGTTTCCAGGCGGTCTGGCCCATCTGCAGCGGCGTGGGAAAGCCACCCGTTTTGGCCGTGCCCGGGTCCTTGCCCAGCATCTTCATGTACTCGGCCTGCTCGGTAGACGCTGCGCTGCCGGTGACAGCGCCGGGCGTCGGCAGGGTGGCCAGTTGCCAAGCCGCCAGAAACACCAGCAGCAGCAGCACCGACACCAGCGTGGCCTTGAAGTTCAGGGTTTTGAAAATGTCCATAACAGTTGTGGTCAGTGTTCGGTATTTGCTTTCCTCCCTCGCCCTTTGGGAGAGGGCAGGGGTGAGGGTCTTCAGCGTTCGAGGTTCTGTTGTTGTGTGGATGGCGGGGAGCCCTCACCCCAACCCACTCCCAGAGGGAGAGGGGGGAATCCAAGTCTTCGTCAGCCCATCTTGTTGATCGCGAAGGACTTGAGGTATTCATCCGGCTTGGCCGCATCAAACACCTTGCCCATGACCGTGAACTTGGGGTATGCGCCATCCGGTGCTTTTTGGCCCAGGTCGGCCATGCGCTTTTTGGCATCGGTCAGCAGAAAGACTTTCTCGGCGATCTGTTTGTAGTTGATGTCGCCCTTGACGTAGCCCCAGCGTTTCATTTGCGTCAGCATCCACACCGCCATTGACTGCCACGGGATCGGGTCGAAGTCGGCGCGGTCCGGCACGGTCTTGATATTGCCCAGGCCGTCGGCAAAGCGGCCGGTCAGCACCTGCGACAACACGGTTTCGGGCTGGTTCAGGTAGGCCTGCGGTGCAATCACCTTGGCGATCAGTTCGCGGTTTTTCGGATCACGCGCCATGGCGGCGGCGGTCAGCACCGAGCGATACAGCGCGGCAAAGGTGTTGGGGTTTTTCTGGATGAACTCGGTGCTGGTGCCAAAGGCGCAGCAGGGGTGGCCGTTCCACAGCTCTTTCGTCAGCAGGTGGATGAACCCTATTTCTTCATACACCGCACGCTGGTTGAAAGGGTCAGGGCCGAGGTAGCCGTCGATGTTGCCGGCGCGCAGGTTGGCCACCATCTCGGGCGGCGGCACCACGCGGATCTGGATGTCGGTGTCGGGGTTCAGCCCGGCTTCGGCCACGTAGTACCGCAGCAAAAAGTTGTGCATGCTGAACTCAAAAGGCACGGCAAACTTGAAGCCCTTCCACATCTTGGGGTCGCGCTTGTCCTTGTGTTTGTTGGCCAGGGTGATGGCCTGGCCGTTGGTGTTCTGGATGGTGGCCACATTCATGGGCACCGGGTTCGAGCCCACGCCCATGGAAATCGCCAACGGCATGGGGCTGAGGAAGTGCGTGGCGTCGTACTCCTTGTTGATCATCTTGTCGCGTATCAGCGCCCAGCCTGCTGTCTTGACAACTTCAACATTCAGCCCCTCCTTGCTGTAGAAGCCCAGCGGGTGCGCCATGATCAGTGGCGTGGCGCAGGTAATCGGGATAAAGCCGATTTTCAGGTTGGTTTTTTCCAGCTTGCCTTTGTCCTGCGCCATGGCCTGCATGGTGCCGACCGGCAGCACGCTGGCAATCGCGGCCATGGCCGTGCCTTTGCCGACGGCGCGCAGGAAGCGGCGGCGTACTTCGTCCTGGGGGAAGAGGGCCTTGACCAGCGTGGCTTCAATGAATTCATTCGAGTAGGCCTCGAACTCGCTGCTCAGGCTGCGCCGGCGCAGCTCGGCGGCGGCGCCGTCCGCGTTCATCTCCGGGTGGTGGTCGGCCGGGGCGTGGTCACCGCCGCAGCTGCACTTGAGCATCAGGGGCCGGTCGGCGTCGTAGGGGGAGAAGCGGTCAGACATGGCGCGCACCTTTCAATTGAAGATGCTTGCACCTTGCAAGGCGCGCGCCACTTTGGGCCAGGGCGGCGCCCGGTACTGCATATCGCGCTGCCCTGCATGACGGCGTGTAGGGCGGGCACTACAAAAGTAGCGCCCTGGCCCGGCGATTCAGGCGCTGAACGGTGTTTTGGTGTGGCGCTCGGCATACAGCGCCAGCTCCACATCGTTTTTGGTGCCGGTTTTCTCCAGGATGCGCAGGCGGTAGGTGCTGACTGTGTTGGAGGCCAGGCCGAGCTGCGCACCAATTTCGCCCACGGACTTGCCGGCCGTCAGCAGCCGGAAGACCTGGTGCTCGCGGTGCGACAGGGCCTCAGTGCCGCGCGCCGCGCTACTGCCTGAACCTTTGGAGATGGCACTGGCCAAGGCCTCGGCGGCCACTGCCGAGACATACATGCCGCCTGAAGCCACTTTGCGCACGGCGGCAATCATGTCGTCGGGATGCGCGCTTTTGTTGAGGTAGCCGGCCGCGCCCAGCTTGATGCAGCGCACGGCGTACTGTTTTTCGGGGTAGGTGCTGAGCATCAGCACCGGCAGCAGCGGCCAGGCTTTTTTCAGAGCCTGCAACACGTCCATGCCGTCTCGGTCGGGCAGGGCGATGTCCAGCAGCACCGCGCCCAAGCCTTCATGGCCGCCCAGGGCGTCCACCTGTAGCAGGATGTCGGGGCCGGTCTCGGCCTCGGCGACCACTTCAATGTCGGGCGCGTCGGCCAGCACCTGCTTGAGGCCTTCGCGCACGATGCGGTGGTCGTCACCGATCAGGATTCTGATGTTTGTCATGTGTCGATTTGCTATGAATTCAGGAGCTGTATACGCAGGTGAAACAAGGACCCAAGGCCGATTTGGCTTGCAATCGCTAGTGTGCCGCCCCAATGCCGTGCGCGTTCGCGCATACCCATGACACCGTAGGCGTTGGCCGCCTCAAAGGCTTCCGGCGCGGCACCCCGGCCGTTGTCCTGCACGCGGATATGGATGTCTGTTGCCGTGGCCTGGATGGTGATGGCCACCCGGCTGGCCTGCGCGTGCCGGCCCACATTGCTGAGCATTTCCTGGAAGATGCGAAAAATCGCGATGGCCTGCTGCTCAGGCAGGGCGGCGGCTTCGCTGATGTCCATCTGCCAGTCCAGCGCCAGCTCGGCCGACTGCACAAACTCGTGCGCCTGCCAGTCCAGCGCGGCCCACAGGCCCTGGTGGTCCAGGATGCTGGGGCGCAGGTCGGTGATGATGCGGCCCACGTTGTCCACCGCGATTTCTATCTGCCGGCCCATGTTCTGGCACTTGCTGCGCATGGTGTCGCGCTGCTGTTGCGCGGAGACGGCAGGCGACGATCCAAGATCCTGCAGGCGTTTGTCCAGCCAGCCGACATCCATTTTCAGGGCCACCAGCAGGCTGCCCAACTCGTCATGCACCTCGCGTGCGATGCGGGTGCGCTCTTCCTCGCGCACGCTGTGGGTGTAGGCCGAGAGTTCGCGCAGTTGCTGTAGCGCTTCGGACAGGGCCAGCGTGCGCTCACTGACGCGCTGCTCCAGCACTGCATGGGCCTGGCGCAATGCGTCTTCGGCCTGGCGCCGCGCCGAGATATCGACAAAGGTGACCACCGCACCCTGCACCACGCCGCCATCCACGATGGGGTAGGACGAGTATTCGACGGCGAACGCGCTGCCGTTTTTACGCCAGAACAGCTCGGTGTCTATGCGGCAGGGCAGGGCCTTGCGGAAGGCGTTGAAGATGGGGCAGAGCTGCTCGGGGTAATGCGCGCCGTCGGCTTGGCTGTGGTGTGCCAGCTCGTGCATGTTGCGGCCCAGCACCTCGGCCGGTGCGTAGCCCAATTGCTCGGCACCAGCGCGGTTGATGAAGGTGCAGCGGCCGTCCATGTCGATGCCAAAAATGCCTTCGCCGGTGGATTCCAGCAGTTGCGACAGTTTGTCGCGCCAGACCGGCTGGTCAGCGCCCGGCAGATAGCCAGCGGTCGGCGAAGCCAGCGGGGCAGGGTGGTGGCGCAGGGCAGAAAGCATGAAACCATCCAAGCAAGCAGCGTGCCCAGATTGGTGCAGGAGTCGGCGTCGAGCGTGCGCCAAAGCGGTGCAAATCCCTGCCTGAGCGGGCCTCTGGCGCGAGCCATCCCCAGTCTGGCGCGCAAATCCCTGTAAAGTGCCATGCATGCTTATCAGTTGTCTTTGCCCGTGACCGCGCCGCGACTGGCTTTGCTGGCTGCGGCCTTCTTGACGCTGGCCGCCTGCAACCCGACCTTCAACTGGCGAGAAGTCCGGCCGGACAACACCGGCCTGGCGCTGCTGCTGCCCTGCAAACCCGACAAGGCCGAAAAATCCGTGCCGCTGGGCGGCCAGCCGGTGGCGCTGCGCATGCTGGGCTGTGATGCCGGCGGTGCGACCTTTGCGGTGGCGGTGGCCGACATCGGCGACGCATCAAAAGCCGAGGCGGTGCTGGCCCAGTGGCAGGCGCTGACGCTGGCCAACATGAAGGCCGGGCCGGTCGGCCTTGTCGCTGGCGCCACGCAGGTATCGTCCTTCCGACCAACGGGCATGGCCACTGGCGCGCCGGCGCTTCTGGTCAAAGCCCAGGGGCAGCGCGCCGACGGCCGGGCCGTGGCCGGGCAGGTGGCTTATTTCTCGCGCGGCTCGCAGCTGTTCCAGGTGGTGCTGTATGCCGACGTGATGAGTGCCGAGGTGGCCGAGACTTTTTTCTCCAGCCTCAAGTTTGAGCCGGCTGCATGACGACGGCGCAGGCCGACAGCGCCGGCTACCTTCCCCCCAAAACCGCCGCCATTGTTTTCCTGGCGTTTGCAGCGGCCTACTTCTGTTCGGCCCTGGTGCGGGCCATCACGGCCACCTTGTCGCCGGTGCTGACGCAAGAGTTCTCGCTGCAGGCGCGCGACCTCGGGCTGCTGGCGGGCGGCTATTTCCTCGGCTTTGCGGCCATGCAGTTGCCGCTGGGCGCCTGGCTGGACCGCCACGGGCCGAAACGCGTGATTCTCTGGTTTCTGGGCCTGTCGGTGATCGGTAGCCTGGCGTTTTCGCTGGCGACCAGTTTCTCCTGGCTGCTGGCGTCCCGCGTGGTGGTGGGCATGGGCGTCAGCGCCTGCCTGATGGCGCCGCTGACCGGCTACCGCCGCTGGCTGGAGCCCGCCGCGCTGCTGCGCGCCAACTCCTGGATGCTGATGACAGCCTCGCTCGGCATGTTGGCGTCCACCTTGCCGGTGCAGTGGCTGATGCCATTGACCGGCTGGCGCGCGCTGTTCTGGATTTTGGCGGGATTGATCATTATTTCGATGGTGTGTATTGCCTGGGTGGTTCCGCACTGGAACGTGGTGGTTCCGGCGCCGGCCGAAGGCGTTCGACCCCCCGGCCGGTACGTGGACGTGCTGCGTAACCGCTATTTTCAGAAGATGACGCCGCTGGCTTTCTTCAACTACGGCGGGCTGGTCGCCGTGCAGACTTTGTGGGCCGGGCCCTGGATGGTGCGGGTTGCGGGTTACACGCCGCTGGAGTCGGCCACCGGCCTCTTCTACATCAACGCCACCATGCTGGTGACTTTCTGGGTCTGGGGCATGGTCAACCCCTGGCTGGTCCGGCACGGCTGGCATGCCACGCGCCTGGTAGCCTGGGGCGTGCCGCTGAGCATCGCGGTGCTGGCCTTCAATATCTTTGCGGGCGCCGCGACAGGCTGGCTCGGTTGGGCCCTGTTTTGCATGAGCTGCAGCGCCATGAGCCTGGCGCAGCCGGCGGTGGGCATGGCGTTTCATGCCTCGCTGGCGGGGCGCGCGCTGTCGGCCTACAACCTGGTGATTTTCTCGGGTGTGTTTGTGGTGCAGTGGGGCATTGGGCTGCTGATCGATGCCTTCAAGGCTGCGGGGCTGGCCGAAGTGGCGAGCTTTCAGGCGGCCTTCGGGGTGTTTTTGTGTTGTTGTATAGCCTCATACGCCTATTTCCTCAGCGTGAACGCTGATAATTCTCCGCAATGAACGGCATTCTCATCATCGCCCACGCGCCCCTGGCCTCAGCCCTGCGGCAATGCGTGCTGCATGTTTTCCCGGACAACCCGGCCGGTGTGGTGGCGCTGGACGTGCAGCCCAACACGCCGCCGGAAGAAACCCTGGCGCAGGCGCGCATCGTGTTTCGCCAGCTCGGCACCTCGCACGCGCTGGTGCTGGCCGACGTGTTTGGCGCCACGCCCTGCAATGTGGCGCAAAAACTGGTGGACGGCGTGCATTCCAAGCTGATCACTGGCGTCAACCTGCCGATGCTGCTGCGCACCGTGTCTTACCGGCACGAGCCGCTGGATGCGCTGGTGGCGCGTGCGGTGCTGGGCGGAACACAGGGTGTGATGCAGGTCGCCATCACCGCACCGCAGAATCAAGCTCGCAGAAATCATGACAAAGAACAGCACGACCATCAACAATAAATTGGGCCTGCACGCTAGAGCCTCGGCCAAACTCACCAAACTCGCGGGCAGTTTTGCCTGCGAGGTCTGGATGACCAAGGGCGAGCGCCGCGTCAACGCCAAAAGCATCATGGGCGTGATGATGCTGGCCGCCGGCCTGGGCAGCACCGTCGAGATCGAAACCGATGGGGCTGACGAGCAGCAGGCGATGGATGCGATTCTTGCGCTGATCGCGGATAAATTCGGCGAAGGGGAATAAATGCCCCCACGGTCGCTCGCTTCGCGTAACCTGCGGCGTCTCCCTGCCCCTTTCATCACGAGAGGGGCCGCCCCGCCTGCGGCCCGGCAAAGCCGGTTCCGCGGCTCGGACTGGTTTTATCCGGCTCGCTGCGCATCGCGGCCCTGTATCAAGGAGTCGCCGTGACATTTTCAGTGCACGGCCTCGCGGTCTCACGCGGCATCGCCATTGGGCGGGCCGTGCTGGTGGCGTCGAGCCGTGCCGATGTGGCGCATTATTTCATCGACGCCTCGAAGACCTTGGAAGAAATCCAGCGCCTGCGCGTGGCCCGCGATGCGGTTTCCGAAGAAATCACGCGGGTGCAGCGCGACCTGCCCAAGGATGCGCCGCATGAGTTGTCGGCATTGCTCGACGTGCACCTGATGCTGCTGCAGGACGAGCAACTCACCAGCGGCGTCAAGCACTGGATCAACGACCGACTCTACAACGCCGAGTGGGCGCTGACCACGCAGTACGAAATCATTGCCCGGCAGTTCGACGACATGGAAGACGAGTACCTGCGCGAGCGCAAGGCGGATCTGGAGCAGGTGGTCGAGCGCATGCTGGGCTACATGAAAGGCGTGGCGTCGCCCGTGCTGCACGCCGCACCACAGGCCGCCACCCGCCCGTCGCGCCAGCAGGACCTGCTGCTCGACGACACCATGGATGTGCCGCTGGTGCTGATTGCGCACGACATCTCGCCGGCCGACATGCTGCAGTTCAAGCAAAGCCTGTTTGTTGGTTTTGCAACCGATGTGGGCGGCAAAACATCCCACACGGCCATTGTGGCGCGCAGCCTGGACATTCCGGCGGTGGTCGGCGCGCGCAGCGCCAGCCAGTTGATCGAACAGGACGACTGGGTCATCATCGACGGCGATGCCGGCGTGTTGATCGTCGACCCTTCACCCATCATCCTGGCCGAATACGGCTTCAAGCAGCGCCAGGGCGAGCTGGAGCGCCAGCGCCTGAACCGGCTGATCCACACCGCAGCGCTGACGCTGGACGGCCACAAGGTCGAGCTGCTGGCCAACATTGAAATGCCCGAAGACACGGTGGGCGCCGTCAAGGTGGGCGCGGCCGGCGTCGGCCTGTTTCGCAGTGAGTTTTTGTTCATGGGCCGCACCGGCAGGTTGCCCGACGAGCAGGAGCAGTACCTGGCCTACCGCAAGGCGGTTGAAGGCATGAACGGCCTGCCAGTGACGATACGCACGGTGGACATCGGCTCCGACAAGCCGCTCGACAGGCTGGTCGGCAAGGCGCAGGACGGGCAGTTGAACCCGGCGCTTGGCCTGCGCGCGATCCGCTGGAGCCTGGCCGACCCGCCGATGTTTCTGACGCAATTGCGGGCGATTTTGCGTGCTGCCGCGCACGGCCCGGTCAATCTGCTGGTGCCCATGCTGGCCCACGGCAGCGAGATCCGCCAGACCCTGTCGCTGCTCGACTTTGCGCGGGCCGCGCTCGACAACAAGGGCATCGCCTATGGACCGGTGCAGCTGGGCGCGATGATCGAAATCCCCGCCGCCGCGCTGACCGTCAAACTGTTTCTGAAGTACTTTGACTTCCTGTCGATTGGCACCAACGACCTGATTCAGTACACGCTGGCGATTGACCGTGCCGACGAAGCGGTAGCGCACCTGTACGACCCTTGTCATCCGGCGGTGCTGCGCTTGATTGCCGACACGATTGCCGAATGCAACGCTCAGGGCAAGGGCGTCAGCGTCTGCGGCGAGATGGCTGGCGACGTCACCATGACGCGCCTGCTGCTGGGCCTGGGGTTGCGCAGCTTTTCCATGCACCCCTCGCAAATCCTCGCGGTCAAGCAGCAGGTCCTGCGGGCCGATACGGGCAAACTCACACTGTGGGCCGCGCAGGTGCTGGCCAGCGACGAGCCGGCGGCGCTGCTGTAACTCTCTTGCTGCTACCGAATAGCAGTTGGTCGGGTGTGTGGCCCGGAAATCGCCGTGAATTTTTGATCAAATTGGCTTGTGGCCCATATGTGGCGGGCGCGAATAGCTATTGATTTCATAGCGGTTTTCTGGCTGCTGGCAGTTCGCCTGCGCCTGTTGGCCGGGGGGTGCCCGGCGGCAAGTAACTTTCTTTTGCGAAAAGGCGACCCGATGGTCCGGGTCCCCTGCTGTATCGGGCCGCAATCGTGGAGCAAGCGGGCCACGGGTGGCGTTGGCCTGGGCATGTACCTGTGCCGGCTGGTGGCGCAGGCGCATGGCACTCAGCTCGAACTGCGCCAGGCAGGGCCTGGCGCTGGGCGTCAGTTTGCTATGAAAATAATAGCTGATAGCGCTTGTTGGTAAAGGGCTGGAGGCCGATTTCATTGAAATCTTTGTGAATGAGACGTTGTGGTGTGCCGGCAAGCCAGGTCTCGGCCCAGCCCGACGGGTGAAGAGAGAAAAACGAATACCGAAGACAAAAGTCCGGAGTGCAGGAAGCGCGCAGCGCTTCCTGCACGGGAATCCCAACAGACCGTCATGTTTGAACGCGAGCGCAGCGCACGCGGCCACATGAAGTCCCCCTCCATCGCCCAGCGGGGCGAGAGAGTTAGGGGTGGGAGTGGGGAGTTGAAACTACTGCCGCAGGCAAGTCACAGAGGCAGCGTGTCGCCGAAGGGCGGGCGAAACTATTTCCCACGCGTCCCCAGCACCGCCGCCCCAATAATCATCGCGGCGGCCAGGCCAATGCTCCAGCTCAGCGCCCGCCCGCTGACCAGCATCAGCAGTGCGGTCGAGCACAGCGGGGTCAGGTAGCTCAGGATGCCGATCTGCCGCGCATCGCCGAGTTTGAGTGCTTTGTCCCAGAGAAAAAATGCCGCGCCCAACGGGCCGAGGCCCATCACCGCCAGCAGCAGCCAGTCGCGGCCGGACAGGGCAGTTGCCGGCTCCAGCAAGCCGTGGCACAGCAGGGATAACACGCCAGACACCAGACCGAACAGGCCGATGGCTGCCGTCGGGAAGGCCGCCACGCGTTGTGTCAGCAGCGAATAACTGGCCCAGATGAAGGCCGACGCGAGCGCCGGCAGATAGCCCCAGGCCCAGCCCGTACCGCTGGCGGCGCCCTCACGCGCGCCCAGGATGGCAATCGCCGCTCCGGCAAATCCCAGCAGCGCCGCTACCACATGCACCGCGCGCAGATGCATGCCCTTGAGGAACAGCGGCGCCAGCACCACCATGAACAGCGGCCACAAGTAGTTGACCAGGTTGGCCTCCACCGCCGGTGCGTGGCGCAGCGCGATAAAGAGCAGGAAGTGAAAGCCGAACAGGCCATAGACACCGAGTATCAGCGTCGAGGCGGGGATCGCCCACAAGCGTCGGTCTTTCAGCACAAAGGGCAGGGCCAGCAGGCTGCCGACCAGCAGCGCGATGCCGGTCAGCAGGAAGGGCGGCACGTGTCTGAGCGCGACACCGAGCGAGGCCAGGGTGGCCCACAAAGTGATGGCGCCGAGAGCGTAGAGATTGGCGGACATGGCGGCAAGCATAAACGCCGGCGTAGCGCCGGCTGCAACGCGCTGTCGGGGCTCAGGGCGCGCTCAGCGCTGCGGCGTCGGCCTTGTCAGCCACACCGGCCGCATGCGCCTGTTCGTCGGCGTGGTAGCTGCTGCGCACCATGGCGCCGACGGCCGCGTGGGTGAAACCCATCTTGTAGGCCTCGGCCTCAAACATCTTGAAGGTGTCGGGGTGCACATAACGCCGCACCGGCAGGTGGCTGGTCGATGGCGCCAGGTACTGGCCGATGGTCAGCATGTCGATGTCGTGCGCGCGCATGTCGCGCATGACCTGCAGAATTTCTTCGTCGGTCTCGCCCAGGCCCACCATGATGCCGCTTTTGGTTGGCACGCCGGGGTGCAGGGCCTTGAACTTTTTCAGCAGGTTCAGGCTGAAGGCATAGTCCGAGCCGGGACGTGCTTCTTTGTACAGGCGGGCCGTGGTTTCCAGGTTGTGGTTCATCACATCGGGCGGCGCGGCTTTGAGAATCTCCAGCGCGCGGTCGTCGCGGCCGCGGAAGTCGGGCACCAGGATTTCAATCGTGGTCTGCGGTGACAGCTCACGAATCTTCTGGATGCATTCGACGAAGTGGCCGCTGCCGCCGTCGCGCAGATCGTCGCGGTCCACGCTGGTGATTACCACGTATTTGAGCTTGAGCGCGGCAATGGTTTTGGCCAGGTTCAAAGGCTCGTCGGCATCCAGCGGGTCGGGCCGGCCGTGGCCGACGTCGCAAAACGGGCAGCGGCGTGTGCACTTGTCGCCCATGATCATGAAGGTGGCCGTGCCCTTGCCAAAACACTCGCCGATGTTCGGGCAGGACGCTTCTTCACACACGGTGTTGAGCTTGTTCTCACGCAGGATCTGCTTGATCTCGTAAAAGCGGGTCGTTGGGCTGCCAGCCTTGACGCGAATCCATTCGGGCTTTTTCAGCACCTCGCCGGGCACCACCTTGACCGGTATGCGCGACAGCTTGGCCGCCGCCTTTTGTTTGGCCAGCGGGTTGTAGTCTGCCTGGCTCTGGATGTCGCGAACAACAGGATTGACGGCTTCTTGGGTGCTCATGTATGTTTTGCCTTTGGGGGGCGGCTCAGGGTGCCAGATAGGTCACAAGCTTTTGGCTCAGAACATCTGCCGCCTCCTGCCAGCTTGCCGATACCCCGATTGTAGAAAGGTCTGTGGTGCTGAGTCCGGCATAACCACAGGGGTTGATGCGCGAGAAGGGTTCCAGGTCCATCGCCACGTTGAGCGCCACGCCGTGGTAGCTGTACTGGCGGCTGACCTTGATGCCCAAGGCGGCGATCTTGCCCAGGCCCTCAAAGGGGGCGGAGGTCGGGGAGCCCTCACCCCCGCCCTCTCCCAGAGGGAGAGGGGGTAACTCTTCACTCCCTCTCCCTCTGGGAGAGGGTTGGGGTGAGGGCGGCAGGCGGGCATGTGAAAAAGGGTCGTCCAGCCGCACATAAATCCCCGGCGCGCCCGCCACGCGGTGCCCGGTCACGCCGAAGTGCGCCAGTGTACGGATCACGGCTTCTTCAACCCGGTACACATACTCCTTGACGTAATAACCGGCGCGTTTGAGGTCGAGCAGCGGGTAAGCCACCACCTGCCCCGGCCCGTGGTAAGTCACCTGGCCACCGCGATCGGTGGGCACCACAGGCACGTCGCCGGGGTTCAGAACATGCTCGCTTTTGCCCGCCAGACCCTGGGTATAAACCGGCGGATGCTCACAAATCCATAGCTGGTCACGCCCGTCGGATAAGGGCTGGGTGCCGATTTGGCTTGTAGTTTCGCGGTTGCGGGCGGCGGTGAAGGCCTGCATGGCCTGCCAGGTGGGGAGGTAATCGACCTGGCCCAGGGGGCGCACTTCGATACTCATACCAGCAAGGCATCCAGCTGGCCGGACATTCCCAAGCCATTGCGTTCTTTGGCGACTTGCCCGAAGAGGCAACGGCCCCCGCTTTTGCGCGCCCACAACTCGCCGATCTGCCGCTTTTCAATCTCATAGGGGTCATTGAGCAGGTGTGCGCCCTTGTACTCCACCACGGCTATGCGGCCGTCCACCAGCTCGGCCACAAAGTCCGGAAAAAAACGGCCTCTCGATGTTGCCAGCGCAAAGCCGCAGGGCGCGGTGGTCAGATTACGGACCCAAAATTTGACTTTGGGATGGTTGTCCAGCAACTGGGCGCACAAAAACTCTTCACCGCCGTCTTTCAAGTCTGCCTGCACCGGATAAAAATGTTTGTTGAACTGGTAGCGCCCCGCGTAGCGCGAGCCTGCGGGGACCGGGTAGCGATTCGCCTCAAACAGCAGGGGCCGCGTCCAGTCGGGCTCGATATCCCAGGTTTCCTCAAGCACCAGTTGCCGGAATTGTGTCTTGGCGGCCTTGTCTTTCAGGTCGCCCACCCGCGCTTCAATGTCCTGTGCCAGCTTGAAGCGCAGCTTCGCCAGTGTCACCAGCGGGATGCCCCGCTCGTGCATCAAGTGGCCGACGACCGCTGCGAAGTAACTGGTGCGCTGCCCCTGCGTGAGCTCGGGCAGCTTCTGAAACAGGGACTGATCCAGCCAGCGCACCAGGTCATTGGCCGTGATGCTGCTGGAGCCGTAGTCAAAAGCAATCTGGCTGGCGTCTGCCGCGCGCAGGTTGACGCGGGCATCCTTCAGATAGATCTCAAAGGTGTTGGATTGTTCGACCACCTGAAAGCCCGGCAGTTGTATGGCTTCCGGCGTCAACAGGTCCAGCTCTACCGCCTCAAGCACCGCCTCGCGTTCCAGCGGCCAGAGCTGGCCCTGCGGCGTGCTGCGGTAGCCCAGCGTGGGAACAGGCGCAAAACGCTCGCCGCGTGATGCCGGCGCGCGTTGTGCGGCCACCAGTGCGTTGTGCTGCGCCACCTTGCCCTTTACCTGTTCCTGTTTTTTGGGGCCACGTACCTGCGCCATCAGCAGGGCTTCAACCTCCGTGCCGATGTGACCAGTCACCACCAGGGTCTGCTCGCCGGCAATCTGCACCACCTCAATACCTGGCGCCGCCTGCAGCTCCGGTGGAACCGAGCCCGCTACGAAATTGGTAGCTACTGGCGCAAGTACGGCGGGGGCCGAAGGCTGATTTTGATCAAAAAGTGGCAATACAGACTGCTGCACCACCATCGAAGCCACGTCCAGCGCTTCAAAACCCATGTTGTTGATCAGACGGTCGGCCAGTTCATGGGCGGCTGTTGAAAACTTGGCCTCACACACATGCGCGTAGGCCCGGTTCAGCGCCTCACGCCCGCGCCGGCTTGCGTAGGGCATACGCAACACGCGGCCCAGCAATTGCTCGACCGCCGTGGCGCTGGAGAGCTTTTGCAGCGAGCAGAGCACGTAGGCAAACGGGCAATCCCAGCCTTCGCGCAATGCCTGCACCGTAATCACAAAGCGCACCGGGCAGTCGCGGGCGGCCAGATCCAGGCCTTCCAGCTCGCGCGTGTCCCCGGTGGCGACCTTGATCTGCTCTTCGGGGATATGCAGTTCATCTTGCAGGTGCTTGCGCAGCGCTTCCGGCGGCACTTCGTCGTTCTCGTTTTGCGCCTGAAACAGCACGATAGGGCGCACATAGCCGTTACCGGCTGCTTCATCTTTCAGCGCCTCACCTTCCAGCGCGCGCTGGCTTTGCACGGCTGCAAACACCGCCTGCTGCCAGCCCTGCGGATGCTCGGCCAGTGCTATCGGCAGCTTGATCATGCTTTCCGCCGCCAGCTCCTGCGCGCTGACGTGGTACAGCACATTGGTTTTGGCCGGAATTGGTGTGGCGGTCAGCTCCAGAATGGCGCTGGGGTTCAGCCGCTTCAAGGCGGTGAAGCTTTTGTCTGTTTTGGTGTTGTGCGCTTCGTCAACGATGACCAGCGGCTCGTGCAGCGCCAGCCAGTTGGTCAGGCTCCAGCGCGGCTGGCCCACAAAGCCGCGCAGCACCCCCGTGCTGTCAGCCGCCGCCTCTTCGGCGCTCACCATTGCATCCGGCAGGTCGTGCAGTACGCGCAAGCGCTGCTCGTCTGCGCCCTTGAAATGCCGCTCAAAACTTTCCGAAAAGCTGTACACATTCCGTTTGTCGGTATCGTCAATGCGGAAGCTCTGGATCGTCGCCACCACGACCACCGCCTGCTTGCCCCAGTCAGGCGGCGCAATGTTGGCCAGGTCTTCCAGCACGCAGACCCGCACGCCGGCGCCGTAGCTGGCTTCAAGTGCCTCGCGGTACGGGTGGCCCGCCGTTTGCAATGCCTTGAGCGTCTGGCTGCGAATCGTGTCACTGGGCACCAGCCACACCGCCACGGGTGCATCGGTCGCGCGCCACTCTTGCGCCAGCACATTGACGGCATGTGCCGCCATCAGCGTCTTGCCGCCGCCAGTGGGTATGCGCATGCAAATGCAGGGTACCTCGCCAAACGGGTCCGGGTTATAGGGCCGCCCCACCTGCTCGCCAAAAGCCAGCGCTGGGCCTTTGAGCTGGGCCGAGCGGGCAAAAGTCCGCAGGGCGTCCAGAGCGGCTTGCTGGTAGGACTTGAGGGTGAGGGTGGTCATTTGTTTTACGGAATAGGATTTGGCAGAAAAATTGGACGTCACTTAACCGATGCTAAGTTGTTGTATTCATTGAGAAAAATTAATTTTTCGGTTAATTTTTCGGTTAATTTTTCGGTTAAACCCAAAAATCAGCCTGCCCTAACCGAAAACTCAAGATTTCAGAATTGACCATTTCGCGCCTTTCCCAGGATTGGTCGCCACGATTTTTTGCCCGCTAAAGCCGTACATACGCAAACTACTCAGCAAGTTCTTCACCTTAGCCAATTTTTGCTGGTCGGTCAGCGAGTTTGGCAGCTTGTCAAGCAAGAGCGACCTAATCTCAGACACCGGGACTGACTTAAATTCTTGAATATGCTGAAGCACAAATGTCTTGTAGTACTTGTCATTCAGCCCCTTATTGCGGCTGTATTCCGCACGCGTATCGGTCGCTTCAGCTATCTTGGCTGACACAAAGAAGTTGGGTTTGCGGCCCTCAATCAGCTTTGCTTTTCGGAGCACGTCAGACTGCACATTCGCAATGCGATGCTTTTTTTGTACCCGATCCAGCCATATCACCTGTTCCAGTGGCAAGTCAGCGCGCTCTATAAGTAGTTTGCTGTAGTTCTCGTCTATTACCTGCCCGTAAATGTTGAAAAATGTCTGGCCCAGAGTTGAGCCTTCGTAATCTGGCAAAGGCAAAAAGCGCTTGCGCTGGCTGGTCACCATATCGCGAATGCCGTAGCCACCTTTGTCAATCATGCCGATGTTGTTCATGGCTTGCGCCAACCACGGGTTGCGGTAGACGCTGGGAGTGCGGTCGCCTGTGAAATAGTCCTCGGGTTTGCCATCGACGAAGCTGCCAAGGTTGCTTAGTTGCAGCCGCCCAACCGTCTCCAGCACCACAATGCGGCCAGCTTGTTCATAGTCCTGATGCGCGACGCAGTTGTGCAAGCCCTCAAGAATGACCTTGATGTCGTAGCGTGGCAGTTCAATCGCCAGCAGTTCGGTAGCTGGAAAGAGTTTGATGTTCGGATTGCGAATGTGTTGCCCTACTTCGGTGGTCGTGAGTACAAAAGGCGGGCCAAAGTGCTTGGCAATGCGCTCGTCGGGCACTTTCCAGGTGATCTCCGCGCCGCCGCCGGGCAACAGGCCAACGCTTTGCGGAAGCCCAAGCAACAACAGAGCCGTGCGCGTGATCTGTCCGTGCAAAGTGATCTTTGCGCGATTCAAAAACTCTTCCGTGCTCCAAGTGACGATTTCTGAGGCCCAGCGCTCTTGCTGGTGTTTGGCCGCAAACTTTTCCCGCGCCTTGGCAACGGCAGCAGGGTCGAGATCGGCCACCGTAGCACTTGGCACAAGTTGTGCGCTCCAGTCTTGTCCAGCAATCAGCTCGGTCAAAATACCGCGCAGGCGGTCCGGGCGCAGCTCCACCAGACTGTCGCCATCGCGCTGCCACGCCTTGTCATGCGCTTGCACGGGTTGTCTGGGCGCATGGCGCGGTACATGCACCAGCCAGACGATCGCGCCGGTGTCGCTGGCTTGCAGCGCTTCTACGTGCAAACCCAAAGACGGCAAGCCTGGCGTCTTACCCAAAATCCGGTGGACAACGTCCTCTACGGCATAGTCCGCAAAGTCCTGAATGCCCGTCACCGCCAGCGTTTTGTCCTGCACACCGATGACGATGCAGCCGCCATCCATGTTGGCAAGTGCCGATATATAAGAAACAAGATCTTCGCCCTTGCGGCCTGAAATATTTGACTTCAGGCTGCGCCACTCTTTCCACTCACAGCGCTCATTTTCTTTGGGGAACTGCACTTTGAGGAAGGCCTGCAACTCAGTGGTCGTCATGCTTGTATTCATCGTTACCGCGCCCTCACGTCATACGGAATGTGCTTGAACGTCACATTAGCCTGTTGCAGGCGCTCGGCTCCCAGGCGGCAGGCTTCGCCGTACACCAGCAGCGGCGCTGCGGGCTCGGGTGTGGTGGCGTGCAATGCGAGCAGGGCGTCTAGCACCGCCTGCGTCAACACATTGCCGCCGGCGGGGCGCTTGTCTTTCAGAATGCCGTTGAACAGCAGGTAACAGGCGAATAGCGGCGTTTTTACAAGCGAAATCAGCTCCTCGCCCTTGTCGGATATGCGCAAGCAGCTATCAAATTTATAGTGAATTCCAAGATACGGCGTGCCGGGCCGCGTGTGGCTGGCGTCCAGCGCCGTGCCGGTTTCCTGCTGCCAGACAAAAGCGGCCAGCGTGGCAAAACGCACGCCGGGGTGAATGCGGCCTTTCTCGTCAAACACCGGCGCGCCCAGCTTCATGAAACGAAAGCCGCCACCGCCCTGCCAGCCCACGGCCTTGCTGATGCCGCCTTGTTCGCCATCAATGACTTTTTGCAGGCGCGGCAGGCAATGCGTGGCGGCGTGTTCGCCCATTTCAATGCCTATCCAGCGGCGGCCCATCTTGTGGGCGACGGCGGCGGTGGTGCCGGAGCCGAGGAAGGAGTCGAGGATGAGGTCGTTGTGGTTGGTGGCGAGTTGTAGGACGCGCTGAATCAAACCTTCGGGTTTGGGCGTCGTGAATGTCGTCTCCCCGCCCAACGCAAGCACTTCTTTTTTCGCATCTTGGTTGTTACCCACTTCGTCGTTGCGCCAGATCGTGGTCGGTACAGTGCCCGCTTGCACTGAGTCAACGAACTTTTTCAATCTAGGCCGTTCGTTTTCACCCTTGATTCCCCAGAAAAGTAAGTTGGCCGCTTGGTTTTCTTTGGTTGACTCTCGGTCATACGCCCATACCCGCGTGGGTGAAGGTAGAACTTCTTTTCCCGTAGCGGGGTTCGTGATGGGGTAATAAAGGTTGGGTCGCTCATCACGCGTTTTGGCGCAGGTGTAATCGACAGAAAGCCAGCCACCGCGCGGATCTGCATCTGGATTTTTGAAATTATTCAGTTGTTTAGTACTGCGAGGCAGTAGTGCAGGGCGCCAAATTTCACTACGCTTGGCATAAACAAATAAGTGATCGTGATTGATGCTGAGTTGGTGCGCGTCGTTCTGCGGCGAGAACTTTTTTTCCCACACCACATTCGCCACAAAATTCCCCCGCCCAAACACCTCGTCCATCAGCACCTTGAGGTAATGCCCTTCGTTGTCATCAATCGTCACCCAGATCGAGCCGTCCTCCCGCAGCAGCTCGCGCAAGAGCTGCAGGCGCGGCAGCATCATGCTGAGCCACTGGGCGTGCTCCAGGTTGTCGTCGTAATGCTCGAACGCGCTTTTGGTGTTGTAGGGTGGGTCAATGAAGATGCATTTGACTTGCCCACGATAGAAGGGCAGCAGGGCCTTGAGCGCTTCGAGGTTGTCACCCTGGATCAGCAGGTTGTCGGTGATCGCGCGCGGCCCCTCACCCCCGCCCTCTCCCCAAAGGGGCGAGGGAGCAAGAGGTGCCGCAGTAGTATGCATCGACACCTGTTCCAGCAGCCGGTAAGGCACGCGGGCGGCGGTGGTGAAGGCGTTGGCGCGGTTGAGCCAGTCAAGTGTGGGCATGGGGCATCAGTAGCAAATGGGGACGTATCTCAACCGGCTTGTTGCAGCAGGTTGCGGGCGATGGTGTAGCAGTGCAGGCTGCTCGGGGTGAAGTCCACTTGCTTTCCGTCAATGGTTGCGCTGCCTGCCTGGGTGAGCGTGGTCACCAGCGGCGGCCGGGCCAGAGGGTGCTGCGCCATGAATTTACGCAGGCTTTTGAGTTCGCTCCAATCCGACCAGGCGCGGTCCGACCATTTGATCTCGACTGCAAAGCGCGGTTTCTGGGTGCTGGCGGCCAGGCCGACAAGATCGACCTCGTAGTCGGTGCGGCCTTCTTTCCATCTGGCGTAGTGCAGCGAGGCGATGGTGTCTGTGCTGTGCAGCCACTGGCTCCAGATGGCGGTTTCAACCAGGCGGCCCATGGCCGGGTCTTCGGCGCGTACGATGCCAAACAGCGCGGCGCGGATGGAGGGGTTGGTGAGGTAGACCTTGTAGCTGGTGGCGCGTTGCAGGCGGCGTGCGTTGTCGCTCAGGCGGTGAACCCGTTTGATCAGAAAAGCGGCCTCCAGATACTCCAGGTATTCGTCGATGCGTGTTTTGCTCAAGCCCGTGTCTTTGGACAAGCCCGCCGGTGCAACTTCCATCCCGGTGTTGTATGCCAGGACGTTGAAAAAGCGATTCAGTTCCTGCGTGTCAGAAATGCCAAACAGGCTGGGCAAGTCTTTTTGCAAAACTTTGTCCACAATATCCTGGCGCAGGTAGCGCCGGGGGTCTTGCCGTACCGAGGGGTTCATCACCGCTTCGGGGAAACCGCCGTAGTTGAGGTAGTTGATGAACTCCGCGTTCAGGGCCGCGATGTTGGGCGCGTGGTACTCGGGCCGCGCGGCGTCCAGCGCTGCGATGTCTTGTACCAGATGAGTCTGGCCACAAAAATCGAGGTATTCGGCAAAAGTGAGTGGCGGCAATACGAAGTCTGAAAACCGGCCTGCCCCCGATTCGCGGCTTTTCATGCGCAGTGCGGCTGCTGCGGAGCCGGTAGCGACAAAACGCACGCCTTTGTGGGTGTCGACCAGCACCTTGAGATGGGTTTCCCAATCTTTGAGGTACTGGATTTCGTCAAAAAACACGTACAAAACGCTTGTTGGATCGTCTAGCTTGTGGCGATGGGTGTCGATAAAGAGCTTGACCAGGCTACCCAGTGACTGGCCGGAGAATAAGGGCACGTCCATTTGCGCGACCATGATGCGCGAGCCTGAAACGCCAGAATCAAGAAGATCCTGCACCGCCTGCGTCAGCATGACCGTCTTGCCGACCCGACGGGGGCCGATGACCACGACCGCCCGCCGCACATCAATGGCTTTGATCAAGCGCATGAAGGACGTAAAGTAGGCGCGTTTGGGCCAGGCTTGCATGTCAGAGTCAATGCCTTTACCGGCTACCCACCAAGGATTGGTGTCGGCCAGGTACTCCTGCACCGCTGGCAATGGAATAACAAGAGACTGTTCTATTAGCATCTCGTGAGTTTACTTAAAATGTCAAATTAGGCGCAAATTTTATTACCTAATTTTAATTTAACTGTATTTCTCAATGAAATCAACAACTTACAAGTGTTGCGATTGATGGTGAGGTTGCCACGCCGGGCTTGATTTGCAGTCAGTGCGATATTTTCATAAGGCATGGCAGCCTTTATTCTTGTGAAAGAAACGACCTCAAAACTTTCACAAAACCGTGGAGCTGACGGTCAAAGCACCACCTTGACCATCGGATGCGTGGAAAGCGTGCGGTACAACTCATCAAGCTGCTCTCTGGAGGTCGCCGTTACGGTGATGGTGATGCCCAGGTACTTGCCGCCCTTGCTTTCGCGCAGCTCGATGGTGGAGGCATCAAACGCCGGGTCAAACTGGTGCGCAATGAGGCTGATGGCATGCACCAGCCCATCGGCTTTCTGGCCCATCACCTTGATCGGAAACTGCGACGGGTACTCGATCAGCGACTCCTGGCGCGGGACTTCAGGGGGCGTGGGGCTGCTCATGCCTGCTCTGCCTGTTTGGCGCGCTGGTAAGCGGCGTGTATCTTGGCATACACCGGGCCCGGCTTGCCGCTGCCAATCGGCTGGCCATCGAGCAGGGTGACGGGCAGTACCTCTTTGGTGGCCGACGACAGCAGCAACTCGTCGGCGCTGAACACTTCTTCGCGCTTGATACGGCGCAATTCAAAGCCAATGCCGGCGTCGTGGCAGATGCCCTCGATCAGGCCGTAGCGAATGCCTTCCAGCACCAGGTTGTCTTTGGGCGGGCCCAGCACCTTGCCGCCCTGCACCGCCCAGACGTTGCAGGCCGCCGCCTCGCTGAGGTAGCCGTCCCGGAACATCACGGTTTCGACCGCATCGACATCGGCACTGATCTGGCGCGCCAACACCGCGCCCAGCAGGCTGGTGCTTTTGATGTGCGCTTTGCTCCAGCGGAAGTCGTCGGCGCTGACGCAGGCCACGCCTTGTGCGCGTTGCTTGGGCGTGGGTGGCTTCATGCTGCTGGTCATGACGAAGACCGTGGGCGCCAGGTCGGGCGGCATGACATGGTCGCGCAGGGCCACGCCGCGCGTGATCTGGATGTACACCAGTTGGTCGATTTTTTCATGCGAGGTGTGTTGCGACAGCGCGTAGCCGTCCACCAGTTTCAGCACCAGCTCGCGCCACTTGGCATGGGACAGCGGATTGGCGATGCGCAACTCGGCCAAACTGCGGTCCAGGCGCGCCATGTGCTGGGCAAAACGGAAGGGCTTGCCGCCGTAGACTGGGACCACTTCGTAAATACCGTCGCCAAAGATGAAGCCGCGGTCCATCACGCTGATCTTCGCGTCTTTAAGCGCGGTGATTTCACCGTTGAGGTAGCAGGGCGTGTCGGGCAGAAGGGTGCTGGAAGTGGTCATCGTGGGTGCTGGAGGAGGGTGCAGTGATGGTGGGTGCTTATCACTGGCCGCGCAGTCGGCTGCGGCGCTTGAACCACACGCGCCAACGCCAGATCAGTTTGACCAGGATGTAACCGCTGACTGAGCCGACGACTGAAAAAATAGCCATGCCAAGTACGGCGCGCCAGCCAAATTGTTGCAGCCACGCCAGCGGATCAAATCCGCTGCTGATCGCAACGCCTTGGAGCACGGCGCTGTCGTCGATCACATCGTGCGACGTCACACCCAGAATCAGGCTGCCCAATTTGTAAGCCAGCCAGAGCCAGAAGCCGATGGTGAACGGGTTGGTGACCAGCGTCATGCCTACGGCCACCGGGATGTTGGCGCGCCACCAGACGCAATGGGCTGCTGCCACCAAAATCTGCGCGACAGGTATTGCAAACGCCCAGAACAGGCCAATGGCAACTCCCCGGGCTACCGCTTCATGTTGCAAATGCCAGAGCCCGGGCTCCTGCAGGCGATGCGCGACCGGCTTGAGCCATGGATGGGCCGCCAGTGTTTGGGGGCTGACGCCTTGCGTGAAGCGGTCTGTCCAACTTGCTTTGGTGCGCTTTTGCTCGGGACGGTCGGAATGCTGCTTGCGCGCGCTCATTGGGTTGCCAGTTTGGCTGGCGGATGTCGGGGTTTATCAATTTTCATTATGGAAAAAATCATGGTTCCTTGGATTTCTGCGTCGGGCATGCTGCAAGCAGACACCCAAAATTAGCGAATCAGTCGGACTGCGGCAATTGACAGCCAGCCCAGCACAAAGTTAATCACCGTCAGCCGATGAATCTGTTCCGCTGCCTTGGCGGCCAGCGACCACTCGGCGGCAGCCACGGCACGCTTGAATTTGCGAAACCCGGCGAAGTAAATGTGGCCAAAAATCAAAATCATCACGATGCCGATCCCCAGCATCAGGTTCCAGCCCAAGGGCACGCTGCCCGCGCCAGTGGCCGCTTTGACAGCCCTGAAGGCGGTGGTGTAGAGGTTGGTGCCGGTCGTGAACAGCGCCACAACGGAAACCAACACCAGCAGAAAAAAACGTTGCCAGACCTGGCCCATCAGCCGTGCCCGGGGCTGTGCCTCCAGCATGGCCAATGCGGCTGGCCGAAGCGCAAAAAGCATAAATGTCATGCCACCGATCCAGACAATGGCCGCGACAAGGTGAATGAGTTTGACTGCGTCGTACATGGCTTGTCCCAGATGGTTGTGACTAAAAGTCTTGATTGTGGCTCGTCGCCAAAGAATTTGACGAATGCGACCAATGTACCCCGGCCGCGCCCGACTTTAAGCCGCTGTTCGACAGCGTCGGGTTTCTACGTATAATCAAAGGCTTTGCTAATAACCGGCTTGTACCCTGCTCGTAATTTGTGATGGTAAAAATGACAAATTCGGCGGTTCTTCCCACGGCGAAGGTTTCAGCCCAGCCATTTGAGGCTGGAGACGAAGATTTCAAGCCGCTGACGCGCGAGGAAGCGCAAAAGCTGCGTGAAGCCAGTCCTTCGCTGTCGCCCTGGCGGGTGGTGGCATGGCAATTAATGGTCGGGCTTGTGCTGGCAGGTGCCGCCTGGGCTTTGACCGGAAGAAGCAATGTGGCCTGGTCGGCGCTCTACGGTGCCCTGGCGGTGGTTATTCCAGCGGCACTGTTTGCGCGGGGCATGGGGCGCGGTTTGTTGGGTGGGCTGGCGGGCCGGATGGCCGGGGGTCATCCGGGCGGCGCAGTAGCGGGTTTTGCCGGTTTTGTTTTTTGGGAAGCGGTGAAGATTTTGGTGACGGTGGCGATGCTGTTCGCTGCGCCAAAAGTGGTTGTTTCCCTGAGTTGGCTGGCCCTGGTGGCGGGGTTTGTGGTGACGATGAAGGTGGTTTGGGTGCTGTTGCTGTTTCGTCTGAAGGCGAAACCTTGAGCATGGCTTGAACCCGGCGTGGTTGAAGTCTTCAGGTATTAAAAAGAGGTAAACGGGTGATTTATGGCTGCTGAACAATCTGGAACACAAGGCCCGGCGGCTGGCGATTACATCGTTCACCATTTGCAGCACTTGCAGATGAATTTTTCAGGCCAGGGCGTCAAGCAAACCAGCATTGTTGACTTCAGCCTCTTTAATCTTGACTCGTTGATTTACTCCGTTATTTTGGGTGTGCTGGGTTGTTTTTTCCTGTGGCGCGCCGCCCGGAAAGCGACGTCCGGCGTACCCGGCCGTTTTCAGGCCGCTGTTGAAATGCTCTCCGAGCTGGTTGAAACCCAGGCGCGGGGCGTGGTGCGCAATGCCAACAGCCGCAAGCTGGTCGCTCCCTTGGCGCTGACCGTGTTTGTCTGGATTTTTCTGATGAACGCCATGGACATGCTGCCGGTAGACCTGCTTCCCGAGTTGTGGGCATTCGCTTATGGCGCAGCCGGTCATGACCCGGCGCATGCCTACATGCGGGTGGTGCCAACGGCTGACCTGTCAACTACGCTGGGCCTGTCGATCAGCGTGCTGCTGGTTTGCCTGGCCTACAACATCAAAATCAAAGGCCCCGGCGGGTGGGCGCATGAACTCGTGGCGGCGCCCTTTGGCGACCGCGTGTTTTTATACCCGATCAACTTTTTGATGCAGGTGATCGAGTATTTCGCCAAAACCCTTTCGCACGGCATGCGATTGTTCGGCAACATGTTCGCCGGCGAGCTGGTGTTCATGCTGGTGGCCTTGTTGGGTGGCGCATGGGCCTGGCAATTTAATCCGCTGCAAGGCGGTTTTTATCTCGGCGTCGGGCACATCCTTGCGGGCACGGTCTGGAGCATTTTTCACATCCTGGTGATCACGCTGCAAGCCTTTATCTTCATGATGTTGACCTTGATCTATGTAGGGCAGGCCCACGATTCACATTAAACTTTTTCGTTTTACCTTTCGTTTTACTTTTCTGTATTTTTTTAGGAGCAATCATGGAAAACACTCTTGGCCTCGTCGCGTTGGCTTGTGGTTTGATCGTAGGTTTGGGCGCTATGGGCGCATCCATCGGCATTGCGCTGATGGGCGGCAAGTTTCTTGAGGCCTCGGCCCGCCAGCCTGAGTTGATGAACGAGCTGCAAACCAAGATGTTTATTTTGGCCGGCCTGATCGACGCTGCGTTTCTGATCGGCGTGGCAATTGCCTTGCTGTTCGCTTTCGCCAGACCTTTCTCCTGATTTTCGGCGACCTTTCACGAGCGAAAGGGCTTGACCTGTGAACATTAACGCAACCCTGTTCCTGCAAGCCATCGTTTTTGCGATTTTGGTGTGGTTCACGATGAAATACGTGTGGCCCCCGATCACAAAAGCGCTGGACGAGCGGGCCAAGAAAATCGCTGAAGGCCTCGCTGCCGCTGACAAAGCCAAGTCTGAACTCTCCGTGGCCAACAAGCGCGTGGAAGAAGACCTGGCCAAGTCGCGCAATGAGTCCGCCGGGCGCCTGGCAGATGCCGAGCGTCGCGCCCAAGCCATGATCGAAGAGGCCAAGGCCAAAGCTGCGGAAGAGGGCAAGAAAATCATTGCCGCTGCCCAGGTCGAAGCCGAGCAGCAAACCGTCAAAGCCAGGGAGACGCTGCGCGAGCAGGTCGCTGCGCTGGCGGTCAAGGGTGCCGAGCAGATTCTGCGCAAGGAAGTCAATGCCGGTGTGCATGCTGACTTGCTGGGCCGCCTGAAGACCGAGCTGTAAGAGGGGCGTCAACATGGCAGAACTAGCCACCATCGCCCGTCCTTACGCTGAAGCGCTGTTCAAGGCCTCCGGGTCTGACCTGGGCGCTGCGGCGACCTGGCTGGATGAACTGGCCGTTATCGCAGCCAATGCGCAGCTGCAGCAGTTTGCAGGCAACCCCAGAGTCACGGCAGAACAGACGTTTGACGTGGTTTCCGGCGTGGCCAAGGCAAACCTGCCCGAGGCTGCAAAAAACTTCCTGCGCGCGGTGCTGGACAACGGGCGTCTCGGCGTCCTGCCCGAAATTGCCAGCCAGTTCCGGGTTTTGAAAAATGCGCAGAGCGGATCGTCAGATGCCATCGTGTACAGCGCGTTTGCGCTGGACGGTAGCGCACTGACCGATCTGGCGGCAACGCTGGAAAAGCGTTTTGGCCGCAAGCTCAACCTGAGGGTAGAGCTGGAACCCGAACTGATAGGCGGCGTACGTGTCGTGGTGGGTGACGAGGTGCTGGACACCTCGGTCAAAGCCCGTTTAGAGCAAATGAAAGTGGCGCTGATTTCGTGATGTTGTGCCCAAGCGCAACTTCCCGGTATTAGCCAACAACACAGAAAGAAGGAAAGAGTCATGCAACTCAATCCCGCAGAAATTTCCGAACTGATCAAGAGCCGTATTGAAGGCTTGGCCGTTCATGCCGACATTCGCAACCAGGGCACCGTGGTGTCTGTGTCCGACGGTATCGTGCGTATCCACGGCCTGTCCGATGTGATGCAGGGCGAGATGCTGGAATTCCCGCCTACCGCTGACGGCACCCCCACTTATGGCCTGGCCCTGAACCTGGAGCGCGACTCGGTCGGCTCGGTGATTCTGGGCGAGTACGAACACATCGCTGAAGGCGACACCGTCAAGTGCACGGGCCGCATTCTGGAAGTGCCGGTCGGCCCCGAGCTGCTGGGCCGTGTGGTCAATGCGCTGGGTCAGCCGATTGACGGCAAAGGCCCGGTCAATGCCAAGATGACCGATGTGATTGAAAAGGTGGCACCTGGTGTGATTGCCCGTAAATCGGTGGACCAGCCTTTGCAAACCGGTTTGAAGTCGATTGACTCCATGGTGCCGATTGGCCGTGGCCAGCGCGAGCTGATCATTGGTGACCGCCAGACCGGTAAAACGGCTGTGGCGATTGACGCCATCATCAACCAGAAGGGCACCGGCGTATTCTGCGTCTACGTGGCCATCGGCCAGAAGGCTTCGTCAATCAAAAACGTGGTGCGCTCGCTGGAGCAAGCCGGTGCCATGGACTACACCATCGTTGTGGCTGCATCTGCATCCGAGTCGGCTGCCATGCAATATGTCAGCGCTTACTCTGGCTGCACCATGGGCGAGTACTTCCGCGACCGCGGTCAGGACGCGCTGATTGTTTATGACGACCTGTCCAAGCAGGCTGTGGCCTACCGTCAGGTGTCGCTGCTGTTGCGCCGTCCCCCAGGCCGCGAAGCCTATCCCGGCGACGTGTTTTATCTGCACAGCCGTCTGCTTGAGCGCGCAGCCCGCGTGAACGAAAAATACGTTGAAGACTTCACCAAAGGCGAAGTCAAAGGCAAAACCGGATCACTGACGGCCCTGCCGATTATTGAGACGCAAGCCGGCGACGTGTCGGCCTTCGTGCCTACCAACGTGATCTCGATCACCGACGGTCAGATTTTCCTGGAAACCAGCCTGTTCAACGCCGGTATCCGCCCTGCGATCAACGCCGGTATCTCGGTGTCGCGCGTCGGAGGTGCTGCCCAGACCAAGCTGATCAAGAACCTCTCCGGTGGTATCCGTACCGATCTGGCCCAGTACCGTGAGCTGGCTGCGTTTGCGCAGTTCGCGTCTGACCTGGACGAAGCGACCCGCAAGCAGCTGGACCGCGGTGCCCGCGTGACTGAACTGCTCAAGCAGTCCCAGTACTCGCCGTTGTCGATTTCCAACATGGCCGCCACGCTGTTCGCAGTGAACAAGGGCTTCATGGACGACGTGGAAGTCAAGAAGGTTCTGGCGTTCGAATCCGGACTGCACAGCTACCTGAAGGACAAAAACGCTGCGCTGATGGCCAAGCTGGAAGCCAACAAGGCCATGGACAAGGACGCCGAGGCTGAGCTGAACACGGCAGTGGCTGCGTTCAAGAAGTCATTCGCTTGATCTGACCTAAAACCAAAGCGTTCTAGAAACTATTAGGAACAGAAATGGCTGCAGGCAAGGAAATTAGAGGCAAGATCAAATCGGTGGAAAACACCAAGAAGATCACCAAAGCCATGGAAATGGTGGCGGCCTCCAAGATGCGCAAGGCGCAGGAACGGATGCGTGCCGCCCGTCCTTACAGCGACAAGATCCGCAACATCGCGGCTAATTTGGCCCAGGCCAACCCCGAGTACACGCACGCCTTCATGGAGTCCAACGACACCAAAACGACGGGTTTCATCGTGGTGACCACCGACAAGGGCTTGTGCGGTGGCCTCAATACCAATGTGCTGCGTGCCGTGACGCTCAAGCTCAAGGAGCTGCAGGCGGCGGGCGAGGATTCGCAGGCGGTGGCCATCGGCAACAAGGGTCTGGGTTTTCTCAACCGCGTTGGCGCCAAGGTGATCTCGCATGTGACGCAGCTTGGCGACAAGCCGCACCTGGAGAAGCTGATCGGTCCCGTCAAGGTGCTGCTCGACGCATACAGCGAAGGCAAGATCAAGACGGTGTACCTGTGCTACACCAAGTTCATCAACACCATGCGTCAGGAGCCGGTGGTCGAGCAGTTGCTGCCGCTGACGGCAGAAAACATGCAGGCCGACAAGGACCAGCACGGCTGGGACTACATCTACGAGCCTGATGCACAGACCGTCATTGACGACCTGCTGGTCCGTTACGTCGAAGCGCTGGTTTATCAGGCGGTGGCCGAAAACATGGCGTCCGAGCAGTCCGCCCGCATGGTGGCCATGAAGGCCGCCACCGACAACGCCGGCAGCGTGATTGGCGAGCTCAAGCTGGTTTACAACAAAACGCGCCAGGCAGCGATCACGAAAGAACTTTCGGAAATCGTCGCTGGTGCTGCTGCGGTTTAAACCGCCACACCGATTTAAAGATTAAAGAATAGAAAAGGATCCAGTCATGGCTCAAGAGAATCCGAAAATGAACACAAGTGTTCAGGGCAAGATTGTTCAGTGTATCGGTGCGGTGGTTGACGTGGAATTTGCGCGCAACCAGATGCCCAAGATTTATGACGCGCTCAAGATGGAAGGCTCCGCGCTGACGCTTGAAGTCCAGCAACAGCTGGGCGACGGCGTGGTGCGTACCATTGCGCTGGGCACGTCCGACGGCCTGCGTCGCGGCAACATGGTGTACAACACCGGCGCCAACATCACCGTGCCGGTCGGCAAGGCTACCCTGGGCCGCATCATGGATGTGCTGGGCGCGCCAATTGACGAGCGTGGCCCGGTGGACCAGACCCTGACTGCTCCGATTCACCGCAAAGCCCCGGCTTATGACGAGTTGAGCCCATCGCAGGAACTGCTGGAAACCGGCATCAAGGTGATTGACCTGGTGTGCCCGTTTGCCAAAGGCGGCAAGGTTGGCCTGTTCGGCGGCGCCGGCGTCGGCAAGACCGTGAACATGATGGAACTCATCAACAACATCGCCAAGGCGCACTCGGGTCTGTCCGTGTTTGCCGGGGTGGGCGAGCGTACCCGCGAGGGCAATGACTTCTATCACGAGATGGCCGATTCCGGCGTGGTGAACCTGGAGAACCTCGGTGAGTCCAAGGTTGCGATGGTGTACGGCCAGATGAACGAGCCCCCAGGCAACCGTCTGCGGGTGGCGCTGACCGGCCTGACGATTGCCGAGTCTTTCCGTGACGAAGGCCGCGACGTGTTGTTCTTCGTGGACAACATCTACCGCTACACGCTGGCCGGTACCGAAGTGTCCGCGCTGCTCGGTCGCATGCCTTCCGCCGTGGGTTACCAGCCCACGCTGGCCGAAGAAATGGGCCGCCTGCAAGAGCGTATTACCTCGACCAAGGTGGGCTCCATCACTTCCATCCAGGCGGTTTACGTGCCGGCCGATGACTTGACCGACCCGTCGCCTGCCACCACCTTTGCCCACCTGGACTCCACCGTGGTGTTGAGCCGTGATATTGCTTCGCTGGGTATCTACCCGGCGGTTGATCCCCTCGACTCAACCAGCCGCCAGCTGTCGCCAGCCGTGGTCGGTGAAGACCACTACAACACGGCGCGTGCCGTGCAGGGCACGCTACAGCGCTACAAGGAATTGCGCGACATTATTGCGATTCTGGGCATGGACGAACTCGCGCCTGAAGACAAGCTGGCCGTGGCCCGCGCCCGCAAGATCCAGCGCTTCCTGTCGCAGCCTTTCCATGTGGCTGAAGTGTTCACCGGCTCACCCGGCAAATACGTCAGCCTGGCGGAAACCATTCGCGGCTTCAAGATGATTGTGGCTGGCGAGTGTGATCACCTGCCAGAGCAGGCCTTTTACATGGTCGGCACGATTGACGAAGCTTTCGAGAAGGCCAAGAAGGTCTAAGTCATGGACACCCCACACACCATCCGCGTCGATGTGGTCAGTGCCGAGGAGTCCATCTTCTCCGGCGAAGCCAGGTTTGTGGCTTTGCCGGGCGAGGCGGGCGAGCTGGGCATTTACCCACGCCACACACCGCTGATCACCCGAATCAAACCAGGTGCGGTGCGCATTGAAAAGGCCGACGGCACGGAAGAGTTTGTTTTCGTCGCTGGTGGCTTGCTCGAAGTGCAACCGCACTGCGTGACCGTGCTCAGCGACACCGCCATCCGTGGCAAAGACCTGGACGAAGCCAAGGCCGGCGTGGCCAAAGCGGCTGCCGAAGAGGCCCTGAAAAACGCCAAGACCGATATCGATATCGCGATGGCGCAATCCGAACTGATGGTGATGGCGGCGCAAATTGCCGCCCTGCGCAAGTTCCGCCAGAAAAAGTAAGGCAGCGCATCGCTCGCCGCCGGTATTTGCACCAACGCCAAAGCCCCTGCCGCAAGCCAGGGGCTTTTTCATGTGCTCCACACACACCTGGCTACAGGCCGTCGGGGTGCAACCCTTACCCGGCACGGGTAGCGGTTGTGTGGTGTTTGCCGGAAGTGTCATTTTTGGGGTGCTACAGTTTTATACCAGTCAAATATGCCTCCAGCCCTTATCACACCTGCGTAAGCAGCTACTAAATTGATAGCGAATGGTAACAACTCCTCACGCCAGGACGCGCCGATGGGCGCTATGTTGGAGGGGGTTGAAACGACCAAGAGGAGGGCAGATCATGGACAGCATTCTGGACAGCGAGACCTGGGCGGACGAGGTCCACCCAGCGGTACAGGCCCGACGTGTGGGCTGGGTCTGGCTCAGGCGCGGGCTGTTGTTGCTCTGTACCGTTGCGGCCCTCGGCGTACTGCTCGCGCGTTAGCTGCAAAGGCAAGCGGCTATTGAATCAGGGGTGCGTCAGGCAATTCGTTGCCTGCGTCATGGACGCCGCTGGCGCCCGGCTGTAGCGCAAAGTGCTGCATCAGCACGGCCGAACATTCTTCCAGCGCCTGTGTCAGCCCGTCTTCGTAACGCTGCTCTTTGAAGGCGCTGGCCATGTGCGCCACCATGGCCTGCCACTGGGCCGCGCTGACGTGCCGGGCCACACCACGATCCGCCACAATTTCGATGGCGTGTTCTGCCACTAGCAGGTAAATCAGGATGCCGTTGTTGTGTTCGGTGTCCCAGACCCCCAACTTGCCAAACATCGCCACAGCCCTCTCGCGGGTGAGTGCGGCCAGGCTGTGGTTGCCGTCCAGCCGCCACAGGGTGCTGGCGGGCAGTGCGGCCTCGACACAAATCCTGATCTCGCCGCTGTGGCGCCGCTCGCTGGCGGCCACGCGCCGGGCCAGCCGCTCCAGCATGTCCGGCGGAATCGCGCGTGCCGCGTCGGATGCGTCCAGCCACAGGTGTTTGAGCAGGAGTTTAAGTTGGGTGATCATGACGCCTACCAGCTTCCCGACGCGCCACCGCCGCCAAAGTTGCCGCCCCCGCCGCTGCTGAAACCACCTCCGCCGCCACCACCACCAAAACCGCCACCGCCGCCCCAGCCCGACGAGCCCCGGCCGCGACCCATACCGCCCATAGCGCCCAAGCTGCCCAGACTGGACACCAGCGCAAACAGCATGCCCGCCAGCGCCGCAATGCCGCCTATCCACAGGCTGCTGGTGAACAGCCAGGCCAGCGCACCGACTGCGCCGCCGGTGGCGACCGAACCCAGCTTGCGGCCCAGCATGCTGGCCAGCACGCGCCCGCCTATCGGCACCGCAAAAAACAGAAACACCGCCATGTCGGTCCAGTTGATGCCGCTGTCGGCAGGGCGGCTGCCGCCGGGCTGATCAGGGACCGGCAGGTTTTCACCCGTGATGCGCGCCATGATCTGGTCGGTGGCGGCATTGATACCGCCGGCAAAGTCGTTTTGCCGAAAGCGCGGCGTGATGGCGCTGTCAATGATCTGGCGCGCGGCCAGATCGGGGATGGCCCCTTCCAGCGTTTTGGTGGTTTCAATGCGCACCTTGCGGTCGTCTTTGGCCACCAGCAGCAGCAGCCCGTCACCGATGGACTTGCGCCCGATCTTCCAGCTGTCACCCACCCGCTGCGCATACGCCGCGATGTCTTCCGGCGCGGTGGTGGGCACCATCAATACCACCACCTGTGCGCCGCGCGCCTTCTCAAAAGCGGCCAGCTTGGCCTCAAGAGCCTGCTTTTGTGCGGCATCCAGGGTGCCGGTGCGGTCCATCACGCGGGCAGTCAACGCAGGTACCGGCAGAACATCCTGCGCACGCAGCGCACCGATGCCCACAAACAAACACAGGGCCAGCGCGAGCTGCGGCCAATGGAAGGAGCGAAAGTGGCGCATGCCCGGCAAAGTGTTGGCTTACTTCTTGTTGAAGTCCACCGTGGGCGGGGCAGAAATTTGCGTCTCGTTCTGCACACTGAAGGTCGGTTTGACTGCGTAACCAAACACCATCGCCGTCAGGTTGTTGGGAAAGCTGCGCGCCAGCACGTTGTACGCCTGCACCGCCTGGATGTAGCGGTTGCGCGCCACGGTGATGCGGTTCTCTGTCCCTTCGAGCTGCACGCGCAGGTCCTGGAAGCCCTGGTTGGCCTTGAGGTTGGGGTAGTTTTCAGTGACCACCAGCAAACGCGACAGCGCCGAGCTGAGCTCGCCTTGCGCCGCCTGAAATTTGGCAAAGGCTTCCGGATTGTTCAGCGTCTCGGGTGTCACCTGTATGGAGGTGGCTTTTGCCCGCGCTTCCACCACTTTGGTCAGCGTGTCCTGCTCAAAAGCGGCTTCGCCCTTGACGGTGGCCACAATGTTGGGCACCAGGTCGGCGCGGCGCTGGTACTGGTTCAGCACCTCGGACCAGGCCGACTTGGTCTGTTCGTCCAGGCGCTGGAAGTCGTTGTAGCCGCAGCCGGACAGCAGCAGCGCCAATGCGCCAACAAGGGCCCCATTGAAAAAGCGTGATTTCATGACAAGCCTCCAAAAATGCGATTTGCAACACTACCATAGACAACGATGTCCATCGAGTCGGAAAATCGCTCTTCCAATGGCAGGCCAATGTGTTTGCCAATCGCTTCGCCTCGTCCGACGCGCGCCAGCACTGGCAACACGCACAAACTGCTCGTGGCCCGTGACATGCAGGGCGTCGTGCAGCCATGGCTTAATACGAAGGTCAGCGCCTAGTACTGCACCTTCCCACCGAACCATGCGAAAACCCAAAGTACCCCCGGCCAGCAGCGGCAACGCCGATGACATCGAAGCGGCTTTTTACGAAGCGCTGCAACTCGGCGACATCGACAAACTCATGGCCTGCTGGGCCGATGAGGACGATATTGTCTGTGTGCACCCCGGCGGTCCCCGCTGGCTGGGCGCTGGTGCGATACGCGCGGCGTTTGAAGCCATGTTTGCCATCGGCACCATACGCGCGCATGCCGAAAAAGTCCATAAAGTTGAAGCCATGAGCGCCAGCGTGCACAGCGTGCTTGAGCGTATCGAGGTGATAACCGAAGATGGGCTGCGCCACGCCTATGTGATTGCCACCAACGTGTACAACAAGACCGCGCAGGGCTGGCGCATGGTTGCCCACCACGCCAGCCCCGGCACGCCGCGCGAAATGCAGGAAGTCTCCGACAGCCCGCAAGTGCTGCATTGAGTTTGCTTCCCCTGCCCATGATTTACCAAGCCCCGTGGTGGTTGCCTGGCGGCAACCTGCAGACCATTTATGCGGCCCTGCGTTCGCAGCGTTATCTGGCCGAAGCGCCCAGCTTCCGGCGCGAGCGCTGGGTCACGCCCGATAACGATTTTGTCGATGTCGATTTTGCGCAGCATGCTACCGGCGCGAATACCGAACGCAGCGAAGGGCTGCCCCCCCCTTCGACAAGCTCAGGACAATCGGAAGATACCTCAGGGGGCTTTCTTCAACAGGCTCAGGACGAACGGATGCCGGTAGGGAGCGTGGGAGTCCCACTTCTTGTGGTGTTTCACGGCCTGGAAGGCTCCTCGGCCAGCCATTACGCTGAAGCCTTTGCCGATGTCGCGCGTGTGCGCGGCTGGGCCTGCGCCGTGCCGCATTTCCGTGGCTGCTCGGGCGAACTCAACCATGCGCCCCGCGCCTACCATTCGGGCGACTTCGAGGAGATCGACTGGATACTGCGGCGTTTGAAAGCCGCCCATGCGGGCGCGGTGGTGGCGGTGGGTATTTCGCTGGGCGGCAATGCCCTGATGCGCTGGGCAAGCGAGCTTGGCAGCGCCGCCAGTAGCGTGGTCAGTGCGGTGGCGTCGGTCTGCTCCCCGCTGGACCTGGCGGCCAGCGGCCGTGCCATCGGTCAAGGTTTTAACCGCCTGGTCTACACACGCATGTTCCTGAGCTCCATGGTGCCCAAGGCGCTTAAAAAGCTGGAGCAGCACCCCGGTCTCTTCAGCGTCGAAGACTTGTTGGCGGCGCGCGACCTGTACGCGTTCGACAACGTGGTGACGGCGCCGCTGCACGGCTTCAAGAACACCGAAGACTACTGGCGACGCGCTTCGGCCAAGCCGCACATGCGGCGCATTGCGGTGCCTGCGCTGGCGCTCAATGCACTCAACGATCCTTTCGTGCCGGCGGCCAGCCTGCCGCAGTCCGCCGACGTCAGCGCGGCCGTGACGCTGTGGCAGCCGCGCGAAGGTGGCCATGTCGGGTTTCCGTCGGCGCCGTTTCCCGGCCATGTGCGTGCCATGCCCGAGGCCGTCTGCGGATTTTTCGCGGCGCAGTTGCCATTGGCGGAAAATCAAGGCCATGGATGACATCGTTCGCCAGGCCATTGCCAAATGGCCCAACGTGCCCGACTGCTACGGCTGGTTGGGGCTGGATGCACGCGGCAACTGGTACATGCGTGACGACCAGGCGCAGGCGGCCGGACCGTTTGCCGGCGGTGTCGCGGCGGGCAAGGGCTCGCTGCTCAAGCACGACAAGCTGATCGACTTCATTGCCCGCAACTACGAAAGCGACAAGGCCGGCCGGTGGTTTTTCCAGAACGGCCCGCAGCGCGTGTATGTGGAGCTGGAGGCGACGCCGCTGGTGTGGCGCATCGGCATCGCACCCGATTTCGCAGTGACATCGCACACCGGCGAGGCGGCGCGTGTGCAGCGCTGCGTCCTTGACGAGCACGGCCGGGTCTACCTCGACACGCATCTGGGTTTTGGCCTGGTTCATACGCAAGACATGCTGCACGCGGCCGAGGCCATCGAGCAGGGCCTTTGGGTGCCGCAGGAGGTGCCCACGCGGGACTTGCCGCAGCGTTTTGCCTATGTGCGCAGCCCCGCCGCTGGTCAGCAGCCCAAGGCCTGATGCTATCAAATAAATAGCTGATGTCGCCCGTCAGACATGGGTCAGAGGCCTTTTTCCATGGCTTGCTGCTCCTTTATTTGACGGTGCTGACCATGTACTGCACGACGGCTTTGATGTCGGCATCCGAGCCGGTCGAGCCGCCGCGTGGCGGCATGGCGCCCTTGCCCTTGATGACGCTGGCGGTCAGGGCATCCACGCCCAGTGCAACGCGCGGCGCCCAGGCCGCCTTGTCGGCAAGCTTGGGCGCATTGGCGACGCCTGCGATGTGGCAGGCTGCGCAAGCCTGGGTGTACAGGGCCGGAACGGCGCCGGCTACGGTTGTCGGCGCGGCGGCAGGTGCTGCTGCGGTCTTGTTGGCAGCGGCCACGGCGGTCATCACGTCGGGGGAGGGCCCAGCAGCGGGTGCGGCACTGTCCGGGGCCGCAGCCACCGCAGCGGCCCGCTGCGGCTCGGCAAATTTTGCGCCCGCTGAATTGGCCATGTGCACAACGGCCCGGCCGATTTCGGCATCTTCAAAATCGCCACCGCCCTGCGCGGCCATGGCGCCCTTGCCTTTGAGGGCGGAAGTCAGCAAGGCTTCGTAGCCGGTGCGGATGCGCGGTCCCCAGCTTGCGGCGTCGCCCAGCTTGGGCGCGTTGGCTACGCCAGCGGTGTGGCAGGCGGCACATTGAACGGCATAGACTTCCGCGCCGGCCTTGAGCGGGCGGTTCGCATCGCGAATCTCCACCATGCCGATTTTCTGGATGCGCTGTGCCACGGCCTTTTCAACATTGACGGCGCCAGCGGGGGGACGCTTGTCCGATGTGACGTAATAAACCAGTGCAATGATGGCGAAAATAGGGACAACAAAAGAGAAAAAAATCGCAGCCAGTAGCTGCTGGGGTGTTTTGATGGGGCCAGAGTGGTCTTCTTCGTGGGCCGTCGTGTGATCGTTTGCGCTCATGGCTTCCTCAAAAAGGCAGATATCGGGTGACTAAAGCAACTCATATTCGACAACCTTTGATTATAGCTGCGGCCTCCCTGAGGACTGGGCGACGCTGGCCTGGCTGGTAGAATCCATGCTTTCCACAGGAACATGCCCAACTGGCGGGGTCCTGTGAACTCCCTGCGCACTGCAAAGTCGATCAGGGTCATCCTTTCAGCGTTGCGGCTGTAGCTCAGTGGATAGAGTATTGGCCTCCGAAGCCAAGGGTCGTGGGTTCGATCCCCGCCAGCCGCACCAAAATCAATGACTTACGTGTGCCGCTTGAGGCGCATCTTGCAGTCAATTGATTTCAAGCTGGCCCTTTCAGCATGACTTGTGGGCCAAGCAGGGCGCTAGGGCTATGGTCAACGCAGATGTTGGCCGTTTCATGTGGCCCATCCGTGGCCCACTTGTGGCCCATATGATTTGCAGATGCTTAAACGCCAGCATTTTTTTTGATCATAACCCTCTAGGAGCCTGGGCGGCAGAAGGTACGTCGGCTGCAAAGTGGCCGCGACGGTCCATTTTTCACCGGCTTCTTGCCCCATAGCTACGGCTATGAGGCTGCAAACCCGGCAAAAACTGTCCTCGCCGGGGCCACTTTTCGCTTCGACGCCTTCTGCCGCCCAGGCTCCTGGCCTATCAAATCCGCACTGGTTCAGTCGCTGCGGGTGAACAGCCGATTGATGAA
>NZ_JAUYEY010000054.1 GCF_030689685.1 Polaromonas sp. | reverse complement strand
CCCCCCCCCCCCCCCCCCCCCCCCCCGAACTTCAGCCCGACTGAGCCGGGAATGCCCGCCCGGCCGTCCCCGTTGTTGTCGCGTGCATTGGTACAGGCCAACCGTCTGCTGGCGGTCCTGCCGGACGACGCGCTAAAACGACTTTTGCCGGATATACAAATTGTCAGGCTCAATGCTGGCGACGTGCTGTACGAGCTGCGCACTGATTTAACGCACCTGTATTTTCCTGCGGACATGATCGTCACGCTGCTGCTCCAGCTAGAGAATGGCCATGCGACCAAGGTGGCGGTGGTGGGTCGCGAGGGCGTTGTCGGGGTGTCGGCCTTTATGGGCGGAGCGCCGCCACCTGGCCGCGCGGAGGTGCTGACCCCCGGCAATGCCTTCAAAATACCCGCTGCGGCCCTGAAAGTCGAATTTGACCGCAACGGCCCGGTCATGCGCCTGCTGCTGCGCTACACACAGTCACTGGTCACGCAAATGGCCCAGACGGCGGTATGCAACCGCCACCATGTGGTGGAGCAGCATCTGTGCTCCTGGCTGCTGACATGCATGGATCGCCTGGAAGGTCACAGTCTGGCGGCCACCCATGATCTCATTGCCGGCCTCCTCGGGGTGCGGCGAGAGGGGATTTCCGAGGCGGCCGGCGTGCTGCGCGAGCTGGGTCTGATTGCCTACACGCGCGGCCACATCAGCGTGCTGAACCGCGACGGCGTGCAGGCCAGGGCCTGCGAGTGTTATCAGGTGGTCAAGCGGGAGACAGACCGCCTGCTGCCTGACCGGCCGGCGAGCTGATATGCCGCACATCCAGGCGGCCGCCCACATGCACAGCGCAACGTTCGGCGCATACTGAACCCATGACTTCTACGGCCACCGCCGATCTGATCGATACCCCGCCCGAGGCAGTGCGCATCGTTGGCATCGGTGCTTCCGCCGGTGGCCTGGCTGCGCTGGAAGCGTTTTTTGGGCGAATTCCGCCCGACAGTGGCCTCGCCTATCTGGTGGTGCAGCATCTGGACCCGACCCAAAAAGCCATGCTGGCGGAGCTGTTGCAGCGGGTGACGCCTATGCCGGTACGCGAAGCGCAAAACGGCAAGCAGGTCGACCCCAACTGCGTGTACGTGATTCCACCCAACACCGAGCTCAGCCTGAGCAGCCGGGTGCTCCATCTGGCCAAACCGTCTGAGCCACGCGGCCTGCGCCTGCCCATCAACATATTGTTTTCTTCACTGGCCAGAGCCGAGGGTGAACGCGCCATTGCCGTGGTGTTGTCGGGCATGGGATCTGACGGCACCTTGGGTTTGCAGGCGATCAAGGCCATGGGCGGCCTGATCCTGGTGCAACAGCCCGACACGGCGCAGTTCAATTCGATGCCCCAGTCTGCGATTGCCTCGGGTTGCGTGGACATCATTGCGCCGCCAGGGGCGTTGCCCGGCCACATTCTTGACTACGTCGCCCGGCTACACCACTCCCGGAAGGGCGACACCCCTGCCGGAAGCGACAGCGCATTGCCTGCTGACCTGCATGGCAATTCATTGGTGGAGATTTTCAAGCTGCTGCAGGAACGGACGCGGCACGACTTTTCGCACTACAAGCCCAACACCCTGAACCGCAGGATAGAGCGCCGCATGGCCATTCACGCGATAGCGACACCGGCTCTGTATGCAGAATTTCTGCGGCACAACAAGCAGGAAATCGACCTGCTGTTCAAGGAGCTGTTGATCGGCGTCACCAGCTTTTTCCGTGACGCGCCAGTTTGGGAGCAACTGGCCAATGTCACCTTGCCGGACCTGCTTGCACGCTGCGCACCCGAGGGCAAACTGCGCGCCTGGGTCGTCGGCTGCTCGACCGGGGAAGAAGCCTACTCCCTGGCGATGGTATTTGCCGAGGTGACAGAACGCTTGAGCCAATACCGCGACTGCAGCCTGCAGATTTTCGCCTCCGACCTCAGCCCTGACGCCATCGTCACCGCGCGCCGTGGGCAGTACCCCGCCTCCATCAGCGAGGCCGTCTCACCCGAGCGCCTGACGCAATTTTTTACTGCGCACGAGGGCAGCTACCGCATCTCCAAACGCATTCGCGATATGGTGCTGTTTGCGCAGCACGACGTCATACTTGACCCGCCCTTTACCAAGCTCGATCTGCTGTCCTGCCGCAACCTGATGATTTACTTCGATGCCGCGCTGCAGCGCCGTTTGATGCCGCTGTTTCATTACAGCCTGCGGCCCGGCGGTGTGATGCTGCTGGGGAGTTCGGAGACCATGGGACGTTTCAATCACCTCTTCACCACGCTTGAATCAAAACTGCGGCTGTATTTGCGCCAGGACAATGTGGCAGGCAGCAACCCGGACTTCGTGATGAAGTCGCTTCCGCCACTGAACCGAATCAAAAAGGATCATCCCATGCCGCCACCTTCTACCCCAGACACGACAGCGACGGACAACCTGCAAACGGCAGCCGACCGGGTATTGCTTCAGGTTTATGCGCCAGCGGCCGTGGTGGTGAACAACGCTGGCGATATCGTCTACATCAGCGGGCGTACCGGCAAGTACCTGGAGCCGGCGGCAGGCAAAGCCAACTGGAACTTTCACGCCATGATCAGCGAGGGCTTGCGCGCGCCATTGGCCGCCGCCTTGAAACTGGCCGCCACACAGACGGAGGCGGTGCAGCTGCCCCACTTGCGAACGCAACTGCTTGGGCCAGCCCAGGTGGTCGACATCACCGTGCAAGCCATCCGCGAGCCTGCGGCGCTGAAAGACATGCTGATGATCGTGTTTCGCGACGTGGCGGTCGGGCCGGCTGGCCGGGGCCGCCGCAAGGCGGAGATGGCGCTGGAGGCCTCTCACGCGGCGGAGGTGCAGCAGTGCCGCGATGAGATCCAGACGCTGCGCGAAGAGACGCGCGCCTCCAAGGAAGAACTGCAGTCAGCCAACGAGGAGTTGCAGTCCACCAACGAAGAACTGCAGTCGGCCAACGAGGAACTCACCACCTCCAAAGAAGAAATGCAGTCGATGAACGAAGAGCTGCAAACCATCAACGCCGAGATGCACACCAAGCTTGACGATCTGGCGCTGGCCCAGAGCGACTTGAAAAACCTGCTCAACAGCACGGACATTGCCATGCTGTTTCTGGACAAGAAATTAAACGTCAGGCGTTATACCGAGCGGGCCTCCAAAATCATCAGCCTGCGTGAAAGCGACATCGGAAGGCCCTTGAGCGACCTCACCACCAGCCTGAAGTACCCGACACTGCAGGACGACACGAATGAGACCGTGCGTACCCTGGTGATTACAGAAAAGCAGATTCTCACCAGCGACGCGCGCTGGTTTTCGGTGCGCATCATGCCCTACCGCCGGATTGACAATGTGATTGACGGGGCCGTCATCACTTTTGTGGACATCACCGAGACAAAGGCGCTGGAGTCACGGCTGCGTAAAGATTCGTCCAGTTGATGGCGGGTCGATGCCACTTATTTCATCGCACCGAACACCCGCTTCAAAATCGTGCTGCCGGTGCCCACCGGGTCTTGCCGGATTTTCTTTTCTTCCTCACCAATGATCAGGTAACGCCCGTCGAGCGACTTGCCGGTGGCGTTGTGCTGGAGGCTGGCATCTTCCTTTTTGACCCGACTCCATTTGGCGAAGCTGAGTCGGGAGGTCGGGTCGGATTCAGGCCCAGTACGGCCTGGGCGCGGCTCTAAAAACAGCAAGTCTTGTCGAACTGGTCATATCGTCATGGGTTGCAAAAATCGCAGCGGCCCGGGTCGGCGGAGCCCGCGTCGGTGCGCTCGCGCACCACGCGATGCGCGCACTTGAGGCATCCGTCCACCTCGGCGCGGGTCTCGCGCGTGGGCGCGCCGCAGTCCGCGCACGCCAGTCCGGCCACCCGCTCCACGAGCGAGAATCCCGGGGTGCCGCAGGCCGGGCACAGGGCGCAGAGCTTTTTCGCCAGGTCCTCGGCCGCGAGCCGGATGTTCTCCATGCGCATCGGATTGGCATTGGCGCGCACATCGGTCTCCAGAAACACAAGACCGCGAACCGATTGGTCCCGCGCCCAGACAAACGCCGCCTCCAGCTCTGCCCAGGCGGCGATCCCCTTGCGGATGCGCGGGTCATTCTCGCCATCGGGGCGCAGCACCAGATGGTGCTCGGGAAATCCCGATTGACGAGCAAAGGATTCAGCCCCGGCCCAGTCGGCCGTCAGCAGGTGGGAGAAAGTCGCCTTGCCCTGGGCCACGCCGACGACCTCCAGCTCGCGCTCATCGTCGATCCAGACCAGCAGCTCCAGGTTCCAGGGAAACATCCCCGTGAACGGATCCGGGCCGAAGGAGCCCTCGCTGGCAAGGCCCAGCGGCAGCCCCGCCAGTTCCATGCCGATGCGCGCCTTCTTGCGCGCCGCCTCAAGTTGGGTGCCGGCGCGCGCAATGTCGCGGGTGAAGGTCCCCAGCAGATCGGTGTCGTAACCCGCCACACGTTCCACCCGGCAGCCGAGCGCAAGCGCCAGCACCGGTGCGATGACGCGCTCCTTGCCATGCTGGGTGAGCAGGGCGATACGCTGACCGGCATAGACGGCGACATGGTCTGAATCACCGCGTGCAGTGCTGGTCATGGGCGCTCCCTGTGCCGTCGGCGCGGAGGAGTCTTCCACATTAGCTGGAACTCAAGCTCCCCGGTGCCGCCCTCGCGCTCGTGCTCGACGCCGAACGCGGCATCGCGTGGCACGACGATACGCTCGCCCAGCACCTGGATGGAGAACCGTTCGCCGCGCTCCAGGGCGTCGGCCAGTCGGTGCAGCTTGACGATGAACGCCTTGCGCCCTACAACCTTCTCGATGTCCCACCGCATAAGATTTTCCCCTCAGTCGAACAGATCGCGCAGGAAGGACTTGCGCGGCTTGCCCCGGAACTCGTCATCGTCGTGGGCAAGCTACACGCCACGGCATTCGGAACAGTCGTCGATCTCGATGCCTTGCCTATCGGTCATCACCAGGTTTGCGTTTTGCATGCCGGACATTTGATGGTCTTTCTCCTTCGAGTAGGTTGCGGTGGAGCCAAAATCTTCCTGTGAAGGAAGTGTTTTCATCGGGCCCGAGCAGCCAGTCAGCAGGGCTGCCAGGCTCAAGCAAGCGACCTGCCAGAAAACGGCGGCTTCAGGCCGTACCCCACAGAGTATTCACGATGTGAAAGTACAGCGGGATGCCGATCACGATGTTGAAGGGAAATGTGACGGCCAGTGCCATGGTGAAGTAGATGCTGGGCTGGGCCTCGGGAATCGCATAGCGCACCACGGCAGGTACGACGATATAGGACGCGCTCGCCGCCAGCGCGGCGAGCAGTGTGGCATCGCCGATGGAAAGACCGAACAGATAGGCCAGAGCGATCGCGATGCTGGCATTGATGATGGGCATCACCAGGCCGAAGGCTACATAAAACGGCTTCAGCCCGCCCGCTTCCCGCATGCGCCGCACCACGAGAAGTCCCATTTCCAGGAGGAAAAATGCCAGGATGCCCTTGAAGAGCTGGTTGCTGAACGGCTCCATCACCTTGGTCCCCGCCTCGCCAGCCATGGCGCCGATGGCAAGGCTGCCGAGCAACAGCAAGTGAGCGCCGTCAGTAAAAGCCTCGTGCAGAATTTTTCCCATGGAAAGCGTTTCCCCAAGTTGCGCCGTGGCAGGATCGCGAGAACGCACCCAGCGGGCCAGCAACACGGCCATGATGATGGCGGGCGATTCCATAAGTACCATCGCCACGGTCATGTGGCCGCCGAACTCGATGTTTTCCCTTGTCAGGAATGCCCCCGTGGCGATAAATGTCACAGCGCTGACCGAGCCGTAGGTCGCGGCCGTGGCGGCGGCATCGTATGGCCCCATCTTGCGCCGCAGAATCAGAAAACTGTAAGCCGGCACCAGTGCCGACATGAACAACGCCAGGCCCAGCGCCACGAATGCATCACCGCCAATCCCGGTCTTTGCAATCTCTGCACCGCCCTTCAGACCGATGGACATCAGCAGGTACAGCGAGAAAAATTTCACCACCGCAGGTGGAATTTCGAGGTTGGACCGGACAGCCGCCGCGAACAAACCGAAGAAGAAGAAAAGGATCGCCGGATCCATGAGGCTTGAAAGTAATTTGCTATCCATTGTTCGTTTTCCTGATGTTTCTGGGATCACTTATCACTGCTGTTCGGTCCAAACCAGACGACGTAGACCGGACACTACGGATGAATTGACTCCATTTATTCGCTGACCCGTCGATGGCGGGAAACCGCTTCGCATGAACCGCCGACTGGTGCGAGTTTCGCAGGCGATCATATTGGTGTCTAATGATGGTTTCACATATTTAATATTTGTTAATTCGAATGTATTTACCCAAGTCGCCGCGGGCAACCTTTTCCCAACTAAGAAGCTTTGAAGCGGTTGCCCGGCTGGGCGGCGTGACGAAGGCCGCACAAGCGCTGCACCTGACGCAACCCACGGTATCCACTCAATTGCGTGAACTCAGGGAATCCCTAGGCGTGGATCTGCTGGTGCCTGCCGGCCGCGGCGTGCAACTCACGGATGCTGGACGGGCGCTGCTGCAAACCGTGACACGCATGTTCGTGAACTGGAGCGAGTTCGAGGATGGCGTGGCGGACTTGCAGGGTCTGCTTCGCGGCTCACTGCGCATTGCGGGCGTGACGACGACCGAATACTTTCTCGCCCAATGGCTCAAGCCCTTCGTGGATGCCTACCCTGGTATTGAGGTTGATCTTGTTATTGACAACCGCGACGCGGTCGTGCGCCGACTTGAGCGCGGCCTGGATGATTTGGCTGTCATGATGATGCCGCCAAATCATCTGGCCATTGACAGCCTCACTGTGATGGACAATCCGCTCATTCTCATAGGACCTGCAGGCCATCCATGGCAGGCGCGCAAGACCACTCCGCTAAAACAAGTGGCCATGGTGGACTTGCTGATGCGCGAAGCGGGTTCCGGAACGCGGCAGGCCACACTGGAGTTTCTTGGCCGCCACAGCTTAGCCGCACGCATTCGCATGACCTTGGGCAGCAACGAGGCCATCAAGCATGCGGTGGCCGCCGGGCTTGGTCTTGCCATCGTGTCAAGGCACACGCTTGCCAAAAACCCCGAGCAAGAGGGGCTGTGTGTGCTGCCTGTTACAGGCTTGCCGATCAAACGCAAGTGGCAAGCGGTTTGGCGCCAGGATCGCAGGCTACCCCGCGTTGCCAGAGTGTTTATGGAATTCGTTCAGCGCCAGCTTGTCTTCAAAGCGGGTGATCATGGGGGTATAGGAATTTCAAACGCTCTTTTTCACGAATCATGAATGTATCCGATGGCGCACGAGCGGTCAAACGACGCGTGCCCATCCACTGAAACCCCGCCGTTTTCTCAACATCGCAGACAAATATTCTGGCCCAACGCGCCTGATTTCCACCCCATCCGTGCGTTTGCACGAGCGCTGGTCGAACGCCTCCCCCCAGCGCTGTCCAAACCCAGTCCGGTTTTCTGAATCACGCCACCTGCAACAGATCCACCCGCCTCGCCGGTGCGCGCGGCGGCGGCCGGGCGGCCAGCCCCAGATGCGTGAGGATGCCCTGGATCACTGCGGGCTCCTCAATGGCCGCGATGAGTCTCAACTGCCCGCCACAGTGCGGGCACTGCTCGATGTCGATATCGAACACGCGCTTCAACAATTGCGCCCAACGCATGCGCCCCTTCGCGCTGCCGGCCGGCGTATGCGCGCAATCACCTTCGTGCGCCGGGGTGGTCGCAGTCTGCTCCGGTACCGGCACCACCACTTTTCGCAGCTTCGCGTTCGGTGCCAGCACCCCATGAAAGCGGATCAGATGCAGACGCGGCCTCGGCACCAGCGCGGCCAGGCGCTGCATGAATTCCAGCGGCGTCATCACGTGGTGGCTGGTGCCCATACCATTCCGGCCACGCAGTCTTGAGCTTCAGCACCACCTGCCCGGCGCGGTTCACACTGAGCCGCTCATTGGCTTGTCGCCGGGCGGGTGATGTAACGGCACAGTTGCTCCAGCCCTTGCCGGTCATCGGCCGCGCAGTGCACGCCCGCGTGCAGGCTGAAACCGTGGGCGTTGGCGCATAGCTCGTAGGTTGGGCTTGCCTCATCAGCCCAACAATGCAAATCATGTCGATCCATGCAAATTGCTTCGCAGTCAGATGTTGGGCTGGTAAATTTAGCCCAATCTACGTGCTCGTGCTCGACGCCGAACGTGGCATCGCGTGGCACGACGATACGCTCGCCCAGCACCTGGATGGAGAACCGTTCGCCGCGCTCCAGGGCGTCGGCCAGTCGGCGCAGCTTGACGATGAACGCCTTGCGCCCTACAACCTTCTCGATGTCCCACCGCATAAGATTTTCCCCTCAGTCGAACAGATCGCGCAGGAAGGACTTGCGCGGCTTGCCCCGGTACTCGTCATCGTCGTGGGCAAGCTACACGCCACGGCATTCGGAACAGTCGTCGATCTCGATGCCTTGCCTATCGGTCATCACTAGGTTTGCGTTTTGCATGCCGGACATTTGATGGTCTTTCTCCTTCAGACGTTTTAGGGAAGCGCTGAACAAGTCCCCTGCGGCGCGCGATCCCGGCTGCCGCGCCTTCGCAAGGACTTATTCAGCGCTTCCTTAGCGTGGACTGTGAACTTGATAGACCCAGACGGCGGCCGGCGGCAAGTTGGAGAAAACCCGGGCGACCCGCCTGCCCGATACACCCAGCGCAGCGGCAAGCACCTCCGGAATCGGCGGCAGCGGGGAGTAGGTGAATTGCACCAGCACACCGCCCACCCCCAGGCTTGAGAATATCTGTATCAGCACCCGCAGGCGCTGCCGGCGCGTCATGCTGAGCAGCGGCAAACTCGAAACCAGCGTGCCAGGACACCCCACCCCGGCCTGATTCAGTAGCCGGCCCAGGTGGGCTGCGTCTCCACGCAGCGCGACAACCCCCGGGAAGCGCCCTTCCATTTCGCCAAACAGCGCCGGGTCCTTCTCAACCAGAATCAGTTGATCTTCCCTGACGCCCCGCGCGATCAAGGCACGGGTAATCGCGCCGGTACCGACGCCGAGTTCGACCACCAGGCCACGCCCCGGGTCGACCTGCGCCGCCATCGCTTGGGCCAGACTCGATCCGCTCGGCAACAGCGCCCCGGCCTGCCGCGGATTGCGAAACCAGGCGGACAGGAACTGCACATTCTGGGCGTGGTTCATTGCCGATTCATTTGCATGTTGCCATCATGCGCTTCCTTGACCGTGCGCCGCCTGCGCCACCACTTTTCCAGACCGACCACCGGCAGGATGACGGCGCCGACGAGGATGCTCGCGAGCACGTCGCCCAGGGCAAGGGGGGCGGAAGCGAAGATCGCGTGCATGAACGGGGCGTAGATGAACATCGCCTGCAGCGCGAGGATTGAAGCGATCCCGATGAACACGGTCTTGTTGCTGAACACGCCGATCTCCCAGATCGAATCGCGCAGCGAACGGCAATTGAGCAGGTAGAAGATCTGGAACATGATCACTGTGGTGACGGCCATCGTCTGCGCCTTGGCCAGCGCTTCCGGCCCGCCAGCTCCCGCAGCCTCGAACTCGTAGAGGAAGAGCCCGATTGCGCCGGCAGTCATCAGGATCGCAACCACGAAAGTGCGTATGACGATAAACCCGCTCAGCACCGGTGCGCCCGGGTCGCGGGGCGGACGGCTCATGATGTCGGGCTCTTTCGCCTCGAACGCCAGGGGCAGCGCCAGCGCCACCGCCGCCACCAGGTTGATCCACAGGAGCTGCGCCGGTGCCATCGGCAACAACAGCTCGCGCACCGTCTGCGCCGCGCCCGCGATGACGTGGGTGGCCTCGACGAACGGGAAGAAGCCCACCGCCCACATCAGGATCAGCGCCAGCCCGAGGTTGGTCGGCAGCACGAAGGCGAGCGACTTGATGAGGTTGTCGTAGACGCGCCGTCCTTCCTCGACCGCCGCTGCGATGGAAGCGAAGTTGTCATCGGCGAGAACGATCCCCGCGACTTCCTTGGTGACGCTGGTGCCGGTGATGCCCATCGCCACGCCAATGTTGGCCTGCTTGAGCGCGGGCGCGTCGTTGACACCATCGCCGGTCATCGCAACCACCTCATTGCGGCTCTGCAGGGCGCGCACCAGGCTGAGCTTGTGCTCCGGGGCGACGCGCGCAAAGACGTTGCAGGCGCCCGCCGCATCGCGCAGTTGCGCCTCAGACATTGTCGCGAGCTGGGCGCCGGTGATCGCCAGCGGCGCGCCGGGCTGCCTCGGCAGGATGCCGAGTTGCCCTGCAATCGCCTGCGCCGTCCCCTGGTGGTCGCCGGTGATCATCTTCACTGTGATGCCGGCCTGATGACAGAGCTTGATCGCCTCGATTGCCTCCGGGCGCGGCGGGTCGATCATGCCCTGGAGCCCGAGCAAAGTGAAGCCGCTTTGCGTATCGCTCATCTCAATGCCGGTCTGGCCGTTCGCGGGCTTGGCGGCGAATGCCAGCACGCGCATTCCCCTGGCGGCCAGCGCGTCGACCTGGCGCAGCACACCGGCCGTGTCGAGCATGCCGTCCGGCGCGCTGAGGCAGCGTTTCAGCACGGCCTCCGGCGCACCCTTGAGCAGGATCCGCCCGCCGTCCTGCGCGTGCAGCGTGGCCATGAACTGGTTTTCGGACTCGAACGGAATCGCGTCCAGACGTCGGTGCTGGGCCCGCGCCTGCTCCACGTCCAGAGCGATCTTGCCGGCGGCGACGACCAGCGCGCCCTCTGTGGGATCGCCCTGAATCTTCCAGTGCCCCGCTTCGTTGGTCAGCGAGGCGTCGTTGCACAGCGCCCCGGCCAGCAACAGATCCGTTACCTCCGCAGGCACTGGCGAGACGGGCGTGCCGCTACGCAGCAACTCCCCCTTGGGCGCGTAGCCGACGCCCGACACGGCAACGGCGCCGGACACAGGCGTCCAGATTTCCTGCACGGTCATCTCGTTGCGGGTCAGGGTGCCGGTCTTGTCGGAGCAGATGACGGTGGTGGAGCCCAGGGTCTCGACCGCGGGCAGCTTGCGCACCACGGCGCGCCGCGCCGCCATGCGCTGCACACCAATCGCCAGCGCGATGGTCACGATGGCCGGCAGCCCTTCGGGGATGGCCCCGACTGCCAGTGCGACGGCGAAGATGACCGACTCACGCAGGGCCGGGAGCCATGCGACACCGGTCTCGGACATGGCTCGCCAGGTTCCCAGCACCAGCATCGCCAGCGCAATGAGGGTGATCGCGACAGTGATGTACAGGCCGATTTTGGCCAGCGCCTTGGTCAGCGGAGTCTGTAGATCGGTGGTCTCCCTGAGCATGGTGGAGATGCGGCCGAGCTCGGTCCTGGCGCCAGTCTCGACGACCACTGCGGTCCCCGTCCCGTAGGTGACCAGCGTGCCGCCAAAGACCATGCACCTGCGGTCGCCGATGCCCGACTCGGGCGCCACCGGGGCTAGGTGTTTTTCAGTCGGCACGGACTCGCCGGTGAGCGCAGCTTCTTCAATCTGCAGGCTGCGCATCTGGATCAGTCGCATGTCCGCTGGCACCTTGTCGCCGCTGGCGAGCAGGACCACATCGCCGGGCACAAGCTCAGCGGCCGCAAGGGTAAGCTTGCGTCCCTCGCGCAGGGCGAAGACGTTCTCCGGCACCATCAACGAGAGCGCCTCGATTGCCTTGCCGGCTTTGAACTCCTGCACAAACCCGATGATTGTGTTGAGCGCGACCACCGCCAGGATCACCAGTCCGTTCTTGATCCCGCCGGTCGGGTCGACGGCCATCGCGACCACCGCCGACACCAGCAGTACCCAGATCAGTGGGTTGTTGATCTGCCGCCAGATCAGATCGAGGGCGGTGTCGCCCTTGCCCCGAGGAATGACATTGGGGCCGTGGGTCTTCAAGCGCTCTGCGGCATCCGCCTGGGTGAGCCCTTCAGGGCGGGTTCTGGTGTGCGCGAGCACATCATCCGCGCTCAGGACGTGCCACGGTTGCCGCGCCGGGACCCCCACAGTCTCGCTGGACTCGCCCTGCATGGCAATCAATTGCCGGCAGCGAGAAACAACGACGCCAAAGCCGTACCGACGCCGGCCGGAACGCCGTAACGTTCCAGCTTGGACGCCGCGTCCCCCGCAATGATTTTGACGGGCACAGTTGTCAATTCAATCACTTGGTTGGTCGTCGAGTTCTCGATCATCCGGGTCAGTGAGTTCTTGCGCGCGGTGCTCATCACGATATGGTCGCAGCCAAGACGCCGTGCCATGTCGGCAATGACGGATGCCTTTTCCCCCAGCTTGACGTGCGCTTCATAGGGCACCGCGAACCTGGTCAGCATCTGCCTGGCGGGCAGCAGTGCCAGCTCGGCTTGGTCGCGACGGAATGCATCGCGATCTTCTCTGCTCACAAATCGTGCTATGTAATTGGATAACGGCGCCTGAACGTTCAAGAGATGAATCTCCAGCGCCGCGTTTTTCCTGAATTCATGGATGGCGTGCCGCACCGCATGAAGCGAATTGCTTCTGCCTTCGACGGGAATGAGTATTTTCAACATGGTGTAGTTTCCTTTCTAATGGTCAGCTCGGGCCAGGGGGACGTAGCGAAGAACAGGACGATGACGAATGAGGCGTTTCACGTGTGACTGCTTGCCATAATTACTGTGACGACAGCTTCAAACGAAGCTCCAGCATCCCGCCCTGGCCGCGCAGCAGCGAGAGGTCAATGGATTCCTGGCCGCGCCGGAAGCGGTGCTGCTCGCCCTCGGACGTCGCGGAGAGCACCTCCTGGGCGTAGTTGGCAGCAGCGAAGCCCTGCACGTAGTGCGCCAACACCGTATCGAACGCCGCGCGTCCTGCGTAGCGCACCTCGGCGGCCTGCCCCTCGCGGGCGAAATGGCTGCGCACCAGGCCGGGAAAGCGCGGCACCGGCCCGATGTCGGTGCCGCTGACGTCGCTGACCGGCGCTGCTTCGCCGAGTCCCGGTAACCACTGCCCCACCTGCTCCTTCAGCCCCGGCGCCACTTTTTCGATCTGCGTCACGGCCTCACCGGCCAGTCGCTTGCCCGCCTCGGACACGCCTGGCTCCTGGCCCCATAGCCAGAACAAGATCGCGATGCCGGCCCAGGCCATCAAACCGAGGATGAGCAAGCCAACCGCCCCCAGGATCAGCCAGGTGCGCGTCCGAATGTTGCCCAGGCTCCTTGCGGCCTGCGCCGGGAACCGAAACTTATTCTCTCTGTTCATCGTTACTCCAGGTAAAACGGTTATCGAAAACGCCTCGCGCCCGCTGCAGGTAGCGCCCCAACGTTCGCCCGGCGCGTTCTGCCGCCCGATCCACCGCGACATAGAGATCCGCTTGCGTTTCCCTAACGACGATATCGGGCAGCCCGCGCAGGCGAACCTGCAGGTGGCAATGCTTGTCCACCCCACCCCTGGGGCCGTTGATGTCCGAAAGGCGCACGGCGACCCGCGCCACCCGATCCTGAAACCGGGTCAGGGCAAACCGCAAGCGCTGCTCGACGTGCATGCGCAGGCCCTCGGTCAGCAAAAAGTCATGGGTCTGAAGGTCAATCTGCATGTTGGGCTTCTTTCAGCAACTACGCGAAAACTCAAGTTATTGTGGGCCTAGCATTGCATAAAGAATAGTCGAATATTTTTGGTTCTTTATTCGGCCCAGACTGATAATGAGCGACCGCGATCATGCTCAACTACAAACAGCTCTACTACTTCTGGAACGTCGCCAAGGTCGGCAGCATTACGCGCGCGGCCGAGCGCTTGCACCTCACCCCGCAAACCATCAGCGGGCAGATCAGCGAACTCGAACGCGGGCTTGGAAGCGACCTTTTCCGGCGCACCGGAAGGCGGATCGAGCTGACGACGGCAGGGAAACTGGCACTCTCCCACGCCGACGAGATTTTCCAGATTGGCAGCGAGCTTGAGCAATTGCTGCGCAACCGATCCGGCAGCGACGAGCTGCCGTTCCGGGTCGGCGTGGCCGATGTCATTCCAAAATCCATCGCCTACCGGTTACTGGCGCCGGCGATGACTCTCGCTGAGCCGGTGCGCCTGATCTGTCAAGAAGACAAGCTGGAGCGGCTGTTCGCGGAACTGGCCATTCACAAGCTCGATCTGGTGATCGCCGACCGGCCGCTGCCCACTGAATTGGGAGTCAAAGGCTACAGCCACGCGTTGGGAGGCTGCGGCCTTGTTTTCCACGCGGTGTCGGAGCTGGCGGCGCGCTATCGGGCGGATTTTCCGCAGTCCCTGAACGGAGCCCCCTTGCTGCTTCCGGGTGAAGGCACCGCAGTGCGGGGACCGCTGGGCCGCTGGTTCAGCGAGCGCCGGATCCAGCCCCGCATCGTCGGGGAGTTTGACGACACCGCGCTGATGAAAGCATTCGGGCAAGCGGGTGTCGGCATTTTCCCCGCGCCCGAGGTGACCGCCGAGGAAGTGCGGCACCAGTACGGCGTCGAGATTGTCGGCCGCGCCGAGGACGTCGTCGTCAAGTACTATGCCATCTCGGTAGAGCGTCAGCTGACGCATCCCGCCGTGTTGGCTATCAGCCAAGCGGCGAAGCAGGCCTTGTTTGTCGACGCTGCGCCTGTTAAAGCGCTGCAAGTCAGATGACCCTGCCGACGAATTCTGCATCTCTCAACCCAAGTCACCAGTGTGTTTGTGGCGGCTGAACCGTACCCGTTCGAAAACCGTCTACTTCATCGCCCCAAACACCCTCTTCAAAATCGCACTGCCGGTGCCCACCGGGTCTTGCCGGATTTTCTTTTCTTCCTCGCCGATGCTCAGGTACAGCCCGTCCAGCGACTTGCCGGTGACGTATTGCTGGATGTTGGCATCTTCTTTTTTGACCAGGCCAAAGCCGGCGGCCTTGCCGGCGAATTCGTTGTACTTGTTGGCCAGGCCGACCTTCTCCGTGGCTTTGGTGACCACCGGCAGAAACTTGATGCCCAGCGGGGCTCGGGTTTTCTCGGCGAAGAAGTTGGTGACCGAGGTTTCACCGCCCTGCAAAATGTTTTTGGCGTCGTTGACGTTCATCGACCGCACCGCGTTGACCAGCAAGTCCTTGCCCATGGGCACGGCGGCTTCCGCCGCGCGGTTGATGGCGGTGACCAGTTCGTCGATGCGTTTACCCTGGCCGAAATTTTTTAGCAGTTTCGACGCATCCTCCAGGTAACCGGGCAACGGGATGCGAACTTTTGGGTTGCCGAGGAATCCATCTGTCTTGCCAAGCAGGGCCACTGCCGCCAAGGCACCTTTTTCAAGGGCGGCTTTGAGGCCGCTGTTGGCCTCTGCATTGGTCAGGTCGCCGAGCGAGAGGGCGTGGGCCTGCTGGTAGGTGGCCAGCAGCAGTGTCCCCAGTGCGCTGACACCGGCTTGGTTAAAATTGCGACGTTGCATGATGAAAGCCTTCACTATGAGTTCAATTTCAAACGCAGTATGCCGGATGGTGCTGGCATCGGTTCTGGCGCTGGGCGCGCTCGTCGGCTTCGCCGGTTGCAGCGGCGCACAAACGGCACCGGAGTCAACCTTTGTGCTGCTCGACGGCAGCAAACAAACCAGCGCTGACCTCAAGGGCAAGGTCACCCTGGTCAATTTCTGGGCCACCAGTTGCGTCACCTGCGTGGCCGAAATGCCCGAAATTACCGCCACCTACGACAAGTACAAGGGGCGCGGTTACGACACGCTGGCGGTGGCCATGAGTTATGACCCGCCCAGCTATGTTGTCAACTTTGCAGAAACCCGCAAGCTGCCCTTCAAGGTAGCCATCGACAACACAGGTGCGGTGGCCAAAGCCTGGGGCGATGTGCAACTGACGCCCACCACCTTCCTGGTCAACAAGCGCGGAGAGATCGTCAAGCGTTATGTGGGCGAGCCCGATTTTGCGGCGCTGCATCTGCTGATTGAAAAACTTTTGGCTGAAACCTGACGCGGTTCGAAGCCCCCAGCAAAAAAGCCGGTTCAAATGAACCGGCTTTTTGTTCCCCATTTCAGCGGGGGCCGCGGGACTGGCTTTGCCAGACCGCAGGCCCCGCCCCCTTGAGGGGGAAACAAGCTACACGCAGTGAGCTTGGATAGGGGAGAGCCTATTTCTCCGCGGGTCCAGCTTTGCCGGCCCGCAGGCGCCGCCCCCTGCAAGGGGGGAAGGCGCTACACGCAGTGAGCGTCCGACGGGGGTGAGCCGATCACTCTTTTCTATAAGCGTCGTGGCAGGCCTTGCAGGTGCCGGCGGTCGCGGCAAACGCGGTCTTCAGGGCGTCCAGATTGCCGGTTTTGGCGGCAGCGGCGAGCTTCGTGGACTCGGCAATCAGCTTGTCACTGCCTTCCTTGAACTTGGCCTGATCGGTCCAGATCTCTGGTTTGGCGCGGGTGTTGCCTCCCTGCTCCGAGCCAGGCACAAAACCCGCCCACGGCAGTTTGGCCATGGTGGCAACAATCTCGGCATTGTCCGAGGCGACTTTGGCATCAAACGGAACACGCCCATTGGCCATCGCGCCGACACGGCCGAAATGGGTACCCATCACGGACAGAGAACTCTGACGGTACTTGATGGCGTCTTCGGGTTTGGCAAACTGTGCGGAGGCCGGAGCGGCCATGGCCAGCAGCGTGGCCGCTGCAGCAATACAGGCGAGAGTTTTCATTTTTTTCCTCGTGTTGTCGTGATGAACATAGTGTGGTGACTGACAGCGCTTCCCGATTGACTGTCAGTCAACGGAGCCTGCTTTCGGAAACAAAGTTCCTCTGGAACTTATGTCCTAGGGTAAGCACCAAGTGAAAGAGTTGTCGGGCGTTGAGGCAATCGCACGAAACATACCATAGCGCCGCGACCTTCACACCTACCAAAAAAAAGCAAAGGGAGAAAATTGCCATGAGTCCAGCCATCCACAAGGTCCGGGTCTGGGACCTGCCTACCCGGTTTTTTCACTGGGCGCTTGTCCTTGCCGTGATCGGGCTGGCGATCAGCGGCACCATTGGCGGCAACGCCATGGTCTGGCACTTTCGTTTTGGTTATTCGGTCTTGACCTTGCTGCTGTTCCGCATCATCTGGGGGCTGGTGGGTGGACGCTGGTCCCGTTTTGGTGCGTTTATCTATTCGCCTCAAAGTGTGTTCAATTACCTCCAGGGGCGCGGCAAGTCCGAGCATTCAGTGGGTCACAGCCCGATCGGTGCCGGCTCAGTGTTTGCGATGCTGGGTTTTCTGCTGGCCCAGGTGGGCAGCGGCCTGCTCAGTGACGACGAAATCGCCTTTGCCGGCCCACTGACACGGTTTGTATCCAACGCCACGGTCAGCCTGGCCACCAACTACCACAAGAATATTGGCAAATGGGTGCTGCTGGCTTTGGTGGTCCTGCATATCGCGGCCATCGTGTTTTACCTGTGGCGCAAACACAATCTTGTCGGTGCCATGCTGCATGGGGACAAGGAATTGGTCACGCGGGTGCCGCCCTCGCGCGACGACGCGGCCTCGCGCACGGCCGCGCTGGTGGTGCTGGCTGCCTGCGCCGCTCTGGTCTACTGGATCAGCACGCTGGCCGCGCCGGCTTTCTGAAGCCGGAGCTGCGCCGCTCTCTGCGCAGCGAAAGAGGCCAGCGCAAAAGCCGATACACTGGTTTGACATGAGCCCCGCCCAGCCCGACGCCCAGACCCCGCCCGCATTTGAGTTCATCACGCCGGACACCCCGGCGCTGCTGGAGGCCACCCGCCAGATCTTCCGCGAATATGCCGGCCAGCTCGGCATCGACCTGTGCTTCCAGAACTTTGACGAAGAACTCGCTGACCTGCCCGGCGACTACGCTACGCCCCAGGGCTGCCTGCTGCTGGCGATGCTGGGCGGCGAGATAGCCGGCTGCTGCGCGCTGCGGCCGCTGGACACTGTGGACTATCCGAACGCCTCGGAGATGAAGCGCCTGTACGTGCGCCAGGCGCATCGCCGCTCCGGCCTGGGCCGGCAACTGGCCGAGGCGATTCTGGACGCTGCGCGTGTGGGCGGCTACCGCAGCGTGCTGCTGGACACCCTCAATGACATGGAGGCAGCGCGTGCGCTGTACGAAGACCTCGGCTTCAAGGACATCCCGCCCTACTACCATAACCCGATAGCGGGCGCTCACTACCTGAAGGCGGATTTGGAGTAAAAAGCGGCTCCAGCCCATGTCCAATGGGCGTGAGCAGCTCTCTTTTTGATAGCAACTCGAAGTCGAGCCGCAACACGCAAGCTTTCCGCAGGCAACAAAAAAGCCGCTGGTCTCACGATCTGCGGCTTTTTAATGGGTTGGCGGGTGAGTGCCAACCCACTGCTCTCCAGCTCAATCAGCCCTTGGCCTGGGCCAGCAAGGTGGCGCCGTCACTGACTTCAAACTTGCCGGGTGCTTCGACGTTGAGCGCGGCGACCTTGCCATCCTTGACCAGCATCGAGTAGCGGTTGCTGCGCACGCCCATGCCGCGCGCGCTCAGGTCCAGCGTCAGGCCGGTGGCCTTGGCGAAGTCGGCACTGCCATCACCCAGCATGCGCACCTTGCCGCCGGTCTTCTGGTCACGCGCCCAGGCGCCCATGACAAATGCATCGTTGACGCTGACGCACCAGATTTCATCAACGCCGGCGGCCTTCAGTTCCGAGAAGTTGTCGACATAACTGGGCACGTGTTTGGCGGAGCAGGTCGGCGTGAAGGCGCCGGGCAGGGCAAACAGCGCAATCGTCTTGCCGGCACTGGCCTTGGCCACGTCCACCGGGTTGGGGCCGATGCTGCAGCCGTTGCCTTCGACTTCTGAAAATTCCATCAGCGTGGCTGCGGGAAGGGTGTCGCCTACTTTGATCATGTGTCTGCTCCTCAAGGGGTGGTTGATAAACGGATTCAAGCGCCATTTTCAACGATTCGTTGAAGCCTTTCACAACGCCGGGTAAAAACAAAAACGGCCCACAAGGTGGGCCGTTTTTGATGACTGGAAAGTCAAAGCCTGGGACTTAAACGACGGCCGCCTTTTCAAGCAACTTGGTCACGACCCAGTTCTTGGTCTTGGAGATGGGGCGGCTTTCGGTGATCTCGATCAGATCGCCGGTCTTGTACTCGCCCTTTTCGTCATGGGCGTGGTACTTGCTCGACAGGGACACGATCTTGCCGTACAGCTCGTGCTTGACCCGACGCTCCACCAGTACCGTCACCGTTTTGGCGCGTTTGTCGCTGACCACGCGGCCAACCAGGGTGCGCTTGAGGGATTTTCTAACTTCAGTAGTTACTTCCGTCATTATTTCGCTCCTTCTCTAGCGTTGGTCTCGGCCAGAATGGTCTTGGCGCGAGCAATGTCACGGCGCGCAGAACGCAGCGTGGCGGTGTTGGTGAGTTGTTGCGTGGCTTTTTGCATGCGCAGGCCAAAGTGGGCTCTTTGCAGCTCTTTGACTTCGGTTTTCAGGCCGGCAACGTCTTTTTTGCGCAGTTCAGTAGATTTGGTCATGGTCACTTCCCTTACTGGCCAATCATGCGGCTGACGAAGGTGGTGCGCAGCGGCAGCTTGGCAGACGCCAGGCGAAACGCTTCGCGGGCCAGCTCTTCAGGCACACCGACGATCTCAAAAACGATCTTGCCGGGCTGGATTTCAGCCACGTAGTACTCGGGATTGCCTTTGCCGTTACCCATACGCACTTCAGCAGGCTTTTGGGAAATCGGCTTGTCCGGGAAGACACGGATCCAGATACGGCCGCCACGTTTGACGTGACGGGAAATCGCACGGCGTGCGGCTTCGATTTGACGGGCCGTCAAGCGGCCACGGTCGGTGCATTTGAGACCGAAGTCACCGAACGCCACCGAGTTGCCTCGGGTGGCGATGCCGGTGTTGCGGCCTTTTTGCTCTTTGCGGTATTTTCTGCGCGCGGGTTGCAGCATTTGTATTCTCCGTAGTTAGACCGATTACTCGGTCTTGGCACCGTCAGCTGCTGCAGCTAGCGCGGCTTTGCGGACGCGCTTAACGGTGGTTTTCGGGGCGTCGCTACCAGGGGTAGCTTCAGCCGGTTTGTCGCTGCCATCTGCAGGGGCCGTGTTCACGCCACCGACAGGGCCGCGCGCTGGGCGTGCGGCTCCACGGGGAGCGGATGGACGGTCCGTGCGCTCGCCAGGACGGGCATCACGGCGGGGGCCGCGCGGCTTGCGTTCTTCGTCGGAAGGTGCGGCATCCAGCTTGGCGCCTGGCGAATCGCCACGGCCCAGGGTGTCGCCCTTGTAGACCCAGACCTTGACGCCGATCACACCATAGGTGGTCTTGGCTTCAGAGGTGCCGTAGTCGATGTCGGCGCGCAGGGTGTGGAGGGGCACGCGGCCTTCGCGGTACCACTCGCAACGTGCGATCTCGATGCCATTCAAGCGGCCCGACGACATGATCTTGATGCCCAGGGCACCCAGACGCATGGCGTTTTGCATGGCGCGCTTCATCGCACGGCGGAACATGATGCGTTTTTCAAGCTGCTGGGTGATGCTGTCTGCGATCAGCTTGGCATCAATTTCAGGCTTGCGAACTTCTTCGATGTTCACGGCGACCGGCACGCCGAGCTGGCGGCTCAGTTCTTTTTTCAACGCTTCGATGTCTTCGCCTTTTTTGCCGATCACGACGCCCGGACGTGCCGAGAAAATCGTGATGCGGGCATTCTTGGCAGGACGCTCGATCAGAACGCGCGACACTGCGGCGTTCTTCAGCTTGGCTTTGAGGTATTCGCGAACCTTGATGTCTTCAGCCAGCATGCCGGCGAAGTCTTTGTTGCTGGCGTACCAGCGGCTGGACCAGTTGCGGCTGACCGCGAGGCGGAACCCGGTTGGGTTGATTTTTTGTCCCATATCCTGTCTGCCTTCTTAATTGCCAACCACAACGTACACATGGCACGTGGGCTTGCTGATACGGTTGCCGCGGCCCTTGGCGCGCGCCGAGAAACGCTTGAGCGTGGTGCCTTGTTCGACGTAGATGGTTTTCACCTTCAGCTCGTCGATATCGGCGCCATCGTTGTGTTCAGCGTTGGCAATAGCCGACTCGACCACCTTCTTGATGATTCCGGCAGCTTTTTTCTGCGTGAAGTTCAGGATGTTGAGAGCCTGATCCACTTTTTTACCGCGGATCAGATCGGCGACCAGACGGCCCTTGTCGACCGACAGACGAACGCCCCGGAGGGTTGCACGTGTTTCCATGGTCTTTCCTTACTTTCTCACAACTTTTTTGTCAGCCGGATGACCTTTGAAAGTCCGGGTGAGTGCGAACTCGCCCAGCTTGTGGCCAACCATTTGATCGGTGATGTAAACCGGGACGTGCTGCTTGCCGTTGTGAACGGCGATCGTCAGACCGATGAACTCGGGCAGGATCATGGAGCGGCGTGACCAGGTCTTGATCGGCTTTTTGTCTTTGTTGGTAACGGCTTTATCAGCCTTGGCTACCAAATGGTGGTCGACAAAGGGACCTTTTTTGAGTGAACGTGTCATGGCTTAACCTTACTTCTTGCGACGCGAAACAATCATCACTTGCGTGCGCTTGTTGTTGCGGGTGCGGTAGCCTTTGGTCAGGTTACCCCATGGATCGACAGGATGGCGGCCTTCGCCGGTCTTGCCTTCGCCGCCACCGTGTGGGTGATCGACCGGGTTCATGACCACACCGCGAACGGTCGGGCGGATACCCATCCAGCGCTTGACACCGGCCTTGCCCAGACGGCGCAGGCTGTGCTCTTCGTTGGCAACTTCACCAATCGTGGCGCGGCACTCGATGTGGATCTTGCGGACCTCACCGGAGCGCATGCGGACCTGGGCGTAAATGCCTTCACGTGCCAGCAGCGTCGCGGATGTACCGGCGGAGCGTGCAATTTGCGCGCCCTTGCCGATTTGCATCTCGATGCAGTGGATCGTCGAGCCCACGGGGATGTTGCGGATTGGCAGGGTGTTGCCAACGCGGATCGGGGCTTCCGCACCGCTGACCAGCGTGGCGCCGACTTCAAGGCCACGCGGGGCGATGATGTAGGCACGCTCGCCGTCGGCGTAGCAGATCAGCGCAATGTGGGCCGTGCGGTTGGGGTCATACTCGATACGTTCAACCTTGGCCGGAATGGCGTCCTTGTTGCGCTTGAAGTCCACCACACGATAGTGGTGCTTGTGACCGCCGCCCTTATGGCGAACGGTGATGTGCCCGTTGTTGTTACGGCCGGACTTCTGGAATTGTGGCTCCAGCAGAGGCGCGTAAGGCTCACCCTTGTGCAGGTGATCCCGGGAAATCTTGACCATCCCGCGCATGCCCGGCGAGGTGGGTTTCATTTTGATGACAGCCATTACGCAGCCTCCCCACCGATGTTCAGCTCTTGACCAGGCTTCAGCGTCACATAGGCCTTGCGAATGTTGTCGCGGCGACCTGTGGATTTGCCAAAACGCTTGGTTTTGCCTTTTTGGTTCAGCACAGAAACGGCCTTGACGTCTACCTTGAACATCAACTCCACAGCGGCCTTGATTTCAGGCTTGGTGGCGTCCTGCAGCACCTTGAACAGCACCGCGTTGGATTTGTCCGCGACCATGGTTGCCTTTTCAGACACGATGGGGGCGACCAGCACCTGCATCAGGCGGCCTTCGTCAAATTTTGGTTTGGTGACGGATGTTGTAGGGGCGTTCATGCGAACATCTCCTTGAGTTTGTCCATCGCAGCCTTGGTGACCAGGACCTTCTTGTAGTGAACCAGCGACACCGGATCGGCGTAACGGGGCTCAACTACCAGAATGTTGGTCAGGTTGCGGGAAGCCAGGTACAGGTTTTCGTCGACTTCGTCAGCGATCACCAGCACCGATTTGAGATTCATGGCCTTGAACTTGTCGGCCAGGACTTTTGTCTTGGGCGAGTCCACGGTCAGCGAATCAACCACAGCCAGGCGGCCTTCACGGGCCAGCTGGGAGAAGATGGAGGCCATGCCAGCGCGGTACATCTTCTTGTTGATCTTTTGCGTGAAGTTTTCGTCAGGCATGTTCGGGAAAATACGACCACCGCCGCGCCACAGCGGGGAGGAAGTCATACCGGCGCGAGCGCGGCCGGTGCCCTTTTGCTTGAAAGGCTTTTTCGTCGAGTGCTTGACCTGCTCACGGTCTTTCTGGGCACGGGTGCCTTGACGGGCGTTGGCCTGGAAGGCCACGACCACTTGGTGAACCAGGCTTTCGTTGTATTCGCGACCAAACACGGTATCAGGCACGTCCACTTTGGACAAAGCCAGACCCTGGTCGTTCAGGAGTTCGACTTGCATCAGTTCGCTCCTTTGGCAGCAGTTGGTTTGGCCTTGATGGCGGCGCGAACCGTCACAAAACCACCTTTGGAACCAGGCACGGCGCCACGGATCATCAGCAACTGACGGGCTTCGTCAATGCGCACGATGTCGAGGTTTTGTGTGGTCTTGGTGACGTCACCCAGGTGACCCGTCATGCGTTTACCAGGAAACACGCGACCGGGGTCTTGCGCCATACCGATGGAGCCAGGCACGTTGTGCGAACGGCTGTTACCGTGCGACGCGCGCTGCGAGCTCATCTTGTGACGCTTGATGGTGCCGGCAAAGCCTTTACCAATGGAAGTGCCCTGCACGTCCACCTTCTGGCCAACAGCAAAAATATCAGCAGCAGGCACAACAGCGCCTGGAGCGTATTTGCCTGCGACATCAGCCGTCACGCGGAATTCTTTCAGGATTTCACCGGCTTCAACGCCTGCTTTCGCAAGGTGGCCAGCGGCCGGCTTGGTGATACGCGACGCTTTGCGCGCACCAAATGCCACTTGAAGGGCATCGTAGCCGTCGTTTGCTTGGGTTTTCACCTGGGTCACGCGGTTGTTAGACACATCGACCACTGTGACAGGAACGGTATCCCCATCATCAGTGAACAGACGCATCATGCCCACCTTGCGGCCCAGCAACCCGAGGGAGTTGCTCAGACTCATGCTTTTCTTTCGTAACTTCCACCGCTGCGACTTCAATTGGCCGCAGACGTTTTGATGTGAAAGACAGTTGATAAAACCGTCCCTGGCTTGCAAGGCAAGTTCAGGACAGCCCAAGAGTATAGCGCGGACTTAGCCTATTGGCAAATCCGCGCTGAATCCCGGTCTTTTGAGGCTCCGGCTTTCGCCAAAACCCCGATTTCTTCTTACTGCAGCTTGATTTCGACGTCTACACCGGCGGGCAGATCGAGCTTCATCAAGGCATCAACGGTTTTGTCCGTGGGGTCGACGATGTCCATCAGGCGCTGGTGCGTGCGGATTTCGAGCTGGTCGCGGCTCGTCTTGTTGACGTGGGGCGAACGCAGGATGTCAAAACGCTTCATGCGGGTTGGCAAGGGCACGGGGCCTTTGACAATCGCGCCAGTGCGCTTGGCAGTGTCAACGATTTCAGCTGCCGACTGGTCGATCAGCTTGTAGTCAAACGCTTTGAGGCGAATGCGGATTTTTTGCTTGGTGGCCATGGTAATTCCTTAAATATTTTCAGAATTACGCAAGAATCTTTGCCACGACACCAGCGCCGACGGTCTTGCCGCCCTCGCGGATGGCGAAACGCAGACCTTCTTCCATCGCGATCGGGTTGATCAGCTTGACGGTGATTGACACGTTATCGCCTGGCATGACCATCTC
>NZ_JAUYEY010000052.1 GCF_030689685.1 Polaromonas sp. | reverse complement strand
CCCCCCCCCCGCCCCCCCCCCCCCCCCCCCCCCCCCCCCCCCCCCCCCCCCCCCCCCCCCCTACGCGTCAATCGTCGCAAATGACAGCGGGCTGTTTCTGCCTGTATTGAACTCCACCCGGCGCGCCATTGGCTGATGTCCGCCTGGATGGCCTGGTAGGCGCGCTGAAAACCAAAGTGCGCCTGGCCTGCACCCAGCTCCCATGGCACCAGGTGCGCGTGGGCGTTGGTGCCCAGGTCGGCCAGCTTGTCGGGTTGCGTTCCGCGAAAGGCGAGCAAGGCCGTGCCGTCGCTTGTATGAATGGCGCCAAAAGCTTCGGTACCCACCAGGGTGCTGCGGCATGCGCATCCTCCAATCAGAGGAGCGGTTCGCGTGCTGCCCTCCAATTGGGGGATGTGAGCCGGTAGGCCCGGTGCTAGATTGGCCCACCACTACCCGGAGCCACGATGAAAATTGCCTTCACGTCCTGCACCTGTGCAGGCTTTATCCGCAACCAGCCGGTGTGGGATTCCATCCGCCTGGCGCAGCCCGACCATGTCGTTCTTCTCGGCGACAACATTTACAACGACGTGCCGTCACCGGGTATGTCTGTCCTGCAGGCGATGAACGCGCACGAGTTTGCCGAGCATCTGTATGTGCGCTACGCGCAGCAATTGGCCAACCTGCGGTTTCGCGCCATGGTGGCTGCGCCCGGCATCCAGGTCCACGCGATCTGGGACGATCACGACTTTGCCTGGAACGACGCAGAAGGCGGCGTGATGCTGGGGCAGCCGGTGCATGCCGACAAGGTGAAGGTGTCCACCAGTTTCATGCGCGAGTTCCGCCGGGTGCTGGCGGCAAAAGACCTCACGCTGTTCCCGTCTTCCGCCGGTGACGCAGCTTTCTGGCTGGACGTTGCGGCGCCGGTGTTCACGCCGATAGGCGCCACCTCCATCAAGCTCGAGTCGGATGGCCGGTCGTGGCTGCACCTCACGGACGGCCGTACGCAGCGCAAGGGGCAAACCCTGCTGGGCAGTGCACAGCGCGCCCTATTGACGCAGCAGTTCGCGGCACATCCAGACGCCTTGCACATTATTGCCAGTGGCGGCACTTTCAGCCAGCAGGACTGTTGGGCGAAGTACAAGGACGACTTCAAGTGGCTCAAGGAAAGCATTGGCTCCAAGACGTGGCTGATGCTCAGCGGCGATGTGCATCTCACCGGCCTGCTGACCCACAAGGTGTCGGGTGCCGGCCGCCTGGTGGAGCTCACGGCCTCGGGGGCAGCCAGCGTGGCCAACTTGAACCCCGTGTTGCCCGGCCCCGAACTGCGCAACCACGGCATGGTGGAACTGCGGGCCAATGACATCAAGCTGGATCTACTTGCTTTCAACCAGTATGTGACCTCTGCCGTGCTGCCGCGCCGCGCGGGCGGCGACCTGGTGGCGCCTGAGTGACGGGGACGCCCCGGTCCGAGCTTGGCGCCTGATTGCGGCGGTGTAGCCTGCGCAGGGCATAGCCTGACGCTCAAGGCCTCGTCGGCGCCGTGCAGGTGATCTTGGTCCAATCCGAGAACCAGCTACATCGCGGGTGGCTAAGACTGGTCAGCCGTATGCTTACTGGCTGCTCATTCACCCACCAAAATTCGAAGCGCTTCTTCCACCCGTTTCATGTGTGTGCGTGGTAGCTCGGTGATGGCTTTGTCCCCCATCAAGCGCCGATTGGAGATGGTGCGAACCTGGTCTATCAGCAAATCGGTTTCTTCCTTCATCTTGCCCAACTTGCCAAGTGCCACGCGCAAGGGGTAACCGTCTCCCTGGGCATCGCGATAGGTATTTGTCGTTCCGGGTATGACGATGGTGGTGGCATGACCTGCCGCGTTGAGAACATTGGTCTGGATCACCAGCGCGGGTCGGCCACGCTTGCCTGGTTCTTCTTTGTGGGTTTGTGGCTCGAAGTCCACCTCCCACACCTGGCCGCGCTTGAGTTTATGCAAGGCCGTCTCCGACGGTGGCGTCTATTGCCTCGTTTTCCGCCAGATGGCGAGCCGACAATTGCTTCGAAAGAAAGATCATGCGCTCTTTGAGCAAGCGCTCGTTTTTTTCGCGCACGGCCTCACGCACGTAGTCCGAGCTGGACATATTGAAGGCGTTGGCCAGAGCCTTGGTTTGCTCGGCAAACTCAGTCGGGGCCCGAAAAGAGAGAGTCGCGGTGCTCATGGTGCATCTCCATTTTGTATGACGTAATTGTAATACGTTTTTGTGTTTGGAGGCAGGGCAAAGATGGGATGATTTGAGCACGCTGCTCACAACACCTCATTGAACACATAAAACAGGTTGTCCTTGAATTTGTGCCACAGGCCGCGTTGCTGCCAGACTTTGAGCTCGATCTCCTGGCAGCGCGCCACGTATTTCTCAAACACGGCGTCGAGCTGCGTTGCCAGCGCTTCGTCCCGGATGCCCAGCGTGATCTCGTCGTTGGTGTCGAAGGAACGGTCGTCGAAGTTGCTGGAGCCGATGGCGCTCCAGACGCCGTCGATGGTCATCACCTTCTGGTGCAGCAGGGTGTGCGGGTACTCGAACAGGCGCACACCGCACTTGAGCAGCTTTTCAAAATTGCGGTGGCCGGCGTGCTGCACCATGGGGTTGTCGGAGCCGCTGGTGGACGGCATCATCACGCGCACGTCGACACCGCGCTTGACGGCTTCACCGAAGGCGTCGATGGCTTCAGGCTTGGGGATGAAGTAGGGGTTCTGAATCCAGATGCGCTTTTGTGCCAGGCAGATCGCGGTGTGGTGAAGAATCTTCACGGCCGGGGCCGAGCCTTCGGGCTTGGCGTAGGCGGCGTGAATGCTGACTTTGCCGGTCGGTTCCAATTCGGGGAAGACATTGTCGCCAACAAACAGTTCGCCGGTCTGTCCGCCCCAGTTCTCGCTGAAGGCGGCCTGCACGCTGTGGACGATGGGCCCGTGTAGATGCACGCTGAGGTCGGCGAAGTGTTTGCCGTCTTCGGCATTGCCCAGCCAGTTGTCGACGACGCAGTGGCCGCCGACAAATGCTTCTTTGCCGTCGATCACTGCGAGCTTGCGGTGGTCGCGTTCGTTCATCACGCCGATGGTGTAGATCGAGCGCTCATGGAACATCACGAGCTTGCAGCCGGCGTCTTCCATCTGTTTGCGCTCGCCCTTGCCGATTTTCTTGGAACCGGTGGCGTCGAGCAGCACGCGCACCTTGAGGCCGGCGCGCGCACGTTCGGACAGCGCGTCGGCCATGCGCTGGCCAAGCAAGCCTTCCTTCCAGAGAAAGGTCTCGAAGTGCACGGTCTGCTGTGCCGCGCCTATGCGTTCTACCAACACGTCGAAGAACGCGCCGTTTTCCAATAGCTCGACCGAGTTGCCGGAGCTCACGCTGCCCAGAGACAAACCCGCCAGCGAGGGCATCAGCGTGTCTATGGACGCGCCGTATTCGATTTTCAGTTTGGGACTGCGGTGGCGTTTGATGGACCAGATGACCAGGCCCAGCAGCGTGATGATGCCCAGGGACAGCGCCAGCGCGCCGTGCATGGCACTGCCGAGAAAGGAGTTCACGATCCGCCGAGTTCGCGAACCCGGTCGGTGAAATCAATGCGGTCGGGTTCTACGCCGGGCTGGGCCATGACTGTCTCCTGAGAGGAAGGAAGGTGGGTATGTGGAGGGTACAGCCGCTGGCGCTTGCAGGCTGTAGGCCATTGCCGCAGCGCGTTGCCCGCGTCGGGCGAGTCCGGCTCTGGACTGCTTGGCTGCGGCAGCCGATGGCTTCTGTGCCTGGCGTCCTACAGGCTGCTGTTGCCGCACCCTCTACGCTGCTCGCACATGATTACACCGCCCGACATCGACCTCACCGAGCCTTCTCCGTCCCGCCTGCGGCAGATCGCCGCTTCCATCGCGCATGGCCTGCGGCACCCGACGCTGCGCGGCATGGCCTGGGGGCTGGCGGCGGTGCCGGTGGCGTTGCTGATCTACGTGCTGGCGTTGATTCCCTTCACGCCCAGCATCAACGACTTGCGCAAGGTCAAGGCGGCCAAACCCTCGGTGGTGTTGTCGGCCGACGGACAGGAACTGACGGTGTTCAGCCGCGCCAACCGCGATTGGGTGCCGCTGGCCGACATCTCGCCGCATGTGGTGAACGCGCTGATCAGCACCGAGGACGCCCGCTTTTACCAACACCGCGGCATGGACCTGCGGCGTACTGCGTCCGCTGCCATGAACACCGTGCAGGGCAAGGTGGAGGGTGGCTCGACCATCACACAGCAACTTGCGCGCAACCTCTACCCCGAGGAGATCGGCCGCTCGCGCACCATAACGCGCAAGATCAAGGAGGCCATCACCTCGCTGAAGATCGAGGCGGTGTATTCCAAGGATGAAATTCTTGAGACCTACCTGAACACCGTGCCTTTTCTGTACAACGCCCACGGCATCGAGATGGCGGCGCGCACCTATTTTGACAAGACGGCCGACACGCTGGACGTGCTGGAAAGCGCCACCCTGATCGGCATGCTCAAGGGCACCAGTTACTACAACCCGGTGCTCAACCCCGAGCGCGCGCTGCAGCGCCGCAACACCGTGCTGGGCCGCATGGTGCGGCACCAGAAGCTGCCGGCCGAACAACTGACCGCGCTGAAACAGATGCCTTTGAACGTGGACTTCGAGCGCCAGGAGCCCGAGCTCGGACCGGCGCCGCACTTCACCCAGCAGTTGCGCCGCTGGCTGATCGAATGGGCCGATCGCAACAGCTACAACATGTATGCCGATGGCCTGGTGGTCCACACCACGATCGATTCGCGGCTGCAGGCCATGGCCAACGAGGCGGTGACGCGGCAGGCGGACAAACTGCAGGCGCTCTCGGACGCGGACTGGGCGCAAAAATCCGGCTGGACCGCCAAAGGCGCCAAACGCGAGCTGATGCTGACCTTTGTGCGCGATTCAGCCGAGTACAAGGCTGCGATTGCTGCTGGGCAGAGTGACGAGCAGGCTTTCAAGGTGCTGGCCGGCGATGCGACTTTCATGCAAAAGCTGCGTGAGGACAAGACGCGGCTCCAGGCCGGCTTCCTCGCGCTGAACCCGTCCAGCGGCCATGTGATGGCCTGGGTCGGCAGCCGCGACTTTGCCATTGACCAGTTCGACCATGTGGCGCAGGCGCGCCGGCAGCCGGGCTCGACCTTCAAGCCTTTTGTATATGGTGCCGCGTTTGAAAACGGTTCGCGGCCTTACGACGGCTTCATGGACCAGGCGGTGGATATCGCCATGGGCGACGGCAGCTTCTGGCGGCCCAGCGACGGCGGCGGCCCCAGCGGCACGCCTATGACGCTGCGCGAAGGCCTGGTTTATTCAAAGAACACCATCACCGCGCAGGTGATGCAGATTGTCGGCCCCGCGCGCGTGGCCGGCCTGGCACGCAGCATGGGGGTGCGCCAGAGCAAGCTCGACGAAGTCATGTCGCTGGCGCTGGGCACCAGCCCGGTGACGCTCAGGGAGATGGTTGCCAGCTACGGCACGCTGGTCAACGACGGCCGGTATGTGCCGCCCATGGTGGTCACGCGGGTGGAAGACCGCAAGGGGCAGGTGGTGGAAGCGTTCCAAAGCGCGGTGGCCGAAACCGCGATGTCCATCGCCGCCGCCAACATGCTGCTGGACGTGATGCGCGGCGTGGTCGATCAGGGCACCGGCGCCGGCATCCGCAGCCGCTACGGCATACGCGCCGACGTGGCCGGCAAGACCGGCACCACGCAAGACAATACCGATGGCTGGTTCATCTTGATGCATCCGCAATTGGTAGCGGGTGCCTGGGTCGGCTTCAACGACAACCGCGTGACCATGGGAAACCGCTGGGGCCAGGGCGCGCAAAGTGCGCTGCCCATGGTGGGCGAATTTTTCCAGCAGGCGATCAAGGCCAAGGTGGTGGATGCGCGCGCCAAGTTCTCGGCCCCCGATGGCCTGAGCAAACAGGCGCCGCCTGGGCTGGACCCGCTGCTGCTGCCCGGCGCGCCGTGGGCCGAGACCACCCCGGTTGAGCCGCCGCTGGGGAGCGCAGTGACGGTGCAGGGGCCACAGAGTGGCGCGCCGGCGGGCATGTTGTCGCCACCACCGATCAAATACGTGACCATCCAGATCCTTCCGGCCGCCCCGGCGCCGGTTGCAGAACTGCCCGTGATGGAGATGCCCGCGCCGCGCGTCGTCTCAGAGCCTTGATGGTTTTACCGGCGTGACGTCGCGGCCGGCCGCAAGGCCAGCCAGGCGATCAGCGCCAGCCTGCCCCCTCAGCGTTGCTGCGATTCGGGTCCGAAATTGCTATCAAATGCATAGCTGTTAGCCCATGTCCTGTATGGGCTGGATGCCGATTTGATGCCTCAATGGGCGGCGTGTCGCCGCTGGCGCAGCTCGCAAGCTGCCTTGCGGAGGAAAATGGTGCTTTCAGCCCGACGACCACACCATGCCCTTGCCTGCCCCCCAAGCCCGCTCCCAGTTGCACACCCGCGCCGTTGTTTACCGTGGCTACCGCCGCGAGGACGGCCTGTGGGACATCGAAGCGGAAATGACCGACACCAAAACCTATACGCTGGAGCGCTCCGAGCGCGGCGAGATGCCGCCGGGCACACCGATCCACGGCATGGCGATACGCGCGACGGTGGACGACCAGATGACCATCCGCGAGATCAGCACCGCCATGGACCGCACGCCGTTTGACGAATGCCGGGCCAGCGTGGACCCGATGCAGCAGATGGTGGGCGTCACCATGGGACCGGGCTGGCGCCAGGCGATTGAAAAAGCGCTGGGCGGCATCAAGGGCTGCACCCATTTGCGCGAGCTGCTGTTCAACATGGCGACGGCTGCTTACCAGACCGTGCCGGTCTACCGCGAGCGTCTGCGCCGCCAGTCGGGTGTGCCCGAGGCTGACAACGCCGCTCCGCCTTACCACCTGGGCAAATGCCTGGCCTGGGACTTCAAGGGTGCGGTGGTGCAGCGCCACTACCCGAAGTTTGTCGGCTGGCAGCCCCTGAAAAAAGTGTGAGTGCTCTCTGATCGTCGTCGCCGCGCCCCTGTCACAGCCCGTAACTGCAGGTAACGCCGGGCTGGCCCAAGCGCCTACACTGGCAGCCGATGAACAAGCTTTACGCCCTTTACGACCGCCTCCGGCCCGCTGTCATGACAAGGGTCACGACATTTGGCGCGCAAGCGCTCTACCACCTGCGCCACCCGACATGGCGTGGCGTAGCTTTGTCGCTGGCGGCCTTGCCGACGCTGGTGTTGCTATACTTCATACTGCTGATTCCGTTCACGCCCAGCATCCGCGACATCCAGAAGTCCAGAACCCAGCAGCCCGCCAGAGTGATGTCGGCCGACGGCCAGGAACTGGCGGCGTTCAAGGGCGCCAACCGTGACCGGATCAAGCTGGCTGACATTTCGCCCAATGTGGTGGCGGCGCTGATTTCCACCGAGGACCACCGTTTCTACGAACACCATGGGCTGGACTTCACGCGCATAGGCGGCGCGGTGCTGCGTACTTTCGGCGGTGACCTGCAGGGCGGCTCGACCCTCACCCAGCAACTGGCGCGCAACCTCTACCCGGAAGAGGTGGGCCGCTCACGCAGCCTGACGCGCAAGTTCAAGGAGATCATCACCGCATTGAAGATCGAGGCGATCTACAGCAAGGACGAGATTCTTGAAACCTACCTGAACACCGTGCCTTTCCTCTACAACGCCTTCGGCATCGAGATGGCGGCGCGCACCTATTTCGACAAGTCGGCCGACAAACTCGACGTGCTTGAAAGCGCCACGCTGGTTGGCATGCTCAAGGGCACCAGTTATTACAACCCGGTGATGAACCCCGAGCGCGCCAAAGAGCGGCGCAACCTCGTGCTCGGCCAGATGGTCAGGCACAACAAGCTCGACGCCAAGCGCTATGAGACGCTCAAGAAGCGCCCGCTCAAGGTGGACTTCGAGCGCCAGACCGAGCCGCTGGGCGCCGCGCCGCACCTGACGCAGTTCCTGCGCCGCTGGCTGATCGACTGGGCCGACCGCAACGACTACAACATCTATGCCGACGGACTGGTGGTGCGCACCACGATTGATTCACGGCTGCAGAAGCTGGCCAACGAGGCGGTCAAGCGCCAGGCCGACCGGTTGCAGGGTGTGGCCAACAACGAGTGGGGCCCGCGTGCCTGGGCCGGCAAAAAAGAGCTGGTGCGCGCGCTGGTGCGTGAAACGCCCGAGTACAAGGTTGCGAAGGAGCAGGGCGAGGCCGACGAGGCCCTGCTCAAGCGCCTGTTGGCCGACACCGCCTTTGTGCAGGCACTGCGCCAGGACAAGACGCGGCTGCAGGCCGGTTTCCTCGCGCTGGACCCGTCCAACGGCCATGTGAAAGCCTGGGTCGGCAGCCGCGACTTTGCCAAGGACCCCTTCGACCATGTGCAGCAGGCGCGGCGCCAGGCCGGTTCGACCTTCAAGCCTTTTGTGTATGGCGCAGCCTTTGAAAACGGCGCGCGCCCGACCGACACCTACATGGACGACGCAGTGGAGATTTCGCTGGGCGGCAACCAGGTCTGGCGGCCGACCGACGGCGGCGGCCCCAGCTACGTGCCCATGACGCTGCGCGAAGGCCTGATGTATTCGAAGAACACCATCACCGCGCAGGTGATGCAGAGCGTGGGCCCGGCCAGGGTCGCCGCCTTGGCCCAGGCCGCCGGTGTGCGCCAGAGCAAGCTGGAGCAGGTGATGTCGCTGGCGCTGGGCACCAGCCCGGTGACGCTCAAGGAAATGGTCGCCGGCTACGCCACCATCGCCAACAAGGGCAGTTACATCGAGCCCTTCATCGTCACCAGCTTGGAAGACCGCAACGGCAAGGTGCTGGAGACCTGGCAAGCAAAAGCGCCCGAGCAGGCGATGCAGGTGTCCACCGCGCAGACGCTGGTCGATGTGATGCGCGGCGTGATCGATCAGGGCACCGGCGTCGGCATCCGCAGCCGCTACGGCATCCAGGCCGACGTGGCCGGCAAGACTGGCACCACGCAAGACAACACCGACGGCTGGTTCATATTGATGCACCCGCAACTGGTGGCAGGCGCCTGGGTCGGCTTCAACGACAACCGCATCACGCTCAGTGACTATTGGGGCCAGGGCGCCCACAGCGCGCTGCCCATCGTCGGCGACTTTTTTGCGGCCTCGCTGCGCGGCAGGGTGGTCGATGCGCAGGCGCGTTTTGACGTGCCGAAAAATTCCACAGCGCCCGAGCCTGCGCCATCCAGCTCGGTCAACGACTGGTTTAACAGCCTGTTCCCGCCGGCCGGGCAGGTGGTGCCGCCGTCGCAGCCCATGACCACGCCCGACGGCAGTCCCATCCCCGGCTACCAGCCGCCGCCGCAGGTGCAGGCGCCGCCGCTGGTGCCGCAGTCACCCGGTGTGGTGATCCCGTCTTCGCCAGCGCCAGGTGCGGCGCCCCCCCAGTTTGTGGTGGTGCCGGGCCGGCCGATGACACCGCAGGAGCGTGGCGGTGGCAGTGGCGGTGGCATTCCCATCCTGCGCGAGTACAGCGTGCCTGAAGGCGCCAGCCGGCCCTGAGCGGCAAGCAGGCAGGCAGGGGTAGCTTTGCCTACAATCGGCAGTCGCTGGCCGCTTGCGCCGGCGACGCATCCTCACTGATCCTTCTTCATGACCTCCGGCTCCGCCACGCTTCCTGCGGCCACACGTCGATCCATTTTCCTGCTGTCTCTGGCCACGTTTTCGAGCATGGCGGTGCAGCGCATTTGTGATGCCATGCTGCCCGAGCTGTCGCGCGCTTTTGCCGTGAGCCTGGCACAGGCCGCGCAGGTGGTGTCGGTATTTGCCGTCACTTACGGCCTGGCGCAACTGGTTTACGGTCCGCTGGGCGACCGCTTCAACAAGTTCGGCATTGTCACTTTCGCCACGCTGGCGTGTTGCGTCGGTAGCCTGCTGGCGGTGTTTGCCGCCAACCTGGATGTGCTGGTGCTGGCCCGCGTGCTGGTGGCGCTGGGGGCGGCTGCCATCATTCCGATCTCCATGGCCTGGGTGGGCGACACCATCGCGTATGAGCTGCGCCAGGAAACGCTGGCCCGCGTGGGCCTGGGCACCACGCTGGGCCTGGTCAGCGGGCAACTGGTCGGGGGGCTGGTGACCGACGCGCTCGGATGGCGCTGGGCTTTTGGCATCACCGCCGCGCTGTTTGGCGCGGTGGGCACGCTGCTGTATGCCGACTGGCGCCGCCAGCAGGCCGCATCCATCGCCGCGCAAGCCTCTGTGGAGCTGGTGTTGCGGCCGGGTTTTATTGCGCAAGCCCTGCTCATCATCACCGGCCCGTGGTCGCGCGTGGTGCTGGCGGTGTCTTTTGCCGAAGGCGCGGCGGGTTTTGGCGTGTTGGCGATCTGGGCCTCGCACTTGCACGGTGCCCTGGGCCTGTCGCTCACGGCATCCGGCGCCATCGTGGCGCTGTTCGGGCTGGGCGGCATGCTCTACATGGTGGTGGCGCGGCACCTGATACGCCGCCTTGGCGAGCGCGGCCTGGCCATGGTGGGCGGCGCCCTGGCCGGGTTGGCCGCCATCGTGCTGGGCCTGACGCCCTGGTGGGCGCTCGCGCTTCCGGCCAGCCTGCTGGCGGGTTTCGGATTTTTCATGCTGCACAACACCTTGCAGACCAACGCCACACAAATGGCCCCCAGCGCGCGCGGCACCGGCGTGTCGCTGTTTGCTTCAGCACTGTTTCTCGGGCAATCGGTCGGTGTGCTGCTGGCCGCCAGTCTGGCCGCGCGTCTGGGCGCCGGCGCCGTGATCGCACTGAGTGGCGGCGTGTTGGTGGCGCTTGGCGTCATTTTCGCGCGGGCCCTGCGCGGGCGCGATGCAATGATGCAGGCAGCCTGATTTTCAGGCCAGTGCTGCAATCGAACCCTTCCACCATCCCACCCCTTTCCACTCACCGCGCAAAAAGTACCTCACCATGGCATCTGCACAGGGCATCACCACCGACGACTACAAGCTGTTCCCGTCGCCGCGCAACCGGCACCGGCTCATCTTCCCGCACCAGGTGTTTGTGCCTTACCCTTACATGCTGATCGACATGGAGAGCTACCACCTGCAGGGCAAGTTCAGCCTGTTTGCGGCCTGCCGCCTCAGCGACAGCAAGATGGGGCAGTTGGTGACGCTGGAGCTGCCGGGCGACGAAACCAAGTTCAAGGCGAGGTTTGTGCCGGACTGAGTTGCGGCCTGATCTCACCCTCGCCCTTTGGGAGAGGGGTGGGGTGAGGGATTGAGCGTTCCGACCGGCGTGAGTTTTGAAACGCTCAATAAAATAGGCATAAAATCGACCTCCAGCCCATACCCAGTGGGCGTAAGCAGCTATTAAATTAGTAGCAAGCTGCAGGCCTGCCCGCTGACGCATACTGGGCCTCATCATGGCCACAGCGTCACGCAAAACACCGAAGAAGGCCGCCGAAGGCAAGGCGGCTGCGAAAGCCGTGCCGCGCGGTAAAAAGCCGCATACGCCGCGCAGCCACCACTACCACGTCTATGTGATCGAGCTGTCCGACGAGGTCTGGAACGTCAGGCGCTTTCGCCGCGCGAATCCGGACTGGCAGCTCGGCAAACCCTTTGTCTATGTCGGTATGACCGGGCTGGACCCGGACCTGCGTTTCGACAAACACAAGGCCGGCATCCAGGCCAATGTGTATGTCCAGAAGTGGGGCCTGCGCCTGCTGCCGCAGCTCTACACCATGTACAACCCCATGCCTTACGAAGGCGCGCGCGACATGGAGGTTGAGCTCGGCATCGCGCTGCGTGAGCAGGGTTACGGGGTCTGGCAAGCCTAACGATACTAGGCCGCTGCGTCTTCCCCCAGCCCCCAGGCCGACAAGGTGTAGCTTCCCCCATGCACCCCGCCTTGCCCGGTAGCAAGTGTGTTTTTGCGGCTCAGCACGTCGGCGCGGTATTGTGGCCGCGCGCTGCCGGCCGCGCAGGCGGCGAGCTTCTGGCGCCGCACCGCTTCTGGCGTGGCTGCCGGCAGGGCTGCAGCCAGCGTGAAGGCGTCCGGCTTGAAGCCGCCATTTTGGACGTGCACGTCAAACGCCAGCGCAATGCCCAGCTCGCTGGCGAGGCCGAGCGTGGCGGCCGAGGCGGCGCTGGGCACAAAGTAACGGCCGTAGGCGCGCTGCATCTGGAAGCGTTTGACCACCTCCTCATTGCCGAGCTTTTCAAAGGCCAGCAGCCAGACGGCGGGCAGGCTTTGCCTGGATGACCCCGACGACATGGCATGAGCCCAGGCGACCTGCTGCGTCAGCGTCAGCACGGTGACGGCTCGCCATTCGGCGGTCAGCGCCCCCATACAGCGCGCCAGGATGCCGGGCGACTGCACCTCCGCCGTCGCCAGCAGCACCTGGATTTCGCGGTTGGACAGGGTGAAGCCGATCACGCCCCAGGTGATGCCGGCGCCGTCAAAGTTGCCTTTGGCCAGCCCGAAACCGTGGCCTTCAAAGGCGGCGGTGACCTGCAGGCAGCGTTCGAACAGGCTGGGCATGGGCTCTGGCGTAAGCTGCTGCCAGGTCGGGGCGTCCACGATGCCTGTGGCAGGCAGGCCGCGCGCGCCCTGCAGCGCCTGCACCGCAGCGTGGGTCTTGCCGCCGAAGTCGCCATCGGCAAACTTCAGCAGGTCGCCGACGGCAAAGCCCTGGCGCTGCAGGCCGGCCTGAATGCGTTTGGCAATCATGCCCTTGCAGCCTCTGGAAAAACAGGAAGTGGACATGTTTGCTCCGGTTCGGGTTGGCGGTTTCGCTTGGACCGGGCAAGTGTTGGCGCGCACCGGGGGCTTTGTCATCCCCCGTTTGTAGGAGGCGCTTGTCGCGCCGGTTGCATGCGGGACAAAGCGGCCCCCGTAAACTGTCGCCTCACCATCAGGAGACACCATCATGACCACCATGCTGACCCTTTGCGGATCGCCGATTTCCAACTACTACAACAAGGTCAAGCTGGCGCTGCTTGAAAAAGGCCTGCCCTTCACCGAAGAAGTCGCGGCCACGCACAGCAGCGACCAAGCCATCCTCAGCGCCTCGCCGCTGGGCAAGATCCCCTTCATCCGCACCGAGCGCGGTGGCCTGTGCGAAAGCCAGGCCATCCTCGACTACCTCGAGGCGACCGCGCCGCAGCCCGCGCTGCTGCCGGCCGACCCCTTCGAGGCGGCCAAGGTGCGCGAGCTCACCACCTTCATCGACTGGCACCTGGAAATCGTCGCGCGCCAGTTGTACGCCTCGACCTTCTTCGGCGCCGCACCGCTCAGCGAGGGCAACCTGGTGCGCATCCGCAAGCAGCTGGAGACCAACATCGCCGCCTTCAAAAAGCTGGCGAAGTTTTCGCCCTGTGTGGCGGGCAAGGACTTTACCCAGGCCGACTGCGCCGCTTTTGCCAATTTGCCGCTGATCGGCATGGCCAGCAAGGCGGCCTTCGGCGAAGACCTGTTGATCGCCGGCGGCATCGACTACAAGCCCTACATCAAATTCATCGGCGAGCGCCCATCGGCGCAGAAGGTGGTGGCCGACCGCAAGGCCGCGCAGACCAAGGTCTGAGCCCGGCGCCAACCTGGCGCGAAACGCTCAATAGGTGTTATCGGGCAGACGACACCAGCACTGGCGTTGCCCGGTAGACCTCGGGCATCACGGTTTTCGGATCTTGCCGGCATAAACCTTGGCACCGTCCAGTTGTGCCATGGAGCGCTCCGCCACCTGCTTTTGACGGGAATCCTTGTAAAAAATTGCGGAGCGGTATTGGGTGCCCGTGTCTGGCCCCTGGCGGTTGAGTTGGGTGGGGTCGTGCGCGACCGAAAAGTAAATCTCCAGCAGTTTGCCGTACGAGATTTGTTTGGGGTCGTATCAGCCTCCAGTGCCGCCCGCCATGAAGGGCCGAACGTCCGGCGGCCTGGTATGTCCCGGTGGTGGGTGGCCGCTTTATTGATGTGCATCAAGCCAGCCGCACAGGCGCGCCCTATATTGGCAGCATGACAACCCATCCTACCGCGCACGACACGGGCCATTCCAGCGAGCCGCTGGTCGGTTTTTCTCAGTGCCATCTGAGCATTCTGTCCAAGCTACAGGCCTTCGAGAAATTGCCTGCGCTCCAGGCGACTGCGGCCCAGGCGCGAATCATCGCCACCGACACGCTGGCCCTGTTCCACGACGCGGTGTACGAGCACCATGCGGACGAGGAGCGCGAGTTGTTTCCCGCCGTGTTACGCAGTGCCGGCCGGGGCCGGGAGGCCGAGGAGGTTCAGGCCATGGCGCAACGCCTGACTGCAGAGCATCGCCAGATCGAGGCGATGTGGAAAAAGCTGGAGCCGGTTGTCAAGGCCGTGGCCAAGTCCCAGTCTGTCGATCTGGATCTGGATGCCGTGGAGAAACTGGTTCACGCTTATTCCTCACACGCCCGTTTCGAAGAGGAACATTTCCTGCCCCTGGCCGAAACAATTCTCGGCCGCGACGGCAATCATATGGAGGCGCTGGGTCTGTCGCTTCACCTGCGGCACACTCCGCCGCCTGTCGGCTACATCTGAGCCTGCGCCGGGCACCGGGCTACAACCGATGCAGCGCCATTGTGTCGGGGAATCCTGCCTGCATCGCTGTACGATAGTTGCTAGCGCTCGGGGCGATGGGCTCTGAGGCAGATTTTCTCCATCGGTGCATTCCATGAAAAGTCATTCAACCCCGGGCGGACTCGTTTATTCGACCGACGCGGGGCGCATGTGTCCGGCTTGTCGCAAGGCGCTGGCCCAGTGCTTGTGCCGCGAGACGCGACCGCTTCCCCCGTCCGACGGCATTGTCCGGGTCTCGCGCGAAACCAAGGGGCGCGGCGGTAAAAGCGTGACCGTCGTCAAGGGCGTGCCGCTGGCGGAGCCGGCGCTGGTCCAGCTCGGCAAACAGCTCAAGGCGGCCTGCGGCTCGGGCGGCACCGTTAAGGACGGCGTGATCGAGGTGCAGGGCGACCACCTGGCGAGCCTGATTGAGCTGCTCAAAAAGCAGGGCTTTACCGTCAAGCAGGCCGGCGGGTGAGGGCGCATGAAGCCTGAAGACCTGCAGATGCTGGTCACACGCGAGATGCCATTTGGCAAGTACAAGGGTCGCCTGATCGCAGACCTGCCTGGCAATTATTTAGCCTGGTTCGCGCGCGAGGGTTTCCCCAAAGGCGAACTTGGCCGATTGCTCGCATTGGCACTAGAGATCGACCACAATGGCCTGTCGGCGCTGCTGCAGCCGCTGCGCAAACAACGCTAGGAGTCTGCGCTCACAGACTGTTGCCTGCCGGTGAGCCAGCCCTCTTGTTTCAGGAGAACCCGAGGACTACCATGGTGAACCGCCGCGCGACAGGCGCCGGTGGGTGAATTTGGGGAGTTTTATGCCGCAACTCATTGCATCGGTCGAGGGCGTCGAGATCAAGCATGTGTACCTGCGCAAGGACCGCACCACGCTGGGCCGGCGGCCGTACAACGACATTGTGCTCAACAACCCGCTGGTCAGCGGCGAGCACTGTGTGTTCGAGCTGCACGGACTGGCCGATGTCTATGTCGAGGACCTGGGCAGCACCAATGGCACCTACCTCAACGGGCACATGATCAAGTCCCGTGAACTGCTGCACGACAACGACGCCATCGCGATCGGCAATTTCAGGATTCAGTACCTCGCGGCGTCGGAAGAGTCGGGTTATCACGAAACCGCAGCGATGAAGCTCGACGTGCAGGCGGCGCCGGGCGCGTCAGGTGCGTTGCACGCCAGCTTCAAGGTGTTGTCCGGGTCGTCGGCCGGGCTGGAGATGCCGGTGGTCAAGGCCGTCACCACTTTTGGCCAGCCGGATGTCAGCGTGGTGGCAGTTTCCCACCGGCGTTATGGCTTCTACGTGGCTCACATGACGGGCGCCGTTCAGCCCACGCTCAACGGACTTGCGATTGGCGCCGAAGCTGTGCCACTGGCACACAACGATGTGCTGGAACTGGCTGGAACCAGCATGCAGTTTTTACTCAAAGACGGGTAGGCCTTTGTCCGTGGCCAGCCACGTGCTGTTGTGGCCGTGTTGACGCGCCGTATCTTTGTTAACGCACGCATACATCATTTTCTGCCGCAATGCGGCTTTGTGATTTAAGCTGCTTCAAATTGTTACTGAGCCGAGGAGGAGATACCGTGAACGCATTGACATGGCTGATGATCGGGCTGGGTGGTGTGGTGGGCGCGTTGCTGGGTGGTCTGGCGCATTGGGCCTGGACGCGGCGCCAGCGCACCGAAAAACTTCGCCTGCCCTCGCGCTGGCTGCTCAATGCCAGGGGACTGGTGACCAGCGAAGAGCTGGACGTGTGGAAATGGCTGCGCACGGCTTTTCCCGACCACGCCGTGATGGTCAAGGTGCCGGTGATGCGCTTTACCATTCCAAGCACCAAGGACCGACCCGAAAACAAGGACCAGCACTGGCATGAGCTGCTCGATGGCGTCTATTGCACTTTTGTGGTGAGCACGCTGGACGGCAAGGTGGTTGGCTGCGTGGATGTGCCGGGCAAACGCGGTCTGACCAAGGTCCAGCGTGACATGAAGGAAGGCCTGCTGCTGGAATGCGGCATTGGCTACACCACGGTGCGCAGCAGCAGCTTGCCTTCGGGTGGCGCGATGCGCACAGCCTTCCTCGGCGAGGCCGAGATCATTGAGCGTGATCATGTAGAAACCCGCGGCGGTGACAGCAGCTTTCATGCGGCGCTGGACGATTTCACCAGTGAAAAAGTCCGAGCCGCCAAGGCGGCGGCCATGGCGGAGATCAAGGACAAGCAGGCCGCCGCAACCGAGACGCGGGGGACAAGCCAGAGCGCCAGCTTCAGCCCTGACGGCACCAGCTCCTTCATGATACGGGAAAAGCCGGACCGGTTTGCCGTCAAGTGGGAGGACTCCTTCACCATGCCCGGCGAAAGCCGGCCCGCCAAACTGTCCTGAATCTCTCCGGCACGGCGCCGCTTTGCCTGTGAAAGACCTGTCCTACAGGGGGTCGGGTGCCTGAACCCCCGCAGCGGCGATGAATGCTCTCAATGCCCGGCTGCGCTGCCTTCCTAGACTCAAGCATCTTTAAATGGCCAAGGAGCTTGAGCATGAACACCTTTTCAAAATTCCCCCGCGTATTAGCCGGCATGGGCCTGTCCCTGTTGATGGTTTCCGGCGTCGCGGTGGCGCAGGTGCCGATTACCGCCACCGGAACCACCGGCATCGACGCTTCCGGCAATGCCCAGAAGGAGCGTGAGGCCTGCATGACCGGGCGTACCCAACAGGACCAGGCGACATGCCTGCGCGAGACCAACAACGCTGCCGCTGAAAAACGCAGTGGCAAGCTCAACAACAGCGGCTCGCAGTTTGAAGCCAATGCCCGCCAGCGCTGTGAAGTGTTGACCGGCGAAGACCGCACCGCCTGTGAGGCGCGCGTCATGGGTTATGGCAACACGCAAGGCAGTGTGGCTGGCGGCGGTGTGATTCGCGAGGTAGAGACCGTGGTGGTCCCGGCGGGCGCCACGTCGGTGCGCATTGAGCCCAAGACCAATGCCCCGGTGCTCATCATGCCGGCGCCGGCGAAATAATCGCCCACGACGGATTGCCGTTGAGCAGCTTCAACCAAATCCCGCACCTGTGACCGAACAGCCCAAACACTTTTCCATGCTGCGGGGTTTTCACCTGGCGGACTTCTTGACGCTTTGCAACGCCGCTTGCGGCGTTGCAGGCGTTTTTCTGGCCATGTTGTATGCCGTGGAAGGGCTGAAGTTCTTTTTCTATGCTGCGGCCATCATGGCGCCTGCCGCCTTTATTTTTGATGTGCTCGACGGCCGCGTGGCGCGCTGGCGCAACCAGCATTCGGCACTCGGGCGCGAGCTTGACTCGCTGGCCGATATCATCTCCTTCGGCGTGGCGCCTGCAGCGCTGGCCTTTGCGGCCGGCATGCGCGGCGGCTGGGACTGGATCGCGTTGATTTATTTTGTGTGCTGCGGCGTTAGCCGGCTGGCGCGCTACAACGTCACCGCCGAGACACTCTCGCAGGGCGCTGCCAAGGTGGCCTATTTCGAGGGAACACCCATCCCCACCAGTGTGTTGCTGACGGCGATATTGGCCTTTGCCGCCTGGCAAGGTAACCTCGGTGAGCAGCTTTATGGCGGCGTGTGGCAACTGGGGCCGTGGATGCTGCATCCCTTAGCCCTGCTGTTTGTCCTGTCCGGCACGCTGATGCTGAGCAAAACCCTGCGTATCCCCAAGTTTTAGCGCGCAACGACGGCTGCAACCGGCGTGTCAGGGTTAAAGGTAGAGCGCTTGTCGGTTGTCGCCGACATCAGCAACTCGCCTTGGCCTATGGCTGTTTGACGCCTTGCAAGGCACCATGAGGTTATCTTCAGAGGCTTTGTTCATGACCATACCCGCATCCGATCTCGGTATTTCCTCAACAACTGTTGACAGCGCGCTGTCTGCGCCTTCGCGGCATTCGTTGCGGCAGCGACTTCACCCCTGGGTGCCGGCCGTGCTTGCCTATGCGTCTGCGGTATCGGTCAGCGTGGCTGCGGCTGCGGCGCTGGTGACCGCAGATCTGCCGACCCCGGCCTTGATCGCGGTGATTTGAGTCCATGAGCGCCGCCCTGCCCACCCGCTTCACTGAGCCCGGCGACGGTCTCTCTGCTCCGCCTGGCGGCAAGCCAGCTCACAACCCGGCTGAACTGCCGGTCGAGCCCGACCTGGGCCCGGTGCCGCCTCTGGCGCGACCGGAAGACCCTGGCATGGTTCAACCTGCGCTCTAGTACTGTACTGCCGCCATGCGCGCCAACATGCCCGATGCCCAACAAGCGCTGGCCGACTATGACGAGGCGCGCGCCGACTACATGAAGTTTTTAAGCATGGCCCCGCCGGATGACAAAGCCGTCAACGCTGCCATGGTGGCCATGGACGAAGCCCATACCCGCTTCAAGCAGGCCATGGGCGACCATGACGCCCCCACTCATCTGCGGCCCTTGTAAGCGGTCTTGCCGGCGCCGCTTGCATGGTTTTTCAGGCTGCTAGGAGCCTGGGCGGCAGAAGGAACGTCGGCTGCAAAGCGGCCGCGACGGTCCATTTTTCACGGGCTTTTTGCCCCATAGCTACGGCTATGAGGCTGCAAACCCGGCAAAAACTGTCTTCGCCGGGGCCACTTCTCGCTTCGACGCCTTCTGCCGCCCAGGCTCCTAGAGGCAATCTCCGACACGCATAGCTTGAGTTGGCCTATGGCGCCAGCAAACAAGCGTTCGCAAACTAAAAATATGTTGGGTGGCGCAATGCTCGCCCTTCAGGAGATTAACCGGAGACGCACATGCAGGCACACGTCATCACATCCACTCTACGGCCCACGGTTGCGCTGGCTGACTACGACTTTCTGCGTGCCACTTACGACATGCTGCTGCGCGCACCGGTTCGCAACCAGGCGGCGATTGACGCGGCGTTTGAGGCGCTGGATGCAGCCCATGCGAGATTGAAGGCTGCTCACTTCGAGCAGTGCGCGGCGCTCCCCAATTAAAAAAGCCTGTCAATTCGGCAAGCAATGTGTTGATAAAAAAAGATTGGATACCTCATGGCACTCATCACTTACCTTGTCGAAGACAACCAGACAATTCTTGAGAATCTGATCGAGACGCTGACGGAAATCGCCATGGTCAAGGTGGTTGGCCACGCTGCGACCGAGGCCGATGCCACGCGCTGGCTGACCGTGCACGATGGGCAGTGGCAATTGGCGGTTGTGGACATGTTTCTTCAGGAAGGCAGCGGCATGGGTGTGCTGGCGGGTTGCCAGCAGCGTGAACCGTACCAAAAAGTGGTGGTGCTGACAAACTACGCAACCGCCGCTATTCGGGAACGCAGTCTGGCGCTGGGCGCCGACGCGGTGTTCGACAAGTCCAACGAGCTCGACGAATTTTTTGCCTACTGCATTGCAGAAACCAGCAAAAATCAACCTGAACGGCAGATCTGAGCCTCTGGCTCTTTTGACTCAGAAATCGATAAGAAAATTGACTTTATTGAGCATTTCAAAACTCATGACAGTCGGAACGCTCTAATCCCTCACCCCACCCCACCCCACCCGTCTCCCCAAGGGCGCGGGTGAGAGCCATCCAAATCACTGGTGGCAACTGGCTCAGACCGCTTCCTTTTCCTCAACACTTTCTGCCAGGAAGCCGCCGCTCTGGTGCGCCCACAGCCGTGCGTACAGGCCGCCGCTGGCCAGCAGGCTGCGGTGGTCTCCCTCTTCCACGATACGGCCCTGGTCCAGCACGATCAGGCGGTCCATCGCGGCAATGGTCGAGAGGCGGTGCGCAATCGCGATCACGGTCTTGCCCTGCATCAGCGTGTCCAGGCTGCTCTGGATGGCGACCTCGACCTCGGAGTCGAGCGCGCTGGTGGCTTCGTCAAGCAACAAAATCGGCGCGTCCTTGAGCATCACGCGCGCAATTGCGATGCGCTGGCGCTGCCCGCCTGAGAGCTTGACGCCCCGTTCGCCCACATGCGCGTCGTAGCCGGTGCGGCCGTGTGGGTCGCTCAGGTGGGCGATGAAAGCGTCGGCTTCGGCGCGGCATGCCGCCTGCCGCACATCGTCGTCGGTCGCGCCGGGCCGGCTGTAAGCAATGTTGTCGCGCACCGAGCGGTGCAGCAGCGAGGTGTCTTGCGTGACCATGCCGATGTGGCTGCGCAGGCTGTCCTGCGTGACTGTGGCGATGTCCTGGCCGTCGATCAGGATGCGGCCTCCGCAGAGGTCATGAAAGCGCAGCAGCAGATTGACCAGCGTGGACTTGCCGGCGCCGGAGCGCCCGATCAGGCCAATCTTCTCACCGGGCCGCACCGTCAGCGTCAAGCCGGCTATCACGCGCGGGCCGCTGGCGCTGTAGTTGAATTCCACCTGCTCGAAACAAATCTCGCCGCGCGGCACGTCGAGCGTTCGGGCGTTTGGCGCATCGACGACGGTGCGTGCGCGCGACAGCGTGTTGATGCCGTCCTGCACCGTGCCCACGCTTTCGAACAAGCTGGTGGTTTCCCACATGATCCAGTGCGACATGCCCTGCAGGCGCAGTGCCATCGCCGTGGCCGCCGCCACCGCCCCTGCGCCGACCGAGCCTTGGGACCACAGCCACAGTGAGGTGCCGGCCATGCCGATGATCAGGCCCATGCTCAGCGCGTGATTGACGATCTCGAACAGGCTGACCAGCCGCATCTGCCGATGCCCGGTCTTCATGAAGTCCAGCATGGCGGCGCGTGCAAAACCGGCCTCGCGATGCGTGTGCGAGAACAGCTTGACGGTGGCGATGTTGGTGTAGGCATCGGTGATGCGGCCCGTCATCAACGAACGTGCATCGGCTTGCTGCTTGCCGATCTTGCCCAGGCGCGGCACGAAGTAGGCCAGCGACAGCATGTAGAGCGCCAGCCAGACCATGAAGGGCAGCACCAGCTTCATGTCGAAGGAGCCGGCCAGCAGCGTCATGGTCACCACATAGGCGCCCATGGTCACCAGCACGTCGGCCATGACAAACAGCGTGTCGCGCACGGCCAGCGCGGTCTGCATGACCTTGGTGGTCAGGCGCCCGGCAAATTCGTCTTGGTAGAAAGACAGGCTCTGGCCCAGCATCAGCCGGTGAAAGTTCCAGCGCAGGCGCATCGGGAAGTTGATGGCCAGGGTCTGGTGCTTGACGATGGTCTGCAGCGCCACCACGACCACGCTGGCCAGCACGATGACCAGCAGCAACGCCAGCACGGGGCCGCGCTCCTGCCAGAAGTTTGCAGGCGGGGTGACGGTCAGCCAGTCCACGATGCGCCCCAGCATGGCGAACAGCAGGGCGTCGAAGATCGCCATGGTCGCCGACAGGCCGGCCAGCAGCAGGATGTAGCCGCGCGCGCCTTGCGAGGCGGCCCAGATGAAGGCGATGAAGCCCTTGGGCGGCAACACCGGCTCCGCGTCGGGATAGGCGTGCAGCAGTTTCTCGAAACGCTTGAGCAGGATCATTGCTTAGGCGAGCACTTCCAGCAGCCGGTCCAGCCCGCCTTCGTTGATGGCGACCATGGCCTGCGCGCGCACGGCCGGCTTGGCGTGGTAGGCCACCGACAGGCCAGCCACGCTCATCATTGGCAAGTCGTTGGCGCCGTCGCCCATGGCAATCGCCTGTGCCGGCGTGATGCCCAGCATGGCGCAGGTTTCCAGCAGCATCTTTTTCTTTTCCTCGCCGTCGCAGATGTCGCCCCAGGACTGGCCCACCATGCGGCCGGTCAGCAGGCCGTCCTCGACTTCCAGCACGTTCGAACGCGTGTAGTCGATGCCAAGTTCGTCACGCACACGGTCGGTGAAAAAGGTGAAGCCCCCGCTGACCAGCAGCACCTTCAGGCCCGCCGCCTTGCAGGCATGTACGAGCTCGGCGGCGCCGGGGTTGAGCTTGAGCCGCTGGTGGTAGACCTCGTCCATGCTGTCGACGCTGACGCCCTTGAGCAGCGCCACGCGCCGGCGCAAGCTTTCCTTGTAGTCGGAAATTTCACCGCGCATGGCTGCTTCGGTGATGGCCGACACCTCGGCCTTGCGGCCGGCGGCATCGGCAATTTCGTCGACACACTCGATGTTGATCAGCGTCGAGTCCATGTCGAAGGCAATCAGCTTGAAGTCGCTGAGCTTGAGGTCAGGCGTGGCGAGGTTGGCAACGAGGCCGGGGGAAGTTTCAGTCGGAGTCATGCTTGGGTACTATGGTTTTGAGCTGCTAACGCAGTAGCAGAAAGGGCCAGAGCCCTATTTGACTGATCTTTTGGGGAAAAACTGGCCATGCTTGTCGCGCTGGAGTTTGATGGCGATGTGTCCATCTGCTGGCGCGTCATGCAATGCAGGGGCGTTGTCAGTCATACCAGTTCTCGACTTTCAGTTGGGGCACCCTTGAGAACTCGCGCACGTTGCGAGTCACCACCGTCAGGTTATTGGTTAATGCGATGCCCGCGATCAGCACGTCATAGGGACCTATTGGTGAACCGCTGGCTTGAAGATGCGCGCGGACCCTGCCTGCTTGCTGGCTGGCTGCAAGATCAAAGCCAAGCACGGCATAGCGGCCGCTGATGGCGGATACATAACGTGCCATCAGTGTTTGGTTTGACGACTTTGCCATGCCAAATTCAAGTTCAAATAAATTGATCGTGCTGGTGGCTATATCGCTGTCATGCTCGTTCTCCAGGCGCTCAAGGCAATTGCCCGCACGCTTGAACACGTAGATCAATGTGTCGGTGTCGAGCAGGTATTTCAAAACGATTCCCGAGGCGCATCAACACCAAGCCCGGTGTAGCGGTCTTTCAAAAGCTCGTTCCAGCCATCCAAAGCCTCAGGCTCCCGAAGTAGAAGCTGATCAACCTCGGCAAAAAACTCAGGCCAACTTTGTTTTTGTTTTTGCTCTTGCGCTTCAGCAAACTGCGCAAACCACTGGCTAACGGAGATTTTTGCCCTTGATGCGGCGATTTTTGCAGCCTCCAAGGCGCTTTCCTTGACGTAAATTGTGACTTGTGCCATGAATCTACCCCCAAAAAATTACATAGGCAATTATAAGTTTTTAAAACCTATATTTCAAGCGTTGTTGCCTTGGTGTCTGAATTATTTGGCGTTCCCAAACTCTTCAAGACATCGCGCACCATCTGCGCCCGGTCCTTGGGTTCCTTGAGTTCGCGTTCGATGCGCAGCTTGTCGTTGCCGGCCAGCTTGATGTGTTTGTTCTTCTGAATCAAATGCATGATGGCCATCGGGTCGATGGGCGGGTCCTTTTTGAAGGTGATGTTGATCAGCGTGGGCGCGGCATCCACCTTGACCACGCCGTAAGGCTTGGCGATCACCCGCAGCCGGTGCACGTCAACCAGGGTTTGCGCCTGCGTTGGCAGCTTACCGAAACGGTCCACAATTTCTTCCAGCAGGGCATCGATCTGGGCTGTGGTTTTGGCCGTGGCCAGTTTTTTGTAGAAGGACAGGCGCAGGTGCACATCGCCGCAGTAGTCGCTGGGCAGCAAAGCGGGGGCGTGCAGGTTAATCTCGGTGCTGACATTGAGCGGCGCCAGCAGATCCGGCTCGCGCCCGGCTTTGAGCGAAGCCACGGCCTCGTTGAGCATCTCGTTGTAGAGCTGAAAACCGATCTCCATCATGTTGCCGCTCTGGTTTTCACCCAGCACTTCGCCGGTGCCGCGAATTTCCAGGTCGTGCATGGCCAGGTAAAAGCCCGAACCGAGTTCTTCCATCTGCTGGATGGCTTCGAGCCGCTGGCTGGCCTGTTTGGTCAGGCCTTCAATGTCGGGCACCATCAGGTAGGCATAGGCCTGGTGGTGGCTGCGGCCGACCCGGCCACGAAGCTGGTGCAACTGGGCCAGGCCGAACTTGTCGGCACGGCTCATGACAATGGTGTTGGCTGTGGGCACATCAATACCGGTTTCGATGATGGTCGAGCACAGCAGCAGGTTGTAGCGCTGGGCGACAAAGTCTTTCATGACTTTTTCCAGCTCGCGCTCCGGCATCTGGCCGTGCGCCACGGCAATACGGGCTTCCGGCAGCAGGGCTTCAAGTTTTTCGCGTCGGTTCTGTATGGTCTCGACCTCGTTGTGCAGAAAGTACACCTGACCGCCACGTTTGAGCTCGCGCAGCACGGCTTCGCGGATCACGCCATTGCTTTCGCTGCGCACAAAGGTCTTGATGGCCAGGCGCCGCTGCGGCGCGGTGGCAATCACGCTCAGATCGCGCAGACCTTCGAGGGCCATGCCCAGGGTGCGCGGGATCGGTGTGGCGGTCAGCGTGAGCACATCCACCTCGGCGCGCATCGCCTTCATGGCCTCTTTGTGGCGCACGCCAAAACGGTGTTCCTCATCAATGATGAGCAGGCCCAGGCGCTGGAACTTCACGTCCTGGCTCAGCAGCTTGTGGGTGCCGACGACGATGTCTATGCTGCCGTCGGCAAGGCCCTTGATGGCGGCGGTGATCTCTTTGCCGGAGCGGAAGCGGCTCATCTCGGCCACCTTGACCGGCCATTTGGCAAAACGGTCCACCAGCGTCTGGTAGTGCTGCTCGGCCAGCAAGGTGGTGGGCGCCAGCAGGGCCACCTGCTTGCCGCCGGTGATGGCGATGAAGGCGGCACGCAGCGCGACTTCGGTCTTGCCGAAGCCGACATCGCCGCAGACCAGCCGGTCCATCGGGCGCGGGCTGATCATGTCTTGGATCACGGCGTGGATGGCAGCGCGCTGGTCGGCGGTTTCTTCAAAGCCGAAATCGTTGGCAAAACTTTCGTAGTCGTCGGGCGAATAACGAAAGGCGTGGCCTTCACGCGCGGCGCGGCGTGCGTAAATGTTCAGCAGCTCGGCGGCCGAGTCGCGCACCTGTTCGGCGGCCTTGCGTTTGGCTTTCTCCCACTGGCCGCTGCCCAGTCGGTGCAGCGGCGCTTCATCCGCGCTGACGCCGGTGTAGCGGCTGATCTGCTGCAACTGGCTGACCGGCACATAAAGGGTGGCGTCGTCGGCGTACTGCAGGTGCAAAAACTCGGTGATGCCCTGGCCCAGGTTCATGTTGACCAGGCCTTTGTAGCGGCCAATACCGTGCGCGCTGTGCACCACCGGGTCGCCGACATTGAGCTCTGACAGGTCCTTGATCAGCGCTTCGACATCGCTGACCTGCTCCTGCATCCTGTTGCGCCGCCTGGTCACCGTGCCGGCCGCAAACAGCTCGGTCTCGGTGACGAAGTTGATGTCGCCGGCCAGCCAGCTAAAGCCGATGTTCAGCGCCGCTGTCGCGATGCCGAGTTTTTCCGGGCTGGTCTGGAAGTCCTCCAGTGAATCGAAGGCCGGCGGGCTCAGGCTGCTGGCGCGCAGGAAATCGAGAAGGCTTTCGCGCCGGCCATCGCTCTCGGCCAGCAGCAGCACACGCTGCGGCGTGTTACGGATGTGCGCCTTGAGTCGGGCCAGCGGGTCTTCGGCGCCGCGCACCACGGATAGGGGAGGTAGTGAGTTGAACTCGGCGTAGGGGGAGCCCTCACCCCCGCCCTCTCCCAGCGGGAGAGGGAGTAACTCCGCTTTGATCCCCACTTCCGCTTGCGGAGGGGGTAGCTCCCCGTTAATCCCCTCTCCCTTTGGGAGAGGGCTAGGGTGAGGGCGACCCGCTTTCAACGCCAGTTGCGCATAGTCGTTAGCGCGCGCATAAAACTGCTCGGTACTCAGGAACAGCGCCTCCGGCGGCAGCGCCGGGCGATCCGGCGCGTCTTTCACCAGCCGGTAACGGTCTTTGGTATCCTGCCAGAAACGCTGGAAGGCCGGCTCCAGGTCGCCGTGCAGCACCACCGTGGCTTCAGTGCCCAGGTAGTCGAACACCGTCGCGGTGTCCTCGAAAAACAGCGGCAGGTAGTACTCGATGCCGGCGGTGGCCACGCCGTTGCCGATGTCCTTGTAGATGCGGCTCTTGGTCGGGTCGCCTTCCAGCAGTTCGCGCCAGCGGTTTCTGAACCGGGCGCGGGCAGCGTCATCCATCGGAAACTCGCGCCCTGGCAGCAGCCGCACCTCGGGCACCGGGTAGAGGCTGCGCTGGCTGTCCGGGTCAAAGGTGCGTATCGAGTCGATCTCGTCGTCGAACAGGTCCACCCGGTAGGGCACGGGCGAGCCCATGGGGAACAGATCGATCAGCCCGCCCCGCACCGCGTATTCGCCGGGGCTCACCACCTGGGTCACGTGGCTGTAGCCGGCCAGGGTCAGTTGGCTTTTGAGTTTTGCCTCGTCGAGCTTTTGCTTGACCTTGAAATGAAAGGTGTACCCGGCCAGGAAAGCCGGCGGCGCCAGCCGGTACAGCGCGGTGGTGGCCGGCACGATCACCAGATCGACGCCGCTGTCCCTGTCGCGCTGGCCACCAGAGGCATGCAGGCGCCACAGCGTGGCCAGCCGCTCGCTGATCAGGTCCTGGTGCGGCGAGAAGGTGTCGTAGGGCAGGGTTTCCCAGTCGGGGAACAAGGCGCAGCGCAGCTCAGGCGCAAAAAATGCCATCTCATCGATCAAACGCTGAGCCGTGATCGCGTCCGAAGTGACGATGGCGGTCAGCCGGCCGGCAGTTTTTTCCTTCAGTCCTAGCTGTGCCAGCAGCAGGGCGTCCGCCGAGCCGGTGGGCTGGGGCAGCGTGTAGCGTTTGCCGGGAAGCAGTTTGGGTAAATCCATGAAACAGTCGCAAAAGGTGACAAAAAGACCGTGCAAAAAGGCCGGACAAAAGCGAAACACCCCAAACCGGCTGGAATGGGGTGTGACGCGCTTTGATGGCCTGATTTTAGAATCTATGATCAGCCCATGACGCTTCAAGCTCCGAAATCCCTGATTCCGCGTTTTTTTGCGCTGATCCCGTGTGCGGGGCAGGGCACGCGGGCTGTCGGGGATGGCGCGCAGAACGCGTCGTTGCCGAAACAGTACCAGCCGCTTGCCGGGATGCCCATGGTGATGCATACGCTGAAGGCCTTTGCCGACGTGCCGCGCATCGCGTCCTGCCTGGTGGTGGTGGCGCCCGGTGATTCGTTTCTGGAAGGGCAGGCGCCTGCCGGCGTGGAGGTCGCGCCCTGTGGCGGTGACAACCGCGCCGCCAGCGTGCTGGGTGGACTCGCACAACTGGCGATACGCGGGGCTGCAGCCGATGACTGGGTGCTGGTGCACGATGCCGCGCGTTGCCTGGTCACCGCCGCACAGATTGACCAGCTCATGGATGCCTGCCACAGCGATCCGGTCGGCGGCCTGCTGGCGCAGCCGGTTCCCGACACGCTCAAGCTTGGCCGGGACGGCAGAGTGGTGGCGACAGTTTCGCGTGAGGAGAAATGGCTGGCGCAAACGCCGCAGATGTTCCGCCTGGGCGCGCTGACGCAGGCACTGAAGATGGCCGTCACCCTGGGCGAAGCCGTCACCGACGAAGCCAGCGCGATGGAAGCCGCTGGTCTGGCGCCAAAACTGGTGCGCGGCAGTGCGCACAACTTCAAGGTGACCTACCCGGAAGACTTTGTGCTCGCTGAAGCGCTGATCAAAAGCCGGACTGCGCCGAAAACACGGGCCCGCAAACCTGTTGCGACCAAAACTCCGCAGAAAGTTTTATCTGATGACAGCCGCGAATCCCTCTGACTCTTCACCAACCGGGGCCGCAGAGCCAGCCTTGGTCTATCCTGAGCCGGTCGAAGGGCCGGGCCGCAGGCGCAGCGCCTCTCTTCCTCGTGCAGGGGGCAGCGAAACGCCGGAGGCACACGAAGTGGGGAGCGTGGGGGCACCATTTCGGATCGGCGAAGGCTGGGACACCCATGCGCTGGTGCCCGGCCGCAAGCTGATCATCGGCGGCGTGACGGTGCCGCACAGCACCGGCTTGCTCGGCCACTCGGATGCTGACCTGCTGATCCACGCCGTCATCGACGCACTGCTGGGCGCGGCCGGCCTGGGTGACATCGGCAGCCATTTCCCGGACACCGATGCGCGCTTCAAGGGCGCAGATTCGGTAGCCCTGCTGCGCGAAACCAGCCGCCTGCTGACCGAACGCGGGCTGCGCATAGGCAACATCGACAGCACCGTGATTGCGCAGGCGCCCAAACTGGCCGCCTACATCCCGGCGATGCGCCAGTGCCTGGCCGACGCGCTGGGCCTGGACCTGTCGCGTGTCAACGTGAAAGCCAAAACCGCCGAGAAACTCGGCCCGGTGGGGCAGGGCCTGAGCATGGAGGCGCGGGCTGTGGCGCTATTATTTTAATAGCTTCTCGCCCTTTCTGGGTATGGGCTGGAGGCCGATTTCATCATGAATCAGGCGCTGCGCCGGACTGCCGGCCCTCACCCCAACCCTCTCCCAGAGGGAGAGGGGGCAAGATAGAGTGGGCTGTGCCTCCTCACCAGCCGGGGCCGCAGGCGCAGCGGCCCCCTCGGGGCTGGTGCCTGCGGCTCCGAACCTGCTTGAGCAGGTTTGGACAGGCAACAGAAGCGAAGCCTCTGGCGAGCGGCGGCGTGCAAGGTGCACGCAGCTACACGCAGTGAGCGACCGTGGGGGTCAACCTCGCCGGAGTTTGATATGCGCCGCCAGCCCGCCCGAGCCGGTGTTCGCCAGCGCAAACACGCCGCCCATGCGGTGCAGGGTTTTCTCGACAATTGCCAGACCCAGGCCGGCGCCGGTGGCGGCGGTACGGGCGGCGTCCCCGCGAAAAAACGGTTTGGTCAGGTTGTTCAGCGCATGCGGCGCCACCCCGGTGCCGTGGTCGCGCACCTTGATCAGCACCCACTGGTCGCGTTCTTTGGCGGCGATGTCCACCATCGCGATGCCGGTTTCCGGTGTTTTGCCGTAGCGCCTGGCGTTTTCCAGCAGGTTGGCGATCACGCGCGACAACTCCACCTCGTCGGCCAGCACCGTGATGGGACCGGACAAGGTGACGCTGACGCGCATGTCGGTGTATTCGGCCACCGCATACACCGCCGCATCAATGATGGCGTTGAGCGAGAGCGGCGTCAGTTGCGGCGGATCGGGCCGGGCGTAGTCCAGAAACTTGTCGATGATGGCGTCGAGCTGGGAGATGTCGGCCGCCATGTGGGCGCGCGCCTCGGGGTCTGCCACGCTCATTTCTGTTTCCAGGCGCAGGCGTGCCAGCGGCGTGCGCAAGTCGTGTGAAATACCGGCCAGCATGATGACCCGGTCTTCCTCGATCTTGGAGAGCTGCTCGGCCATGCGGTTGAAGCCAATGTTGACCTCGCGGATCTCGCTGGTCGCCACTTGCTCGTCGAGCAGGCTGGCATCAAAGTCGCCATCACGCATGCGGCTTGCCGCAAACGACAGTTGCTTGAGTGGCCGGTTGATCAGCCGTGCGATCAGCGCCGCGCCGACCAGCGACAAAATGGCCGCTGTGACAAGCCAGATCAGCCAGGTGCCACCCTGCATGGGGCCCAGGCGAGAAGGGTCGGTCAGCAGCCAGTAGGAGTCGCCGTCGATGGTAAAGCCGACCCAAAGGCCTGCCACGCCATTAACGGATTTGGCCACCACCGTGCCAGGGCCCATGCGGGTGGTGAGTTCATCGCCGATACGCTCGCCGAAAGGGTCGTTGACAAACAGCTCGTATTTGTCGCGGGGCTCGCGCGGCGAGATACGCACGCCTTCTTCGTCCGCCAGGGTTTTGATCAGCCAGACACGCGTGATGGAGTCCGAGTATTTAAGCGCCGCGCGGCTCAGGTTGACCAGCGAGGCGAGTTGCTGTGCACTTTGTACGGCGCGTGGCTCGAACTCCAGCGCCCGGAAAGTCTGCAGCCAGGCCACGATGCAGCCGATCAGCAGCAGCGCCAGAAAGAAAAAAGTGCGCCAGAACAAGCTCAGGCCGACGCGTGGGCGCATCTCCAGGGGGGCCGGGGCAGTTTCCAGAATCGCGGGACTGGTGCCTTGCATGGGAATGGAGGGGAAGTCTGGCAGGAGACGCGGCGTCAGCGAAGCTGAAGGAGCCGTGGACGGGTGGTCAGGGCGCGGGCCTGTCAGTTGGTGCCGTCCGGCACAAACACATAACCAATGCCCCAGACCGTCTGGATATAACGCGGCACGGCGGCATCGGTTTCGATCAGCTTGCGCAGGCGCGAGACCTGCACGTCCAGGCTGCGGTCGAAAGGTTCGAACTCGCGGCCGCGCGCCAGCTGGGCCAGCTTTTCGCGAGACAGGGGCTGGCGCGGATGGCGCACCAGGGTTTTCAGCATGGCGAATTCACCGGTGGTCAGCGGCAGTTCTTCGCCATTTTTCTGCAGCGTGCGCAAGCCCATGTCGAAAACAAAGGCCCCGAAGCTGACGACCTCCTGCTCGCTCGACGGCGCGCCAGGCACCTCGATGGCCGGACGGCGGCGCAGCACGGCGTGGATGCGCGCCAGCAGTTCGCGCGGATTGAAGGGCTTGGACAGGTAATCGTCGGCACCGACTTCCAGGCCAACGATGCGGTCCACGTCTTCCCCCTTGGCGGTCAGCATGATGATGGGGGTGCGGTCATTGGCAGCGCGCAGGCGCCGGCAGATTGACAGGCCGTCTTCGCCGGGCATCATCAGGTCCAGCACGATCAGGTCCACGGCGTCCCGCATCATGATGCGGTTCAGGGCCTTGCTGTCTTCCGCCAAAATCACTTCAAAGCCTTCTTGCGTCAAGTAGCGGCGCAGCAGGTCGCGGATGCGGACATCGTCGTCAAGAATCAGGATCTTGTCAGCGCGGGGAGTGTTGCTTGCTTGTGTCATGGTGTCATCGTAATTTGTAACAGAGCCATTTTGTCGGTTAAAAACGTCGAATCTTCAAATTCCCGCCACTTTGACACACTGTTACAGAACTTTCGACTGCAATCATGCCCGACAACAGGCAGATAGGGACGCCAGAGCATGAATGCACTGCAGGATGACTGCAGATAGAGGCCGATGCTGACAAAGGCGTCGGAAAATGCCGGTTATCGTCCCGCTTCCGCTCCGGGCTCCTGCCTGCAGGGCGTCTATTCAACTTTGAAAGAATACATTGAAAAATAACAAGCAAATCATGGCCGCCTGTCTTCTGGCGATGGGCAACACGGGCCTCTGGGCCCAGGCCATCCAGCCGCCGCTGCAGAACGTGGCTCAGCTCTCGGCCAGCGGTTCCGTCGAGGTGCAGCAGGACCTGCTGTCTATCATGATGAGCACTTCGCGCGACGGCAGCGACGCCGCCACCGTCCAGAACCAATTGAAGGCAGCACTCGATGCCGCGCTGCTTGAAGCCAAAAAGTCAGCCCAACCCGGGCTGATGGACGTGCGCACCGGCAACTTCAGCCTCTACCCGCGTTACAACAAGGACGGCAAGATCAGCGGCTGGCAGGGCCGGACCGAGCTGGTGCTCGAAGGCAAGGACTTCCAGCGCATCACGTCCACGGCCGGAAAAATCCAGACCCTGACACTGGGCAATGTCGGCTTTGCGCTGAGCCGTGAGCAGCGCGCGCAGGTGGAAGGCCAGGCCCAGGCGCAGGCGATTGAAAGCTTCAAGGCCAAAGCCACCGAGGTTTCGCGCAGTTTTGGTTTCAGCAGCTTCACCCTGCGTGAAGTCGCGATCAATGCCAACGACCAGGGGCCGATCCGTCCGCGCATGATGGCGATGGAAGCCAAGGCCGCCGACTCGTCGCCAATCCCGGTTGAAGCCGGCAAAAGCATGGTGCTGGTCAATGTCTCCGGCTCGGTGCAGATGAAATAGGCGCCTGCGTCCAAGCATTGCGACGCGCGGCACCGCAGGACGGAAAGGGCTGTTGGCTGACAGACCCGGCGGCCTGCGGCGCTATGCTTTGGGCATGTCCCTGCCTGATGCCTCCCCCGACAACGCCGCACGCTGCGGCCCTTTTTTTGTTGTTCTTAATGCGGGCTCCGGCCGGCACAACAGCGACGAGCAGCAGGCGCTGATCGCCAGGGTGTTTGCGGAGGGCGGGCGCGAGTTCGAATTTTTGCTGATCGACGATCCGGCGCGCATCAACGCGGTGGCACGCCGCGCCGTCGAGCTTGCGCAGTCACGCCAGGGCGTGGTGGTGGCGGCCGGCGGCGACGGCACCATCAATGCGGTGGCCAGTGTGGTGCTGCCCAGCGGCTGCCCCTTTGGCGTCTTGCCCCAGGGAACCTTCAACTATTTCGGCCGGGTGCACGGGATTCCGCAGGACACGGCCGCCGCCACGCGTGCCCTGCTGGGCGCCAGCATGGAAGCTGTGCAGGCTGGCCAGGTCAATGGCCGGCTGTTCCTGGTCAACGCCAGCCTGGGCCTGTACCCGCAGTTGCTGGAGGACAGGGAGGCCTGGAAGGCTCAACTCGGACGCAGCCGTCTGGTAGCTTTCCTATCCGGCATCGCCACCGTGCTGCAAAGCCGCAAGCAATTGCACCTGCAGATCGAATCCGGCGGAAAGGCCGTGGCCCTGCGCACGCCCACGCTGTTTGTCGGTAACAACCATTTGCAACTTTCGCGGGTCGGTATTGACGCGGAGCAAACCCAGGCGGTGGAGCAAGGCCAACTGGCCGCCATCGTGGTGCGGCCCATTGGCACGCTGGCCTTGTTCGGCTTGCTGATGCGCGGTTTGCTGGGGCAGCTCGGGGAGGCCGAGAACATCGACAGCTTTTCTTTCCGCCGCCTGACCGTCACGCCACGCGGCCTCAAGCGCATCAAGGTGGCGACCGATGGCGAGATCGCCTGGATGCGCCCGCCCCTGGTGTTCGAGATCGCAGCCCAGCCTTTGCTACTGCTGGTGCCCGCGCCGGCAGACCGGGTGGAGGTGGCATGAGCCGCCAGGCCGTTCCCAAGGCGAATACCGCAGCGCGCAGCGCGGAGGTTTTCTGATGAGCGTTTTGCTGCAGATTTCCGACCCGCATTTCGGGACAGTACAGCCGACCGTGGCCGAGGCCCTGGTGCAACTCGCGCATGCCGCGCAGCCCGACCTGCTGGTGTTGTCGGGCGACATCACGCAGCGCGCGCGGCCCGAACAGTTTGATGCTGCGCGGGCGTTTTGCGACCGGTTAGCCATACCGGCCATGCTGTCGCTGCCGGGTAACCATGACATCCCCTTGTTCAATCTCTGGCAGCGCGCCGTCAGCCCGTATGCGGCCTACCTGCGCGCCTTCGGCCCGTTGATCGAGACCGGCCTGCAGACGTCAGCCATGCGCGTGATCGGTGTCAAGACCACGCGGCGCTGGCGGCATAAAAACGGCGAGGTGTCCGCCGCCCAGGTGGAGCGCGTGGCGGCCGAGTTGCAGCAAGCCGGGCCCGCCCAGTTGCGCGTGGTGGTGGTGCACCAGCCGGTGATGGTGCTGCGCGCCGAAGACGAACATGACCGCCTGCGCGGCTGGGAGCCGGCAGTGCGCGCGTGGGCCGCTGCCGGGGCCGACATCGTGATGGGCGGCCACATCCACCTGCCCTATGTTTGCGAGATGTCGTCCCGGCTTGCGGGTCTGGACCGGCGCATCTGGTGTGTGCAGGCCGGCACGGCGCTGTCATCGCGGGTGCGGCAAGAGGCGCCCAACTCGGTCAACCTGTTGCGCCATGAACCGGGCCAGCCCTCATGCTGGGTCGAGCGCTGGGACCATGCGGCCGTCAGCGGGCGTTTTGAACTCGCGCACTCCAGCGAGCTGATGCTGGACCGCAGCCCGGCCGGCTGAACCCGCTTCAGGCGGCGGCCAGCGCTTTCTTGCGCACAGACCTGGCCACAACGATGGCGCGCAGGTGGTCGTAGCTCCAATTGAAGGCAAAGGTGTAGGGCAGGAAAAACAGCACGATGCCAATGTCCAGCACAAAGGCTTCCCACAGTCCGATGTCCAGCCACCAGGCGGCTAGCGGCACCACGACCAGGAGCAGGCCAAGCTCGAAAATCACCGAATGAACGGCGCGCGCCGCCAGGGTGCGCCGGAAACCCATGCGGCGCTGGGCGCCGTCAAACACGGCGTTGAACACCATGTTCCAGAGCATGGCGATCAACGAAATCATCAGGGTCAGCAGGCCCATGTGGGCCAGCGAATAACCGAGTAGCCAGGCGCCCAGGGGCGCGCAAATGGCAATGGCGAGCACCTCGAAACCGAGGGCGTGAAAAAAGCGTTCTTTGACGGACTTCTGGAGGCTCATGACTGAATGGGGGTGTTGGAAATGTCGATGGTTGTATTTTTATCGTAATTTCCAATACATTAAATTTGATAATCATCTTAAAAATAGATAGATACCATGCGCCACTCTCCCGAAGCCCTGACTGCCTTTGCCGAGGCTGCGGGGGCACAATCAAAGTTATGACTTCATCTGTTCGTTACCTGCCCGGCGCTACGGCGCTGGTGCTTGACTCCCCGCACAGTGGCACGGCCTATCCCAAGGACTTTGCCTACGCCTGTGATCTGCCGGTTCTGCGGCGCGCCGAAGACACCCATGTCGACAAGCTCTACGACTTTGCGCCGGCGCTGGGCGTGGGCTGGGTCGAGGCGTTTTTTCCGCGCAGCTACCTGGACGCCAACCGCGACACCACTGAAGTCGATGTCAGCTTGCTTGATGAAGACTGGCCCGGCCCCGTCTCCAGCGACGAGAAGGTGCTTGGCAAGGTGCGCCTGGGCAAGGGCTTGATCTGGCGCACCACGGATGACGGCCTTTCGATCTACCAGCGCAAGCTCGGCGTGGCCGAGGTGCAGGCGCGTATCGCCAACTGCTGGCAGCCCTACCACGCGGCGGTGGCGCAAGCCATTGCCGACGCGCATGCGCGGCACGGCTACAGCATTCACATCAACTGCCACTCGATGCCGGCCATCGCCTCCAGCAACGCCACGGATTTTCCGGGTGAGGCGCATGCCGACTTCGTGGTCGGCGACCGCGATGGTTCCACCGCCGCCGCGCCGCTGTCGCGCCTGGTCTGTGAGCACCTGCGCGGCCTGGGCTACAGCGTCGCCTACAACCACCCGTACAAGGGTGTGGAACTGGTGCGCCGCTACGGCGCGCCGCAGCAGCAGCGCCACAGCATCCAGCTTGAGATCAACCGCAAGCTTTATATGAGCGAGGAGACGCTGGAAATAAACGACGGTTTTGCGCCTTTGAAAAGCAGTCTGCAGTCGCTGGTGCAACTGCTGTTGGCGACCGATCCGCGCAGCCTGCGCACCTGAGCCGTGGACCAGGTCGATTGCGTCGATTGCGTCGTTATTGGCGCCGGAGTGGTCGGCCTGGCGGTGGCGCGCGCGTTGGCGCTGCAGGGCCGGGAGGTGATGGTGCTGGAGGCTGCCAACGCCATCGGCACCGGCACCAGCTCGCGCAACAGCGAGGTCATTCACGCCGGTATCTATTACGCGCAGGGTTCGCTGAAGGCGCGGCTTTGTGTACAGGGCAAACAAATGCTCTACGACTACTGCGCCGAACGCGGCATCGGCCACCAGCGCTGCGGCAAGCTGATCGTCGCTACCAGCGATGCGCAGGCCGCTGAGTTGCCCGGCATCATCGCCAAGGCTGCCGCCAATGGCGTCAACGACCTGGTGCTACTCACACAAGCACAGGCGCAGGCGATGGAACCGCAACTGGCCTGCGTGGCCGCCGTTTACTCGCCCAGCACCGGCATCGTCGACAGCCACGCGCTGATATTGTCGCTGCAGGGCGACCTTGAGAACGCAGGCGGTGTTGTGGTATTGAATTCGACCCTGGCCCATGCCAGTTGTGCGCGGGCAGCTATTACTTTGATAGCAAAAGATGGCACCGAGCTGCAAGCCAAGACTGTCGTCAATGCGGCCGGGCTGCTGGCACCGGCACTCGCCGCGCGTTTCGCCGGGCTGAATGCGTCTTTTGTGCCGCCGGCTTTTTACGCCAAGGGCAACTACTTCACCCTGTCCGGCCGCTCGCCCTTCAGCCGCTTGATTTACCCAGTGCCCGAACCAGCTTCGCACCTGGCCGGCCTGGGTGTGCACCTGACCCTTGACCTCGGTGGTCAGGCCAAATTTGGCCCCGACGTGCAGTGGGTCGATTCCCCCGACGACCTGCGGGTCGATGCAGCGCGCGGCGACGCATTTTATGCCGAAGTTCGCAAGTACTGGCCGGGCCTGGCCGACGGCGCATTGGCGCCAGGTTATGCCGGCATACGGCCCAAGATCCAGCCACCCGGTGCGCCGGCCAGCGACTTTGTGATCCAGGGACAGCAAACGCATGGCATCCGCGGGCTGGTCAACCTGTTCGGCATCGAATCGCCAGGCCTGACCAGTTCACTGGCGGTGGCGCAATGCGTCAGTGAGATGCTGCAAAAATAAGGGCCCGTTCGGGCCCTAAGCACTGGCTTGCGGGCAAAATATTAAGCTGCGAGTTAAGAAAGCGCTGAAAACGCCCTCATGCATAGTCGCTCACGGCCACTGTTGTGCGCCATGCAGCAGACGCAGAAGCTCAATGCGTTTACTTTTGAGGCGGTACACCACAATGAACGGCGTGCGGCTGATGACCAGCTCACGGGTGCCTTGCTTGCGCCCTGGGCGTCCCATTTGGGGGTGTTGCAGAAGGGTGTCAACCTGTTCAGCAATCCGGTCACCCTGGGTGATAGCGGCTAGCGGATTGTCCTGCGCGATGTAGTCGAGCTGGGCGTCGCGGTCGTTGATGGCTCGCTTCAACCACACCAGCGTCAAGCGGCGCTCCCTGCGCGCCTGACCAACTCAGCCCGTTTTTGTTTCCAGCTGGCTTTGGCGTCAGCCGCCGACACCCACTGCACATCCGGTGCGTCTGCGTCCTTGATCGCTAGTTCCACTTGCCCACGAAACCACTTGTCGTGTCCGGCCGCCTCATGTGCCTGACGCAGCCGCTCGGAGGCATCTACGCGAGACTTGCCCACTAAAAGCGTCGCCTTGGAGTGGTTGGTGGCATCCAGAAGGTCAAAGCGGGCAATGTGCAGCTCGTCCTTGAGGTAGGCCACGGCGCGGTCCAGGCTGCGCCAGGTGCGCGGTTTGTCACTGCGCTGCGCCCCAAGAGGCCGCTCTTGCGAGCCCATCTTCAAGACCACGGACCAGCCGCCAGGCTGGCCAATGATGGATGCGCTGCGGATCGCAGAGGCCTCGACCAAGCGTCTGGCCATCGAAGTGTCTATGGTGGGGGTGTTCATAGCGTTTGATTAGTCAAAGTTTTAATAGATTGTGAATATTCTTTATAAGAAACGCAATGCTTTCTAGTGAAATATTCTTGGTGATGCAAGAACAAAGGCCCTTGAAGGGCCTTTGTTCTCAGTCGGGTCACGCTTTTGGCGGACGGATTGCGGCCACAGCCCGTCAAAACACCATTTCCAGGCTCAAAACCCTGTGCGCAATCGACAAAGTGGCATGAGATCACCCTGAACTCAGGTCACCGGCGTTGGCTGGCGGGCAATGCGTACGTCGATTTTCGACAACTGGCCTGAATGACGGTTTTGCCGGGTATAAAACCGCTTTGTTTTCAACGACTTGCAAGCGTGTCGAATGCGGGAGGCAGAAGGCTGTCGAATCCGGGGTTTTCGACACCATTCCAATCATTCAGCAGTGCCTTGAAATATAAAGAGTTTCAGGCAATAGTTGAATTTTGACAAAACAAAATCACCAATAAAATCAACGGTTTACATAATCTTGATCGTAAATGCAATGTAAACTTACGACTGCCCACCAATGGCGGGATGCGGATTGCCTTGGGTGGAATTTTCCAAGGAGAAGGTTTGTTTGCCGATGATCTCATCCACCTTGTCCAATGGCAAACCCACACTGATCAATTGCTGCCGCAATTCAGTAATCCGGCGATCAAAAGCCAATCTTGCCTGTGTGATTCCATCAATGATGAACTGCGCATTGAAGTCATCAGCTAAATCATAGAACTGGACATTCGACACGCACTTATCGAACCAAGAAAACCTGATGGCAATTTCTTGAAGTGCAATCGTTCCGTGAGCTTGGCGAACACCACGTTCGCTCAAGTACACGGTTCCCTGAATATTGTTGAAGCGGTGTTTGTTGAGAACTTTCCGGATATCACCGTAACCATTATTCCAACTATTGTTGTGGTAGTTGACTTTCAGCAATTCAGTGTCAAGGTCAAAAACAATAAGGCAGCGAGCCATGATTTTTTCTTTCAGGCTGTTTATGTATATATGTAGATTATATAATACACATCACTCAATGTAATGCCAGCAGTAAGTAGGCGTTATTGCTTATTTGAAATTAAATAATCTTGTTTGCTGTGACCAGCAGATAAATAGGTTATTAGCCATGCTGGGGCTTTGCCGCGACCGGACCAGGTTTTTCCCGTAGAAGGGTCTGCATATTTCGGCGCTATGGCCACGCCCTTGTCAATCCTTGCGCGTTTCACGCTGGGCGTGGGTTTTTTTGCAGCAAATCCCAAATCGGTTGCAGAAAGTTGGTACGTTTTAATAAGCTCTTTCGCTGATGCAATAGCTTGTACACGTTCGACATTTTGCTGCTGAGTTAGTTTTTCGCGTAACTCATTGACCTTGGCTTCAGCTTGATTGATTTGTTGTTGCAGCTCAATGGTGGTAGGCATAAATTAATAATTTCCGATGTAATATTTTTCAGAAAATAAGATGTACGAAAGTGTATTGCTAATCTAATTTGTATGCAAGTAGATAAGTGCGAAATAAGTGCTAAAAATTTTTCTTGAATATTAAATTCTTCTATTTTCTAGAGGTTGGAGGGCAAACACTTTATGTTCAATCCACATTCTTTTTTATCATTTGTTTCCGAAGCCAGCCAGTGAGTACATGGCTTCATCCCAATCCAGTTCATTGAGCGGAAGATGAGGAAGCCACACTTCAACTTGTGCGCCCATGTTGCTGCGTGCGGTGACTGAAATAAACGGATGTATCGGTGTGCCGGGCCTTTGTTTTTTATTGCCAGTGGGTGTGCTGCGAGTACCACGTAATATCTGCTGTAGCTTGCGAATATCTTTGTCCTGGTTGATTTTCTTTGCCCAATCACGAACCTTCAAGGCTAGCGAATCGACTCGACTCGGCAAGGAGACATCCAGCGCCGCTTTGATTCGTTCAATCCCACGAAGTTTGGCCCATACTTCCCGCAGTTCGCTGAGGTTGATGCGCGTTTGCTTCAGCTCGCGGCAGGCCCACAGCACAACATAAAGAAACTTGAGCGGATCTGAATCGGCACCTTTTTCGGTGGTCGACATTCTTCGGCTTGTTCGTAGCTTGAGCGTGATTTGCTCTCGCACCACGCCAAGCCGCACATGCGGAGGTTTGGCCTCATAAGGTTTTAGGTTGCCAATGACGCCAATCTGAAGGCGCTCAAACGATTGCGTCAACTGTTCTGGCAAGGACAAAATCCACTGTTTGAAGGCCGGGTGCAGAAAGAAGTAATCTTTGTTAACCGAGCTGGCGTCTTCATTTCCATGCACTTCGTCAAATGCAAAGCGCTGTAGATAGTAATGGCGATGTCTGTGCGGTAAAGGCTCTGCAATACCGACAAGACCATGCTGGACAAAAAATTTGATCATCCTGGGGCCGTCCTGGCCGAACTTTGCGGCCAGTTCGCCCATTGTTTTCCGGTCTATGACTTCTTTGGGCAGCGACGCGGCGAAGCGTCCGTGCTGTGCATCGATCCACCCTAAAAATGAATGGGTGATTGCGTAGGCGATGTCGCTGCTGGCTTTGGTGTTGACGGCGTCTCTTACGGTTTCGAAACTTCGCACGCCAAGGATTGCGTAAATGGCTCCGCCTATGCCGATCACCTCCCGTGGTACGAACCGGGTGTGCCGCAAGATGGAGTCAAACACGTCTTCGGTGTAGCGCCCACCATCGTGCGCGTCCCGGTTGTCATGTGTCACATCACTGAAGCCACACAGCGCGTATACGGGCTTTTGCCCTTCTTGCAGCGGAAGCGTCAATTGTGAAGCGTCGGCTTGTTTAATCCTGTCGTTAAGCATGGCCTCCAGGTCGTCACGGCTGTAGGCGAGCGGCATCACAAGTCCCATCGCAAGCGCTATGTCAGGGTGGTCCTGGCCGGAGCCGAAGGCCTCGCTGCGTACCGACGCATAGATATTGAGCACATGGCTCCAGATACTACTCTTGGAAAATTTCCACACCGCCAAAAGAAGGCCTTGCTGGACGTTTCTCCACAGGTTGGGTGGGTTGAGCTCAACGAGTTCATCAGGTGCGTCCAGATACATCACAATCCGGGTCTTGTCGCGGCTCGCAATGCTTGCGGTGATCGCAATCGCCCAATCGCTGTTGCCGTGGTAGAGGCCTTGCTTTAACTGGTCCATCCCAAGCGTGTAGTCATCGACCGGCATGCGTTCAAGTATGCGACCCATGAACCATGTCAGCATGACGCTGGGTTGCCCACCTGCTGCGGTACCGGAGTTATTTAGCTTTTGAATTTGGTCCAACGACTCAAGACTGCCGAACCAGTCTGCGTACCCGCGTAGCGTGGCCGAACGTGATTCGGTTATCCAGACCAAAAGACCCAAGACAGATAACTGCCAAATATAAATCCAGGCCGATGCAGCTTCCCGTCCTTGCAGCCACCGTGGAACGACGACGTGCAGGCTGCTCAGAGCATCAAACAAAATGCGTTGGCGTCCGCCTTGGGGATAAAAAATGGTGTGGGTTGCAGTGCTGCTGCTTCTGTGGTTCCGGCTGCGGGCCGCGAGCAGATGAGTTTTGCCAAAGCCCTTTCGGGCTTTGAGCACGCAAACGCCGCGCTCCTCCCAATCCGTTGCCGAACCGTCAAGCCCGCAGAACGCCCGTATGGCGGCGCCCCCGTGCGGAGTCAATTGTGCAAGCTCATGCTCAGATACCAAGGCCGCATCAACGTTGAATGGATTCTCTATACCCATGGTTGTCCCCCGGCTCTGATTGTGCAGATATTCGGTGATTGCTGCCACCTGTTTTTGCAGTGGTGGGCGGCACCATGACAGCACCCTTTTGGCCATGTGAGAGCACCAAATCTGTGAAACGCAGCCGTTGTGGAGCGCTAGGGTTTGATGGTGCAATTCTTTTAGTTCCAAGTAGTTAATTGCTAGCAATTTTTAAGGAGCAAACACCATGGCACATTGTTTTATGACCGGTGTCCAATTTCAATTGGAAGAAGGCTTCGTCCTTAACCGACGGGCGGCGCATGACTTGCTCAATACGCTCAAAAATCGAGTCGCCAGCCTACAGCACATCATTGATCAGCTTTCACCGCTGGATTTTGAAGAAAAAAGGGGGGCTACCCACTGGCGGGTGCCTGATTTCGCCCCCAAAAAACATCGTCTTGTGTGCAAGGCAATGGCTGACGGGCTCATGCTTGGCTTCCAGGAAATCGAGTTGTTTCTCAGTTGGCCGGATTACTATTTGTATAGTCGCCAGCGCCTTGAGGCGATGCGCGGCAGGCCAAACGCTGTGGTAGCAAGCCCTGCTGGTCTGGATGCCACGCCTACGATGCCAGATGTTGGCGAGAATCATGAGAAAAAATTCCAACCGTGAGCGCCCACGGCCTCTTCTGATACTCGGCCGCGTGCAGAACGCGGCCGACCTCGCATTGCGCCGCATTCTGCACGCCAGGCAGCGTGATCAGGCGCTGGTCATAGTGGACTATCAAGGCAATCTCGCATCGTTATTGATGGAAAAAAACAAGGGTAATCTGCACAAGGGGTCGATGCTTTGGTGCGACCTTGCCAACCGGCGACGGCCCACGGCATTGTTTCGCTTCAAGCGTTCGACGGGTATGAAACCCGCCTTGCGCGGTTTTCTTGAAAGTTCCGTCAACCTGGTGGTGGCACCTGTTTCGGGGGCGACCATCGACACCGTTGTCGAGATGGCGTATCGCCTGGCGGACCAGGGCAGTGTTGGACTGGCAGCTTTGGTTCGCAGCCTTAGACGCCCAGAGACATCGCACCTGCTACGCCGCAATCAAACCATGGCCGAAGAAATTGATCGCCTTGTCGAATTACTGGAGTGGGCCTTGCGTTTCCCGGCCGTCTGGGCGCTGTCAGAAGGCAACAATTGCAGCGACTTGAGCCACGCGCTGACGCACGGTGCAACCGTCTGGATTGAGTTGCCTGGTTCTCATTTTGAGCGGCTGGAGCATCAAATCGTCTCGTGGATGGTTGATGCGATGCTTATAGATGCGCTGCTTTCCGCTAACAGTGACAAACCACAGGGCGAAGCGATGCGGCATTCGCCCATTCTTCTGTATGGTTTCCCGACGGCCTGCCCCCTGTCGCTGGCGACTGGTGAGGTGGATGCGAAACAGGTCGGGCTGTTCGCATTTTCCGCCGCGCAGCCGCTGCCTGCCGCTGCGCGAAGCTGGCTTGCAGCCGACGCCGATTGCTGGGTAGCCGGCCCCATCGGTGACTTGCCGGACGATACCAAGACGGCGTGGCTTGACGAAACTGAGCGCAAGCGCATTCGGGACTTGAAACCCGGGCAAGTCTGGGTGCGCTCCGGCGCCAGTCATAAAGCCGTCACAGCGCTTGTGCGGCCCCGTGAAACCAATGACTCTTTGGCTCAGGGCTTTCGTCGGCAGGCGCTAAAGCAACTGCGTTTGACGCCGGTAAAACAGTTCTCGTCTGCCCTCGCGGCTAACGAGTCACAGGCTCCGAAAAATACCGACCTGTACCGCAAGCTATGCATGAAGGAAACGCTCTACGCCGGCTGGTTTCGAGTCAAGGCACACAAACGTCACTCTCAGGGTTGTGACCAGATCACCATTGAGCAGTTCGGGGTTACGCTGGATGTCGAACTCCAGCAACTGGCGCTGGAGCTGGATCAAGGACGCTACCGCAGCCGCCCCTTGCGAACCGCACGCCTGCCCAAGCCTGACGGCGACTTTCGGGTCATAAAAATCGCTTGCGTTCGTGACCGCGTGGTGCAGGCCGCTTGCCTGCAGCTCATCGAGCCGCTGTTTGAGGCGCGATTCAGCCCGTTCAGCTTTGCTTACCGGCCCGGTCGTGGTGCCCATCACGCCGTTGCAATGGCGCGCTCTGCAATCAGTGCGGGAAAGCGGTGGGCGGTGACGGCGGACATCCGTAAATGCTTCGACAGCATTGACCATGACATCCTTCTGAGATTGGTGGGTGACGTGGTTGGTGATCGCGACCTGATTCAATTGATCCGGCAATGGCTGTTGGCAGATGTCATTGACTTCATGGACATTCTTCCTTCCGAGTTGGGTATCTCTCAAGGCGATTCGATTTCGCCGCTCTTGGCCAATATTTATCTCGACCAATTGGACAAGGAGTTTGAGCAAGCAGCGATAACGTTTGTACGGTATGCCGACGACTATGTCGTGCTCTGCAACTCCGAGGCAGAGGCGCAGGCTGCGCTGCGCATGATGACTGAATTCCTCCAGGATGTCCTGCGGCTGGCCCTCAAACCGGCCAAGACTCACTACTGCCCTGTTGAAGAGGGCATTGTGTTTCTTGGCTTTGAGATTGGATTGACGGACGTTTGCATACCGCCACAAAAGATGGCGGGGACCATCCAGGCTGTCAGCAAGATTGTTGAAGAAATTGCCTCTCTCAAGTCAACGTCGATGGGGCAATACCAGGCCATCATGGGCATGAATTCGCGGGTTCGAGGTTTTCGAAATTATTTTCTGATCGACAACGCGCCAGGCATTCTGACCCAGCTACAGGAGCTGGATGCCGCTGTCGATGTCCTGGTTGGCGAGCGGTTTGCAGTTGATTCCAGCATTGCCACAGCGTGGGCGTCGCGCGAAAAATTTCTGCCTGATATGGCTGATGCTGCTGCGCGTCAATTCCGAACCGCTGCAGAAGTCGCTGTCTTGACGGGTGCTTACCCGATAGAGCGTACGTCGCGTGTTGTCGTCGAGTTCACTTCAGCTCAGACGGGGCAGACTTCGGGCCAGCCAGACGCCGCGCCCTTGGCCCTTGCATCATTGCCCGGTTCAAACGGCGAGAACGCCGATCAGGCAAGTGACCCGGATGTCCTGGTCATCGACGGGAGATTGCACGTGATGACGAGCGGTTGTTTCGTCACGGTCAATGGCGATGACCTGGTGGTGCGACGGCGCAAGAACGAGATCTTTCGCCTGGCGATTTCCGAGCTGACGATGGCCTACCTTGAGGGTAAGGGGATTGGCCTTTCTGCCGACCTGACGATGCGTCTGTGCGACAACGGTATTCCGCTGGTCTTTAACCCCTTGGTGGGTATACCTGCGGCGATTGCCCAACCGGTCCAGGGCACTCGCTCGAATCTGAGGAGGTTGCAGGTCTTGCGCAGGAACGACCCGGACATTCTTAAAGTGGGGCTGAGCATGCTTGCCGCCAAAGTTGCTAACCAGGCTTCCGTATTGAAGTATTTCGCCCGCTATCGCAAACGCACCGATGACGCGATGTATAAAAAACTGACAGGATGCGCCGACGATATTCGCGGCATCGCCGATACGCTTGATGGCCTTGATCCAGCTACCCTGGCCGCACGCGCCTCTGGCATGGGGCACGAAGGCCGTGCTGCGGCAAAGTATTGGTCTTCGTTTGCTGCCCTCATTCCTGCTGCGTTGTCGTTTCCCGGGCGCCACACACGCCATGCGACAGATGCCGTTAACAGCTCGGTCAACTATATCTACGGCATGCTGTACGGTGAAGTCTGGCGAGCTGTCATACGTGCCGGCCTGGACCCTTACTTCGGAATCATTCACGGTACAGAGCGGGATCAGGGGAGCCTTGTTTTCGACCTGATCGAAGAGTATCGAGCGCCATTCGGTGATCGGGTGGTACTGGGCATGCTGGGCAGAGGCTTCGCCATCGAGCTTGATAAGGAGGGGCGTTTACGCGCCGCTTCGCGCCATAAGCTGGTTCAGGTTTTTCACAAGCAATGGCATCGTGCGGTGCGTTGGCGTGACAAGATGCGCGCACCGTTCGACATCCTTGAATTGCAGGTAACGAGTCTGAAGAATGCTTATCTTGGAAACGATGAATACCGTCCGTTCAGATTTCGGTGGTAGCCGGTTCGGGTACTTCGCGAACCTGATGTCGCCCGCTGTCACGGCGAGGGCACACTGCCGAGCTTGTGCGTGCTTGAGCAACTGCTAAATGGGTAGCATCTTCAAAGCGTCGCCGCCAGCCGCGTCCCCTGGTCGATCGCGCGTTTGGCGTCCAGCTCGGACGCTTCGTCGGCGCCGCCTATCAATGTGGTTTTGACGCCGGCCGCGCGCAGTGGCGCCAGCAGTTCGCGCAAAGGTTCCTGGCCGGCGCAGAGCACGATGTTGTCCACGCTGAGCACGGTGCCGCCCAGGCGCTTCTCGCCGAAGGTGATGAACAGGCCGAGACCGCCTGCGCCGTTGTCACCTATGCGTTCGTAATTGACGCCCGAGAACATTTCCACGTTTTTCATCTTGAGGGCCGCGCGGTGTATCCAGCCGGTGGTTTTACCCAGGCCCTTGCCCAGCTTGCCGGGTTTGCGCTGTAGCAACGTGACCTGCCGCGCGGGAGCGGTGGGCGCGGGCCGCACCACGCCACCTCGCACTTCGCCGGGGTCGGCCACGCCCCATTCGGCCAGCCAGGCGGGCAAGTCCAGAGTGGTGGAATGGTTCGCCGGTGTGACGAGGAATTCAGCGATGTCGAAACCGATGCCGCCCGCGCCAATCAGCGCCACTCGCTGGCCCACCGGCGCGCGGCCCAGCAACACGTCGATGTAGCTGAGCACCTTGGGATGTTCCTGGCCGGGGATGCGCGGGTTGCGCGGCGTGACGCCGGTGGCGAGGAAAATCTCGTCGAACTTCTGCGCAATCAGCGCTGCAGCATCCATGCGTGTACCCAGGTGCAGGCGCACGCCGGTGGATGTGATGCGCTGGCCGAAGTAACGCAGGGTTTCCTCAAACTCCTCCTTGCCGGGCACGCGTTTGGCCAGGTTGAACTGCCCGCCTATCTTGTCTGCAGCGTCGTACAGGTCCACGCTGTGGCCGCGTTGGGCCAGCGTGGTGGCCGCCGCCAGGCCGGCCGGTCCTGCGCCTATGACGGCAATGCGTTTTTTAGCCGGCGTCATGCGGATGACCAGTTCCAGTTCGTGTCCTGCGCGCGGGTTCACCAGGCAACTGGCAATCTTCGCCTGGAAGGCGTGGTCCAGACAGGCCTGGTTGCAGGCGATGCAGGTGTTGATCTCTTTGCTGCGGCCCTGTGCCGCTTTGTTGACGAACTCGGGGTCGGCCAGAAAAGGCCGCGCCATGCTGACCATGTCGGCGCTGCCATCGGCCAGCACCTGTTCGGCGACTTCGGGCGTGTTGATCCGGTTGCTGGTGACCAGCGGAATCGTGAGGCCAGCCGCGCGCAATTCGTCACGCAGTTTTTTTGTAACCCAGGTGAAGGCGCCGCGTGGCACCGAGGTGGCAATCGTCGGCACGCGCGCCTCGTGCCAGCCGATGCCGCTGTTGATGATCGTCGCGCCGGCAGCTTGCACCGCCTTGGCCAGCAACACCACTTCGTCCCAACTGCTGCCGCCAGGGATCAGGTCAATCACGGACAGGCGGTAGATGATGATGAAGTCGGGGCCGACGGCCTCGCGCGTGCGGCGCACAAGCTCGACCGCCAGCCGCATGCGGTTGGCATAACTGCCGCCCCAGTCGTCGCTGCGCTGGTTGGTGTGCGTGACCAGGAACTGGTTGATCAAATAACCTTCGCTGCCCATGATCTCGACGCCGTCGTAACCGGCCTCACGCGCCAGCAGCGCGCAGCGGACGAAGGCGCGAATCTGCCGCTCAATCCCGCCGGCGCTGAGTTCGCGCGGCGTGAAGGGTGAGATCGGGCTCTGAATGCGCGAGGGCGCCACACACAGCGGGTGGTAGCCGTAACGCCCGGTATGCAGGATCTGCAGCGCAATCTTGCCGCCTTCGGCATGCACGGCCTCGGTGACTTGTTTGTGGCGGCGCGCCGCGCCCGAACTGGCCAGCATGCCGGCAAACGGTTTGGTCCAGCCGGCGATGTTGGGCGCGAAACCGCCGGTCACCATCAGGCCGGCACCGCCGCGTGCGCGCTCGGCAAAGTAGGCGGCCATCGCCGGAAAATGTTTGCGCCCGTCTTCCAGCCCGGTGTGCATGCTGCCCATCAGTACGCGGTTTTTCAGCGTGGTGAAGCCGAGGTTCAGGGGGGCGAGGAGGTGGGGGAAAGGCGATGTGTTGTGGGGCATGTTGTTCTTCTCGAAGGCAAATCCGACAGCATGGTAGTCGCAAGCGCGCTCGTGTTGTAGAGGTTTGCCTGCAAGCCGGGTCTCGCCCCGGCGGGCGAGGCACTTTTCTTTGCGACGCAAAAGAAAAGTGAGTTGCTGCCGGGCAACCCCCGGCTTCCTGGCGCAGCGCTAGGAGCCTGTCGGGCTTGGGGCGTCGAGAGCGAAAATCGGCCCCGGCGAGGACAGTTTTTGCCGGGTTTGCAGCCTCATAGCCGTAGCTATGGGGCAAAAAGCCGGTGAAAAATGGACCGCTGCGGCCGCTTTGCAGCCGACGTTCCTTCTGCCGCCCAGGCTTCTAGTCTTACTGTGTCATAGAATCAGTATACTATTGCCATCAGAAATCCTAGCTGGAGGCATGATGGACATCTCCAAAGAGTTCAGTCAGTACATTGCTCATTTGTCCCAAGGACTCGGTCATGCTGACCGACACGCGGGACTCAGTGGGTATTGCACTGGCCTGATGCTGCCCTTGTCACGCAAAAGCGTAGAGCCCATGGCCGCGCGCATTGATCCCCTGCACGCCAGCGCACGGCACCAAGCGCTGCATCATTTTGTTGCCAAGTCCGACTGGTCGGACCGGGCCGTGCTGGCCGGCGTGCGCGATTGGGTCATGCCGACGCTGGGGCTCGATAGCGGCTGCTACTGGATCATCGACGACACGGGCTTTCCCAAGAAGGGTAAACACTCTGTGGGCGTGGCCCGCCAGTATTGCGGTCAACTGGGCAAGCAAGACAATTGCCAGGTGGCCGTCAGCCTGTCATTGGCAAGCGCGCAAGGCAGCATCCCAATAGCCTACCAGCTCTACCTTCCCAAAGACTGGGCCGCTGATCCGGTGCGGCGCAAGGCAGGCGGGATTCCCGAGACACAAGCGTTCGCCACCAAGCCCGAGATCGCCCAGGCCCAGATGCGCCAGGCAGTCGCTGCGGGCGTCCCCATGGGCGTGGTGCTGGCAGACGCGGGTTATGGCGATGAAACCGCCTTTCGCGATGGCATCACGGAGTTGGGGCTACTCTACGCGGTCGGCATCCGCCCCGGCCACCACGGTGTGGGCGCCGGGGACTGCGCCGCTGCCGCCCAAAGCCTGGGTTGGGCGCGGCGCAAAACCTACACGGCTGCGCCGGGAGCCCGGCAATAAGCCGGTGGCAGTGAAGGCACTGGCCATGGCCTTGCCAGCGCAAGCCTGGCGCACCGTCACTTGGCGCGAGGGCAGCAATAGCGAGCTGTCTTCGCGTTTCGCCGGGGTGCGGGTTCGTCCTGCGCATCGGGACTATCAAGGCACGCAGATGCGAGGCGAAGAGTGGCTGCTGATCGAGTGGCCCGATGGCGAGGCCGAGCCAACAAAGTACTTCCTGACCACCGCGCCAAGTGGGGCCACCCTGGAGCAAATGGTGTTCGTTGCCAAGATGCGCTGGCGCATCGAGCGCGACTACCAAGACTTGAAGCAAGAGTTCGGGCTGGGCCACTATGAGGGAAGGGGCTGGCGCGGGTTTCACCATCACGCCACGCTGAGCATCGCGGCCTACGGGTTCCTGATGGCCGAGCGACTCAGAGCTGGCACAGCTGTCAGCAGTAAAAAAAACTTCGCCCAACGCCAAGTGCCTGCCGTTCCCGAAGATTACATCCCTCGGGGAAGTCCAGCGCACGCAGCGTCACGTAGCGGACTCGATCACGACGCTGCGCCTGCACTTGAGCGCCGCACTCGCAAGCGCTCTGGGGCACTGCCCTCATTGCAAGTGGGTAAGTTGAAAATTAAATTTATGACGCAGTAATACTAGCAACAAGCCGGATGCAAAAAAAAAGCCGTTTAAATGCCCAGCGTGGTCGCCGCAAAAGTTGGGCTACTCCGTAGAAGTTTCTCGGCCAGGCGCTCCTTCAATGCAATCCGCCGGCCCGCTTCGGAGCCGGCAACACCGGTGCTGTGGGCCAGGTCCAGCCGCTCAAACGCCCAGCCGGGGCTCCAGAAAACGCTGGGCAGTTCGCCTGACGCATGGCCACGGCAGTCAACGATGTGCGACCAGGTGCGCCGCCAGGTGACAAAACGCGCATGCCGCCGGATGACCTCATCGTAGTTCTGGGCCAGCATGGTCAACTTGCGGCCCGATGCCGACCAGTCGTTGAGCGCCTTCGCCACAACACGCTCGCCGAGTGGCCAGTCTTCGAAATTAGCGTCGCACACAATGATTTCACGCCAACCCTGCTCGGCCGCGACCACAAAGGCATGACGAACCAATTCAGCGAACTCGGAACGGCCTTCGAAGCGCCCTTGTAAAAGCGGCGAAGGCGGCACAGGAAATTGATCGCTGCCCATGGCTTGGCCCCCGTTTGTTGTTGACATTTTTACATGCAACGGTCGCTCTCAGGCCGGCGCCTGAGCCAGCCAGCCTCATACCAGTCCGCCAGCAAGGCCAGCGCAGACTCGCTGGCTTTGCGCAAGTCGGCGGCCGACAGACTGCGCTGGTCCGCGAGGCGGCGCATCAGCGCGGCATCTGCGCCCCCTGCCTGATAACTCTCACCGTTGAGGAACACATGGTGGGTGTCGTACATCATGCGGCTGCGCGGATCCAGGCTGAGCCCGCCTGGATGACCCGTGTCCCAAGGGCCGACCGGCTCGTCAAACCACACCGAAGCCTTGGGCTCGGTCAGGTACTCGCCCAACACACAGGCCAGCGCCAGCGGATCTTTCAGTGCATGGTGCAAAGCCTGCTGCGCAAATTCAAGCAGGCCGGACGGCAAGGCCGCCGGTGTGGCGGTTGCCGCCTGGGCGCGGTCCGTGTACAGATGCGGGGCAGCGCCGGTATGAGCATCGCCGTCAAAATCAGCCAGCCGTTGCAGAAGTTCGCCCGCCAGTTCGCTGCGGCCTGGCGCGCGAAACCCAATGGAGTAGGTCATGCAGTCCTGCGCCTTGCCATCTGCGCCGACACAGGGTTCGGCCAGACCATCGTGCGCGTAGCGCGGCGGCAGGTACAGCATGTCACCGGCCTCCAGCACGAACTCCTGTTCCGGTTCGAAGTTCTGCAGGATTTTCAGAGGCGCCCCTTCCTGCAGGCTCAGGTCTTTCTGCTTGCCGATCTTCCAGCGGCGCCGACCACTGGCCTGCAGCAAAAAAACGTCGTAGCTATCGAAGTGCGGACCCACGCCCCCGCCTGGCGTGGCAAAGGAGATCATCAAGTCATCGAGCCGGGCATCGGGGATAAAACGGAAGTTTTGCAGCAATGCATGTGCGCGCGCATCATGCAGGTCCACACCCTGAACCAACAGCGTCCAGGCGGGTGCCGACAGGGCTGGCAGGCCGCGCGGCCCGAACGGTCCCTGTTTCATGCGCCAGCCTTTGGTCTGCTGCTGCACCAAACGCGACTCTACCTGCGCCTGTCCGGCCAGTCGGAAAAGCGATGCGCGGTCGAGCAACGGCCTGAATCCGGGGATGGCCTGACGCACCAGTAACGGCTTTTTTTGCCAGTGGCGGCGCATGAATTGCTGCGGCGTGAGACCGCCGAGCAGGGGAAGGGCTAAAGTGACATCCATGGGACAATTGTCGGATGAAAATCACCCCGCAATGCGTTGTTGCCCTGACCTGGACGCTGAAAGATACATTGGGCGAAGTACTTGACGAACTCGATGAGCCGGTGGAGTTTCTGCTGGGTGGCGACGACCTGCTGGTAAAAGTTGAAGAGCGCCTGCAGGGCCATGACGCAGGAGACGCGCTGGATCTGCACCTGGAGCCCGAGGACGCTTTTGGCGACTACGACGAAAACCGCGTTTTCCTGGAGCCGCGCAAGCTGTTTCCCGCAGAACTGGAAGAAGGCATGACATTTGACGGTGCCGCCCTGCCTGTCGGCTGCAGCCCCGACATCAAACCCGAGCTGATCTACACGGTCACCGAGATTTATCCCGAACATGTGGTGCTCGACGGCAACCACCCACTGGCCGGCATTGCGATCCGCCTGAGTCTGAAGGTCGAATCCGTGCGTGAAGCCACCGAGGAGGAAATCGGACAGGGCTCGATGGGGACCGGCTTCTTCAAGTTGGAGTCGATGGCGTCCGCTGGTCCGGGCGGCAACACCTTGCACTGAAAAACGTCAGGCCTAAAAAAACCGGCAGGCCTCGCGGCTGCCGGTTTTTTCATGTACGCCCCGACATTACATGATGCGAAAAAGCTGGTTGTTCTCGACCTTCACGCGATCGCCGATCCGCAATTCGCCGTATGAAGGAACGTCATAGGCACGCATGGTGCCATTGTCCATCTGCACCGAAACGCGGTAAGTTTGATTGACCGGGGCGTTGGCAGCGTTGCGGTTTTTCTCGATAGCATTACCGGCAACCGCACCACCGACGGCACCGGCCACCGTGGCAATATCCCGTCCGCTGCCGCCGCCGATCTGGCGGCCCACGACCGCACCGGCCACGCCACCGATCACTGCGCCCAAACCGCCGGTCCTGGCCTGTTCTTGGGTACGGAGGACCTCAACGTTGTTGACACGGCCATACTCGACATAGTTGCCCTGCGGCGCCTGGGTCGGGTAAGTCTGCGTCTGCTGGGGATAAGTCGCGACGGGCTGCTGGCTCATAGGCGCAGCGCAAGCGGCCAAACCGGCGACCAGCACCACAGCGGAAGTGATCGTGAAGAAACGGGATGTGTTCATGAGAAAATCTCCTGTAAATTAAAAACTGCCAGAGCCGCTGAAGGAAGTCTGTCTACGGACAGCACCCCCTTTGCTCAGGACATGTCTTATTACAGGCCCGTTGCCCAAGCGTAGCGGTGGGGACCCAAGCTGTCCGGGCGTGGGAAGCCGCTCTTCAACGATGTAGGAAAACGCCGACGCTGGCTGCCGCTCAGGCCTTGCCGGTGGAGCCGTAGCCGCCTTCGCCGCGCTCACTGGCAGCAAAAGCTTCCACCACATTAAACTCGGCTTGCATCACCGGAACAATCACCAGTTGCGCGATACGTTCCATCGGTTCGATGGTGAAGGCAACATCGCTGCGGTTCCAGGCGCTCACCATCAGCTGCCCCTGGTAATCGCTGTCAATCAGCCCGACCAGGTTGCCCAGCACGATGCCGTGTTTGTGCCCCAGGCCAGAGCGCGGCAGGATCAGGGCGGCATAGCCGGGGTCCTGAAGATAGATGGCAATGCCTGTCGGGACCAGTTGCCAGGCGTTGGGCTGCAGGGTCAGGGGTGCGTCCAGGCACGCGCGCAGGTCGAGCCCGGCACTTCCCGGTGTTGCATAGGCGGGCAAGTTGTCCCGCAGCCTGTCGTCGAGAATCCTGACGTCGATTTTCATGTCACTTCCGTTGATTAAATTCTTTGACGACGCGCTCGGCCAGGCGGCGCAGGGTATCGCCCGCCGCACCGCGCGAGGGCTGTTTGAACCGGTACAGCACCCAGCCAGCCACCAGCAGGAACAGGGGCAAGCTCAACATGCCGGCGCGCAGGAAAAATACTTCGAGGATGTGAAGGGCGATCCAGGCCAGCAGCGCCCATCGCACCACGGACCAGACCGACAGACCCTTGGGTATCTCCGCAGACTCCGGGGGAAAGCGGGGCGCTCGCAGCCGCGTTGCCCTCAAGCTTGCCAGACGGGACCACCGCACCGGACTCGCGCGCCAGGGCCGCAGCAGCAGATTTGGAACCCCGTTGCTCGACGTAGCGTGCGAAGTCGCCGTCCGGCGGGGTGTCAGGTATCCGGTTCATTGAGGATGGGGCTTCAGGGCAAACGGGCGGCAATATCCGCCACCAATTGACGGGCCAGCGACAGCTTGGAAGCATGCGCCAGCTCGCGGCTGCCCTGGGCATCGACCAGCAGCAGGGCATTGTCGTCACGGCCAAACGTGGCTGGGCCGATATTGCCCACCAGCAGCGGCACGCCCTTGCGCTTGCGCTTGGCCTGCGCGTTGTCTTCCAGGTCGTGGCTTTCGGCGGCAAAACCGACGCAGAACAACTCGCCCGACCGGGCACGCGGCGATTGCGCCACCGTCGCCAGAATGTCGGTGTTCTCGGTAAACGCCAGCTGCGGCGGCTGGCCCGAGCCGTCTTTCTTGATCTTGCGCTCGGAGCTGCTGGCCGGGCGCCAGTCGGCCACAGCCGCCGTTGCTATGAAAACAGTAGCTGCTGGCGCCTGCTGCATAACGGCTTCAAGCATGTTTTGTGCTGAACGCACGTCGATGCGCGTGACACCGCGCGGTGTTGGCAGGCTCACCGGCCCAGCGACCAGCGTGACCTCTGCACCCGCCTCGTGGGCAGCGCGGGCGATGGCAAAGCCCATCTTTCCGCTCGACAGGTTGGTGATACCGCGTACCGGGTCCAGCGCTTCGTAGGTCGGCCCGGCCGTCACCAGCAGCTTCTGGCCAACCAGCAGCTTGGGCTGGAAGAAAGCGATGATGTCATCCAGCAGCTCGGGCGGCTCCAGCATGCGGCCGTCGCCGGTTTCACCGCAGGCCTGAAAGCCCGAGCCCACACCCAGGATGGTTGCACCATCAGCCGACAGTTGCGCCATGTTGCGCTGCGTCGCCGGGTGCGCCCACATCTCGCGGTTCATGGCCGGGGCAATCAGCAGCGGCACCGTGGCCAGCGGTCGCGCCAGGCACATCAGGCTCAGCAGATCGTCGGCGCGGCCATGCAGCAGCTTGGCCATGAAGTCGGCGCTGCAGGGTGCGATCAGGATGGCATCGGCTTCGCGGCTCAGGTTGATGTGCGCCATGCTGTTGTCGATGCCAGCGGCCGGGCGGCTGTCCCACTGGCTGGTGAACACCGGCCGGCCGCTGAGCGCCTGCAGGGTCACAGCGGTGATGAATTGTTCGGCCGCTTGGGTCATCACCACCTGCACGCTGGCTTCGGCCTTGATCAACGCGCGGCACAACTCGGCCGCCTTGTAGCAGGCGATGCCTCCGGACAGGCCCAGCACAATGTGTTTGCCAGCCAGATCACCGCCATCGACTGTGGCCTGATGGTTTGCTTGCTTCGTCATGCTCCGCAATGTATCCCAGTTTCTTCCCTGACTTTGCCGGCAAGACAGGGACAGCCGCAGACTCACCCGTATAATCTTCGTTTACCACCTACGCGAACTTGCGGTTCGGGCCTAGCATGACCAAATTTGTCTTTGTCACCGGCGGTGTGGTGTCTTCCCTGGGCAAGGGAATCGCCTCAGCCTCTCTTGCAGCGATCCTTGAATCGCGAGGCCTCAAAGTCACTTTAATCAAGCTTGATCCCTACCTCAACGTGGATCCGGGCACCATGTCCCCGTTTCAGCACGGCGAAGTTTTTGTCACCGACGACGGCGCTGAAACCGACCTGGATCTGGGCCACTATGAGCGTTTCATCGAAACGCGCATGCGCAAGGCCAACAACTTCACGACCGGCCAGATCTACAAAAGCGTGCTCGAAAAAGAGCGCCGCGGTGACTACCTCGGCAAGACGGTGCAGGTGATCCCGCACGTCACCAATGAGATCCAGGAGTTTGTCAAACGCGGCGCCGGTTACGAGACGCCCGATGCGGTGGACGTGGCCATCGTCGAAATCGGCGGCACGGTGGGCGACATCGAATCCCTGCCCTTTCTTGAAGCGGTGCGCCAGATGAGCTTGCGCCTGGGCGCCAACAACACGGCTTTTGTGCACCTGAGCTACGTGCCCTGGATCGCCGCAGCCGGCGAGCTCAAGACCAAACCGACCCAGCACACTGCCAAGCAACTGCGCGAAATCGGCATTCAGGCCGACGTGTTGCTGTGCCGCGCAGACCGCCCGATTCCCGCCGAGGAGCGCGCCAAGATCTCGCTGTTTTCCAACGTGCCCGAGTGGGGCGTGATCTCCATGTGGGACGTGGACACCATCTACAAGGTGCCGCGCATGCTGCACGAGCAGGGCCTGGACGGCCTGATCTGCGACAAGTTGCGCCTGAACACGCCGCCGGCCAGCCTCAAGCGCTGGGACGAGCTGGTGTACGAAACCGAACATCCGCAGAAGCAAGTCAGCATCGCGATGGTCGGCAAGTATGTAGACCTGTCAGACAGCTACAAGTCACTGAACGAGGCGCTGCGCCACGCCGGCATGAAGAACCACGCCAAGGTGGTGATCGAATACGTGGACTCCGAAAGCATCACGCCCGACAACGTGTCGCGCCTGGCCAAGTTCGACGGCATCCTGGTGCCCGGAGGCTTCGGCATCCGTGGGGTGGAAGGCAAGATCTGTGCGGCGCGTTATGCCCGCGAGAACAAGCTGCCCTACCTCGGCATCTGTCTGGGCATGCAGGTCGCGACCATCGAGTTCGCACGCCATGTCGCCGGCCTGAAAGATGCCAACAGCACCGAGTTCGAGCCGAACACACCGCACCCGGTGATCGCCCTGATCACCGAGTGGAAGGACGCCGACGGCACCATCAAAACGCGCGACGCGAAGTCCGATCTCGGCGGCACCATGCGCCTGGGCGCGCAGAGCTCCGACGTGACCCAAGGCACGCTGGCCCACAGCATCTACGGCGACGTGGTCACCGAGCGGCATCGCCATCGCTACGAAGCCAATGCCAATTACCTGGACCAGTTGCGCGCCTCCGGGCTGGTCATTTCCGCGCTGACCCAGCGCGAACAGCTCACTGAAATTGTCGAGTTGCCACGTGATGTCCACCCCTGGTTCGTCGGCGTGCAGTTTCACCCCGAGTTCAAGTCCACCCCATGGAACGGCCACCCGCTGTTCAACGCCTACATCAAGGCCACGCTGGACCACCAAATCGCCGGCAAGTCGCTGAAGGTTGTGGCCTGATGAAACTTTGCAATTTCACAATCGGGCTAGACCAGCCCTTCTTCCTGATTGCGGGCCCTTGCGTCGTCGAGTCCGAGCAATTGCAGATGGACACCGCCGGCGCACTCAAGGAAATCACGGCCTCGCTGGGCATCCCTTTCATCTTCAAGTCAAGCTACGACAAGGCCAATCGCTCGAGCGGCACCAGTTTTCGGGGCCCTGGCATGGACAAGGGGCTGGAAATCCTGGCCAAGGTCAAGCGCGAGCTGGGCCTGCCCATCCTGACCGATGTGCATTCCGAGGCCGAGATCACCACGGTAGCCTCGGTGGTGGACGTGTTGCAGACACCGGCCTTTTTGTGCCGCCAGACCGACTTCATCCATGCGGTGGCGCAATCGGGCAAGCCGGTCAACATCAAGAAGGGCCAGTTCCTCGCGCCGGGCGACATGAAAAACGTCATAGCCAAAGCGCGTGCCGCCGCGCGTGAAAAAGGCCTCGATGAAGACAGCTTCATGGCCTGCGAACGCGGCGCGAGTTTTGGCTACAACAACCTGGTCTCCGACATGCGCAGCCTGGCCATCATGCGCGAGACCGGCGCACCGGTGGTGTTTGACGCCACGCATTCTGTGCAGTTGCCAGGCGGCAACGGTACCAGCAGCGGCGGCATGCGCGAGATGGTACCGGTGCTGGCCCGCGCGGCGGTCGCGGTCGGCATTGCCGGCCTCTTCATGGAGACCCATCCGGACCCGGCCAATGCCATGAGCGACGGCCCCAACGCCGTGCCGCTCAAACACATGAAGGCCTTGCTGGAAACGCTGCTCGAGCTCGACCGCGTGACCAAGAAAAACGGCTACCTCGAAGACAACTTCCAGGCCTGAACCCGGCCTGCAACCACCAACATGCAGGGACGACCCATGACACCCGCCTACATCATCGTCGACATGAAGATCACCGACCCCGAGCAGTACAAGCAGTACATGGCGGCTGCGCCCGCTGCAGTGGCGGCCGCCGGCGGTGAATACCTTGTGCGTGGCGGCAAGTTTGAGGCGCTGGAAGGTAACTGGCAGCCAGCGCGGGTTGCGATGCTGCGCTTTCCCAGCTATGACAAGGCCAAGACCTTCTACGACGACGAGATGTACCGTGCCGCGCGCGCCAAACGTGCAGGCACCACCGAGTTTTTCAATATGGTGCTGGTCGAAGGGATGGGCTGACGCCCTCCCTTTGGGGTGGCCAAATTCGCCCCTCCCCGTCCCTCCCCGCTCGGGGAGGGAGTGAAAAGAAGATTCAAATTAAAGAGAGATCACATAAATGAGCGCAATTGTTGATATCGTCGGCCGCGAAATCCTGGACAGCAGGGGCAACCCCACTGTCGAATGCGACGTGCTGCTGGAATCCGGCGTTATGGGCCGGGCTGCCGTTCCCTCAGGCGCCTCCACCGGCTCACGCGAAGCCATCGAGCTGCGCGACGGCGACGCCGGGCGTTACCTCGGCAAGGGCGTGCTCAAGGCGGTCGAGTACATCAACACCGAAATCTCCGAAGCCGTGCTGGGCCTGGATGCCAGCGAGCAGGCCTTCCTGGACCGCACGCTGATCGATCTGGACGGTACCGACAACAAGGCGCGCCTGGGCGCCAACGCGATGCTGGCCGTCAGCATGGCCGTGGCGCGCGCGGCGGCTGAAGAGGCCGGCCTGCCGCTGTACCGCTACTTCGGCGGCATGGGCGCGATGCAGATGCCGGTTCCCATGATGAACGTGATCAATGGCGGCGCACACGCCAACAACAGCCTGGACCTGCAGGAGTTCATGATCGTGCCGGTCGGTGCGCCCAGCTTTCGCGAAGCCCTGCGCTGGGGCGCCGAGGTCTTCCATGCGCTCAAGAAAATCCTGCACGACCGGGGCATCAGCACCGCCGTCGGCGACGAAGGCGGCTTCGCGCCCAGCGTGGAAAACCATGAAGCAGCGATTGCGCTGATCCTGGAAGCCATCGACAAGGCCGGCTACACCGCCGGTGAGCAGATCGCCCTGGCGCTGGACTGCGCGGCCAGCGAGTTCTACAAGGACGGCGAGTACGTGCTTGAAGGCGAAGGCGGCCTGCGCCTGAATGCTCAGCAATGGACCGACATGCTGGCGACCTGGTGCGACAAGTACCCCATCATCAGCATCGAAGACGGCATGCATGAAGGCGACTGGGACGGCTGGAAAATCCTGACCGAACGCCTGGGCAAGAAGGTGCAGTTGGTCGGCGACGACCTGTTTGTCACCAACACCAAAATCCTGAAGGAAGGCATTGACAAGAACATTGCCAACTCTATCCTGATCAAGATCAACCAGATCGGCACACTGACCGAGACCTTCGCCGCGATTGAAATGGCCAAACGTGCCGGCTACACTGCGGTGATTTCGCACCGCTCCGGCGAGACCGAAGACGCAACGATTGCCGACATCGCCGTCGGCACCAACGCCGGCCAGATCAAGACCGGCTCGCTGAGCCGCTCCGACCGCATGGCCAAGTACAACCAGTTGCTGCGCATCGAAGAAGACCTGGGCGACATCGCGAGCTACCCCGGCCGCGCTGCTTTCTATAACCTTCGTTAAATGACCCCCACGCTCGCGCACTTCGTGTCGTTCGCTGCCCCCCGAGGAGGCCGCGTTTCGCCTTGGGACGGCCCGGCGGCGAAACATCCACAAGCATAGGCAATGGGCTCGCGCGTCGTCCCCGTCCTCCTGATTGTGCTGCTCGTCATCGTGCATGCACAACTCTGGATAGGCCGGGGCAGCCTTCCCAGCGTCAACGAGATGCAGCGCCGGCTCAGCGAGCAGGCGGCCTTGAACGCCAAGGCCGAAGCCGCCAATGCGCGTCTCTCGGCCGAGGTCAAGGACCTGCGCGAAGGCCTGGAGATGGTCGAGGAAAAAGCGCGCGAGGAGCTGGGCATGGTCAAGCCCAATGAAATTTTTGTGCAGATCACCCCCTGATCCCGCGCCGGCTGCGCCCTTTGGATGCAGTTGACCTCACTATGGTTTTGATAGCTGTTTACGTCCACCTGCTATGGGCTGGAGGCCTATTTCATTGAAAAATGGGGCAGCCACGCCGGTACGCATCCGCCTGCTGGGCGCGCCAGGCACCGGCAAGACACAACTGACCGTAGAGCTGGCAAAAGCTTTGTCGGGTGGCGAACACCCCTCCCCTTTGTTCACCATTGACGACAACCCGGCGCTGCCCCTTCACCGTCAACACCCGTCTGCGCGCACGACGCTGCTGATGGGTCTGGATCTTCCGGTGCCTCCCGCTTCAGCGGACGTGCAGCAAGCCGTTGACCGCGCGCTGCGCGACACATTGGCGGAATCCGGTGTCAACTACCAAGTGGTGTACGGCCAAGGCGCTGAGCGGCTGCGCAGCGCTTTGTCTGCGCTGCCGGCCTGGCTGCCCGGCGCCGGCATGGCGGCGGAGGGAAATGCCAGCCGTGCGCGCTGGATCTGGGCCTGCGACAACTGCAGCGACCCGCAATGCGAGCGCCGCCTGCTCAGTGACCTGCTGGCCGCGCGGACTGTGACGCCCTGATCACTGCACCGTCGGCGCCGGTGGCAACTGCCCTGCCGGGTTGGTGAAGATCTGCGCGGCATCGACCGGGTCAAAGCCGTACTGTGCGCCGCAGAACTCGCAACCCACATCGATGCGTCCCTGCTCGGCGATGATGCCCTCGACCTCGTCCGTGCCCAGGCTGCGCAGCATGCTGCTGACGCGCTCCTGCGAACAACTGCAGGCAAAGACCGGCGTGCTGGGCACAAAGCGCGTGACTTTTTCTTCCCAGAACAGGCGATGCAGCAGCGTGTCGGCGTCCAGGGCCAGCAACTCCTCGCGCTTGAGTGTGCCGGCCAGCATGGCAATGCGCTTGTAGTCCTCGTTGCGGCCAATCTGGTCCTCGTCGGCGTCGCGGTCGCGCTGGCTTTCCAGGTTGCCCTCGCCCTTGACCGGCAGGCGCTGGATCAGCAGGCCCGCCGCCACCTGGCCGTCGGCGGCCAGGATCAGTTTGGTGTCGAGCTGCTCGCTTTGCAGCATGTAGTGCTCCAGCACCTCGGCCAGATTTTCGATCTTTTCGTGCTGATCGCCGAACAGCGGCACCACGCCCTGGTAGGGCTGGCGGCCCGGCAGCTTGTCTTTCGGGTCCAGCGTGATGGCACAGCGCCCCTGGTTGTTGACGTTGACGAGACGGCTCAAGGTGTCGCCGGGCAGTACCTCGCCGGTCACCGTTGCGGTCGCGCGCAGGCTCAGGTCGGGCTGCACCTCGACCACGGCCAGCTTGACCGGCCCGTCGCCAAAGATCTGCAGCACCAGCGCGCCATTGAAGCTGATACTGCTCTGCATCAGCGCGCCGGCCGCTGTCATTTCGCCCAGCAGTTGCAGGACTGCGGGCGGGTAGCCGCCGCCGGCCTCGCGGCGCTTGAGGATTTCCTGCCAGGCGTCGGTCAGGCGCACCAGCATGCCGCGCACCGGCAGGCCGTCGAAAATAAATTTATGCAATTCAGAGGACATTAGGCCCCCACGCTTGTCACTTCGTGTACTGCGCGAGGCCTTGCAGGCCGCCGCTCGCCAGAGGCTTCGCTTCTGTCGCCCGTCCAAACCTGGGCAGCCAGGTTTGGAGCCGCAGGCTCCAGCTCCTCGGGGGCGCTGCGCCTGCGGGCCGGCAAAGCCGGACCCGCGGCCCCGGCTGGCTTGTAGGTGGTTTGCGACGGTCGGGTGTTGGGAGTGGTCATGTGGGTGCTCAGGCGATCTTCTTGAATCCCGCCTTGTAGCGGCTGGCATTCTCCAGATAGTGATGGGCGATCATTTTTAAACCCTCGATCTGCTCCGGGGACAACTGGCGCACCACCTTGGCCGGGCTGCCCAGGATCATGGAGCCGTCGGGGAACTCCTTGCCCTCGGTCACCAGCGAGCCCGCACCGACCAAACAGTTTTTGCCGATCTTCGCGTTGTTGAGCACCACTGCACCAATACCGATCAGCGAGCCGTCGCCGATGGTGCAGCCGTGCAGCATGACCTGGTGGCCGACAGAGACGTTTTCGCCAATCGTCAGAGGCACACCGAGGTCGGCATGCAGCACGCAAGCGTCCTGAATATTGGAGCCACGGCCAATGCGCAGGGTCCCGGAGTCGCCGCGTATCACGGTTCCGAACCAGACGCTCACACCTTCGGCCAGTTCCACATCGCCAATCACCTGCGCGCTGTCGGCCACCCAGGCCGTCTCATGCATCTTCGGGGCCAGTTCATCGAGTTGGTAAATCGCCATCGTATTTCCTCTGTGTTGCCTTATCTTTGGATCGGTCCATTGTAAAGAGGCCCCCGTCTTTGGCGGACAATCCAGACATGACCCTGCCCAGTCCATCACCCGAACTGCGCCAGCAGGCCCTGGCGGCACTGCTGCAACCGGATCCACAGCAAAAAGTGCTGCTAGCCCATACCCTGTATGCGCACGCAGCTACGCTTTCGATAGCAAATCAGCTTCATATCGCTGCGCCTGCTGGCCTGCCCGGTTGCCCAGCGCGGCCGGAACTGCGCTCCCACCTGGACGTGCCCAAACGCTCTGCGTACACCCCGGCGGGTCTGGCCGCCCTGATACATGCGGTGACCCACATCGAGTTCAACGCGATCAACCTCGCGCTGGACGCGGCCTGGCGTTTTGACGGCATGCCGCGGGACTACTACCTGGACTGGCTGCGCGTGGCGACCGAAGAGGCGCAACACTTCAGCCTGCTGCGCACGCAATTGCAGGCCATGGGTTATGACTACGGCGACTTTCCTGCGCACACCGGCCTCTGGGACATGACCCACAAAACCGCTGGCGACGTGCTGGCGCGCATGGCGCTGGTACCGCGCACGCTGGAGGCGCGCGGCCTGGACGCCACGCCGGCCATGCAGGCCAAGCTGCGCAAGGTAGCAACGCCCGATGCGCTGGCGGCAGTCGGCATCCTCGACATCATCCTGCGCGATGAAATCGGCCATGTCGCCATCGGCAACCATTGGTACCGCCACCTGTGCAGCGAACGCGGGCTAGACCCGATCCGTACGTATTCCAAACTGGCCGCAGCCTACGGCGCACCCCGGCTCAAGGGGCCGTTTAACCTGGACGCGCGCCGGGCGGCAGGGTTTGACGAGGCCGAGCTGGCGCTGCTTGGCATTTGAAAACCCGACCGGCGCGGCGCCGCCGGAAGCTGGACCGGTGACACCTGGCAACCGACGGGTGGCCTGACAAATTAGCGCGTAAGGACTAGACTTTCAAGGCGATACCGACCAAAACATTGAACAGGAGTTAGCCCATGATCCGGCATCTCGTTCCACAGCTTGAGTCCCTGCTTGTAGACCTGCCAGCGCTGGCGTCCCTGCAGTTGCCTGAAGGCCCGTTGCTGGGCGCGCCAGATGCGCCGGTGAAAATGTCGTTTTCACACTGGTCCAGCCTGACCCGCATGCGCGCCGGCCAAATCGGCGCACTCGCCGAAGAATTTGTCGAAGGCAAGCTGCACATCGAAGGCCGCATGCGCGACGTGATGGCGGTGGCGGCCAGCCTGCTGCCAGCCAACCCGGTACACAGCGACGTCGGCTGGTGGACCGGTTTGCAGCGCCAGATGCGATCACTCAGGATGCACACGCCCGAAAAAGATGCTGAGCAGATTCAGTTCCACTACGACGTGTCCGATGATTTTTATGCGCTGTGGTTGGACCCGCACCGCGTCTACTCCTGCGCCTATTACCGCGATGAGTCCATGACGCTGGCGCTGGCGCAGCAAGCCAAGCTCGACCACATCTGCCGCAAGCTGATGCTGCAGCCGGGCGAGCGATTCCTTGACATAGGCGCGGGCTGGGGCGGGCTGCTGCTGTGGGCCGCCGAACATTACGGCGTGGACGCCACCGGCATCACGCTGTCAAAAAACCAGCATGCCCATGTGCAGGCGCTGATTGCCGCCAAAGGCCTGCAGGGCCGGGTGCGCGTGGAGTTGCGTGACTACCGCCATCTGGATGAAGACCAACCCTTCGACAAGATTTCCTCGGTCGGCATGTTTGAACATGTGGGCCGAGCCCAGATGCCGGCGTATTTCAGCAAGATCATGCGGCTGCTGGTGCCGGGCGGGCTGGTCATGAACCACGGCATCACGGCGGGCGGGCCAGACACTGATCAGTTGGGCGCCGGCATGGGTGATTTCATCGAAAAGTACATTTTTCCGGGCGGGCAATTGCTGCATGCGGGCGAGGTACTGACCCACATGGCACGCAGCGGGCTGGAAATGCTCGATACCGAAAACCTGCGTCCGCACTACGCCCGCACTTTGTGGGACTGGTCAGATGCGCTGGAGGCCCGGCTTGACGAAGCACGGCAGGTGCTGGCCGCAGATGGCAACAGCGAACGGGCCGAAAAAACCTTGCGCGCCTACCGCCTGTACCTGGCCGGTAGTGCCATGAGTTTTGAACAGGGGTGGCTGTCGCTGCATCAGATTCTTGCAAGCCGACCGTGCAACACGGTGCAGGACGAAAAAAACAGGGGTGCCCGAGCCCACTACCCCTTCCGCCGCGACTATATGTACCCGAACGCCCCACGCAGCTAGGAGCCTGGGCGGCAACACTCTTTCTTCTCCCTTTCAAGCAGGGGCCGCGGAACCGGCTTTGCCGGGCCGCAGGCGCAGCGGCCCCCCTGGGGGGCAGAGAGCTACACGAAGTGAGCGAACGTGGGGGCCACGTTACCCGCGCGGATGGTGCCGCGAATGCAGGGCCTTCAAGCGCTCGCGCGCTACATGCGTGTAGATGGTGGTGGTGGAAATATCGGCGTGGCCCAGCAGCATTTGCACAGCGCGCAGGTCGGCACCGTGGTTCAGCAGGTGCGTGGCAAAGGCATGGCGCAGGGTGTGCGGCGACAGCGGCGAGCTGATGCCAGCGTGCAGCGCGTACTTCTTGACCAGCATCCAGAACATCACGCGGCTCATGCCGCTGCCGCGTGCCGTGACAAACAAATCGTCTGTCTGCTGGCCTTTCAAAATCTCGGGTCGGGCTTCGGCAAGGTAACGCTCGATCGACAAACGGGCCACCTGGCCGAACGGAACCAACCGCTGCTTCTCCCCCTTTCCCGTGACGCGCAGCACACCCTCGTTCATGCTGGTGTGAAAGGTCTTGAGCCCGACCAGCTCGCTCACGCGCAGGCCGCTGGCGTACATCAGCTCCAGCATGGCGCGGTCGCGCAGGCCCAGCGCCGTGTCTTCGCTGGGCGCGGCCAGCAGCGTCTCAATCTGGGCCTCGGACAGCCGCTTGGGCACGCGCAGCGCCTGTTTGGCCGACTGCAGCTTGAGCGTCGGGTCGGCCGTGATCCGGCGCTCGCGCAGCGCCCAGTGAAAGTAACGCTTGAACACCGTGAGCCGGCGGTTCGCCGAGGTCGCCTTGGTGGCGCTGTGACGCGCCAAGAAGTAGCTGTGGATGTCGCTCTCCTGCGTCGCATCAAGCGCCCGCCCGCCCTGCTCTTTTGCGCCTAGCCAGACTGCGTAGAGCGAGAGGTCGCGCCGATAGGCCGCCAGCGTGTTTTTTGACAGGCCGTCTTCCAGCCACAAGGCGTCGATGAAGGTGTCAATGCCGGACTGGCTCTGGGGATGCATGCAGCGACGATAACAAAAATGCGCAGCCAACAAGCCGGGCACCGCACAAAAAAAACACCCCGCCAGGCACCAGACCTGCGGGGTGGGCGTGCGCGGCGGGCTGCGGGCCCGCGCACTGATCAGTCGAGCTTGAGGCCAGCGCTGGTCACGACCTTTTTATAGACCTCGAACTCAGCCTTCATCTGCGCCGCGAACTGCTCGGGCGAGTTGCCCACGATGATGGAGCCAGTGTCTTCAATGCGCTTGCGCACCGCCGGGTCCTGCAAGGCCTTGAGGGCCGCTGCGCTGACCTTGTCGACCACCTCTTTCGGCAGGCCCTTGGGACCCATGATGCCGTAATAGGCCATGCGGTTGACAGGCTCCAGCCCCACTTCCTTGAAGGTCGGCACGTCAGGCAACACCGCCAGGCGGGTCGGCGCGGCCACCACAATGGGGATCAGGCGTTTTTGCTGAATGAAGGGCAGTGCCGACGGAATGTTGTCAAAAATGATCTGCACCTGGCCGGCCACGGTGTCGTTCAGGGCCGGGCCGGCGCCGCGGTAAGGAATGTGCGTGATGAAGGTGCCGCTCAGGCTTTTGAACAACTCGGTCTGCAGGTGGCCAATGCCGCCCGTGCCTGAGGAGGCGTAAGAGTACTTGCCGGGGTTCTTCTTGAGTTCAGCAAGGAACTCCTTGTAATTGCGCGCCGGAAAGCTCGGGTGGACCGCGATGATGTTGGGCGTGGCTGCAATGTTGATGATGGGCGTGAAATCGGTCAGTGTGTTGTACGGGATTTTCGGATTGATGGCCGGATTGGCCGCCGTGGTGGACACGGTGGCCATGCCCAGGGAGTAGCCGTCCGGTGTGGCGCGGGCGGTTTCCAGTGCACCCACCACGCCGCCGCCACCGGCCTTGTTTTCAACGATGACGTTCTGACCGAGCGCCTTGCCCAGCGGCTCGGCAATCACGCGGGCGACGATGTCGGTGGTGCCGCCCGGTGCAAAAGGCACCTGCAGCTTGATGACCTTGTTGGGATAGGGCTGGGCAAAGGCCGAACCTGCCGCGGCGGTGGCCAGCGTCAGCGCGGAGAGGGTGAGCAGATAACGACGTTGCATGGCTAACTTCCTTAAAAAAAAGAACAGGGGATATCCTAAACGCAAGCAACGTGCCTGCCTCTTGTGGATAACGCATAAGGGCAATCCCCTAGGAGTCTGGGCGGCAGAAGGCGTCGAAGCGAAAAGTGGCCCCGGCGAGGACAGTTTTTGCCGGGTTTGCAGCGCCATAGCCGCAGCTATGGGGCAAAAAGTCGGTGAAAAATGGACCGACGCGGCCGCTTTGCAGCCGACCTACCTTCTGCCGCCCAGGCTCCTGGGGACCCTCTGCCTGACTCCCGCCATGCGCGGCGCGAGTCAGGCAGAGGGTCCCATGGCTTGCGTTATTCTCACCGGGTGAACTACGCGCAACTTCTTTTTCCCGATTTCTCGCTGATTCTGTGTGGTTACCTGGTCTGTCGTTACACCGCCCTGAACCGCACGGTCTGGCAGCAGGTGGAAAGCCTGGTGTATTACTTCCTGTTCCCGGTCCTGCTGTTTCACTCCATCGTCAGGAGCCCGCTGGACCTGGGCGCCGCCTCCAGCCTGATCGCCGCCGGGCTGACCATGGGTGTGCTGGGCATCGCCCTCGCCTACTCACTGCCCTATCTGCCCTGGTTGGGCGCACACATCGACAGGCGAGAACACGCCGCCAGTGCGCAGGTCGCTTTCCGCTTCAACTCCTTCATCGCACTGGCGCTGGCCGAGCGCCTGGCCGGCGCCGAAGGCCTGCTGCTGATCGCGGTGCTGATCGGCGTCTGTGTGCCGCTGTTCAACGTGGGCGCGGTCTGGCCCATGGCGCGGCGCGCGAACACCGGCTTTGGGGGTGCGCTGGTGCGCAACCCGCTGATCATTGCGACCGCCACCGGGCTGGCCGCCAACCTGCTGGGTTTCCAGATGCCGGTCTGGCTGGAGCCCACCGTCACGCGCATAGGCGCGGCCTCACTGGCGCTGGGCCTGATGGCCGCCGGCGCGGGCATGCAGTTCGCTTCGCTGGCCTCGGCCAAAACCCTGGCGGTGTCGCTGCTGGCCATTCGCCACTTCTTCATTCCGCTGATCGCCCTGGGCCTGTCCTGGGTGTTCGGACTGTCACCGGTGCAGACCACCGTGCTGCTGTCGTTTTCGGCGCTGCCGACGGCCTCGAGCTGCTACGTGTTGGCCGCCCGCATGGGTTACAACGGCGCGTTTGTCGCCGGCCTGGTCACGCTCTCGACCCTGCTGGGCATCGTCAGCCTGCCGTTTGCGCTGGGCTTGTTGCGATAGCCCCCACGGTCGCGCACTACGTGTCGCTCCCTGCCCCCCGAGGGGGCCGCTGCGCCTGCGGGCCGGCGGAGCCGGACCTGCGGCCCCTGCTCGAATGGGAGCACCTGCATGGCGTCCCTGCGCTGCTTACTGCCGCGGGGCGTTCGGAAAGAATAGCTGCTCGCCGCCAATCTTGTAGCTGGCAATCGATGCCTGGCCGGCCGGGGAAATAATCCAGTCGACAAACTTCTGTGCCTCGGCAAGCTTGACTTTCGGGTGTTTGGCCGGGTTGACCACCATCACACCGTACTGGTTGAACAAGCGGGTGTCGCCCTCGACCAGCACCACCAGCTCACCGCGGTTCTTGAAGCTGAGCCAGGTGCCCCTGTCGGTCAGCACATAGGCGTTGGCAGAGGAGCCGATGTTGAGCGCCGGGCCCATGCCGCAGCCGCAGGCTTTGTAGTTGGCGAACTGCGGGTTGTCCACACCGGCGTGTTTCCAGTAGCGCAGCTCGGCGGCGTGGGTGCCGCTCTTGTCGCCGCGCGAGATGAAATTGGCATTGGCCGCGTTGAGTTTTTTCAACGCCTCGACGATGTCCTTGCCTCTGGTTTTCGCCGGGTCGGCGGCCGGGCCGACCAGCACGAAGTCGTTGTACATGACCGGGAAACGCTTGATGGCAAACCCTTCGGCCACGACTTTTTCCTCGGCGACCTGGTCATGCACAAACAGCACATCGGCATCGCCGCGGCGACCCATGTCGATGGCCTGGCCGGTGCCCAGGGCCACCACCTTGATATCGATGCCACTGGCCTGCTTGAAGGCCGGCAGCAAGGTGCCGAACAGGCCGGACTGCTCGGTCGAGGTGGTCGAAGCCATCACGATGGTCTGCGTTTGCGCTATCGAAACAGTAGCTGCCAGCGCAAGCGGGACAAGGGCTATAGCTCTGAAAGTATTGAAAAAACGCGAGGACACAGGACTGAGGTTCATACAAGTTCTCCTTTGACAAAAAATTCGGCTTCAGGCGGCAGCGGGCCGTTGAAGAAATCATGGGTGGGCAGGTCGGCCAGCAGGCGGCCCTGCTCCAGGTACATCACGCGGCTGGCCAGGCGTTTGACCTGGCCGAGGTTGTGGCTGCTGAAGATCAGCGTCATGCCGGCCTGCGCAAATTCAGCCATCAGGGCTTCGACCTCGCGTTTGGCGGCCGGGTCCAGGCTGGCCGTCGGTTCGTCGAGCAGCAGCACATCCGGCCGCAGCGCCCAGGCGCGCGCCAGGGCCAGGCGCTGCTGCTGCCCGCCCGACAAGGCCTTGGCGTTGCGCTGCGCCAGTGCCAGCAGGCCAACACGTTCGAGCGCGCGCAAGGCCTGCACCCTGGCCTCTTTCCAGGCCGCACCCTTGAGCCACAGACCCAGCGCCACATTGGTCTGGGCACTGGCGCGCAGCATGTAGGGGTGCTGGAACAACATCGCCTGGCGCGCCGCCGCATCGACCTGCAGGCTGCCGGTGCTGGGCCGCACCAGTCCGTGCAGGGTGCGCAGCAAGGTGCTTTTACCGCTGCCATTGGAGCCGACCAGCGCGACGCGCTCGCCCGCCTGGATGCGCAGCCCGCAGGCTTTCAGTGCCTGCACCTTGCCGTAATGCACACCCACTGCCTTCAGTTCAAACAGCAGGCTCATTCGCCGCCTCGCTGGGGCTGCGCTGCGAGCAGCTTCACGCCGTCGGGCGGCGAGTCGTCATCGAGACGTTCGCGCCAGCGACGCACCAGCGCAATCAGCACATTGAGCAGCAGCACCACAGCCAGCAGCAGCAGGCCCAGCGCCAGCGCCAGCGGCAGGTCGCCCTTGCTGGTCTCCAGCGCAATCGCCGTCGTCATCACGCGCGTGAAGCCGTCGATGTTGCCGCCCACCACCATCACCGCGCCGACCTCGGAGATGGCGCGGCCAAAGGCGGCAATCAGCACCGTGAGCAGGGTGTAACGCTCGTCCCAGAGCAGCAGCAGGCTGCGCATGCCCTTGCCTGCGCCCAGCGACTGAAACTGCTCGCCGTGCAGGCGGTCGGCGTCCTCTATGGTCTGGCGCACCAGCGCCGTGACCACCGGCAGCACGAGCACGGTCTGCGCCAGCACCATGGCCTGGAAGGAAAACAGCCAGCCGAGAAACCCCAGGGGGCCGGAGCGCGACAGCAACAGGTAAACCACCAGCCCGACCACCACCGAAGGCAAGGCCAGCAGGGTGTTGAGCAGCGTCAGCACCGCGCCACGCCCGCGAAAACGCACCACGCCCAGCCAGGCGCCCAGCACCAGGCCGACGCTACAGGCAATCAGACAGGCGCTGGCACTGACGGCCAGCGACCGCAACACAATGCTGCCGAGCAGGGGATCGAAGGAGGCAATGAGCGAAAAAGCCGTGCTGACGCTGTCTGAGAAGGTATTCATGCAAAGCGGAAAGGTGGGCCTATCGTAGACGGGCACATCCCTGGGAGCCATCGGGAATCACGAGCTAAGAAGCCTGGTGCATAGGTGCGGCAGGGTCGTACGGCGCTGCACCGATAATCAGTACCCACCCCTGCCATGCACAAAGTCGAACTCTCCTACCTGCTGTCGCCCGAACGCGGCAAAGACGCGCTGATCCGCAACCCGCTGATGGACCTGCTGCACGCGGTGCGTGAGCAGGGCTCCATCTCGAAGGCCGCGCGTGCGCTCGACCTGTCCTACCGCCACGTCTGGGGCGCGCTCAAAAAATGGGAGCAGACGCTGGGCCGCACGCTGATCGTCTGGGACAAGGGCCAGCGCGCACAACTGACCGAATTCGGCGAAAAACTGCTGTGGGCCGAGCGCCAGGCGCAGGCCCGGCTGGCGCCGCAGATCGAGGCCTTGCGCGGCGACATTGAACGCGCGTTTTCCACCGCCTTCGACGATGACGCCCATGTGTTGACCCTGTACGCCAGCCATGACGCCGCGCTGAGCGCACTGCGGGACGAGGCCGCCACGCGCCGCCTGCACCTGGACATCCGTTTCATGGGCAGCGTGGACGCGATTGCCGCACTCAACAGCGGGCGCTGCATGATGGCGGGCTTTCACACGCTGGACCGGCCGGGCACAAGCACGCTGGCCGCGCGCACTTACCGCAACCTGCTCAAGCCGGGTCAACACAAACTGATCGGTTTTGCGCACCGCAGCCAGGGCCTGATCGTGGCCAAAGGCAACCCGCGCCGCATCCGGCAACTGGCCGACATGCAGCAACCCGGCCTGCGCTACATCAACCGGGCTGAAGGCACCGGTACCCGCGTGCTGCTCGATGAACTGCTGGCGCAAGACGGGCTGGACGCCGGCAGCCTGCGCGGCTACGACACGCAGGAGCCATCGCACACCGCCGTGGCCCAGGCGGTGGCCAGTGGCGCGGCCGATGCCGGGCTCGGCATCGAAGCGGCCGCGCGTGACAAAGGCCTGGACTTCGTGCCGCTGGTGCAGGAGCGTTATCACCTGGTTTGCCTGAAGTCCGCGCTGCCGCAGGCGCCGGTCCAGGCCCTGCTGGCTGAGCTGCAAAGCGCCGCCTGGCAGAACACGCTGACCGGTCTGCCCGGCTACAGCGGCGAGCGCGCGCAAAGCGGACAGGTGTTGTCGCTGCGGGCGATGTTGCCGTGGTGGAATTACCGGAAAACCAAAACCTCTCGTTCTTGAGAGTGTTTTCGGGCTCCAGCCCTTGGTGGACGTGGGCGGTCAGCTACTGAATTCATAGCAAATTCATCGCTTGATCTGTCATCCCGAGCCCTCCCCGCCAGTTACCATGGAGCCACAACAACATTGCCGGCCACTTGAGGCCGGAGAGGAAAAACTCATGCAACGCATCGTCATCGTCGGAGGGGGCGCCGGCGGGCTGGCGCTGGCCACCCAGCTTGGCAAACATTTGGGCAAACAAGGTCTGGCCGAGATCACGCTGGTCGATGCGGCACGCACCCACGTCTGGAAGCCGCTGCTGCACCAGCTGGCGGCCGGCAGCTTTGACACCCATGCCGAGGAAATCGAGTACCTGGCGCAGGCGCGCTGGAACCATTTCAAGTTCCGCCTCGGCCGGCTTGAAGGCCTGGACCGCGCCAGCAAAACCCTGCAACTCGCCGCCAGCCATGACGAGGCCGGCCGCGAGATCACACCGGCGCAGGAACTGGGCTACGACACGCTGGTGATTGCCGTTGGCAGCCAGACCAACGACTTCGGTACCTTGGGCGCGGCCGAACACACGATCAAGCTGGACAGCCCGCAGGCCGCCAAACGCTTCAACGACCGCCTGATCAACGCTTGCATACGTGCGCAGACCGTGCCGCGCAGCGCCGGCAGCGGCCGCCTGACGGTGGCCATCGTCGGCGGCGGCGCCACCGGTGTGGAGTTGGCCGCCGAGCTGCATGCATCGGCGCGCATGCTGGCCAACTACGGCTTTGACCACATCCACCCGGAAAAGGATTTGCAGATCGTGCTGGTGGAGGCCGCGCCGCGGCTGCTGGCGCAACTGCCCGAGCGCCTGAGCGAATCGGCGCTGCGCGAGTTGCGCAAGCTCGCCATCGAGGTGCACACCAATGAAAAAGTCGTCGAGGTCACCGAAAGCAGCCTCAAGATGGCCAGCGGCAAGGTGATCTCGTCCAGCCTCACGGTCTGGGCCGCCGGCGTCAAGGCCGGGGATTTCCTGAAAACACTGGGCGGCGCGCAGCCGCTGGAGACCAATCGCCTGAACCAGCTGATCGTCAACGGCAACCTGCAAACTGCAGATGCCAGCATTTACGCCTTCGGCGACTGCGCCGCCTGCCAGCAGCCCGATGGCACCTGGGTGCCACCGCGTGCCCAGGCCGCCTACCAGCAGGCGATGTACCTGGTAAAGGCGCTGCCGCGCCTGCAGCGTGGTGAGAAGGTAGCGCCCTTTGTGTTCCGGGACCAGGGCTCGCTGGTTTCGCTGTCCGAATACTCCTCGGTCGGCAGCCTGATGGGCAGCCTGACCAAGGGCAGTTTTTTTGTCGAAGGGCAACTGGCCAAGCTCATGTACTGGGCCCTGCACAAGCAGCACCAGCTGGCGCTGGGCGGCTGGAAGAAAACTGCCTTGATCACCTTGTCGGAAATGATTGACCGCACCTACCGCCCGCGCATCAAGTTGCACTGATAATCAGCGGCATCCCCATCAACCCACCGGAGAACACCATGGCAAAAGGTCAGCAAAACAAGGACAAGATGGTCAAGAAGCCGAAGAAGGACACGGCACCCCCGAAAGCCGTCTCGCCCGATGCGGTGCGCCCGACCATCGTCACGCAAGTTCCCCTGCGCGGCAAGCTCAAGAACAAATAAACCAGTGACTGCTTCTGCAGCGCCAGGATTTTCCGCAGGTCTGCCCAGACAAACCCAGCCAGGGCCGCGAAACCGACCTTGGCCAGTCCTGAGCCTGTCGAAGGGCCGGGCCGCAGGCGCAGCGCCCCTCTTCTTCGTGCAAGGGGCAGCGAACCGCCGAAGGCACGCGAAGTGACGAGCGTGGGGGCTCCATGACAGACCCGTTGCACGGCGTCACGCTGGAAGCCATGGTCACCGCGCTGTCAGACCACTATGGCTGGGAAGAACTCGGCCAGCGGATCGCGATCCGCTGCTTCACCTTCGAACCGAGCGTGCCGTCCAGCCTCAAGTTTTTGCGCAAAACGCCCTGGGCTCGGGACAAGGTGGAAAGCCTTTACCTGTTCATGCTGCGCGAGCAGCGGCGCGCTGCGCCCACCGTGCACAACTTCCCGCCGCCCAAGGCTTAAGGGCCCAGCGGGTTGGCAAACAGCAGCATCATGGCCACACCCACACCGATGAGGAAGTTGGCGTCGATCAGGTCGGCCAGCAGAAACCTCTTGACCTGCAGCGGTGCCATCAGCTCGGGCAGGCGCACCGCGCCCTCCAGAAACCGCCCACCCATCACGCTATGCCCAGGCAGGCGCCGATAGCGCCAACCCGATCCACAAACCACATGCAAGGGAAATGGCACCTGCGTCTGTCATGATTTTCTCCTTTGGCTGTCAACTTTTCGATGACTCAATGATGCTGGCCTCTCCATTGCAAAACAATGACTTCACAGGTAATGGCGCCATGACGCGCGACTTTGAACTGGTCCATGCCGACGCCAGCCTGCTGGTGCTCAACAAACCGGCCGGTCTGCTGTCCGTGCCCGGCAAGGGAGAGGACAAGCAAGACTGCCTGAGCGCGCGCGTGCAGCAGCACTACCCCGACGCACTGGTAGTGCACCGGCTGGACATGGCAACCTCGGGACTGCTGCTGATGGCGCGCAGCATCGCTGTCCAGCGGGCGCTGGGCGCGCTGTTCGAGCGCCGCAGCGTGGACAAGCGCTACGTCGCGGTGGTCGATGGCGAGCTAGCTGACGCGCCCGGCGCCGGTGGCTGGGGCCTGATCGACCTGCCGATCGCCGTGGACTGGCCGCGCCGCCCACTGCGCATCATCGATGCGGCGCATGGTAAAGCCAGCCAGACCCGCTGGCGCGTCCTGGGGCGCGATGCGGTGGCCCACAACACGCGCCTGGAACTGGCGCCGCTGACGGGCCGCTCGCACCAGTTGCGCGTGCATCTGCAGGGCTTTGGCCACGCCATTTTGGGCGACCGGCTGTACGGCAGCGATTCCGTGCAGGCCCGCGCGCCTCGGCTGCTGCTGCATGCGAGTGCGCTGGGTTTTGTGCACCCGGTCAGCGGCCAGCCCCTGCAGTTCGATAACCCCGCGCCCTTCTGACAAAGCAGCGTCAGACCGGAACTTCAGCGCTTCTGAAGCATCCCACGCTGATCACCGGAGAGCCTCGATGCGCCCAATACCTGCCCCTTCCCCCCACACGCTGCTGCGCCGACGCACCGTCGCCGCTGCCCTGGTGGCAGCGCCTGCCCTGTGGCTGGGCCCGCGCGCTCAGCCGGCTGCCAGCCGGCGCGCTACCCCGTCGCAAACCGAAGGTCCGTTTTACCCGGTGGCCCTGCCCAAAGACAGCGACCCCGACCTGCTGCGCAACGGCGCGCTGGTTTATTCTGAAGGGCAACCTGCCTGGGTTGAGGGCTGGGTCAGCGATCTGTCCGGCAAACCGGTGGCCGGCGCGCGGGTCGAGATCTGGCAGTGCGACCACGCCGGCCACTACCACCACCCCGGCGACGGCGACCGGGCAGACCGGCGCTTTCAGGGCTTCGGCAGCATCACAGTGGGCGCCGACGGGCGCTACCGCTTTCGCACGCTCAAACCGGTCGCCTATGCCGGGCGCACACCGCACATTCATGTGAAGGTCAAGCTTGGCCAGCGCGAACTGCTGACCACCCAGCTTTATGTGGCCGGTGATGCCAGCAACACGCGCGACTTTTTGTGGCGTCGGCTCGATGAGACCGACCGGGCGGCACTGACCGTGCCGTTTGCGGCGGGCAGTGACGGCCTGCGCGCAAACTTTCCCATCGTTGTGGCGACCTGAAGGCCACAGCCCGGCATGCTGGTCGCCGTTTGTCAGTAACATCGGTGGCTATGACTCTCCAACTTTTTATCCTGACCGGCGCCTCCCGCGGCATGGGTTTGGCCATGGCCCGCCAACTGCTCAAACCCGGCCACACCCTGCTTTGCATCTCGCGCAAGGCCAACGACACTCTGGCCGCACAGGCCAAACTGGCGGGCGCCACGCTGCTGCAATGGACCCAAGACCTGGCGCAGAGCGTCGACCTCAGCGCGCGGTTGGAGCAATGGCTGCGCGAGCAGGCTGGCGAAGGTTTTGCCAGCGCCGTATTGATCAACAACGCCGGCATGATCCCGCGCATTGGCCCGCTGAGCGACGCAGACGCCGACGACCTGCACACAGGCCTGGCGGTCGGGCTGGAAGCCCCCATGCAACTCACCGCCGCCTTCCTGCGCGCCACCAAAAGCTGGACCGGTCAACGCAAGGTGCTCAATATTTCTTCCGGCCTGGGCCGCAAGGCCATGGCCTCGCAATCCATTTATTGCGCCGCCAAGGCCGGCATGGACCACTTCACGCGTTGCGTGGCGCTGGAAGAAGCGCTCAAGCCGAACGGCGCCGCCGTGTGCTCGCTGGCGCCCGGCGTGATCGACACCGATATGCAAACCCAGTTGCGCGGTGCCGACGCCACCGCATTTCCGGACCAGGCCAACTTCATCGCCCTCAAGGACAGGGGGCAGTTGACTTCCCCCGACGATGCCGCAGCGCGCATTCTGGCTTACCTGGCGAAACCGGACTTCGGCAGCCAACCGGTGGCGGATGTTAGGGATTGAACAGCCGCCCTTTGCCCATATCTTTTCATGGTTACTGGCCTTTTGGTTTGCCTGCGACCGCTGATCGGGTGAGTGCCTGGCGACAAGTAACTTTCTTTTGCTTCGACCGAACGGCGGTGGTCATCGAGCGTGGATCCCGGTCGGGTCCCGGATGACGCAGTATGATGTCTTTGCTACGAAATCAATAGCTGCTTATGCCCGCGTGCTATGGGCCAGCGACCGATTTGATGCCCAAACCGCCCGTATCAGGCAGCAAACCGCGAAATGGCTTAGTCGCGAACAATCAAAATCGGCAAGTGCGCATGCGCCAGCACCTGCGCCGCCACGCTGCCGAGCACGAGTTTTTCGAGACCTCGGCGGCCGTGCGACCCCATGACGATCAGGTCGGCCCCCACCGAGTTGGCGGTTTCGAGGATGCCGCGATAGATGGCATGGCTTTCGACGATGGACGAGGCCACCGTGATACCCGCGCTTTCAAGCCGCTCAGTCGCTCCGGCCAGCGCCAGCTTGCCTTCCGTCGTCGCTGCGCCCAGATACTGCGCCTGGCCATAAGCGAAGTCGGCACCGACACCGCTGAAGGCGTAAGGGTCGATCACGTAAATCAGCGTTACAGCGCTGCCGAAAGCCTGGGCCAGGCCCCTGGCCTTCTCGACCGCCGTCAGCGAGGTGGAAGAACCGTCTACTGGCAGCAAGATGTGCTTAAACATGATCGCTTGTCTCCTCAAAAAATCAGGCTTCGATCTTCACGCCTTTCCAGAAAGCCACACGGCCTTTGATCTCTTCGGCTTCAGACTTGGGATCGGGGTAGTACCAGGCGGCATCGGTATTCATCTCGCCATTGACCAGCAGCGAGTAATAGCTCGCCTGGCCTTTCCAGGCACACATGGTGTGGTGGTTACTGAAGGTCACGTAATCGCGGTTCAGCGTGCTTTCGGGAAAATAATGGTTACCTTCGATGGTCACGATGTCGTCGCTTTGCGCAATGACTGCGCCGTTCCAGATGGCCTTCATAACACTTCTTTCATGGTTGCGGGGTCCGCCGCCGGGGCAGGGATCGGGTTGCGGACAATCTTCGCACAGTCTGCGCCGACTGTGGTGTGGCGGCGCCGACATGTCAAATGCAAAAAGAGGCGGGATGGCTTGCCATCACGCCTCTTTCATTCATGCATTGATGTCTGCCTTTGCGGCAGGCAGGGCTCAGGCCATGCGCAGGTTGTTGCCTTCAACAATTACCTTGGAGCCAACCGCCACCGCGCTGGATACCTCGACGTTGCGGGTCGAACCATCATTCATGCGCACGCGCACCTGGTAGACGGTGACTTTTTTCATGTTTTCCTCGATCTTGTTGCCGGCAAAGGCGCCACCAGCGGCACCGAGCACCGTCATGGCCGTCTTGCCGTTGCCGCCGCCGACCTGGTTGCCCAGCAGGCCACCGATCACGCCACCGGCGACAGTGCCCAGACCCACCGTGGTGTTGCCGACGGCCACACCATTGACCTGACCCTGGCGCTGGACGGGGGTCACCGCTTCGACCGTGCCGCAGTCGGCGCAAACCACCGGCTTGGGCGCAGGGGCCTGGGCCACAACAACAGGCCGCTGTTGAACCACGGGTTTCGCGGGCGCCGGCGTGTTGCTGGCCTGCTTGGTGGTCGTGCTCGACTGCGTCGTTGGCGCCACGGCGGCGGTTCCACCGGGCTGAGCGTCGGAGCGATTGACCACCAGCGCGGCGGCAAGCGCCATCACCGTGACGCCCAGCACGGCTGCAATGGCAACCAGCGCCTTGCTGTGCTGCATGCGCTGAGAAAAACCAGGCTGATTGCCTGGTGTGGCAGGAACTTGATTGTTTGTATCCATGATGGGTACTCCTTGTTAGAGCCTCTGTTGTACCCAGTTCATGTAAACGCCGATGTAGGACGCGGTGACATTCGTAAGTAAAAGTATGCGCAGCCCGGCTAAAAGTGTGCAATTTTGCGCAGTTGCGCCAGGCTTCACCGCTGCCTCACATCCGCTTTGCCGGCGCTTTACATGCCGCCGTGGGGGTGGGTGCGAAATTGATGGCGGCCTTGCGGTCCATGCCGGGGGTCGATGGCACGTTGCTGTCGAGTTGGCCGCCCGGGATCACACGCACGCCGTCGTGTTTCCAGTCGGTCGGCTCAGGTGCGTTGCTGTCTCCGTGGGAATGACCGTGTCCGGGGTCGTGGCCCATGTTTTGTCTCCTAGGAGCCTGGGCGGCAGAAGGAACGTCGGCTGCAAAGCGGCCGCGACGGTCCATTTTTCACCGGCTTTTTGCCCCATAGCTGCGGCTATGGCGCTGCAAACCCGGCAAAAACTGTCCTCGCCGGGGCCACTTCTCGCTTCGACGCCTTCTGCCGCCCAGGCTCCTAGTCCAGCAAGGCAGCGTACACCAGGCTGCGGAACAGCGGCCGGTAATAGTCGCGCTGCATCGGTGCCTGGATCATCAGCAGCGCGTACAGATCCTGCGCCGGATCGACAAAAAAGGTGGTGCCCGCGATGCCGCCCCAGTAGTACAGGCCCACCGATCCGGGAACCGGTGACACGCCCGTCGCCATGCGCACTGCAAACCCGAGCCCGAAGCCGTGGCCTGGCGGCAGCAGGTCGCCGGTAGACGGAAGACCTTCCAGGTGATCGGCCGTCATGAAGTCGACGGTGTGCGGACCCAGCAGCCGCGTGCCCAGCAGTTCCCCGCGATTGCGCATGAACTGCAGAAAACGCGCGTAATCCATGGCGGTGGACAACAGGCCGCCGCCCCCGCTCTCCATGGCCATGGCGCGGCGCGGGTCCAGCATACGCATGGGCACGCCACCATCGGGGTCGTGCGCAAAAGGCTCGGCGATCCGATGCTGATCGGCTACGGCCACGACAAAACCGGTCTCGTGCATGCCCAACGGGGCAAAAATTTCCTCGCGCAGGTAGCCGCCGAGGGTTTGCCCACTGACGACCTCAACCAGCCGGCCCAGCACGTCGGTGGCGCGGCTGTATTCCCAGACGCTGCCGGGCTGGTGCATCAGCGGCAGCGCTGCCAGCGTGCGCGAAAATTCCGAATTGCTGCGTTCGCGCGACCCCATTTGCAGCTCGGCATATTGCCGCTGCACCGCCGCTGAACCAAGAAACTCATACGTCAGCCCGGCCGTGTGGCGCAGCAGGTCCTGCACCGTGGCGGGCCGGATCACGTCCTCCAGCGTCACCTGGCCATCACGCTCCACAGCCACCTTCTGGTTGGCAAACTCCGGCAGGTGTTTGGCCACCGGGTCACTGAGCAGCAGCTTGCCCTGCTCCATCAGCATCATCACGGCGACCGAAACCAGCGGTTTGGTCATCGAGTAGATGCGAAAAATCGCGTCGCGCTGCATAACGGTGCCGGCTGTCGGGTCAAGCTGGCCCACGCTTTCGAACAGCGCGAGCTTGCCGCGTCGCGCGACCAGCGCCACCGCACCGGGCAGGCGGCCGCAGTCCACTTCCGACTGCAGGACGTCCAGCACGCGCTGCAGCCGATCAGGGCACAGGCCCAGTTCAGAAGGCGCGGCGAATTCGAGCGCGCTCGCCTCTGTCATCTCAGGCGCCATAGCGTTCACGCGCCAGCGCCGCGCCCTGTGCTAATGCCTGGAGTTTCCTTAACGCGATCTCACGGTTCATGGGTGCCAAACCGCAGTTGGTGCAGGGCAACAGTCGGTTCTTCGGCACGTACTGCAAGGCTTTTCCGATGGTGTCGGCAATCTGTTCGGGCGTTTCAATCTCGTCGCTGGCCACGTCGATCACGCCGACCATCACGTCCTTGCCTTCGAGCAGCGCCATCAGGTGCGGCGGCACATGCGAGTGGTAACACTCCAGGCTGACCTGCTGGATGCTGCTTTTCGCCAGCGCCGGCAGCACCTGCTCGTACTGGCGCCACTCCTCGCCCAGGGTCTGCTTCCAGTCGTCGTTGGCCTTGATGCCGTAGCCATAGCAGATGTGCACGGCCGTGGTGCAGGTCAGACCCTGCGCGGCGCGCTCCAGCGCCTTCACGCCCCAGTCGGCGGCGTCCTTCATGTAAACATTGAAAGCCGGTTCGTCGAACTGGATGATGTCCACACCATCGGCCTGCAGCGCCAGCGCCTCCTGGTTGAGCAGCTCGGCAAAGGCCATGGCGAGCTTGACTCGGTCGCCGTAAAACCGGTCGGCCACGGTGTCGACAATCGTCATCGGGCCGGGCAAGGTGAACTTGATCTTTTTGCCGGTGTGCGCGCGCAGTAGCTGGGCCTCTGCGGCATGCACCCGGCCCTTGAGTTTGAGCGTGGCCACCACCTGCGGCACCATGGCGTCATAACGGTTGTCGCGTATGCCCATCTTGACCTTGTGCTCGAAGTCGATGCCTTCGACCTGTTCAAGAAAGCCATGCACAAAATGCTGGCGCGACTGCTCGCCGTCGCCGATCACGTCAAGCCCGGCGTCCTCCTGGGCCTTGATCCACAGCAGGGTCGCGTCGGCCTTGGCCTGCGCGAGTTCAGCGCCCTCGGCCTTCCATTGCGGCCAGAGTTTCTGGGTCTCTGACAGCCAGGCCGGCTTGGGCAGGCTGCCGGCGATGGTACTGCTGAAAAGTGTTCTTGTCATGGTGTCTTATATGGATGCCTCCCGGGTAGCAAGAAGAATTTGTGTCGTGTTGCGAAGAAGTCGGCTGCTTACTTATATCCGGCCTTGATTGCGTGGTCCGCCTGGTTTCCCAGACTCGCCCGCTGGCCCCGATGCAT
>NZ_JAUYEY010000046.1 GCF_030689685.1 Polaromonas sp. | reverse complement strand
GGCACTTTGATGCCGTATCCATCAGAGGATCCACCTCGATTACTCGAAGTCTCTCTTCCTGATCGACGGCTGTTCATGCCCTTGGCGTTCAACAGTCTCAATTCCTTGCCCGTGGGCAGGGAGGCATCCATAGCATCTCCTGGTATAGGTTGAAAGTTTTTTTGAAGGGTCAGCCGGCGCGGGCTGGGGCTGCACAGAATTGTGCCGCCAGCAATTCATAAGAGCGCCTGCGCACGGCCGGATCGTGGGCCCAGGTGATGACCACCAGTTCCTCGACCTCCAGCGCCTTTGACAAGGCACGCAATTTTTGGGCGACCTGTGGACCGCTGCCCACCAGCGACGTGCGCCTGAGCTGCTCAGCCTGCATCTGTTCCGCAGGACTGTAGGGCCGCAGCGCCACTTCGGCCGGCGATTGCAGCGGGCCCAGGGCGCCACGGTTGCGATCTATTTTCCAGCGCTCGCGGCTGGAAAAATCCTGCCAGGCCCGCTCTTCGGTGTCGGCGGCCAGTGCCCAGACACACAGCGCGGGCTGGGGCTGCGGATGTTGCAGGCTGGGCCGGTACATGTTGCGGTACATCGCGATGGCTTCTTCAGCGCCCTGCCCGTCGGTGATGAAATACGCAAACGCATAGGGCAGGCCGTAATGCGCCGCCAGTTGCGCACCGTAGTTGGAGCTGCCCAGCATCCACAGCGTAGGCGCGGTCGGTCCACCGGGCTCGGCAGTGATGCCCCGGCCCGGATGACCCTCGGGCAAGTCGCTGCCGCCGACCCAGGCCTGCAGCTCACGCACCTGCAGCGGAAAGTGATCAGCCGCGCTGCGCGCCTGCGGATTGAGCAACTGGGCGGTGCGCCCGTCCGAGCCCGGCGCGCGCCCAACACCAAGGTCAATGCGCCCCGGCGCCAGTGCTTCGAGCACGCGAAACTGCTCTGCGACCTTGAGCGCCGAATAATGCGGCAGCATCACGCCGGCACTGCCTATGCGTATGCGCTGCGTGGTCGCGGCAATCGCCGCCATCAACACCTCGGGCGCGCTGCCGACGATGGTGGGGTGGCTGTGGTGCTCGCTGACCCAAAAGCGCTCATAACCAAGCACCTCGCAGTGTTGGGCCAGGGCCAGGGTTTCACGGATGGAGGCATCGGCGCTGCGGCCGGTCACGGCCACCGATTGGTCAAGAACAGACAGTCGGATCATGGGATGACTATAGCCAGAGTACCCCGTCCATGCTGGTCTGTTCCAATACAGCCTCCACCACCCGATCCCGCAGAGAAAACCATGGCACTCAAAGCCACCATTTACAAAGCCCAACTCGCCATTGCCGACATGGACCGCGGCGTTTACGCCGACCACAACGTAACGATTGCACGGCACCCGTCCGAGGCCGACGAACGCATGATGATCCGCCTGCTGGCCTTCGCGCTCCACGTCACGGCCGACGAGGAGCGTGGCAAGCTGGAGTTTGCCAAGGACCTGTGGGATGTTGATGAGGCCGCACTTTGGCACAAGGACTATACCGACAGCATCCTGCACTGGATCGACGTCGGCCAGCCCGACGACAAGCGCCTGATGCGCGCTGCTGGTCGGGCTGAACGCGTCAGCGCCTACAGCTTTGCCAGCAGCACACCGGTGTGGTGGAAAACCATGGAAAGCAAGCTGACACGTGCGTCCAACCTGGTGGTCTGGCAGATCGATGCGGCGCAAAGCCAGGCGCTGGCCAAACTGGCCAACCGAACCATGCAACTGCAGGTGACGGTACAGGACGGCACGGTGTGGATAAGTACCGGGGACCAGTCGGTGGAGATCACACCACGCCGGCTGACGGCGGGCGGTTAGCTGGCCGTACAGTTTTGCTATTGTTTTTATAGCTTGTTACGCTGATTCCATAAGGGCCAACAGCCTTTTTGATTCAAACTTTCTGCGCGGCTTCTGCCGGTGCCTCTGCCTCCTGCAGCGTGCGCCACATCACCTTGCCCGACCCGCTCTTGGGCAAGGCATCGACAAACTGCACGACGCGCGGGTACTTGTAGGCCGCCATGTTGTCGCGGCACCAGCCGATGATGTCTTCTTCGGAGGTAGCGCCCTTCGCGGCCGGACGCAGCACCACCACCGCCTTGACGGTTTCTCCGCGGTAGGCGTCGCGGGTGGAGATGATGCAGGCCTCCTGAATGGCCGGGTGTTTGAACATCAGTGCCTCGACCTCGGCTGGCCAGACCTTGAAGCCCGAGGCATTGATCATGCGTTTGAGGCGGTCGGTGATGAAGAAATAGCCGTCCTCATCGACCCGCCCGAGGTCGCCGGAGCGGAAAAAGCGATTGCCTTCGAAGTCGATGAAAGCCGAGGCCGTGGCCTCGGGCCGTTTCCAGTAGCCTGCAAAATTCTGCGGCCCACACATGATGATTTCGCCCTGCTCGCCCTGCGGCATTTCCTGCAGCGTCAAGGGGTCAATGACCCGCGCGTCCACGCCGACAAAGGGCACGCCCAGGCACTGCTGCTTGGTCGCGTCCGGCGGGTTGCTGTGCGAGGGCGCGGCGGTTTCGGTCAGGCCGTAACCCTCCGCAAACCGCAGGCCGTATTGCTCCCACAAGCGCTGGGCCACGGCCTGCGGCATGGCCGCGCCACCGCCGCCGATATAGACCAGGCCACTCAAATCAAAATTCGCGAAATTCGGGCTGGCCAGCAAGTCGATCACCATGGTCGGGATATTGGTCCAGTGCGTCACGCGCCACTTTGAGATCAGCCGCCCGGCCAGCTCCCGGTCCCAGCGTGGCATCACGACCAGGGTGGCGCCACCGTAAATCGCCGCATGCATGACCGAGACCATGCCGGTGATGTGGAACATGGGCACCACCGACAGCACCACGTTTTCAAAGGTGCTGTTGCCCCACAGGCCGCTGGCCACCGCGTTGTGCATGATGCTGGCGTGGGTGTGCATGCAACCCTTGGGCAGGCCGGTGGTGCCACTGGTGTAGGGGAGCACCGCCAGGTCTTGCGGCGTGGCGCTGTGCGCGGGCAGCTTCGCGACATCGCCGCGCAGCGCATCGGCCCAGTCAGTGACCGCGCCGCCGTCGGGTGCCGCCAGCGCATGCCGCGTGCCCAGCCACTCCTGCCAGGCGGGCGGGAGCGTTTCAGCACCTTCGGCCTGCAGGTCAAAGGCGTCGCTGTAATGCGTGACGATCATGTGCTGCAGGCGTTCGGCCGGGGCCAATTGCGCATTGGCGCGCGCCAGCTCGGGCGCCAGGTCGGCCGCGATGATGGCGACTTTGGCATCCGGGTCGGTGATGTAGTGCTTGAGCTCCTCGGCGCGGTTCATTGGATTGACCGGCACCACCACGGCATCGGCGCGCAGGATGGCAAAGTGGGCAATCACCCACTGCGGGCAGTTCTGCATGTCCAGCACCACGCGGTCGCCTTTTTTGACGCCCAGGGCATGCAACGTCGCGGCCAGGCGTTCGGCTTTGTCCAGCACTTCGGCATAAGTGAACACGCGGCCAAAAAACACCAGCGCGGCCTTCTCCGGAAAACGCAGGGCGCTGACCACCAGGTTGTGCCACAGCGAGGTGGTGGGCGGCGTGATGGTGTGGGGCAGGCGTTTCGGCCAGAACTTGAAATGGGCGCGGTGCATGGTGTCTCCTTGGCGCTAGCGTAACGTGCCCCGGCCAGCAGGGCATCGGGGAAGACGCTAGCGGCGTCGCGTGCGCGACGCTGTTTATCATGGGCCACTATTTCAAAAAAAGGAGATACCCATGTTCACTCCCCGGCATGCCCTGGCGGCTCTGCTCGTTGCGCTCAGTTCAGGGGCTTTTGCGGCCTTTCCCGAAAAACCGATACGTGTGGTCATCGGCTTTCCCGCAGGCGGGCCGCTGGACCAGCATGCGCGGCTGCTGACCGAGCGGCTGCAGGCGGTGCTGGGCCAGCCCATCGTGATCGATTACAAGTCGGGCGCCGGCGGCACCGTCGGCGCGCAGGACGTGATGAAGGCCGCACCCGACGGTTACACCCTGATGCTGGCCAATACCGGCGTGATGGTGATCAACCCGGCGCTGTACAGCAAGCTGCCCTACGCCACGCTGAAGGACTTCACACCGATTGCGCGCACCACCATGCAGCCGCTGGCGCTGCTGGTCAACCCCAAGCTGCCGGTCACCACGCTCAAGGAGTTTGTGGATTACGCCAAAGCGCGTCCGGGCCAGGTCAACTACGGCTCGGCCGGCAATGGCGGCATCAGCCACCTGGTGCCTGAGATGTTCAAGAACGCCGCCGGCCTGTTCATGGTGCACATTCCCTACCGCGGCAGCGCACCGGCCTTTACCGACCTGATGGGCGGGCAGGTGCAGTTCATGGGCGAGTCGATTCCGCAGGCGGCGAGTTACCACAAGCAGGGCAAGGTGCGCGCACTGGCCGTGACCAGCAAGGAACGCAATCCCGCGCTGCCGGACATTCCGACCGTCATCGAATCGGGCTTCAAGGGCTTTGAGGTGGTCGGTTTTTACGGCTTTCTGGCGCCCGCCGGCCTGCCCAAAGACGTGACGGCCAAACTCAGCGACGCTTTCAAACAGGTCATGGTCAGCCCGGACATCCGCAACCGCATGGTGACGCAGGGGGCCGATCCGGCCTTCATGGGCAGCGAGGACTTTGCGACTTTCCTGGCCGCCGAAATGCCGCGCTGGGCTGCAGCCGTCAAGGCGTCAGGTGCCAAGCTGGATTAGCCGCCCTCTGCACACATCGCAACCCTGCGGCACAATCCTTGCAAACCTGACCCAGGCAATAGACCGACCTCAAAGTCGCTCTCATTTTGATAGCTGCTTGCGCGCGTCCGATATGGGCTACAGCACGATTTGACTCATAATTTCTGCAAGTGACCCGCCCCGCCATGCCGCCCGTCCTCTACCTCTTCGCGCTGTGCAACCTCGTGATTGGCAGCGGCGCGTTTGTGCTGGGCGGCATTCTGGTGCCGCTGGCTGGCTCGCTGGACATCAGCGTTGCGGCGGCCGGGCAGGCCATGACCGCCTATGCCGTGGCCACCGCCATCTTGGCGCATCTCGGCTGGGTTGGCGTGGCTTTTTGCCTGCTGGCCCTGCTGACCCTGGCCTTTGAACCCGCGCAGGCACGGCCGCGCGCCACTGTGGCATCCTGATGGCCATGCACCCTGCCCAGCATCAACTCGCCGCACTGACCGACGCACTGCAACAACTACGCGGCGACACGCTGGCCGTGGCGGCTTTTTCACGACTGGCGCAAAATCAGACTGTCTTGCTGGCCGCGTTGCCGCCACAATTTGCGACCGTGCTGCAGCAGTTGCTGGACCGGCTGGAGTCGGCGGCGCTGTTCTGCGAAGAAAGTTGCTCCTTCAGCCAGAAGGATCTGCTGGACAGCCTACAGCAGTGGCTGGACCATGCGCAGCACCAGTTGGGCAAAGGAGATACCGCATGAACACTACCTCCGCTCCTGTGGCGCTGGTCTACATCGGTGACCCGATGTGCTCCTGGTGTTACGGCTTTGGCGTGCCGCTGGGCCAACTGCTGGCGCGTTTTCCGACTCTGCAAGTGGAGCTCTTGCTCGGCGGCCTGCGCGCCTACAACACCCAGGTGATGGACGATGCACTGAAAACCAAACTGCGCGGGGCCTGGGCCAACGTGGCGCAGCGCTCTGGCCAGCGGTTTTCGCCAGCGTTGTTTGAACGCGAGGATTTCATCTACAACACCGAGCCGGCCTGCCGCGCCGTGGTCACCGTGCGCGAACATGCGCCGCAGCTCGCGCTGGCCATGTACCACGCGACCCAGCAGGCGTTTTACGCCGACGGCCGCGACACGACCAAGGCCGCCGTGCTCGGTGAGATCTGGGACGAAGTGCACGGCCGCACCAAGGAAGCCTGGGGCCACATCGACTTTTTACGCGACTTTGACAGCGAAGCGATGCGGCAGCGCACGCGTGAGGACTTTGCGCAGGCGCAGCGCTGGGGCGTGCGCGGCTTCCCGACCTTGCTTGCCGTCGTGAATGGTCAAGCGCAGATGTTGACGAATGGGTATACCGACGCCGAGGTAATGGCTGAGCGGCTGGCAGCACTGCACCTACAAACGAAGAAAGCGTCGGAGTGAGCGGCAAGTAGCTTTACCCGCCACACGATGTTGCCGACGGGACACCGATCTGCGCTCAATGGGGATGACGGTGGTGCGCGTCGGGAAAATGTGCATGTGTGTGCGCAATCGTCGTGTGGCGGTGTGAATGGGCATGACGCGTGCCCGGCGCCGTGGCGTCCTCATGCAGATGGTCGTGGTGCAAATCGTCCCCGCCGTGCTCATGCACATGGCTGTGTTCGAGCGCTTCGTGCGTATGAAAATGCTGGTGGCTTTCCGTCAAATGCAGCCAGACACCCCAAGCCATCAATGTCCCTGCCAGTACCAGCGGCAGAGACACAGGCTCACCCAAAAGCGCAATGGCAACAGCGGCGCCAACGAAGGGCGCGATGGAAAAATACGCCCCGGTGCGGGCCGTGCCTAGGTGGCGCAGGCCGATCACAAACAGCGCCAGGCTGGCGCCATAACTTGCAAAGCCCAGCACGGCGGCAGCAAGCACCACGGGAACGCCGGGCCAGGCCGCCCCCAGCGCCAACGCAAGCACCAGATTGGTAGCCCCTGCGGCCAGCCCCTTAACCATGGCGATAAACGAGGCGTCGGACAAAGCCACCTTGCGTGTCAGGTTGTTGTCCACGGCCCAGGCCAGGCAAGCGCTCACCACCGCCAGCGCCGGCCACAACTCTTCAAGACGCGCCTGACCCGGCCATGACAAGACCACGCCGCCCGCCACAATCGCCAGCATGCCCAGCGCAATACGCTTGTCAAAGTTTTCGCGGAAAACAAACCAAGCGAGCAAGGCGGTGAACACACCCTCGGCATTGAGAAGCAAAGAAGCGCTTGATGCCGGCATGCCCGACAGGCCCACCATCAACAGCACCGGGCCGGCCATGCCCCCGGCCAGCACCGCGCCCGCCAGCCACTTGCCTTGCCCACGCGGCAATTGCACTGGCGGCGCCTTGCGCAGCAGACGCAAGACGAACAAACCCAGGCCAGAACCCAGGTACAGCAAGGCAGCGAGCAACCAAGGGCTGGTCTGGGCCAGCAGCAGCTTGGCCAGTGGCGTGCCGGCGCCGAACAGCGCCGCCGCCAGCAAGGTGGCGAGCACGCCCGGCTGTGCCAGCGCGCTCATGTGCAGCCCCGTTCAGGCATCGGTGCCTTCAGTGCATCACGCAGTGGCAATACACAAAATGCTGCACCAGCCCGGCAGGCGTGTGGTGGTCTTCCTGCATGTGCTCGATCAGCTCGAACGCGCCACCGAACTCGGCATGCAAGGCATCCGGCGCATACCGCACGACAGGCAAGCCGCTGCATTCCAGCGGCCCCTCGGGCCCGAACGCGGCCACAATGACATGGCCGCCCGGACACATGGCGCGGCGTACCTGCGCCACATAGGCAGCGCGATCCGCTGCATCGGTGAGGAAATGAAAAACAGCCCGGTCATGCCAGATGTCGATGCTGGCTGGTTTCAGCGCGACGGTGGTGATGTCGCCCTCCATCCAGTTCACCCGCGCGGCCTGTTTGCCCAGGCGCCGGCGCGCCACGTCGAGCGCGGCGCCGGAAATATCAAGCACGCTCACCTCCGTCATGCCATCAGCCAGCAGGTCGTCCACCAGGCTGGAGGCGCCGCCACCAACATCGACGATACGCGCCGACTTGTCCCGTGCCACGCCACGAATCACCTCCAGAGACAGGGTGGCATGCGGCTGGTACCAGCTGACAGTGTTGGAGGACTTGGTGCTGTAGACCTCGTCCCAATGCGATTTGGCTTGCATGAAAACTCCTATATCCGGTGATCACTCATCATATGCAGGCTGCTCAGCGATGGATGTCATCGCTAAACATGGCGCTTTCTTGCTGCTGGCGCGGCAATGCCTGCACCCTGCGCATCGGCCAATTGGTGCAAGGCCTCAATGATGTGGCAATGCGTGTCGCTGCCGTCGCAGCGGTTGCGCAAGGCTTTCAGGTCCTTTTCCAGCGCCTTCAACTCCGCCAGTCGCGCGCGAACATGGCCCAAGTGCCCGTCAAGGGCGTCGCGTGCCGCCGCGCAATCGGTCTTGATGTTCAGGTCCAGCCCGAGCAGGGTGCGAACTTCATCAAGCGACATGTCCATGGCCCGGCACAGGCGGATGAAACGTAGCTGGTGCACGTCACCCTCGCTATACAAACGATAGCTGTTGTCGCCGCGCCCATGCGGCCTCAGCAGCTCTTCCTTCTCATAAAAACGGATGTTGGCCGGGCTGACGCCGCTGTGCCGCGCGGCCGCGCCAATCTGATGACCCCGCGCTTGGGATGGATTTGAAACAGGCATCGCTTGACCTTGAAGTGACTTGAGGGTTTCCAATCATGCCATGACTACTCCCAGAACATCCACCCCGGCCGACGCATGCTGCGCAGTAGACAGCAGTACCGCCCCGCCCGCCAATACCGAGTCGCCATTGCCTCCGTCCAGCGCCAGGGGCCGATATTTCCGCATTGCCACCTTGGACTGCAGTGCGGAAGAAGCTGACATCCGGCGCGCCCTGGAACCGATTGCGGACATTCGATCATTGGGATTTCAGCTCGGCGCTCGCACGCTCCGAATTGACGCAGCTCAAGAAGCCTTACCGCTTGCTCTCGACGCAATTCGCAAAGCAGGCTACGACCCCCAGCCGCTATTGGAAAGCGCCGCCAAAGTGCCGGGAAACCCAGAGGATCATGATCACGCTCCTGCGGCTGGCACGCAAGGCCTGGCGGGCGGCCTGACTCGTCTGGCCATGGCCCTGCTTTTGGCCACGGGCGCCGAAGCAATCTCTTTTTTTGCACCGCAAGAGCTGCCCTGGAAAATTGCCGGCATGGCCGTGGCTGCTCTGGCCATTTGGCTGGCGGGCCTGGACACCTATAAAAAGGGGCTGGCTTCCCTGCTTCGCGGCAAGCTCAACATCAATGCCCTGATGGCGGTTGCTGTGACCGGGGCGTTCCTGATTGGTCAATGGCCAGAGGCCGCCATGGTGATGGCCTTGTACGCGATTGCCGAATTGATTGAAGCCAGGGCCGTGGATCGTGCGCGAAACGCCATCAAGGGCCTGCTGGATTTGGCCCCGGACCAGGCCATGATGCTCACACCCGCCGGCACTTGGGTTCAGACGCCCGTGGCCTCCGTACCCATGGACGCAACGGTTCGTATCAAACCCGGTGAACGCGTACCCCTCGACGGCATCGTGACCAAAGGCAACGGAGCGATCAATCAGGCCCCCATCACGGGCGAAAGCATTCCGGTGGACAAAGCACCCGGTGACCCTGTGTTTGCCGCGACGATCAATGAAACCGGTGAGCTTGAATTCCGCGTGACCGCGGCTTCCAGCGATACGACCCTTGCCCGCATCATTCACGCCGTAGAGCAGGCCCAGGGCACCCGCGCACCGACGCAGCGCTTTGTCGATCGCTTTGCCGCCATCTACACCCCGGCTGTCTTTGCCATTGCTATCGCAGTGGCAACGCTCACGCCTTTTCTCATGGACTTAAGCTGGATGGAGGCGATCTACAAGGCACTGGTGCTGCTGGTAATCGCCTGCCCCTGCGCACTGGTGATCTCCACGCCCGTCACGGTGGTGAGTGGCTTGTCCGCCGCTGCGCGTCGGGGCATCCTGATCAAGGGCGGAACCTACCTTGAGGAGGCACGCTTGCTGAAAGTGGTTGCGCTGGACAAGACCGGAACCATCACTGAAGGAAAACCCAAGCTGGTGGATTGGCGCGTATGGGGCGAAGCTGACGAAGTCTCCAGCAAACAACTGACGGCTACTCTGGCATCACGCTCCGACCACCCTGTTTCGAAAGCCATCGTGAGCGGCTTGGGCGTGGAAGCCCTGCCAGTGGAAAATTTCCAGGCGTTGCCAGGCCGGGGCGTAGAGGGTATCGTCAATGGTCAGCGCCTGGTCCTGGGCAATCACCGCCTCATCCATGAGCGTGGCCTGTGCGGCACCGACCTTGAAGCAGAACTGGCCAAGCATGAGCAACAAGGCCGGACGTTAAGTTTGCTGGCGGATGAAAGTCGCGTTATCGCCTTCTTTGCCGTGGCTGACACCATCCGCCAGACGTCCCGGCAGGCCATCGCTGACCTCAAAGCGCTGGGTGTTTCCTCGGTGATGCTCACCGGTGACAACACCGCCACAGCCAAAGCAATCGCCGCCGAAGCCGGTATTGATGAAGCGCGGGGCGACATGCTGCCGGAAGCCAAACTCGACGCCATCAAGGACATGCAACAGCGTTACGGCGCCACGGGCATGACTGGCGACGGAATCAACGACGCGCCGGCGCTGGCGCAAGCTGACATCGGCTTTGCCATGGGTGCGGCGGGCACAGACACGGCGATGGAAGCCGCCGATGTCGTCATCATGAACGACGATTTGCAGCGGGTTGCAGAGACAGTGCGCTTGTCCAGACGTACCCACGCCATCCTCTGGCAGAACATCACTTTGGCTCTTGGCATCAAGAGCGTATTCCTGGTGCTCGCCGTTTTCGGTAGCGCCACCATGTGGATGGCCGTCTTCGCGGACATGGGGGCCAGTTTGCTGGTCGTGGGAAATGGTCTTCGCCTGCTCCGCGCCAAAGCCAAGTGACCCGACAGTCGATCTTAGATCGAGTCACTGATACACTGTTTTTATGCGCCGTTATCTCGTCATCTTTTTTATGGTGTTTCTGCCTTTCCAGTTTGCCTGGGGAGCGGCAGCGAGCTACTGTGCTCATGAAAAAGGTGACAAGGTCAGCCACTTGGGGCATCACGCGCATGTGCACAAGGTGTCTGGCCAAAGCACTGAGGCGGCGACTTCTTTTTCAGACGGTTATGACCCCGATTGTGGCTATTGCCACAGCGGGTGCGCCCAGCCCCCTACAAGCACCACGCTAAACTTGCCCGTTGTCATTCCATCGATTTATCTACCGCCTGACACGCATCCGACGCGCTTCGGACTGCCGGATTTAATCGAACGACCTAAGTGGAATCTCGCCGCCTGATCCGGCGAGAACGCTTCCCTCTTTTTAGCTACCCTCCGGTAGCGAGCCTTCCGCCGGATTCTCCCCCTTTGTTTTTACAACTAGGAGAATTCGATGCAACCGAAAACGCTGGCGCTGGCCTGCACACTGTTTTTTTTATCTGCCCCCGGCTTCGGCCAAGTCACCCAGGTTGTCAGCGTTACAGACGCTCCTGCGACTGATCTGGCGCCGCTGACCCTCCCCGAAGCGCTTGTTAGAGCCGCACTGGCCAATCCGTCCTTGCGCACCAAGCAAGCACAACTTGCCGCTGCAGAGGGTTTCAACACTGACGCCAAGTCTCTGCTATTTAACAATCCTCAACTTTCGCTGGACAAGACCAGGCGCGTGGTGCCCCAAGTTGGGATGAGCACTGAGCGCCGTAACGAGTGGAATGGAGGGCTGTCCCAGGCCTTTGAAACAGGCGGTCAAGGCGGCTTTCGACGTGAAACGGCTGCTTCCGCTCTGGAAGCGCTCCGTTATGAAATCGTCGATACCCAGCGGCAAATTCGAAGCGATGTTTCTGCCCGGTTTTATCGGGTGTTGGCATTGCAGCAACGCGTGGACCTAGAAGCACAGGCACTCAAGTTGTTTAACGATGCTGCAGCCGCAGTTCAAAAGCGCCGTAGCGCCGGTGAAGACACCAAGCTCGACGCAAACGTCGCCCTGGTGGAAGCGGAGCGCGCTCGTAACCAGTTGGCACAAGCACAAGAGCAGTTAAACGAAGAACGCAACGAGCTTGCTGCGCGCCTTCAGCTAGTGGGTTCAGCCCTGCCGCAGGCACAGGGAGAACTGACACCACAGGCCATGGGCTTTGCACTGAACGACCTCTCGAACAGTCTGGATGCCCAACCTCGCCTACTGGCACTGGCCGCTCGCGAAAAAAGCGCCAATGCCCGATATCGTCTGGAGCGCGCGAGTGTTTACCCCGACGTGACGGTGGGGGTGAACGCAGGCCGGGAAGGTTCCAGCGTCGCCCGCGAGAGACTCACCACCATTTCTGTCACTGTGCCCCTGCCACTGTTCAAGCGCAATGCCACAGGAATCGGTCAGGCTTCCAGCGAGGCCACCCATGCACAAATTGAGCGGGAGGCTGCGCAGCGGGACGTGAGAGCCAACGTGGCGTCTCTCTGGTCGAGGCTGTCCAGCCAGGAGCAACGCGTGCGCCGACTACAGGAGGTTGTACTACCCGCCCTGACCGAAAACCTTAGTCTTTCCGTCAAGTCCCGCCAGGCGGGGCAGATCGGCCTGCTGGAGCTGATCGTCGTTAACCGTCAGGCGCTCGATGCTCGCCGCGACCTCATCGAAGCGCTATCTGAATACCACAGTACCCGCGCAGCCCTGGAGCTCGAAGCGGGTTGGCCCAAAGAATGAGATTCATCATGAACACTTTCAAATTTACCAATATTTCCTCTTCGTACCGTCCTATAGGCGTCTCTGTGCTGCTGGCTGTACTGCTCGTCTTGGGCGCATGCGGGGACAAATCTGCAAAGGGAACTGAGCCTGCCACGCAAGAAGCCAAAGGCGAGGCAGCCAAAGAAAAAAAGGGCTTGAAACTGACTCCGGAAGAGCAGGAGCGGGCAGGGATCAAACTTGAAGAAGTCAACTCTCGCACTTTCGAGGACTTCGTAAGCATGACCGCAACCATTCGACCCAATCAGGATCGAATTGCCAAAATTGCGCCGCGCGTCGAAGGCCGGATTGTGAGCGTGTCGGCTAGTCTTGGGGATAACGTCAGCGCCGGGCAGTCATTGGCGATCATGGACAGTCTGGCGATTGGCGAGGCGCAATCTGCACTTCTGCGTGCGCAGTCGTCTGAGCGGGTTGCTCAGGCCGACTTCAAACGTGCAGAGTCACTCAGCGCAGAAGAAATCATCCCGCAAAAGGAATTGCTCAGGGCGCGTGGTGAGCTTGAGCGCGCCAGTGCGGAATCCCGCGCAGCAAGTGATCGGTTGCGATTGCTCGGAGGTTCCGCCAGCGCGAGCGGCAGGGCACAGTCCACATTTGCGCTGACGGCACCATTTGCGGGCACCGTGATTCAGAAGAAAGCCACGATAGGTGAACTCGGATCGCCAGCCGATGCCGTTTTCACTATTGCAGACCTGTCAAAGGTATGGATTGAAGCCAACCTTACTGATCAGCTTCTCTCGAAAGTGAAAACTGGTGCTGCAGCGACCGTGACCGTGGGTGCCTATCCAGGCGAACGCTTTAACGGCCGAGTGGCATACATAGCCAATGTCCTGGACAAGGACAGCCGCACGATCGCTGCGCGTATCGAGGTGCCTAACAAAGACGGCCGTCTCAAACCGGAAATGTTCGCCACGGCAAACATCGCGACTGGTGGGCAACTGGAAGCGATTTCAGTGCCTGACGGCGCCATCTTGCTGCTTCAGGGGCAACCGACGGTTTTTGTAAGCGAAGGAGGCGGTTTCCAGCCACGCGCTGTTGAGACCGGAGAAAAACTGCAAGGACGTACGGTTATCAAGTCTGGCTTGAAACCGAAAGACCAGGTCGTCGCAGCAGGTGCTTATGCATTGAAAGCGCGAATGCTGAAGTCGCAAATCGGCGATGCCCATTGAGCCAAGGATAAAACATCATGCTCAATGCAATCGTTGACGCATCCCTGCGTTACAAAGTACTCGTTCTCGTCGCTTTCGCGGTGCTGGTCGGCCTCGGTGTACAAGCTTTCCGGAACGTACCTGTGGACGCCTTCCCGGATGTGACACCTGTCCAAGTCAATATTTATACGGAATCACCCGGTCTCGCCGCAGAAGACGTTGAAAGACTGCTCACGACGCCTATCGAAGGTGCAATGGCAGGTTTGCCCAATGTGGAAGAAGTTCGCTCGGTTTCCCTGTTTGGCCTTTCCTATGTTGGCATCTATTTCAAGGACAACGTCGACATCTATTTTGCGCGTCGTCTCGTTGGCGAAAAACTCCAGGATGTCAAAGGCCGGTTGCCCGAAGGTTATGGTGAGCCTGTCCTGGGTCCCAACAGTTCCGGTCTGGGCCAGGTGTTTTGGTACACCATCGAATCTGCAGACAAAAAGCTAAGCGCGATGGATCTGCGAACGCTGCATGACTGGACCGTGCGGCTGATCCTGCGGACCGCCCCAGGGGTGGATGATGTGATTTCATGGGGCGGCGACCAGAAGCAGTACCAGGTGCAGATTGACCCCAATAAATTGATCAAGTATGGCTTGACGTTCAGGCAAGTCATGGACAGTCTGGCTGCAAACAACAAGCAGGTGGGTGGACAATCCATCAATCTTGGCTCCGAGCAATACCTGGTTCGCGGATTGGGCCTGGTGACAGGGACCACCGACATCGCGAGCATTGTGGTGGCCGAGCGCAATGGTGCGCCGATCTTTGTACGTGATGTCGCTGATGTGAAGGAAGCCGCAGCGCCCCGGTTTGGTGCGGTCACGCGGGATGGTCAGGAGGCTGTTCTTGGAATGGCGCTGTCGCGGGTCAATGAAAATGCGAAGAATGTTGTCGAAGCCGTGAAAGCAAAGCTGGCCCTCGCACAGGCAGCCCTGCCAAAGGGCGTGTCGCTGATCCCGGTGTACGACCGTACTGATCTCGTGGACAAGGCACTGCGCACCGCTCAAAACTCATTGATAGAGGGCGCAGTTCTGGTAGCGATCATCCTGTTCCTATTCTTGGGGGATTTCCGCTCCGCTATCGTCGTCATCGTGACCTTGCCGATGGCCATGTTGATTGCGTTCATTCTCATGCAACAGTTTGGGGTAACGGCCAACTTGATGTCGCTTGCCGGATTGGCCATTGGCACCGGGATGATGGTTGACGGTGCCATCGTAATGATCGAAAACGCCTTCCGGCTGCTAGCTCATGCCAAGGAATCCGGTAAACCGATCAAGAAAACTCACCTGATCCTTGAAGCCGCGCGCGAGGTGATGAACCCTATCGCCTTCGCCATCCTGATCATCATCGTGGTGTTCATGCCGTTGTTCTCCCTCACAGGGTTGGAAGGCAAGCTTTTCAAGCCAATGGCATTCACGATTTCGTTTGCAATGGCGGGTTCGCTCCTGCTGTCCATGACGCTGGTGCCGGTACTGGCGGCACTCATCCTGAAACCCAAGGAAGAGCGTGACACCTTTATCGTGCGCTGGGCCAAAAAGGTCTACCTTCCGCTGCTTGATTGGGCACTGGAGCGTAAAAAGCTGGTTGTCAGTACGGCGCTAGGGCTGCTTCTTGTGTCGCTGGCGTTGTTTCCTTTCCTTGGGAAGGAGTTCATGCCGCAACTTCAAGAAGGAACCATACTGTTTCGGGTGACCGGTATTCCTTCCACGTCCCTTGACGAGTCCATTCGCGTGTCCAACGTCATCAGTACAGAGCTCAAGAAGCAATTCCCCAAGCAGGTCGAGTCTGTCCTGGCAACCATAGGCCGGGCTGAGGGTGGTGAAACCACCGACGTCAACTACATGGAAATACTGATAGCGACCAAACCTCAGTCGGATTGGCCAGAAAAGGTGTCTTATCCCGCTCTTGCATCGGAAATGCAGGAGGCCATGGAGAAGGTGGTTCCCACTGCTGTTATCGGAGCCAGCCAGCCCATCCAGTCCCGTGTTGAAGAGTTGATTTCCGGTGTACGTGCCACTCTCGCGCTGAAACTTTACGGTGAAGACCTCGGTACCTTAGACCGGCTGACTGGGGAGCTACAGGGTGTGTTGGGCAAAGTCCCTGGCGTGGCAGACTTGTCTGCGGAGGCGAACAAGGGCAAGCCTCAACTTGTAATCAAGGTCAATCGAGAGGCCGCAGCTCGTTACGGCATCAATGTGAACGACGTCCTTGAAGTGGTCAAGGCCGGTATAGGTGGGGAAGCTGTTTCTACCCTGATTGACGGCACCAAACGATTCGACATTACAGTGCGTTTGCCCGACGCTTTCAGGGCCAGCCCGGCAAGCATCGGCGCCATCCCCATACGCACCGGAGAAGGAGCGCTGGTGCCGTTCTCGCAGGTTGCGACCATTGAGCTGGATGAAGGCTACTCGTTTGTCCGGCGCGAGGCCTTGCAGCGGTACTCGGTGCTGCAGATGGACGTGAAGGGCCGTGACGTAGACAGTTTTGTGAAGGAGGCCAGCGCCAAGATCGCGGAGCAGGTCAAATTACCGACAGGCTATTACTTTCAATGGGGCGGCGCCTTTGAGAACCAGCAGCGTGCGATGGCCCGCCTGGCAGTGATCGTTCCATTGACCATTGGCCTGATCTTCATGTTGCTGTACACGGCATTTAATTCCGTGCGTCACGCAACGCTGATCATCGCCAACGTGCCATTCGCCATCATCGGCGGCATTGTGGGCCTGTTCATCACAGGTCAATACCTGTCGGTTCCCTCTGCCATTGGCTTTATCGCGGTATTCGGGGTGGCCATGCTCAATGGTATTGTGATGGTTACGTTCCTAAATGACCAGCGGCGCCAAGGTTTGTCCATCAGGGACGCGGTACGCCGGGGCGCTGAGTTGCGGCTACGGCCCGTGCTGATGACGGCCTCGGTGGCTATCATTGGTCTGGTTCCCATGCTTCTATCCACTGGAGTTGGCGCTGAAACCCAGCGTCCGCTGGCCACTGTGGTGGTGGGCGGCTTGTTTACATCAACCGCCTTGACTCTGCTGTTACTTCCACTTTTTTATGAGTGGTCCGAGCTTCGGGCTGAGCGTAACGCGCAAAAACTTAGCGCCAGTGAAGGAGCTTCATCATGAAAGAAATCAAGGCCTACATCCATCGCAATCGGATTGCAGAAGTCATCAGCGCCCTCAAGAGCTCTGTGGCATGGACGGCTGTGGGTAGCGGTGAACACAACCTGACTGTTTATATGGTGAAGGGGTCGCTGGTTCCGCTGGACGATGGCGAGCGTCGCTATTCGGTTGACCTCGGTGATGAGGTTATTAACGAGTACAAACTGGAGCTTCACTGCGGCGACGATCATGTCGACGAATTGGTGAAAATCATTGTCGCCTCGGGGCGTACGGGGCAGGCCAATTCCGGGTGGGTCTATGTTGTGAACATCGTTAATGCAGTGCCCATTTTTTGATCAGTATTCGATGTTGACACCCTTGCTATCAAGGGTTTTGCTTGTGAACCGAGCCTCTTTTAGCGAAGGGCTCACCGTGTTTTTCTGCCAAACCGATGGTATTCAAAGCCTGTCCTCGGGAAAGGAAAAAAATGGATGTCAACACTGAACTTCTTTATGCCTCCCGAATGATTCTTGCTGCAGTGATCGGTGGCTTGATTGGTTTGGAAAGGGAGCGTCATGCCAGCGATGCGGGCATTCGAACCTACATGGCAATTTCAATGGGCGCTTGTGCGTTCAGTCTGATCTCTGTCCACGTCGGCGGTGATCCCACCCGTATTGCTGCGCAGGTTGTCACGGGCATTGGCTTCATCGGGGCGGGGGTCATTTTTCAGGGCAAAGGAGGTGTCGCAGGACTGACGACTGCCGCAACCCTTTGGGCGACAGCGGCAGTCGGCATGGCCAGCGCTTTCGGCATGTATGTATTGGCAATTGTCACGGGAGTGCTGCTTTTTGCAACCCTGTCTCTTCACCACCTGCCCGGTTGGAAGCGCCTCAGCCAAAAATCTGATGACCACAGCCATCCCGGGTAGCTACTGTTGGCCTGGCATCGCCAGTATTTTCATTAAATTGATTCAAAGGAGCAGGCCATGGAATTCTGGAGCCGATATTGGGGCATTCAATGGACAACAACGCAGGTGGCTGCGGTCCCGGAACCCCCTGCCCGAAGTGCGCCGGGCCACAGTAGCAATTAACCATTCACCACACCCGTAGAAATTAATGGCATCAGAAGGAGTAGCACGATGGCTGAAGAAATGAAACCGAACTTGCCCGAGCTTGCCGAGGCGGGATGGTTCGCCGGCCATCGTGAACTGATTCTTAGCGGCTGCGCGGGCTTGCTGCTGCTCGCTGGCTGGCTGGCTGGCCGTGCTGACGCCCCTCGCGGGTTATCGCTCGGACTGTTGCTTGGTGCCTACGCTGCGGGTGGGTTCTACACGCTGCGGGAAGCTGTGGAGAGTATGCGCAAGCGCCAGTTCGACATCGACACCCTGATGCTGGTCGCGGCGGCTGGGGCGGCTGCGCTTGGCGCCTGGGAGGAAGGCGCCTTGCTGCTGTTCCTGTTCAGCCTGGGGCACGCGCTGGAACATATGGCCATGGACCGCGCACGCAAGGCGATTGAGGCGCTGGCGGAACTTGCCCCGAAAACAGCCATGGTGCAGCGCAATGGTCTGGAGATGGAGGTGCGGGTCGAGGAACTGCAGCGTGGCGACCGGGTGATCGTCAAGCCCGGTCAACGCATCCCCGCCGATGGTCAGGTGGAATCCGGGAACTCGGCGGTGGACCAGGCTCCGGTCACCGGCGAATCTATGCCGGTGGACAAGCAAGCGGGCGACAAGGTTTTCGCCGGCACGGTCAATGGCGAAGGCGTGTTGACGGTCGAGGTGACCAAGCTGGCGCAGGAAAGTACGCTGGCGCGCATGGTAAAAATGGTGGCCGAGGCGCAGACGCAAAAATCGCCCACGCAGCGTTTCACCGACCGCTTTGAGCGGATCTTCGTGCCCGTAGTGCTGGTGGGTGCCGGTTTGCTCATTGTTCTGCCACCACTGTTCGGCTTCCCTTTTGCCGAATCCTTTTACCGCGCCATGGCGGTTCTGGTAGCGGCATCACCCTGCGCGCTGGCCATAGCAACCCCGTCGGCCGTGCTGTCAGGCATAGCCCGCGCAGCGCGCGGCGGCGTGCTGATCAAGGGTGGTGTCCATCTGGAAAATCTTGGCGTGCTCACGGCCATCGCCTTCGACAAGACCGGTACCTTGACCGTCGGCAAACCCAAGGTGACTGATGTTGTCGCCGTCGTCGGCGACGAGGCGCGTCTGCTGACCGTTGCCGCCGCTGTAGAAAGCCGCAGCGCTCATCCCCTTGCGCAGGCGGTGGCGACGGAAGCAAAAAACCGCGATTTAAGCTGGAGCGAAGCCGGAGAAGTCGAAGCCGTTACCGGAAAAGGAGTGCGCGCCGACTTTGAGGGACAAAAAATAGCTATCGGTAACGCCAAGTTGTTTGACGGCGAATCCATCCCTGAAGTAGTTCAGCAACATGCCTTGCGCCTGCAAGCCGAAGGTAAAACCATCATGTTGATCCAGGCGGATGGGCAGTTCCTCGGCGTGGTGGCCTTGGCTGACACGCCGCGCGAGGGGGTGCGCGGGGTGCTGGAGCGCCTGCATCAACTCGGCATTCAGAAAACCATCATGCTCACTGGAGACAACGAGGGCGTTGGCCGCGCTATCGCCAACTCGGTTGGCCTGGACGAAGTGAAAGCGGGATTGCTGCCGGAAGACAAGGTCAAGGCCATGGAAGAGCTCGAGGCCCGCTACGGGCAGGTTGCCATGGTTGGCGATGGGGTCAACGATGCGCCAGCCATGGCGCGAGCAACGGTCGGCATCGCCATGGGTGGCGCTAGCACCGACGTAGCGCTGGAAACCGCAGACGTAGCACTGATGGCTGACGATCTTTCCAGGCTACCGTTTGCAGTAGCGTTGAGCCGCGCATCCCGACGCATTATTCGGCAGAACCTGTGGGTGTCGCTGGGCGTGGTGGCAGTGTTGATTCCTGCCACCCTGTTTGGCTGGGCTGGTATTGGCCTGGCGGTATTGGTGCACGAGGGCTCAACCATTGTGGTGGTCATTAACGCGCTGCGCTTGCTGGCATACAAGGATTAACAGCGATGCCACGCATATGCCGCATGCACTTACAGCGGCTTTTTCATTTTCTAACCATAGGAGAAAGTCATGGGTTTCTTGGATAAATTGCTTCAAAGCATGGGTGGCGGTCACCACGGCAGTAGCCGCAGCGGTCATGGAAGCGGGCACGGAAGTGGCCGTGGCGATGGCTATGGCTACCCACCCCCACCAGCTCCGCCGTATACCGCGCCGTCCGGCGGCGGGCCAACATGTCCTTCGTGTTCTGCGGCCAATATCCCGGGCGCGCGCTTTTGCGCTCAATGCGGCAAGTCTGTGATACCGGGCATTTGCAGCAACTGCAACACCCCTTTGGTCGCGGGAGCAAAATTTTGCCCGAATTGCGGCAAACCGCAGACTTGATTGACCAGTTCGATCAGGATGAAAAAGAGATGGTGGCTATAACAGGAGCGCAAAAATGAGTACTGGGCATTCCCACGCCGTACCAGAGAACAAAAAAGAAACCACGCTGTGGATAGCGCTGATTTTGACTTCAACCTTTCTGGTGGCAGAGGCGGTGGCTGGCATAGTGCTCAACAGTCTGGCGCTGCTGGCTGACGCCGCCCACATGTTTACCGATGCCGCAGCGCTGGCCATTGCCCTGGCGGCCGTGCGTATTGCCAGACGCCCTGCCGATGCGCGATGAACCTATGGATATCACCGCTTCGAGATTTTGGCCGCAGCCTTTAACGCGTTACTGCTCTTCGGCGTTGCGATTTACATTTTGTATGAGGCCTACCAGCGCTTTCGCACGCCGGGCGACGTGCAGACCACAGGCATGCTGGTGGTTGCAACCATAGGCCTCATCATTAACCTCATCAGCATGCGTCTGCTCAGCAGCGGCAAAGACAGCAGCTTGAATATCAAAGGGGCCTATCTGGAGGTATGGAGCGACATGCTCGGCTCTTTGGGCGTGATTGTTGCTGCTGTCCTTATTCGATTTACCGGCTGGGTCTGGGTTGACACCCTGGTGGCTGCCGGTATTGGTCTGTGGGTGCTGCCGCGCACCTGGGTCCTGCTCAAAGAAAGCCTGAATGTTCTTCTGGAAGGGACGCCCGAAGGACTTGCACTGGATGAGGTGGAACGCGCGATGCGTGCCGTTGCCGGGGTCACCGGTGTTCACGACCTCCATGTGTGGGTGCTAACCAGTGGCAAAAACAGCCTGACCGCCCATGTGGTCCATGCAGCCGACGCAGCACCTGCCGACGTCATTGAAAAACTAAAGATTCTTGTTGCAGATCGATTCCAGGTATTTCACACCACCATTCAGTGCGAGCGGGTGGCTTGCGAACACCGTGCCGATGGCTGTAACTTTGTAGATCCGCGCCCGGCAAGACGGGACGGGCCTGAGGACCGTGAGCCAATCATCAATAGGTCCCCCTGAGATCGCCTTGCTTTAGCAGAACATCGCGTCGGCCCTGGGCATCAAGAGCGTGTTCCTGGTGCTCGCCGTTTTCGGTAGCGCCAGCATGTGGATGGCGGTGTTCGCGGACATGGGGGCCAGCCTGCTGGTGGTAGGCAACGGGCTCAGGCTGCTACGTATCAGGAAGCCTTCGAGCCGGACCCTCTAAAGGCCGACACCACCAACAAGAGCGCGCCACACACAATGCCAATGTCCGCGATATTGAATGCGGGCCAGTGCCAGCCCTGCCAATGAAAATCCAGAAAGTCCACAACATAGCCACGCATCGCCCGGTCCAACCCATTGCCCAAGGCGCCGCCGAGAACGAGGCTGTAGGCCAGGCCCTCCACCGCAGGAAGCGGTTTGCGCAAAACCCACACAAGCCAGGCTGAAACCACCAGGGCAACAACAAGAAAGAAGTATCTTTGCCATCCACCTGCATCGGCCAAGAAGCTGAACGCCGCACCCTGATTCCACACATGCACCAGATTAAAAAATCCTGTGACCGGCTGGCTCCACGCATAAGGGGTGTACTCATGCACCCAGAATTTCACCGCATGGTCTGCAAAAAAAATGGCGAGCGCGACACCATACAAAACTGCGGGCCGCCTGAGAGTTGCAGAAAAGGATGCAGACGATGTGATAACTGATGAAGTACGGTGAAACATTTTTTAATTCATTAATTTATTCAAATACACGACAGTGATTTGGATTGCTCTCACCCTCGCCCTTCGGGAGGGTCGGGGTGAGGGATTGAGCGTTTCGACTGTCACAAATTTTGAAACGCTCAATAAGTTACAGAAAATTCGAGGGCTCAGGCCCCGCGCCGCAGACAGGCATGCCGCAAGCTTCGCTTGACCTTGAAGTGACTTGAGAGTTTCCAATCATGCCATCAAGCTGATTATTTCTGGAGAAATTCAATGTCCGCCCACTGCTGCGACCACGACCCCCAAGCCAGCGCCGCCCAGGCCAACAGCCCGCGTTACCGACGCATCCTTTGGATCGCGCTGATCGTCAACTTCGCCATGTTCGGCATCGAGATTGGCGCCGGCGTGCAGTCCGGCTCGGTCTCGTTACTGGCCGACGCCATCGACTTTTTCGGTGATGCCGTCAACTACGCCGTGACGCTGGCGGTGTTGTCTATGGGCCTGGTCTGGCGCGCCCGCGCGGCCTTGCTCAAGGCCGCCAGCATGCTCGGTTTCGGCGTGTTTGTGCTGGGCCGCGCGCTGTGGGTGGCCATGCACGGCGGCACACCCGAGGCCCTGACCATGGGCGCAATCGGCCTGCTCGCACTGCTGGCCAATGCTGGCGTGGCGGCTTTGCTGTATGCCTACCGCGAAGGCGACGCCAACATGCGCAGCGTCTGGCTGTGCTCGCGCAACGACGCCGTTGGCAACCTCGCAGTGATGCTGGCCGCGCTCGGGGTGTTCGGCACTGGCAGCGCCTGGCCAGACCTGGCCGTGGCCGCAGCCATGGCCGGCCTGGCGATCGCCGGCGCAGTGTCGGTATTCAGGCAGGCCCGGCAGGAGTTACGCTGGAACGCACACGCATGAGCTGCGGTTCGCCAGGCCTGATGCATTCCCTGCGCGGCGCGGGGACTTTCCCGGCTGTTAGCATATCGCCCGTGAAACGCTTTATTTGTCACTTCATGATTGTCTGGCTAGCGCTGCTGTCAGGCGGCGCCCATGCCCACGCAGCGACCGCTGCCGCGCAGGAACTGGGCCACATCGCTGCCCACGCCTTCGAGGCAGAGCTGGGCGGTGAAGAGGGCACAGAGCCCTCCGGCACGGCGCATGAGCCCGGCCATGCCGAGACCTGCAGCCTGAGCCAGTGCGGCCATAGCAATGCAACCGGTATGCTGTCGAGCGTACCTTTTCGTCTGAGCGACGCGCTCGCTGGCGCCCCGCTGCCCAGCACACAAGCCTGGGCCGGCCGCGATCAGCCCAACAGCATCGAGCGCCCCAAATGGGTCCACACCACCTCATCGGTGGTGAACCTTTGACCTGACGGGCGCTTCAAAAGTCTTTCTTTTTCCAGTGGCCTGAGTGCAAAGGTTCGCCGAAGTTTTGATTTGCTTCGGAGAACGCTCTTGCTTGACCTTTCCTCTTTTCGGTTGTCGCGGCTTGCCTGCGCATCGTTTTTGCTGCCGGCGGCCCTCACGCTTGCCAGCGCGCAGACGGCGCCACCGCCCTCCTCCTCTCCATCCCTAGCCGAAGCCCCACCACCAACGGGCGGCACGAACTTGCGCGAGGCACTCGACGCGGCCTGGGCCCTGAGCCCGGCGGCACGCAGCGCCGACAACCGCCGCGCGCAATTGCAGGCACGGGAACGCGCGGCATCGTCCTGGATCAATGGCTCACCCAGCGCACTGCTGGCGCAGCGCAGCGACCGTTTCAACAACAACGGGGGTTTTCGTGAATACGAAGCCGAGCTGGAGTTGCCGATCTGGAGCCCCGGCGTGCGCGGTGCGACCCAGCGCGAGCTCGCGGCGCAGCGCCTGGCTTTCGAGCCTCAACTGCTGATAGCGCGCCTGAGGGTCGCCGCCGAGGTGCGCGAACTGGCCGCCAGCCTGGCCGTGGCGCGTACCGAGCGCGAGCTGGCTGCGCGCAAACACAGCGAAGCGCTGGCGCTGGCGCAGGATGTGGAGCGCCGCGTCAAAGCCGGCGACAGCGCGCGTGTGGACGGCTTGCAGGCGCAGTCGCTGGTCCAGCAGGCCGCCACCGGACGTGAGCAGACAGCCGTGGCCTTGACCCGCCAGCTGAACCAGTGGTTGACCCTGACCGGGCTGGCCAACGCGCCTGCGCTGGAAGAAGTGCTGCCGCCCGTCCATACAAGCGTCCAGCCGGAGCATCCGGCCCTGCAGGCGGCCCAAACGCGCGTTCAGGCCGCACAGGCCACACTGGAACTGAGCCAAACCGACCGAGGTGATCCCATGGCCATTGGTGTGGGCGTTACGCGTGAACGCGCGACTTTTAGTGCGGCCGGTGAAAGCAACTTGCGCCTGGCGATAAAAATCCCGTTCGGCACCGACAACCGCAATGCCCCACGCATCGCGGCCGCACGCGCAGAACTTGATGCCGCGCAGGCCGAGCTGGATGCTGTCCAGCGCCAGACACGCGACGAACTGGCGTCGGCGCTTGCCGAACTCGATGCGGCGCGCCGCACGCAGGCCAGCATGGCCGAACGCGCGCGCCTGAGCACCGAGGTGCAAGCCCTGGTGGCCAAGGCCTACCGCCTGGGCGAAGCCGACCTGCCGACGCGCCTGCGCGCCGACAGCGAAAAGTTTGAAGCCGATCTTTCCCTGGCACGCGCCCGTGTGGGCCTGCAGCGCGCCATCTCCCAATTGAACCAAGCCCTTGGATTGCTCCCATGAACTTCTTTTATATGCAAATAATGCCTCTAGCCCTTATCCGATATGCGTGGGCAGCTATGTTTTTCATAGCGCTTGGCCTGCTGGGCAGCGCCTGGGCAGGCGGGGGCCATGACCATGGCGACGGGCCGGCTGCCGCCAGCGGCAGCGCCTCACCACGCGTCAGCAGCCATTCGGACCTGTTTGAACTGGTTGGTGTGGTGGACAAGGGTGAGATGAAAATCTACCTGGACCGTTACGCCAGCAACGAGCCGGTGACCGACGCCAAAATCGAGGTCGAGGCCGGTAGCGCCAAGGGCACCGCCCTGCCCCAGCCCGACGGAACCTACAGCTTCAAAAATGAAGTGCTGGACAAACCCGGCACCTTGTCGGTGAGTTTTGTGGTGGCAAGCGGCAAAGACAGCGACCTGCTGGCCGGTGACCTGACCATTGGCGACATGCACAGCGACGACGACCACCTGGACGCCAGCCAGCCCTGGCTGCGTTGGGCAGCTTATGCGGGCGTCGGCGCGCTGCTGTTGCTGCTGGCCGCTGCGGTGTGGCGCAAGCGGCGGCGCCAGGGACTGGCCGGCCTGATGGCCGCGTGTGTCATGGCCCTGGGTGCGACAGCTACTTTTGAAGCGCAGGCTGGCCCGGGCGACGACCGTGGTAAAGAAGGCGCGCCCGCTGCGGGCAGCAACGCGCCCAAGCGGCTCGCCGACGGCGGCGTGTTTTTGCCCAAGGCGAGTCAGCGACAGCTTGGGGTACGGACCCTCAGCGTTGCCGAAGCTTCCTTGCCCACCACCGTCGAGTTGACCGGCCGGGTGGTGCTCGACAGCAATGCTGGCGGGAAAGTGCAACCCACGCAAGCCGGACGGATTGAAGCCGGGCCGCGCGGACTGCCGCAACTCGGCCAATCGGTGCGCAAGGGCGAAGTGCTGGCGGTGCTGCGCGCATCCGTCGGTGCGATTGAGCGGGCCAATCAGCAGGCGCAAAGCGCCGAGCTCAAGGCCAGCCTGGAGCTGGCCCGCAGGCGCGTCGCCCGGCTGCAGCAACTTGAAGGCACCGTGCCGCAAAAAGACATTGAAGCGGCGCAGTCCGACGTGGTCAGCCTGCAGCAACGCGCCGCCGCCGTGAGCGGCAGCGTGGCCGCGACCGAGGCGCTGGTGGCCCCGGTATCGGGTGTTATCGCTGCGGCCAATGTGGTCGCCGGTCAAGTGGTCGATGCACGTGAGGTGCTGTTTGAAATTGTTGATCCGGCCCGCATGAGCGTGGAAGCCAGCGCGTTTGATGCCAGTCTTCTGGCCAACATTGCCTCGGCCAGCGCCAGTTCGGCACCGGGCAGCAGCGTGCCCTTGCAGTTCATCGGCGCCGGCCGCTCGCTGCGTGAAGGTGCGATTCCGCTGATCTTTCGCACGCTGCCTGGCAAAGACGCCCTGCCCCTGGCCATCAACCAGCCGGTCAAGGTGACGGTGCAGACAAAAAGCCAGGTCAAGGGTTTTGCCGTGCCCAACGGCGCTGTGGTCAAAAACCCCAGCAACCAGGACATGGTGTGGGTACACACGGGCGCGGAGGTCTTCCAGCCGCGCACCGTGCGCCTGCTGCCGCTGGACGGCAGCACCGTCGCGATTGTCGATGGCTTGAAAGCCGGTGACCGGGTGGTGACGCAAGGCGCGCCTCTGCTCAACCAGGTTCGCTGAGAACAGGGCCACACACCATGTTTGAAAAACTCATACACACCTCGCTCGCCAATCGCCTGATGGTGGTGGTGCTGTCGGTGGTGCTGCTGCTGGTAGGTGCACTGACGCTGGTGAAAATGCCAGTGGACGTGTTTCCTGACCTGAACAAACCTACCGTCACGCTGCAGGCCGAGGCCGGTGGCATGGCGCCCGAAGAAGTCGAGCAATTGATCACGGTGCCGCTGGAAATTGCCATGGGCGGCATCCCGGGGGTGGAAAGCATCCGCTCGATTTCCAGCGTCGGCCTGTCTTTCGTCTACGTCACCTTTGACTGGAAAACCGACATCTACCGCGCCCGCCAGATGGTGGGCGAGCGCCTGCAACTGGCGCGCGAGCAATTGCCGCAAGGCGTGGAACATGTCGGCATGGGGCCCATCAGCTCGGTCATGGGCGAGATCATGCTGCTGGCCTTGCCGATTGACGCCAGCAAGATCAGCCCGATGGCGGTGCGCGAATACGCCGACTTCGTGATGCGCCTGCGCCTGCTCACTATTCCCGGCGTGGCCCAGGTGGTGCCGATTGGCGGCGAGGTGCGCCAGTACCAGGTGCAGCCGGACACTGCGCTGATGGCGGCGCTGAAGATTGACCTGGAAAGCATTGAAGCGGCGCTCAAGGGTTTTTCCGGCAACTCCAGCGGTGGTTTTCTTGAACTCAATTCGCGCGAGTACCTGATCCGCAACATCGGCCGCACCACGCGGCTGCAGGATCTGGAGCGCCTGCCGGTGGCGTTCCAAAACGGCAAGCCGATCCAGCTCAACCAGGTGGCCAAGGTCACATTTGCGCCGGCCATCAAGCGCGGTGACGCCGGCCTGAACGGCCAGCCGGCGGTGATTCTGGGCATCCAGAAGCAACCAGATGCCGACACCGTGGCACTGACAGAAAAGGTCGAGGCCGCCATCGAAGAGCTGAAAAAAGGCATGCCGCCGGGCATGGGCGAGCCCAAGGTCACCATGCGCCAGGCGACCTTCATCGAGACCTCGGTGGACACCTTGCGCGGCAAACTGCTCGCAGCGTCGGCTGTGGTGGCGGTGGTGCTGTACTTCTTCTTGCTCAACATCCGCACCACGCTGATCTCGCTGACCGCGATTCCGGTGTCGGTGATGATCACGGTGCTGGTGTTCCGTTACTTCGACCTGTCGATCAACACCATGACCCTGGGCGGTCTCACGATTGCGATTGGCGGGCTGGTGGACGATGCGGTGGTCGGCGTCGAGAACGTCTTGCGCCGCCTGAAGATGGACCGCGCCGCCCACCCAGGGCAGCGGCTGGGGCCACTGGAGCTGATTGCCAAAGCGACGCTGGAAGTGCGCTCCGGCATTTTGATCGCCACCATCATCATCGTGCTGGTGTTGCTGCCGCTGTTTTTCCTGCCTGGCCTTGAAGGCCGGTTGATGCAGCCGCTGGCAATTGCCTACATCGTGTCGCTGCTGGCGTCCATGGTGGTGTCGGTCACGCTGACGCCGGTGATGTCGTATTACCTGTTACCGAAAATCAAGGGCCTGGAGCACGGCGATACCACGGTGCAGACATGGGTCAAGACTCGCTACGCTAACGCCCTCAACCGGGTGCTGCAGGCGCCGCGCGCCTGGGTACTGGCCGGCGCTGCGGCGGCCGTGCTGGCCATGGCGGCCGTGCCGTTTTTCCCCACCACCTTTTTGCCCCCGTTCAACGAAGGTGTGGCGCTGGTCGGCCTGCGCCTGAACCCCGGCACCACGCTGACCGAATCGGTCCGCATTGGCACGATTGCTGAAAAGGCACTGGCCGGTGTACCCGAGGTCGAGCATGTGGGCCGCCGCTCGGGCCGGGCCGAGCTCGATGAACATGCCGAGGGCGTGCATGTGTCGGAGCTGGACCTGAAACTCAAACGCAGCGAGCGCAGCATGGAAGCGATCTGCGCCGACATCCGCAGCCGCGTCGCCACCCTGCCCGCGGCCATCGGCATCGGCCAGCCCATCAGCCACCGTATCGACCACATGTTGTCGGGCGTGCGTTCGCAGATCGCCATCAAGATTTTTGGCGACGACCTGGACACCCTGCGCACGCAGGCGGAAGCGCTGCGGCAAAAGCTTGCCCGCATCAATGGCGTGGTCGATCTGGAGGTCGAGAAACAGGTGCTGACACCACAAATCAGAATTCAGGTGGACTATGACCGCGCTCTCGGCCTGGGCCTGCCGCCCGCCAAGCTGCTGCAGGAGCTGCAGGTGCTGATTGACGGTGAGAAGGTGACGCAGGTCGTGGAAGGCAGCCGCCGCTTCAACCTGGTGCTGCGCCTGCCCGAGACCTCGCGCGGTATGGAGGGCCTGCGCAACCTGATGATAGACACACCCGGTGGGCGCGTGCCGCTGAGCCAACTGGCCAGCGTGGAAGAAGGCGATGGCCCGAACCAGGTCAGCCGCGACGACGGGCGCAGGCGCCTTGTGTTGTCAGCCAATACCCAGGGCCGGGCGCTCAGCGAAGTGGTGGCCGACATGCGGGCGGCAATTGCTGGCACGGCCTTGCCCGAGGGCTACTTCATCACAATAGGCGGGCAGTTCCAGGCGCAGGAAGACGCCTCCCGCCTGATTGGCCTGCTGTCGCTGGCCTCGGTGGCGATGATCTTTTTAATTCTTTACTCGCGCTACCGCTCCGGTGTGCTGGCCGCCATCATCATGGCCAACATTCCGCTGGCTTTGGTCGGCGCGGTGGTGGGCTTGTGGTTGTCCGGCCAGCCGCTGTCGGTGGCGGCGCTGGTGGGTTTTATCACGCTGGCCGGCATTGCGATCCGCAATGGAATTCTGAAAGTGTCGCACTACATCAACCTGTGCGCGTTTGAAGGCGAAAACTTCGGTAATGCCATGTTGCTGCGCGGCTCACAGGAGCGGCTCACCCCGGTGCTGATGACCGCGCTGGTGGCAGCGCTGGCGCTGGCGCCACTGCTGTTCGAGGCCGACATGCCAGGCACCGAGATCCTGCACCCCGTCGCGGTGGTGATTTTTTCGGGCCTGATTACCTCGACCTTGCTCGACTCGTTTTTGACACCCGCCATGGTGGCGCTGTTTGGCCGCAAGCCGATTGAGGCGCTGGTGGCCGATTCTGGAACTGAATCGTTTTAATTTTTCCCGCTCTTTAACTTTACTGAAGGTTGTCCCCATGAAATTCAACAAGCTCCTCCTTGCTGCCGCGCTCGCTGTATCCGGCGCCTCTGTCATGGCCGCTGGTGGCCATGGCCATGACCCCAAATTCGGCGGCGTGGTCGTGGAATCCCAAGCCGGGGACCTGGAAATCGTCGCCAAGCCCGACACGCTGCAGATTTACATCAGCGACCACGGCAAGCCCATGAAGCTTGACGGCGCGAAAGCCAGGGTGACATTGCTCAACGGCACGGAAAAAACCGAGGCCGAGTTGTTGCCCACCGGCGACCGGCTCGAAGCCAAAGGCGTGTTCAAGGTCGCCAAAGGCACCAAAGGCATCGCGGTCGTGACGCTGGCGGGCAAGCCAGCGGCCACGGCACGGTTTCAAATAAAGTAAGTGCCGTGGCTTGAAACTGTAAAACTGTTGGAACTATTCGGCACCGCCGTTTATCATTGTCTGATGCGCCATCTTGTCCTCGCCCTCGTGATCGCCCTGCTGCCGATACGCGGGTGGGTCGGCGACGTGATGGCGACCGAGATGGCGTCGAGTCGCCCCGCACTGCTGTCTGCTACTAAAATCATAGCTGACTACGCCCAACCGGTATGGGCTGACGGTCATTTTGGCCATAAATCTGCAGCGCCAGCGGCTGTTGCTGTTGCTGATGCTGATGCCCCGGATTGTGCAGGCCATGAGAGGAGCGACAGTCCCGCCCCAGTAAGCGGCGCCCACTGTGAGGTCTGCCCTGCCTGCCAGGCCTGCCACACCGTGGCGCTGTCACCCGCAGCAGACGCCGCTGCCCCGGTTCTAATGCCGCTCCCGCCACCGCATTCGCCGGTGGCTCGCTTCGCCAGTGCCGACTCGGCACAAGGCCAAAAACCACCCATCTCCTGACTTTCAGGCCCCAACTGGGCCTGTACTTGCCTCCGGCACGGGTTTAAACGCCCTGCGTCGCCATTGACGCCCCGATTGTCGCGATACCCGTCATCGCCCCGCTTGTATTTCAGGAGAATTTTGTGAACTTACGTTTGATTTCAAAACCGCGCGCCGCGCTAACCGGCGTGGCCGCTGGGCTGTCGTTGACGCTGGCCGGCGCGGCGATCGGGCAGACGCCCGCAGTCGTCGCACCAGCGGCCGCCGAATTTCGCTCTGCGCTGGAAAGCTACCGGCCTTACACCGAGGAAAAAACCGCTTCCTGGAAAGAGGCCAACGACACAGTGGGCCGCATTGGCGGCTGGCGCGCTTATGCCAAAGAGGCGCAACAAACCCAGCTTCCCTCCCCCCCCAGCGCTGCCAGCAAGTCCGATCCGCAGGCCGGACACGCCAAACCACCCCAGGTCAAGCCATGAAAAGGCTCTTTCGACTGGGCAGCGTTGCCCTCGCCACCTTGCTGCTGGCCGGCTGTGCCTCGGTCAACTTTGATCAGGCGCTCCAGGACACCAACACCACGCAGAGCGCCTTCACTCAGGGCAAGCTGGAGCTCAACCGCAGCGACCAGCAGCAGCAGGCCCGCAGCAAACTGAGCAGCGAACTGCTGACCAAGCCTCTGAGCCAGGACGAAGCGGTACAGCTGGCGTTGGCCAACAGCCCGGCGCTGCAGACCTTGCTGGCGCAAAGCTGGGCCAATCTGGCCGCAGCCAACCAGACCGGCCGCATCGCCAACCCGGTGTTCAGCTTTGAGCGCATACGGTTTGCCGATGAGCTGGAGCTGGGCCGTCTGTTGTCTTTCGGTCTGCTGGACTTGATGACGCTGCCCAGACGTCTCGATATCTCGCGCAGCCAGACCGCCCTTGCCAAGACGCAGCTCAGCGCCAATGTCGTCGAGCAGGTGACTCAGGTGCGCCAGGCCTGGGTGCGCGCCGTGGCCGCCCAACAGACGCTGCAATATGCCGAACAGATCAACGCCACCGCTCAAGCCAGCGCCGAGCTGGCCAAACGCATGCAGCAAGTTGGCAATTTCACCAAGTTGCAGCGCGCACAGCAACAGTCCTTTTATGCCAACAGCGCGGCCAAGCTGGCCTCCAGCCAGCACGCCGCCACCGCCGCGCGAGAGGAATTGATTCGCTTGCTGGGACTGACTGACGGGCAATCGGCGCAACTGAAGCTGCCCGAGCGACTGCCCGACTTGCCGAAAGAGGCCAAACCAACAGGCGTGATCAATGCCGCCGCCCTGCAACAACGCCTGGACGTGCAAATGGCGCGCAACCAGCTGGATGTGGCCGGCAAGTCACAGGGCCTGAACCTGCTCAACAGCCTGGTCGATGTGGAGCTGGGCATACGCCGCGACACGGTGTTCGACAACAGTCGCGGCACCAGCACGCCCAGACGAGGCTTCGAGCTGGGCATCCGTCTGCCAATATTCGACTGGGGCTCGGCCCAGCGCGACGCCATGAACGCGCAGTCGCTGGCGGCCGCCAGTCGATATGAAGGCGCGGTGCGCGGCGCCACGTCGCAATTGCGCGAAAGTTATTCGGCCTACCGCACGGCCTACGACATGGCACGGCATTACCGCGATGAAATCGTGCCACTGCGCAAGACCATGGCAGAAGAAAACGTGCTGCGCTACAACGGCATGCTGATCGGTGTGTTTGAACTGCTGGCGGATACGCGCGACCAGATCTCCAGCGTGCAGGCGGCCATCAGCGCCTACCAGCAGTTCTGGCTGGCTGACGCGGCGCTGAGCGCCTCGATGACGGGCAAGCCGACACCCATGGGCGCCATGCCAATAGCTGGCGGCGGTGCCGCCGCCGAAGCCGGTCACTGAAACAAGAATCAAACGGATCACACACATGAATAACAGAAGAAATTTTCTCGCAGGCGCGGGAGCCATCACGACGGCCGTTGCGGCTGCGGCGGTCAGCAGGGTGGCGATGGCCGCCTTGCCCGAGCCCATGATCCAGACCAAACCCGACACCATGGCGCCGCTGGTGCCCAGTACAGGCCGCCCTTACAACCCGGTCGTCACGCTGACCGGCGGGACGCTGCCCTGGCGCATGAACCAGGGCGTCAAGGAATTTCACCTGGTGGCCGAGCCGGTGGTGCGCGAGATGGCGTCCGGCTTCAAGGCGCATCTGTGGGGCTACAACGGCCAGTCGCCCGGTCCGACCATCGAGGTGGTTGAAGGCGACCGGGTGCGGATTTTTGTCACCAACAAACTGCCCGAGCACACCACGATTCATTGGCACGGCCAGCGTCTGCCCAACGGCATGGACGGCGTGGGTGGGCTGAATCAGCCGGCCATTCCGGTCGGTAAAACCTTTGTCTATGAGTTTGTGGCAAAACGTCCCGGCACTTTCATGTATCACCCGCACGCCGACGAGATGGTGCAGATGGCCATGGGCATGATGGGTTTCTGGATCACGCACCCCAAGGCAAAACACCCGCTGATCGACGAGGTGGACCGGGACTTTGTCTTTTTGCTCAACGCCTATGACATTGATCCCGGCGCCTACACGCCGAAGATCATGACCATGCTCAACTTCAACCTCTGGAGTTGGAACAGTCGGGTCTTCCCTGGCATTGACCCGCTGGTGGTGCGAAAGAACGACAAGGTGCGCATACGCATGGGCAACCTGACCATGACGAACCACCCGATTCATCTGCATGGGCATGAGTTTCTGGTCACCGGCACCGACGGCGGTCCCACGCCGAAATCAACGCGCTGGTACGAGGTGACCCCCGACGTGGCGGTGGGGCAGATGCGGCAGATCGAGTTTCTGGCCGACGAGGAGGGCGACTGGGCTTTTCACTGCCACAAAAGCCACCACACCATGAACGCCATGGGCCACGACGTGCCGACCATGATAGGCGTGGACCACCGCAAGATCGTCAGTGACATCACCAAGGTGATCCCCGACTATATGGTGATGGGCGAACGCGGCATGGCCGACATGGCCGAGATGGACATGCCCCTGCCCGACAACACCGCCAAGATGATGACCGGCGATGGCCCGTTCGGCTCGGTCGAGATGGGCGGCATGTTCTCGGTGGTCAAGGTGCGCAAGAATCAGAAGACCGGCGACTACAAGGACCCCGGCTGGTACAAACACCCGCCCGGTGAAGTTGCCTACGAATGGACGGGAGCGCTACCGAATCCAGCACGTTTTGCCGCTCAGGGCGGCCAGACCATGAAAGCCCATAACATGCCGATGAAGGAAGTCGAAGTCCAGGTCCGCAAGCCGGTGATGGGTGGCATGGGCGGCATGAAGCATTGATCACGAACCCAAGAAAGATTTTCATGAAATCTCAACATGCTATCAAATTAATAGCTACTTACACCCTATTGACATGGGCTACAGCCACTTTTTCCCAACATTCCTCAACGGGGCATGGCGCCGGGCACCCCCCCGCGTTCCCAGCCAGCCCCTATGCCGGGCAGCAACCGCGCGACATCAAATCACTGTCGGCGACGCAGACTGAAGATTTGCTGGCCGGCAAAGGCATGGCGCTGGGGGAGGCTGCCGAGCTCAATGGCTACCCCGGCCCCACGCACACGCTGGAGCTGGCGCAAGCTCTGGCGCTCAGCGATGCGCAGCAGCAAGCCACGCAGGAGCTGATGGACCGCCACAAGACAGACGCTCGACGTATCGGTGCTGAACTGGTGGAGGCTGAGCGCTTGCTTGATCAGGCTTTCTCGAGCCGCCAAATCACCCCATCCGGCCTGAAGAACCACACCGACCGCATCGCCCAGTTGCAGGCCACGCTGCGCACCAGTCATCTGCAGACCCACCTGCAGCAAACCGCGTTGCTGACGCCGCAGCAGATCAGTCGCTATGCCGAGCTGCGCGGCTACACCGCAGGGGCGGCTGGCGTCGCACCGGGCGCGCCTTCGTCCCACAAGCACTGAGCATTTACCCACTACAAGGAAATATCCATGAAAAAACTGACAACGCTCCTCGTCGCTGCATTCATCGCCAGCACCGGTACGCTCGCCTTTGCGCATGGTGAAGAAGCACATGCAAAAAAAACCGGCCCCGTCAAGAAAGAACAAAAGGAGTGGGGTATTGCCGGCGATGCCAAAGCCGTCAAGCGCACCATCGCCGTCGGCATGAGCGACAACATGCGTTTCACTCCTGGCAATCTTGATGTCAAACAGGGCGAGACCATCCGGTTCGTCATCAAGAACACGGGCCAGGTCATGCACGAGATGGTGATCGGCACCAAAAAAGAAAATGACGAGCATGCGGCGCTGATGGTCAAGTTTCCCGGCATGGAGCACGAAGAGCCCTACATGGCGCACGTTGCACCGGGCAAGACCGGAGAGATCATTTGGACCTTCAACAAACCCGGCAATTTTGATTTTGCCTGCCTGATCGCTGGCCATTACCAGGCCGGCATGATTGGCAAGATCAATGTCGCTTCGCGTTAAAGGAAAGTTGCATGCAAAGACGTTTTCTTCTAAGGACCCTGGCCGGCTTCACCTGCGCCGTGCTGGCGCCCGTGGTGATCGCACAACCACGCCCGCAGGTGGAGGTCTGGAAAGACCCGAACTGTGGCTGCTGCAAAGACTGGGTAGACCACCTGCAAGCCAGTGGCTTTCAGGTCAAAGTCCATGACATTGGCAACGCGGCGGCCAGAAAGCGGCTCGGCATACCGGACAAGCTGGGTTCCTGCCATACCGCGTCGATCAGCGGCTATGTCATTGAAGGCCATGTGCCGGCCTCCGACATCCATCGCCTGCTCAAGGAAAAACCCCGCGCTGTGGGGCTGGCCTTGCCGGGCATGCCGGTCGGTTCGCCGGGCATGGACGCGCCGATTTACGGCGGGCGCAAAGACCCCTACGACGTGTTGCTGGTTCTGAAGGACGGCAGCACACGTATTTATCAATCCTATCCTTCAAAAACGTCCACGACGTCCACTCAGTCCTGAAAGAAACCATCATGAAACAAGTACCCACTGCGCTGCTCCTCGCTGCCATGCTGGCCGGCTCTGCGTACGCCAGCTCGCACACGGGGGCGCCTGCGACCATGGGCGATACCAAAAAGGACAGCGCCATGGCGGCTCCCGCCGACATGGCCGATGGCGAAATTCGCAAAGTAGATATGGACAATAAAAAAATCACTATCAAACACGGTGAAATCAAAAACCTCGACATGCCGGGCATGACCATGGTGTTTCAGGTCCAAGACCCGGCCTTGCTGAACAAAGCAAAAGCCGGCGACAAGGTGCGCTTCAAGGCTGAGAAAACCGGCAGCACCTTCGTGGTCACGGACATTCAACCCGCAAAGTAAATCTTGCAGGGAAAACTCGCGGTGGAAGATGTCCGCATCAGTTGGGCTTCCTGGCTACGGGAGACGGTGATCGACCCCGGCAAACGAGCTTTTTGACATGAATTTAGACCCCTGCAACGTATCGCAGAGGACGTCAATGACGGTCCGCGTGTCCTACCCCACGAAAGAAATCCGTCATGGAAAAGGACGACTTGAACAATCACGCGCATGGCCACCGCGCGCACGCGGAACAGTCGCAATGGGAACAGGGACCGATGTGGCCATGAACAGTGCCCAAGTGACCCTTGTCAAAGGTGATCTGCGCGGTATTGCCACGGCCAGGAAACTGTCGCAGGCAACCCTCGCGAACATGAAGCAAAACCTGGGGTATGCCTTTATCTACAACTCCTTGGGCGTGCCACATGCAGCAGGTCTTCTTTATCCCTTCACCGGTTGGCCGCTGTCCCCGATGATCGCTGCGCTAGGAGTCTGGGCGGCAGAAGGCGTCGAAGCGAAAAGTGGCCCCGGCGAGGACAGTTTTTGCCGGGTTTGCAGCCTCATAGCCATAGCTATGGGGCAAAAAGCCGGTGAAAAATGGACCGTCGCGGCCGCTTTGCAGCCGACGTTCCTTCTGCCGCCCAGGCTCCTAGCGATGAGCCTCAGCTCTGCATCGGTGATTGCCAATGCGCTGCGTCTGCGCAGGGCGGATTGATGCGCCAGGAGAAAACGAAGCATCCAGAACGGCGGGAGCCTGAAGCTGGAGCCGCGCTCCCGTCATTGATCAACTTATTTAGCTTGTTCGAGTTTGACAACCGTAAAGCCTGCATCGAGCTTTTCGGCGCGAAACATGATTTTGTCGCCTTGTTTCAGGTTCTGGAGGAGCTTGTCGTCGAGCACCCTGAACACCATGGTCATGCCAGGCATGTCCAGATTAAGCAGCGCTTCGTGCTTGATGGTCAGCCTGCCTTGCTCGGTATCGACCTTGCGTACTTCACCGGCAGTCCATTGAGCGCTGGCCGCAACGGGTGTGGCTACCGCTTTGTTTGGAGTGCCAGCGGGCGTGTCAATTGCCGCCAGGACAAGCCCGGTACCACTCGTCCAGAAGATGGCAGCAGCCAGCACAAAGTTGATCTTGGATTTCATCAAAAACTCCTTGAAAATAGGGACCACAAGGGCCGGATGTTGAGCACCCGGCCCACCCGCATGGCGGGTTTAGGCGCCGTGGCGTTCAGAAAACAGGTCTTGCCTGAGGTCTGGCGTGACAAAGTCAGGCTTGGCGTTGTTATGCGGCAAATCGTCGGTGTGCACCAGCCTGCCGCGCTGCAGTCCAAAGCTGTGCTGCGGCGACGTATTGGTCGCACCGTCGGCACTGGTCGTTGCTGCCCCTGCATTCCTTTGAGCCATCGTGGCGCCTTTCTTCCCGTCACCGCGACTTGTGTCGCTTTGGCTTTGCTGCGGCTCGATATGGATACTGTCATCCGCGCCGGCCCAAGTGCTGCCAGAGCTGGCAAAAGCAGCGGGGAGAACAGCACCCGCCAGGGCAAGTGCAAATACAGTTTTACGGAACATCATGATTAACTCCTTTGATTACGCTTTGCAAGGTGCTGTCCCAACATCTGGAACAACTGCGATGCAACCTCTGCATCACAGTTGTTAATGTAGAAAACCAGCTGCGACGCCACCCTGACCCGCAGATTACGAATCCGTTATGAAAGATCAAGGCTTATTTTGAAAATTCTGGTGATTGAAGATGAGCCCAAGGCTGCCGACTACCTGCGCAAAGGTCTGACGGAAAACGGTTACGCGGTTGAAGTGGCCCACAACGGCACGGACGGGCTGCATGCAGCCACGAACGGCGACCATGACCTGGTGGTCCTGGATGTCATGCTGCCGGGCATTGATGGGTTTGCCGTTCTTTCGGCCTTGCGTACCTTCAGGCAGGTCCCCGTGCTCATGCTCACCGCCCGCAGCAATACCGACGACAAGGTGCGCGGCTTCAACCTCGGTGCCGACGATTACCTGGTTAAACCCTTTCAGTTTCCGGAGTTGCTCGCCAGGGTGAAGGCTCTGCTTAAACGCGGCCAACCCGCAGCAGTGGAGCAGGTGCTCCGCACGGCCGACCTAGAGATCGACCCGATACGTCACCGCGCAACCCGGGCTGGCCAGCGTATTGACCTATCGGCCAAAGAGTTTGCCCTGCTAACTCTGCTAGCCCAGAGGACGGGAGAGGTACTGTCTAGAACACAAATTGCGTCTTTGGTCTGGGACATCCATTTCGACTCAGACACCAACGTCGTCGAGGTGGCAATCCGGCGCCTCCGCGCCAAGATCGACGATCCTTTTGATGAAAAATTGATTCACACCGTCCGTGGCGTGGGCTACGTTCTGGAACGCCGAGCAACACCGTGACGCAAGCTCAAAACTCCGGTTTTTGGTTGAGAAAATCTCTGGCGACGCGGATTGCTTTGGCCAGCTATTTGTTTGGATTTCTCATGACAGGCGGCGCTATCGTGATCGGCTTTTATGCGCTCGCGCATCAGCTTGATACCCGTTCGAGCGTCGAGTTGCTGGGCAAGCGTGATTTGCTAGAGCATGTCCTGTCCGAGATCTCGTCACAGGAGGCTATCAGTCCGAACAAACATCGTTTCGGCGATTTGCTGATTGGCCATGATGATTTGCACCTCGCATTGGTAGATTCAAGCACGGGGCAAAATATTTTGAGCTTTTCCCTGATCGCGGAGCAATCACTGCCCGCGCTGGCCCCAGCGCCGGCCAACGCTGATTCGGTTCATCTGTGGACAGCCTCAACCGGTGCGCAATTGAGGACCGTCAGCGCAAGCGCGCCGCTCGCCGACGGGCGCATGATCCGGTATTACCTGTCACTGGACCGACGGCAAGACAACCGTCTGTTAGCCGGTTTCGTCAAGACGAGCTTGGTTGGCTGGCCCCTGATGCTGCTCGTCGTCGCGCTAGGTTCCTGGCTGATCGCACGGACGAGCCTGGCACCGCTGAGGCGGTTCCGGCGCTTGGCGGCCTCCGTAGGTACGCAGTCGCTCAGTCAACGAATATCTTCCTCCGGCTTGCCTACCGAGCTCTTCGAACTCGCGGAAGAATTCAACAGCATGTTGAAGCGCATCGACGAAGGTTACCGGCGGCTCCAGGATTTTTCCGGTGAACTCGCCCACGAAATGCGCACCCCTGTAGCAACGTTGATGGGAAGAACGCAGGTGGCGCTGTCCCGCACGCGCAGCCTTTCTGAATTTCGGGAAGTTCTGGAGGGAAATGTCGAAGAACTTGAACGCTTAACCCGCCTCATAGCCGACATGCTCTTCATCGCTAGTGCCGACCACGGCCAGGGGCTTGTGCGCCACGAACCGGTGGAACTGAGTCAGGAAGCGCTTCGGGTCGCCGATTACTTGTCGATGGTCGCCGAAGAACGCAATTTGCGCGTATCTATAGATGGGGCGGCCACAGTTCAAGCAGATCGTCTGTTGGTTCAACGCGCCATCACAAACCTTTTGTCTAACGCGTTGCGGCACGCTGCTGAAAACTCGAACGTTCGCCTGGAAATCGGTGAGCATGACGGTTATGCCACATTGGCAGTAGCCAACCAGGGTGAACCCATCGCACCCGAACATTTGACGAGAATTTTCGACCGATTTTACCGAATTGATTCAGGGCGGGCCCGCTTGGACGGCGGCTCTGGGCTAGGCTTGGCAATTGTTCGTTCCATCATGGCGGCCCACAGTGGGCAGGTGAAAGCGCGCAGTTCGGAAGGTGGCGAAACGACGTTTACGCTGATGTTTCGAGCAACTGATATTAGTCCTTCAGGAGCACCTTGAAATCTTGACAATACTTTTCATATCTATCATCTTCGCGCCCATCACAGCTATGAACATCGTCTCTCTTTCGTCTTAATCCTATGCCAACAAGCCAAAACCTAGATTCAATTCCGCGAGGAATGACCTGTCGCGGGGTGCACAGAGCGGTCATCGAGTACCTGCTCAAGTCAGGCCACGACTTGTCGAGCAGCGCCATGCTGGATATTCCTTGCGGACAAGGCGAGTTGATTTCGTCCTTGCGCCGTTTCTTTCCTGGCGCTGACTTGCGGGGATGCGACTTGAAGAAGCCAGAATCTTTGGCTTCTGGCAATTTCGCATCAGTAGACGCTAGTCGCCCCTTTACCGTTTTTTCGGGACATAAGTTCGACTACATTTTTTCGGTCAGCGGAGTGATGGAATTTGACAATACCCTCCAATTTTTTGAGAGTTGCCACCAGCACTTGCGGGATGGCGGACATTTCGTCGTTACCAACGACAACATTGTGTCTATGCGCGACCGTATCTCATATTTCTGTCTCGGAAAAGTCAGGCAGTACCACTTGTTTGTTACTTTGGGGCAGGGGGGCTGGAAGGTCATTCCAATTCACAACATGCTCAGGATTCTTCAAGACGCAGGCTTTCGAATTCGAGAAGTGCGGTATGTATCACTGCTTCCCAAGGACTGGTTGATGTTGCCATTTGCCCTTCTCGTCTATCCCTTTCAGTTTCTCTACATGAACTTAAGTCGTTCAAGAATCCCGTGGAAGGAGCAACGCGCCATTTATCCGTTCCGCTCCCTGCTGTGCCGACACTACATCGTTGTTTGCCAAAAGGATTTCATCTAGGGAGCCTGGGCATTAGACTGTGGCGGTCAAGTTATTTCGGACTGATGGTGGTGCGTAATTTCTACAAGCCGAAGGGGCCGAGTTGGCCAGCCAAGGGCGATGCGAACTTCATGTCAATTGCTTCGAATAGCCATTATCGCTACACCCGCATCTCCATGACATACCCCGAACCTCGAACCGTGTGCAGCAGCTTTACTGGAAAGGGGTCGTCAATCTTTTGCCGCAACCGCCGAACTGCGACATCCACTACATTGGAGTCACAGTCGAAATTAATATCCCATATTTGCTCCGCCAAAATGGTACGAGAGAGCACTTGCTCCTGACGATGAAGAAAAAGGGCAAGAAGCTTGAAGTCTTGCGCGGACAAGTCCAGTCGTCTCCCTGAACGGGTGACTCTATGCTTGACCAGATCCAGCTGCAGGTCACCCAACTGCACGACGGTCAGGTCTTGAACGTGCCCCCTTCGCAGCAACGCCTGAACGCGCGCCAATAATTCTGGCAGAGCGAACGGTTTGACCACGTAGTCGTCTGCGCCCATCTGGAGTCCTTTAACCCGGTCCTCCACCGTATCGCGTGCAGTTAACAAAATAATCGGAAAATCTTTCTTTTCACGCACCGCTTGCAGAACACCGAAGCCATCAATCCCCGGAAGCATGACATCCAGCAACATGAGGTCATAGCGACCCTCCAGTGCCATACTTTTCCCCACGATTCCGTCGCGCGCGATGTCAACGACAAACCCAATTTCGACCAGCGCTTGCATGACATGGTCCGCAAATTTGGGTTCATCTTCAACCGTCAGAATTCTCATTTTTTTGCCATACTTTGGTTTGTAACTTGTGCTATGAGCCGGTCGTGCATCAACACTAGCACTGAGCAGAAACCGGGATAGATGACTGACGTCTGCCCAAACAGCCTATTGACCGTCAGAGCGGAATTCATGCAGCGAGTGCAAGATGAAGGCTGTGCCTCGCGCGAAATGCCCACTTTGGACCCAACCGAAAGGAATCGAGCACGGTCGACTTGGCGGTTGCGAAGAACATGGACTCATGCAAGTTATGACGTTCAAACGCTCTTCGCTGGTTCAGTGATCGGCGTCGCAAGTCACCTTCTGCGTCGCCTCCATTACGCTGCGATTGTCCAAAGAGCGTGACAGCACGTTCCAGGTCGACCAGGGCTGCGTCGCTCAATGCCGGAATGGCACGTGGAGCCGCCAAGCGAATTTGCACGATGAAGGGATTGGGGCCCACAACCAGGCCCCATGTCCTTTTTCCCTCTGCGGGGTCCACTGCCAAGGCCTCGAGCTTGGTTAGACCGAAATGCCTGGCCAAACGCAGCCGCGCGGCCAACCATGGATCAGAATGATCGAGTTCATCCACAGCGACCTTGGCCTCATGATCGCTGCCTGATACAGGCAACACCAGGGAGTTCAATAGCTGCTTTGCGTGCAAGTCACCCTCGCGTGCCGCGCGGTAAAGCCAACAAATTGCTTGTTCGGACTCCGTGATCGATCCGGCTTCGCGCAGCATCAAGGCGCCAAGTTTGCGTTGCGCCTCAGCCTGCCCGCGTTCTGCGGCCTTTTCAAGAAAGAATCTGGCCATTTGGGGGTTGGCGACAGAACATCGGTGGTCTGAGTTCAGCTTGTACAAATGCAGCCATGCCTCGTTCTGGCCGGCGTCTGCCGCCCGCAGCAGCAATGCAGTTCCCTTGCGAAGGTTCGGGCTCTCGGCGAGGCTCGAAGGTTGAAGAGACCCACAGGCGATTCCGGACAGCGCGCGCCCAAGCGCGTAGGTCGCATCCGGATTTCCCTGTCCGTTTTGCATTTCCAGGCTTGCCTGAACGAATTCAACTGGCATGCCTTTCAGCGACTCATCAGTGCGCTCTGCCATTCGAACCATCGCAACGACAAGTTTGGATATTGCACTTGTCGGTTTTGACATCAGCCGAATCACAGCATGCACACACAGCCGCAGGCGAGGCAGGTCTCCCTGCGCCTGTGCTTCCCGCGCTGCAAACTCTGCAATGGCACAGCCGTTCTCCTTCTTGTCGTCCGTCAGCAAGCGCAGGATTTTCGGTAGACGCTCACTATCGCTGGCGGACTCACAGATGGCGAGTGCGCTGGCTGCACACGCCTCGCCTGCCGCCGCGCGCGCGTAATACGCTGCAGCTTCTGTTTCCCTCCCGGTGTGGGTTAACAGGTAGGTGCCGAACTTCAGTTGTGCCAACGCACTGCCGGAAAGTGCAGCCATACGAAGAGACTCTTGCTGACCCAAAAGCAGCAATTCATCTAAAGGCAGACATTCCGCAATAAGAATGCGTGCTCCTGACAAGTCGCAAGCACTGGGGTGAGTGAGATAGTCAATGCCAGTTGATGAGTGCTTGGGAAAACCTTCAACGCCCAGCAAATAGCGACGCCCGACCTCCAGTCGCGCACCAATGTCGCCGCTTCTGGCGAGAGCTCTCAATTGAATGTCTTGCCTTCGCATGCCGGTCTCCTTGTTGTATTGCAGATGAAACGAGTAGCGGGCTATTTCTCCTGTTTTCCTTGCAAGCAGGCGCCGGACTTGTTGCACGAAGGATAAAAAGTCAACACCAACAAAAAGATTGCCGAAACATTGCAGAGCAGCAATGTTTCAGCCGTTGTCGCCGGCCGCTCTACCGTCTTTCACTCCCTTGTTGCAGTTGCGAAACAAGGAAGATGAATTTACTGGGGGGGCTGCATGCGTTACCCATCCCTTTGCGAAATCGAGAGTGTTGATCGGCACTGTTCTTCATAAAGTGACTTTCGTGGTGCGCTCACATCGAGGCACTACTAACTTCAACCAATCAAAGGATCAGGAACACTATGAAGCACATCGCAACAGCGGCGGCATTGCTTGCCCTAGCGGCGGGTACGGCCAGCGCACAATCTTCAGTAACGCTATTTGGTGTCGTTGATACCAACATTCGCAACGTCAGCAACAGCGGCGTTGCCAGCAACACCACGCTGAGCAACAGTGGCCTGTCCAGCGGCCGCTTTGGCTTCCGTGGCGTCGAAGACCTGGGGGGTGGCCTGAAGGCCGGTTTCTGGCTTGAGTCGGACCTCAACATCGACACCGGCACGACAAATGCGAACGGGAAGCTCTTCGCCCGCCGCTCAACGGTGAGCTTGATGGGTAACTTTGGTGAGGTTCGATTAGGCCGGGACCTGACTCCCTCGGGCGCGCACACCTACCTCTACGATCCGTTCGGCGTGATCGGCTTGGGCGGGTCGGCCAACGTGGCACGTTATGCCGCCCAGACGACCTTCTTCCGCTCCGACAACGCTGTTTCGTATTTCACCCCCAACCTCAGCGGCTTCCAGGGCCAGATCATGGTCGCCCCGGACGAGAGCGGCGTGAACAACGTCAATCGCTACTCAGGCACACGCCTGAGCTATGCGGCCGGGCCAGTCAGCGTGTCAGGCTCTTACGGCACGACCAATGTTGTTGGCGGCAAATTCACGACCTCTGGTATTGCTGGTTCGTATAACTTTGGAGTTGCTACGCTGATGGGCCACTACTACAGCGACAGACTGCTGACTCTGAAGGAAAATCGCTTCCTGCTTGGTGTGACCGTTCCGCTCGGCGCTCATCAGATCCGTGCGTCCTACCTTCGCTCGGACGCGACTGGCGGCACCGCTGCGTACAACGCAAGCGACGCAAACATGCTGGCTTTGGGCTATGTGCACAACCTGTCCAAGCGCACCGCGTTGTACGCTACCACCTCACGTATCTCGAACAAGGGCGGAGCAACCTTTGCCCTCGCAGGCGGCACTCCCGGCATCACCGCCGGCGGCACCTCTTCCGGCTACGAGTTCGGCATGCGGCACAACTTCTGATAGCACCAGCGCCGATCTCGCGACAGTAGCTCCAGCTACATGAACGCGATTTCAAAAAAAGCCAGACTTCGGAAAATTTTAAAAGCCCCGCTTTCGCGGGGTTTTTTTTGGTCGCAAAGGCTTAGGTTACCAAGATGTAATCTGGCGATCAGAGTTTTGTGCGGGTACTTTTTCTAAAGTCCACTACATGCTGGTCAATAGCCCGGCACACTGACGCAAAGGATGGTCCCCAGCGCGGTGCTTGTGCCTGAAGAGGAAGTCATCATGTCTGCTCAAAAACTTGCGCTTATCACCGCCCTTGCGGTCTTGTCTGGCGCACCACTGGCCGCATCCGCAGGAATTATTCACCCTGCGGACACGGAGATGGGTTACGTCTCTCATCCCGATCATGCAAAGCCAGGGAAGTCCCGCGCAGAAGTTCGGGCAGAGTTGGAAGCCGCCATGAAATCCCCTCGATGGGATTTTTGGGCACGTTTGGGGGTACCCATGCCGACACCCTCGACAGGACCGGGCAAGTTGCGCGACCAAGTGCGCAATGAAGCATTAACGGCCAATCGAGCAGGCCTGATTCCGCGCGGCGAGTTTTCCTACTAAACCTTCCGGACTACTGCGGGATGCGAATGCCCACACGTGTCATGCCGTCAGCGCTTTCACAGAACGCCCGACCTCCGTGCATCGTGGCGATAGCGCTGACTATGGCAAGACCCAAGCCATGACTGTCGCCCGACCGAACGCGCGCCGGATCGGCTTGATAGAAACGAGAAAACATCCGTTCCTGCGTCTCGACCGGAATGGGTGGACCCGGATTGGCAACCGCTATCTCAGCGATGTGCCCCTGGTTAGTCAAAGACAGCTTAATGGATTCACCCGGCGCAGTGAACTTAATCGCATTCGATAACAGGTTCGAAATCGCTCGGCGCATCAGTGCGGGTGAGCAGCGTGCGGTAGCTCGACCTTCAATGACAGCCTTAAGCCCAGAGTCTTCAAGAAGCGCATCATAAAACTCACACACCTTCTGAACCTCGGGCCTCAGGTTGGTATGGATCAGGTCCTGAACAACAGCGCCATGATCTGCATGGGCCAGAAACATCATGTCGTTTACTAGCGATTTGAGGCCTTCCAGCTCCTCCAGATTGGATTCAAGAGTTGCTCGCAGATGCGTCTGCGGCCGATTTGCCGACAGCGCCAACTGGGTTCCGCTGATCAGGGTAGCCAAGGGCGTGCGCAACTCATGCGCCACATCTGCGTTAAATGATCTCATTTGCTGGTAGGCCGACTCCAGCCGGTCGAGGACGCCGTTGAATGCTTGAGCCAATTCTTCCAGCTCGCGAGCGATTCCGCTGAGATCTAAGCGCAGTGCGAGTGAGCTCGGTGCGATCATCGCAGCCTGCCGGGACAGGCGGCCTATGGGCCGCAACCCGTGCCGGGTCGCCTGCAAGCTCAGCGCAAAAATAAGCAGCATGGCGAGTGAGCCGGCCGTCAACATCAGGTAGAGCAGCGCACGCAGCAGTCTGGCGCGCGGGGCCAGGTCCAGTGCGATAACAACCGTGCGAAGTTGCAGGGAACCCGTATTCTGCAAGGGCGTACGCATGAAGGCCATTTTCTTGCCTGAAACCGTCCGCACTTCAAAGTCACCTTCGCGCAGTTGCCTTACCGGCAATCCGAGACCTCCGTGAACGACCTCATCCCTGTCATTCAGAAGCCAAACCGTCAATTCACCGTGCCCCGTCATCACATCGTCGATGTGATGACGCAAGGCTTCAAGATTGCCGTCCTGAGCGACTTCGTCAACAAAATGCTGCACGATGCGTAATTTACCGACTATCTCTTCGCGAGCGGTTTGCTCCAGGGTGTATGCCACTCCCCAATAAATGGCGACCCCAGCTGCAAGAAACGTCACGGCTGTAACGCCTGCAAGCGACAGCGCCAGACTTGCCGCGATCGAAGACAACTGGGGCCTCATCAGATTCAAGCGATTAAATCGCGCGCTTCCAGCACATAACCCATGCCGCGGACCGTATGCAACAGCTTGGCAGGGAAGGGATCGTCGAGCTTGGCTCGAAGGCGCCGAACGGCGACCTCCACCACGTTGGTATCGCTGTCAAAATTCATGTCCCAGACCTGCTCCGCAAGGGTAGTCCGAGAAAGAATTTGCCCCTGTCGACGAAGCAAGAGCGTCAGCAAATTAAACTCCTTGGCCGTAAGGCTAAGTCGTTCGCCGGCGCGCATTGCCTTGCGCTTGACAAGGTCGAGCTGCAGATCCCCCAACGCTAAAACCGTAGCCTCTGCCGATGCATGGCCCATGCCGCGACGCAGCAGCGCCAGGACACGGGCCAGCAACTCGGAAAATGCAAACGGTTTGATCAAGTAGTCGTCGGCACCGTCATGCAAGCCTCGCACCCGGTCTTCCACCTGGTCTCTAGCGGTGAGAATCAACACGGGTACCGACTTGTTTTTTCGGATAGCTTCAAGCACCCCAAAGCCATCCATGCCGGGAAGCATCACGTCCAGAAGAATCAGGTCGTAGTCGCCGCTGACTGCGAGATGCCTCCCATCGATGCCGTTGTGCGCGACGTCGACGACATAACCGTTTTCGGTGAGGCCCTGGCGCAGGTATCCGGCCAACTTAATCTCGTCCTCGATCACCAGAAGACGCATGGTATTTTTATTTGCATAGCTTCAATTGTGCGCTCTGGAAGATTACAGATTTGTAATCCCGTGGTGGGTCTGGCGTCGGGGATGGTTATCTAAACTATCGTTCGTAATGTGATGGATTTTCAGCTTTACGGACGCGATTTTCTAAAAATCGAAACGGATAACAGGCGCTCCGGAAATGGTCGGAAAATTCACATCCATTTTGAACTTGTCCTTGGGCAAATATGCAGGACTGATTACTTCTTCGAACACCACCATTGAAAGGTTTTCCATGAAATCACGAGACATCCTGCTCACGCTGACCAGCGTCTTGCTTTCTTTGTCCGCCATGGCGGCCGGCAGCCATGCGGGCAATCACGACGATAGCGCGATTGGCAAGCCTGGCGCCACATCCAAGGTGACGCGCACAGTCACCGTCGACATGAAAGACGACATGCGCTTTCACGCTTCAAACTTCAAGGTCAAACAGGGTGAAACTATCCGCTTCGTCGTAAAGAACTCCGGCAAGGTCAAGCACGAAATGGTGTTGGGTACCCAAAAGGACCTCAAGGAGCACTATGAAGTCATGAAGAAAAATCCCGAGATGGAGCACGCCGATGCCAGCATGGTCACAGTCGCACCGGGGAAAACCGGTGAGATTATCTGGCAATTCACCAAGGCGGGGAAAGTGGACTTTGCCTGCCTACAGCCCGGCCACTATGACGCGGGTATGAAAGGCCTGATCAATGTAGCGGGTGGCGCCAGTTCTGCACAAGCAGCCTCACCCGCAGTCGTGACCGTGGCGGCGGCCGATGTCAAGAAAGAGACCATGATGGCGGCTCGCTCCGACATGGCTGACGGCGAAGTCCGCAAGGTTGATATGGACAACAAAAAAATCACCATCAAACACGGCGAGATCAAAAACCTTGACATGCCGGGCATGACCATGGTGTTTCAGGTCAAGGACGCCGCCTTGCTGGGTAAGGCAAAAGTTGACGACAAGATTCGCTTCAAGGCAGAAAAGTCTGGCGAGGCCATTGTTGTGACTGACATCCAGCCTGCCAAGTAAATGCGGGGCGAAGCGGTCTCAGGCACGAACCCGAGACCGACTTCGGTCGGCCTATTTGTTCATCTTGTCGGTAGACAGACCATTTGTGGTCAGAAACTTGTCGAACTGGGCAATTTCTTTTTTTGCGCAGCGATGATCGCTTTGTCCATTGTCTTTATCTTCGGGTCTTTGCCATCGCGAAGCTCAGGACGGCAAGAGCCAAAGATGCGGGTCTGATTTTTTTGAGATGGATTTTCATGGCAGGTTCTTTCTGAATGTTGGCGCTTGTTCAGACCATCGTGGCCATTTTGCGGCACTCTTGAGCGCACTGATGGCAGGCTGTGGCGCATTGTTGACAATGCGCCATATGGTGTTTCGCACATTCGTCCCCGCAGGACTGGCAGATCTCAGCGCAAAGTGCGCAGATCGCTTTGGCGTGGGCGCTACCCCGAGCCATGGCAGCTACAGCCAATGCGCAAATCTGGGCGCAATCCATATCCAGTGCGATGCACTTGGCCATCATCTTGACGTCGGTTTCATGCAGACAGGAAGTAGCGCAATGGTTACAGGCCACGGCACAGGCGTTGCAAGCTTCAATGCAGGCCTTGTATTGTTGATGAGGCATGGTGGTTCTCCAGATGGTAGTTTGAGTCGGCAAAGTAGAAGACAATCGCAGCGCCGAAATGCCACAACCCATTCACAATGCGCGCTCGGCAACATCTAACGCGCACGGGATGGCCGCCATGCCGCGTAGGCTGCAACCTACAGCCTGCGCACGCTCAACCCTGATTCAAGCATCTGGCGATGCCCTGTCACTTGCACCATTCGGTGCAGGTGAAAACAGGGTTACGCCTCAACATGGAAAAACCAGATTACACCGAAAAAATACTTCCCGGACTGGCCGTGCTGTTTGTGATTTCGGTCCTGCTCAATTTTCCATGGGAAGTGGCGCAAATGCCGCTGTATGTCGAGGGTGGGAGCTGGTCCGAGCTTGCGCTGCACTGCATCGTTCCCAGTCATGGGGACGGGCTCATCGTCATGCTGATTTTCTGTGTTGGCTGGGCCGATCAGTCTGGGCAGACCAACCGGGTTGGGCCGGTTACGCGCTGATGCTGATGACCGGGTTCAGCATGGCGAAATGCTGATACTCCCGCCAGTTTTTTTCAGGATGACTGGCTGGTGGCTTGCGCGGCGGCAACGCGCTTAAATACCCTCTCCGCCAGCGTTCCGAAACGGCGTTCGGCACCCCCACAGCGAGGAATGGGTGGCCGTTTTAGCGGGCCGAACGCGGTGGCTAAGCGATGCGGCGGAGAGAATCTGCACACCAGTCGCGCCGTGCCCACAGGAAACCCAGCATGACGACCAGCGGAATACTCAGCCATCCAAAACCGCCCTGCGGGAAGCTACCGAAAAGCCATCCGCCGAAGGCCGATCCAAGCGTCTGTCCAAAGCCAGCGGCCGCAGCCAGACCGCCCATGGTGGCGCCCAGCTTGTTGAATGAAGCGCCAGCGGCCAGGTAAGCAACGACTGGCAAAATAAGACCGATACCGGCAGCTATCAAACTGACGCCCAGGTACATCCAGACCTCAGACCGATGTATGGTCAACACGACCAATCCTGCCAAAGCCAGAATCATCCCAGCGGCCAGCAAGGTACGCGACGGAACCTTCTCAAGCAGCCCCGTGAAGAAAAGAAGTGCGTTGATGCCGAGCATCACGAGGCTGCACTCTGCGAGCATCATCGCGGCCTGGCGAGCCGACAGCACTGCCTGCTGCTGCCCCTGCAGAACAATGCCCAATTCAAAGCCTGCGAGTACAAACATCACTGTGCCGCTAACCCACCACAATGAAATGAGGCGAGCTCCGCCGTAGGCTGCGGGTCCGGCGTAAGCACGTGCAGCAGCACTACCAGGTGCAGGCAGGGTTCGGGTCAGCCCCACCATCATGACCGCGCCTGACAGCGCAGACAGAATAATCACAGCCCGCGCTGAAGAAATAAGCCCCTCGCCTGTCCATCGCGCAACAACATCAGCCGCAACGTTCAGCGCAGGCCCGAACAGGAATCCAAGAAGCGACACCGCGCCTAGCCACGCGAAGCGTCGTGCGCGATGCTGGTCGGGCGTATTTTCAGCAACAAGTGCTGAAACCACGGGAACAACCGCCGCCACAAAGAAACCGGTCATGCCACGCAACGCGTAGAGGCCCCACAAACTGGAAAAAGCCGGAACAAGCAGAAGAAGCAGGCTTGCAACGTATCCAATAAGCCCGACGATGAGTATTCGACTTCGCCCGGTGCGATCTGAAACGACTCCCCACAAGGGGGCTCCAATCAGCACGCCTGCGGCATACACGCCGCTGAGGAAGCCGACATGGCGAGCTACTTCCGGGCCGTAGGCAATGAGCATCATCGAAGTCAGCCAACCAGGCAGCAGTGGCAGCAATGCCCCGTAGCCAGCCGATACAACAAATACCGCAGCCGCCAGCCACGCCAATTGCGCGGACCGCAGGTCCGCAGGTTCAACCCGCGATGCATCAAGGGCGGTGGGACGGCTCATGGTTCAATGTGCGCGGCGCAGATATCACCAGTTCACTTCCTCGCGGGAAAGGCGTCGCTGTACAAGGTGAAAATAAATGATGACGCTCAACATGGCTGCAAAAAAACACCACACCGAAATGAACCATGCCGCATAAAAATAGTACACCGCACCAAATGACAGGAGCGCCAGCACACCGAAGACTTTCACCGTTCGATACGTGGAAAAAACAGGGCTGACCGTGGTCGATAGCAGGTACAGGCTCATCACGGTCGCTGCAAAGAAATGCGGCGCAACATACTCAATGTGCTGACCCGTCGGTCGCGAGACGATGGGCAATGCCACCAGGGCGTACATCAGATAGGCGCCCACTGCAAAGCCCCCCGCTGCAAAGAGGCCCAGGGCTTTCCGGCGCCACCCGGGCGGCTCGACAAGCAGCACCGCCACCGGCACATAGACCGGCCACAGTACGTGAGAGAAAAACGAGTAGAGATGCGTCATCACCACGTTGAGTAAAGGCGCCTCGTAGCTAAATGTCAGCCAGATCACGCCTTCGATTAGTTGCTGGATGCCAAACAACAGAGGGATGGAGGCAAGCAGCAGCTCCCGTGGGCGGCGTACCGCTCTAAGGGTAAGCGTACCCAATCCCACCAGAACGACGCCAGCAGAAAAACTCGCGGTGGCCGAGAAACACATTCAATTCCTTGATGTACTTGATGTACTTGTTGGGATCGATATCGAACTTCAGTTCGGGTGTTGATCAGAGTTGCCAGCGAAATATCCGGGGCTCGGACTCACCCGGCCGCGCGATCTTGAGTTCAACCGCACTTGGCCGCGGCGGCGGAACCTCGAATGCAAGCACGCCTTCACGGTGGTGGCCGGTGGGACCCGCGCCAACCCAGGCCGTGGGCCGGAGGATACGCCCATCGTTGGTCGTCAAAGTGGCAATTTGAGTCAGGTCGTCACTCAGGTCGGTACTGTGGGTCTCAAGCACGATGCCAAATTCCCAGCGGCTGCCCGGTGACCCGACCAACTTCGGTGTCACTTTGACCGTCACCCCTCGATCACTCGACGAGCGCGTGGCTGTTGCCTCCGCGCTGGTTTGCGCCAGAGCGGCCAAAGGCGTAGCCACCAGGCCAAGCGCGACCGCAAGGATCCGGCCGCCGATCCTGACTTGATGGAAGTTCCGTACTAAAGACATGACTTTCTCCTTTGCAGTGGTAAGCATATTCGGTGACAAGGCGGTGGCACGCGCGCCCCGCTATTCAAGGCACGCCTGCGGGCGGTCTTGCTTGCAAATCGTCGCGCTTGCGCAGGAACTCTTCGCGGCTGATTTTTCCGCTGGCATAGACTTTTTCGAGTATTTCAAGCGCGCTCTGGTCCGTGCTCGGCTTGGACCTCCCGAAGAAACCCTTTATGGCGACAAACAAGAGGACAAACGGCAGCAACCAGAACGCCAGCATCACAACCCAGCCACCCATCATCCACACACCGTGGTCAAACCCGTACATAACATGCTCCTTTAAAAAATACATGCTGATGCATGCGTTGAATACTGCCTCACTGATAACCTCTGATCAGAGCTTCCCCGATTGGGCAGAAGCCGCACGCCGCGTCATTTCGTTGGCGACCCCTACAAGCTTGCTCCTGACGTCCTGCGCCATCACTGCAGTCCCGACCAGTGGCGGCACCCAGAACCCGGGAACAATGCTGGCCCGGTAGATCAGAAGCGTCGCATCGTCCTGCGCCTCGATGCGCCACTCGCCGGATTTGCTCTTTAGCGTCCCGTTGACAGCAAAAAAACGAATTGCCTCGAGCGGTACTTCCTCGATCCGAACGACAACCTCGATCGGCAATGTCAACCACAAAAGCCCTGACTGTCCAACCTGTTTGAGCAGCATCGGCGCGCCCGGCTCGCTCACGATACGACTGCTTGACAGGCCCGGGACGAAACGCGCGAGATTGTCGTAGTCGGTCAGCACCTGCCAGGCGAGGTGATGGTGCACGTCAACACGCAGCCTGGCATCAATGCGGATCGTGTCTGCGTCGCGCGTTATCCTGACGTCCCGCTCGGCCAGCGCTTCTGCGCTGAACCCCAGCAGGCATAGCGCCAGCAGAGACAGCAATCCCCTTACAGCTATTTCCATCGTTGCCTGCATTACAGCACCACCGGCTTGTCTGGCAGTTCATTGCCGTTGCCGCCAACCGACGGAAAGTGCTGCACCAAGTGCTGCGTCACAGCATGCACACCGCTGACCACGCCGCTTCCATAGTTCGATTGCATGAAGGCCGTTTCCATCTGCTGGCAAATCTTGCGCCACTCCTGCGAGTCCACTTTTTCGTTTATCCCGCGATCAGCAACGATCTCTACAGCCCGGTCGGCCAGCAACAGGTAGATCAACACGCCCGTGTTGTCCTGGGTGTCCCACACACGCAGTTGCGAGAACAGATCAATTGCTCGCTCTCTGGCCGACTGCCCCTGGAACAAGGGCAAGCCGTCCAAGGCGTCTTCGACTACAAAGCGGATCTCACCAGCGTGCGCCGTCTCACTTTCTTTGATAGCGCTTTCGATAGCGGTCAAAGAGCTGCGATCAAAGTGTCGTCTGACCTGCGCCTGAGTTGTAAAAAGGTGCTTGACTATGCGTTCTATTTTCATGATTACCACCTCCCCGTTGCACCGCCGCCGCCGAATCCGCCGCCGCCTCCGCGAAAGCCTCCGCCGCCAAAGCCACCCCGGCCACCGCCACCGTAGTAACCACCATGCCCGTGCCCACGCCCGCCCATGCCACCGCTGACCAGGGTCACAAAAAGCGCCATCGCGCCTGCAATTAAAGCCATGGAAACAGCGCCTGCAAGTAGCCAGGCCAGCACAGCGACGGCACCGCCTGTGACCAGCGCCCCGGGAACCCGGCCCAGCGCCGCACGCAACATGCCACCCACCGTCAATGCCAGAATGAAAACAAGCGGCAAGTACTGCTGAAAACTGCCAGCACTGCCGACGGCGCCTTTGCCAGGAGTCGGCAAAGGCTCCCCGTCAACGACGCGGATGATTTGAGCAACGCCAGCGGTGATACCGCCAAAGAAGTCCTGCTGTTTGAACATCGGAAGAATGGTCTCGCTAATGATGCGTTTGCTGGTGGCATCATTGAGCGCCCCTTCCAGGCCGTACCCTACCTCGATCCGCAGCGTACGGTCGTTCTTGGCGACTACAAGGATCGCGCCGTCATCGATTTTCTTTCGACCGAGCTTCCACTGCTCCGCAACACGAAGGGCATAGGGTTCGATGGCCTCGGGAGCGGACGAAGGAATCATGAGCACGACCACCTGACTGCCTTTGCGCGCTTCAAAGGCAGTCAGCGTTTGTTCCAGCGTGGCTTTCTGTTCAGTTGTTAAGGTACCTGTCAGATCCATGACATGCCCGGTCAAAACCGGAACAGCGACTTGCGCAGCGGCCTGGAAGGATATGGACAGCGTGAATCCGAGCAGCATCGTCGCTGCCACCCTTGCGCCGATACGCATCGTGGTCACTTGGCCGCTCCGGAGACACCAACAGCGGGTTTGGCCGGTGCGGTATCAAAGCTGACTGTGGGCGGCTTGGCGATTTCTGTTTCGTTTTCGACAGTGAAGTTGGGCTTTTCCTTGTAGCCAAAAACCATGGCCGTCAAATTGGAGGGAAAGGAGCGCACGGTCACGTTGTAGTCTTGTACCGAGGTGATGTATCGCTTGCGGGCTACCGTGATTCGATTTTCTGTGCCCTCCAACTGCGCCTGCAAATCCCGGAAGCCCTGGTTAGCCCTGAGGTTGGGGTAGTTTTCAGACACCACCATCAGTCGCGACAACGCGCCCGTCAATTGGCCTTGGGCCTGCTGAAATTTCTGGAACGCCGCAGGGTCATTGATCAGCTCGGGTGTCGCCTGGATCGATGTAGCCTTGGAACGAGCCTCAATCACCTTGGTCAGTGTGTCCTGCTCGAACTTCGCCTCACCCTTGACGGTGCTGACGAGATTGGGCACCAGGTCGGCCCGGCGCTGGTACTGGTTGACCACCTCCGACCAACTCGCCTTCACCTGCTCCTCACCGGTTTGAAATGTGTTGTAACCGCAGCCGGTGAGACCGAGGGCCACCAGTGCGAGCAGCAAAGCAATAAATTTACGCATGATGATTTTTCCTTTGAAACGATGGGGATGTCATTGAATTCGGCAGCAATTCGCGCACGCTCGCGGCAAGGGCGGACGCCAGCGCAATCCGGTTCGAAGGGTGAAAAATCGTGTCGCAGCTCGCGGCGCCCAGCGCTCGCCAGGCGCTGGTCGACAGGCTGACCTCCTCCTGCGCCAGCAATTCAAAACCCACGACGTTGATCTTTGCAATGATGTGGCGGTCTCGCAGGGTGACTTCGACGCGTGTTTGCACCTCAAAGCCTTCTGCCCTGCAGATATGGCAGTCGCGCCGCATGTAGATCACGAACTCCTGGTGCGTGTCTATCCCCAGCGGTCGCAAGCAAAGACCGGTTCCCTCGATCACACGATCTCCACCGTCTGTCCCAGTCGGGGCACGCTTGCAGGCCAGCCGAGTTCGCGCTCGATGCGTTGCCGCAGTGCGTCCGCCGGGCCCGGTTCACCATGGTTGAGGTAGATGCCCTTGGGCGCCTTCGGCGCTGTTTTGAGCCACTGCACGATCTGCTCGGCATCGGCATGGGCCGACATACCGGGCAGGGAGACAACCTCTGCGTTGATCGCCACGTCCTCGCCGTGAATGCGGATGCTGCTTTCACCGGCGACGATTCTGCCGCCACGTGTGCCGCCGGCCTGAAATCCGGCAAACACGATGGTGTTGCGCGAATGGGGAGCCAGTGCTTTCAGGTGATGCAACACCCTCCCCCCTGTGGCCATGCCGCTGGCGGAAACGATGACGGCAGGCTGGCGCCTGGCCACCAGGGCGCGCGACTCATCGGGCGTGCGAACCATGGTGGCGACTCGGGCCATGCCGATGCATTCTTCCACCGACAAACGATGCTCCGCACGATGCCGGTGATAGATGTCGGTCATGTCGATGGCCATCGGGCTGTTCAGGTAAATGGGCAGATCGGGAATTTCCGAGCGCTGCTTGAGGCGGTAGATCGCATGCAGCAGCGACTGCGCCCGTCCGACGGCAAAGGCGGGAATCACCACGATGCCTCCGCGCGCCGCCGTGCGCTGGATCACCTGGCCCAGCAGCAGCTCGGCATTCGACGCTTCGTGCAGACGATCGCCGTATGTCGATTCGGCCACGATGTAGTCGGCTCGCTCAATCGGTGCTGGCGCGCGCATGATGAGATCGTCGGGTCGCCCCAAGTCCCCCGAGAACAACACCGTGGTTTCCCCCGCAGTCAACTCAACCGAGCTGGCGCCCAGAATGTGACCTGCGGGCCGCAAGCGCAACTGCATGCCCGCGATGCTGTCAGAGCGCTCTTCAAAAGGCAGCGGCCTGAGCTGGCGCAAGGCCCGTTTGGCATCCTCTTCAGTGTAAAGCGGCAGTGCCGGATGGTGCTTGGAGCGCTGGCGCCGGTCGGCGTACTCCGCGTCTTCTTCCTGAAGTCGCCCGCTGTCAGGCAGCAAAATCCCGCAAACCTCGATCGTGGACGGCGTGGCAAATACCGGGCCGCGAAATCCCCGCTTCACGAGCAGTGGCAAGGCACCCGAATGGTCCAGGTGGGCGTGCGTCAGAACGACAGCATCGAGCTGCGTCGGATCGAAAGGAAATTCTTCCCAATTCATCAAGCGCAAGTTTTTGTAACCTTGAAACAGGCCGCAATCGACGAGCAACTGCTTGCCTTCCAGGGTGACCAGAGTTTTTGACCCGGTGACGGTGCCCGCAGCACCCAGAAATGCAAGTTTCATGAACGGCTTTCTGGTGGGGGATTGATGCGTTGGTTCATGCCGATGGCCCGGACACGGCTGGCGAGGTTGTGGCTGATGCCTTCCCGTCCCGCGCAGGTTTGATACCGGCTAGCCTGGTGCGCTTGAGCATCAGTGCGTTCAGCGCCACCAGCGCGGAACTGCCCGACATGGTCAGCGCCGCAATTTCCGGGGAGAGAGTAAATGGATAAAAAATGCCGGCTGCCACGGGAAAGGCAATGACGTTGTAGGCCACCGCCCACCAGAGGTTCTGATGCATCTTGCGCAGCGTGGCACGCGACAACTCGATGGCGCCAACCACATCGTAGGGGTCGCTTTTCATCAGCACCACCTGCGCGCTTTCCATGGCCACGTCGGTGCCCGCGCCAATGGCGAAACCCACATCTGCCTGGGTCAATGCGGGCGCATCGTTGATGCCGTCACCGACCATGCCCACCTTGTTGCCCTGATCCTGCAACGCCTTGATCCTCTCTGCTTTTTGACCCGGCAGGACTTCGGCCAGCACAATGTCGATACCCAACTCTTTGCCAATACGGTCGGCCGTTGCCTGGTTGTCGCCGGTCATCATCGCCACCTTGACGCCGCGTTGCTGCAGCTTGGCGATGGTGGCCTTGGACGTCGGACGAATTGCGTCTGCAATGGCAATCAGGCCTATGAGTTTTCCCGCACGGGCGACATGCACTGCAGTGCGTCCGCCGCTTTCCAGCCGCGCCGCCTCAGACGACAGCGCGTCGAGGCTGACGTTCTCAGCCTGCATCAGTTTGCGGTTGCCCAGAAAGACGGTGTCTGCGCCGATGGTGGCGCGAGCGCCCTGTCCATCAATATTGGTGAAGTCCGTGGCAATCTCTACGGTAGCAGTGCCCACCCGCTTGAGAATCGCATGCGCCAGCGGGTGCTCGGAGAACTTTTCCACAGCTGCCGCGGTAGCAAGCAATTGCGCCTCGCTGACGCCTTCGGCCGTCACCATCTCGACCACATCCGGCTGGCCCAGGGTCAGCGTGCCGGTCTTGTCGAAGACGATGACAGTCAGTTTGGTGGCATTTTCAAGTGCGGAAGCGTTCTTGAACAGAATGCCGTTCATGGCACCCAAGCCGGTTCCCACCATGATGGCCATGGGTGTTGCCAGCCCCAACGCGTCGGGACAGGCGATCACGAACACCGTGATGGTGAGTGTCAGAGCGAACAGCAAAGTCTCGCCCAGCACCCAGAACCAGACACTGAAGGTCAACAAGCCGATGACGATGGCGGCCAACACCAGCCACTGCGACGCCCGATCAGCCAGCAGTTGCCCTGGCGCCTTCGAGTTCTGCGCCTCCTGAACCAGCTTGACGATTTGCGCAAGGGCTGTGTCGGCCCCCACCTTGGTCGCCTTGTAGATAAAGCTTCCGCTCTTGTTGATGGTGGCGCCGATCACCGAGTCACCGGTCATTTTTTTGATTGGCATCGACTCGCCCGTCAACATGGACTCATCGACTTGCGAGCTGCCTTCAGTGATTTCGCCATCGACCGGAATCTTGTCACCGGGTTTGATGACAACCATTTCGCCGACCAGCACCTCGGAGGTGGGAACCTTGGTTTCAGTGCCGTTGCGCACCACCGTGGCCAACGGCGGGGCCAGGTCCATCAACGCACGAATCGCGTCAGAGGCGCCGGCGCGGGCCCGCATCTCAAGCCAGTGACCCAACAGAATGAACACCAGAAGCACAGCTGACGCTTCGTAGAACACTTCCCCCTCGTAGAAGAAGGTGGCGCCGACGCTGAAGATGTAGCCCGTGCCGACCGAAAGCACAACCAGCGTCGCCATGTTGGCGACTTTGTTCCGGGCAGACCGCCAGGCAGCGATGAGGAAAGGCCAACCCGGGTAGGCGATGGCCCCGGTAGCGGCGACAAACAGAAAGAGCTTGCGATCCAGTCCGAACGGTGCAGGAAAATCGCCGAACATTTCTCCCATTGGCGAGTACAGAAAGACAGGAATGGCAAACACCAGGGCCACCAGAAAGCGGTTGCGCATATCGCGCGCCATGTCCTGCATGGACATACCCGGTGCATGGCCCATGTCGTGCATCATGTCGGCTTTGTCTTGCGCCAGCGTGCCGCCCGTCGCTACAGGGGCGCGATGTTCCCCGTGGCCCGCGTGACCCTCAGCGCTGGCCTGATGGTCTGCTGTGCTACAGACATGCGTGGGAAGAAGTTCACCGCGGCAGTGGTAGCCACAGTCGCTTACCCGTTTGCGGATAACTTCCAGCGTGACTTTGGATTCATCGTAATGCACCGTGGCGCTGCCGGCGACGTAGTTCACGTCTGCGTGGTGGACGCCAGTGACTGTTTCGAGCTGGCGCTCGACCCCCACTGCGCTCAGGGTAGAGACCAGCTCTGCGACTTCGATGGTGCTTGTTTTCATGATGATTCCCAACCAGAGATGTCGCAGGTATAAACAGTGAGGTCGGTGGCTTTTAGCCGGCGGAAATTTGTTGTTTGAACGATGGCAAGAAACGAGGCGTGCGTGCAGCGTAGGCTTCAAACTCGGCGCCAAACTGCTTGCCCATCTGCTTTTCTTCTGTGATCGCGAGCCGTCCATACATCACCAGCAGGATAGGAAACATCAGCAAGGTGAGCAGCGTTGGCCACTGCAGCAGAAAGCCCAGCAGGATAAGCACGAAAGCCACGTACTGCGGATGTCGGATACGTGCATAAGCCCCGGTCGTGGCCAATGTACCCCTGCGCTGCGCGTGGTACAGCACGTTCCACGCACTCGACAAAAGATAAAAACCAAAGCCGAGAAAGGCATAACTTGCAATGTGCAGTGGGCTGAAGTGCGGGTCTCCCTTGTCGCCAAGAAGCGTTGACCACAAGTGACCGGAGTTGTGAGACAGCAGATCGAGGCCCGGAAATCTGGTCTGTAGCCAGCCCGACATCAGGTAAATGCTTAACGGGAAGCCATACATCTCCACAAACAGCGCGACGACAAAGCCTGCAAACGCGCCGAAGGTGCGCCAGTCGCGCGCGGTCTGTGGCTTGAAGAAGCTGAAAGCAAACATCAGAAATATGGCCGAATTGAGGATGACGAGCGTCCAGAGTCCGTAGGCAGAGGTGTCATTTGTCATGGTTGTTCTCTGGTGGGGGATTCAGGCTGAACCACGGGATGGTTCGAATCCGGTTTGTTGCCACCGTGGTGTCCGGCATGGCCACCACCATGACCCCCGTGCATGAAGACATGCATCAGCGGGCAGGCCAGTAACAGCAGGAACGGCAACGCGCCGAAGAAGTGGGCACGGTGCTCCGTCAGCAAAAAGTACGCGGCAACAGCACCGAACACGATCAGACCGATTCCGTATCTTGAACGCCAGAATGGCGGTGGGGTCATCTGACCGGGTTGTTGACCCTGACTGCTTTCGTGTTCCATCTGAATCTCCAGAGGTTGAACTGCCTACACTTGCCTCATTGATCGGCTTTCACGCTTGCACCCGAAAGTTGATCATCATCCCGGCATCCGCGTGTTCCAGGTTGTGGCAATGAAACACATAGGTCTGGTCGCCGGGAAAGTCGTGGGTAAAGTTGATCGCCACCCGCACCGTTTCGCCAGGCCAGACCAGCACGGTGTCCTTCCAGCCGAGGTCGCTCACCGTACGGCCTTTGCCGAAACGCGCCGTGGCCGCAAGTTGGGGCGGGCTGCCGATCCGTTCCAGTACCTGGAACGAAAAACCGTGGATGTGCATCGGGTGCGGTATGCCCAGCGTCGGGTTGCTGATGTTCCAGATTTCCACCGCGCCGCGTTTGACGTCGAACGCAATCTCATCCATTTTGAAGGTGCGTCCGTTGATCAGAAAACGCATTTGCCCCATCGACAGTTCGATCTTGCGCTGCGCGGCGCCCTCAGTGGGAATCGGCTTGACCTGGGACAGCGTGGTCGGCAGCTTGGCGACGACGCGTTCCCCGGCCGTGACCGACAGCTTCAACACGTTGAACTCATGGCCCAGCGGCAGCCGTGACGAGCTCATGCCGGCCATCATCCGTCCCATGCCCATGCCGCCCATGCCCGGCATGCCTCCAGCGGAACCTTCATTCTCCATGGCATCGAACGTCAGACTCTTGAGGAAGATGTCCTCACCGACCTGCGCCTGCCCGGCGTCGAGCAGCACATCGAGGCGCTCCCCCGGTGCGAGAAAGGCCTCGCTCACCGTTTCCGGCCGCTCGATCAGGCCACCGTCGGTGCCGATCACGGTGAAATCCAGCGGCGTGCTGCCCTTGACAAAGGCAAGCCGGTAGATACGCGCGTTCGAGCCGTTGAGCAGCCGCAGGCGGTAGGTGCGCGGCGTGACGGCCTGCACTGCATTGGGCGTCAGGTTGGCCAGCACGATGTCACCGAGCCAGCCCATCATGGCTTCATGCACACCCGGCTGGTACAAGAGCTTGCCCTGCGCGTCGAACTGCTTGTCCTGGATGACCAGGGGCAGGTCAGTGACGCCCAGCTGCAGATCAAATGCCTTGTTGACTCTGCGCTGGTCGTCGTCATCCACCAGGAAGAAGCTTGCCAGACCGTAATAGGCCTGCTTGGCGGTCAGGTTGTGCGCGTGCGTGTGATACCAGTATGTGCCGCCGCGATCCCGTACCGTGAAGTCATAGTCGTAACGGCCACCCGGCGCTATGACGCTGGCCGGATGACCGTCCATGGCGGCGGGCACATGCAGGCCGTGCCAGTGAATGATGGTCGATTCCGCCAGCCCGTTCTCCAAACTGGCCGTGAAGCGCGCGCCGCTCTCGATGCGCAGAATCGGATTCTGGTAGGCCTTGCCCGCCTGTTCGGTTTGGTACAGGAGGAACGGTGATTCGCGGCCGGGCAGGAGAGGAAAGCTGGCCGCAGTGGCGCGGATTTTCAGGGGCCCGGCGAGATCCAGCACGCCAAACGGCCCCTCGCCTACTGGAATGAACAGCTTTTGCTGAAAATTCTCAGCGGCCACCGGGTCGAACGGGTAGTGGCGAAACGGCCCGCCTGCCAGCGCGGTGGAGCGTCCCGATCCGTAATACATCCAGGCGGCGCCGCCGGCAGCGGCCACGGCCGCCACACCGGCAAATTGGAACAACTGTCGTCTTCGCATCATGCGCTTCCCGTTACCGTGCTGGCGCGGCAGGCATCCGCTCCATCATCATTTTCATCATGGTCTGCATCATCGCCATGCGTTTTTCCATCATCGCGTGGCGGGCGCTCATGTCACCCCCCATGCCGCCCATGCCGGGGCTGGCCATGCCCTCCATCATCTTCATGCCGTCCTGCATGGATTTCATGTGGTCGGCCATCAACTTACTGCGCTCTTCGGGGGTTTTGGCAGCCATCATTTTTTCCTGCATGGCCTGCATCGCTTTTGTCTGCGTGTCCATATGTGCCAGGTGGTCAGGCTGGGCCGCGCGTGGCGCGGCGGCCATGGCCATTGGCATCGACGGGGCGGTGTTGCAGGCAACCAGGGTAGTGGCAGCGGTCAGGGCAAGGGCGAGAGGGATAAATCGAAAAGTGGTCATGAAAGACTCCTGGTGGGTTGGTGAAAAAGAAAGAGGACGCATTCTGGCGGCGTCACGGCGCAGACGTCATGACACCCGTTGCCGACTGTGGCCCGGCACATTGGCCTGTAGGGGTGAAAAAAGAGAGGGCGGGGATCGGGAAAGTCCGCGCCAGGTTCAACGGGCGGCTAAAGCGCCAGCCGCGAATAACGCAGCCTGATAGGCCGCTCGGGGGCCAATGGCCGCACCCTGTCCAACTGACGAAACGCCGGAACCACAGGGGTTGCCGCCGTCCAGAGAACCGAAACCAGCGGCGCTGGGCCGGGGTCTGTATGCGCAGCCGTCAAATCCTGCTTCGGCAGGGACTGCGCAATATCCTCACACGCCTTCAGGCATGGGGCTCTGGAACTGTTTGGGTTTTCGTCGTGGCCGACGACGGCCCCGGCATGGCCAGCCGAGATCGCGGGCGTTGCCGCTGAGCCAGCGTGACTGGTCGCCGTCGGATGCCCATGGGTGCCGCGCGCTTCGAGCAGACAGGCATTGGCGACACCGGAAGCCAGTGCGAACACCCACACCAGCAACACCATGAAAGCGGTGTTGCGTTTGGCAAAGGTGCTGGAAAGAAGTTTCATGGGAACATGATTAAAGAGTGATTCATCCTATTCGGCGCCCCGAGGGGGTCTGTTGATCTTTGTCAAGTGGACGCGGTATGCAGAGCCCTTCGAGGCACATGGGTGCGAAAGCGCGCTTTCATGTTTCGATATTTTCGGGTTGCAGTACCAGACATCGTAGCGTCTGGTCCACCCACACCATGTGCCGGACGATGGCGGTCTCCCGAGCGGTCGCCGAGTCCACAGTAGCAATTTCATACTGCAATCACCGCAGCGCGAAATGGTTGGAGATTACCATTTTACGGGGTAGGCTACAACCTACATGTCCGTCTCGGGGGTAAATCAACCAGTACCCTGCACGGTAGAGCGATCAGCCTGTGCCGCAACAAGCCGACGCACGGCCTGCTTGCTGAATGGGCGGGCAAGGCACGCTTCCGTATGAGCAGAACACACAGCAGTCCCCACGCTTCGGCCGCAACAGCGCATGACACTGCCCGCACTCGTAAAACCATTGGCACGCCTCTGTCGGCATCTGTTCAGCCTTTTGGTGAGCGCAGGCCGGGCAGGTCAGGGTCGAGCCCAAAACCACCAAACTCATTTACCCGTGCCAATCACGCTGGAGGGATAACCCGCGTTGGCGGTGGCCTGAGTAAGCACGGTGGCGCTGGTTTTAGCATTGTCAAACACCACCCTCGCCTGACGTTTTTCGTAGCTGACCTCGGCCTTCTCAACGCCGGGTGTTTTACTCAGCGCCACCTTGACTGTGATGGGGCAGGCAGAACAGGTCATGCCGGGCACCGACAAAGTCACTGTTTGAGGTGTACCCCAAACCGGATTTACCGAAGCGGCCAGAAAAACGGATAGGGCCATCAGATGTTTCATGAACAACTCCTTTAATAGAACAAGGGCAAGACATACGGGAAAGCAAGCGCAAGCAGTACCAAAATCACTACCAGCCAAAAGCATGCTTTGTAGGTTGCACGCACCTGGGGCAAAGCGCACATCTCGCCCGCTGCGCACTGCTGCAAGGGGCGGTATATACGCCGTCCGGCAACATACAAAGCCACCCCTGCCACTGCGACAAACACCGGGCGGTAAGGTTCAAGCGCGGCGAGATTGCCGATCCAGGCTCCGCTGAAACCAAGCAACAGAAGCACCAGCGGCCCAAAGCAGCAGGCCGAAGCGAGAAAAGCCGCCATGCCACCTGCGATCAAGGCCGTGGGAGCCATTGGCTGCTGCGAAGGCGGCGAGTTGGTAGGCAAACTGGGTTTCATGAGCGTAAGATTACTTCCGTAGTCAAGTACGGAGTCAAGCCCATGAAACACAGTGTGCCCACCCTGACGATTGGCGCATTTGCCACCTCAGCCGGCGTCAATGTCGAAACCATCCGTTTCTACCAACGCAAGGGACTGCTCGACGAACCGGAGCGTCCGTATGGGAGTATCCGGCGCTACGGCGATGCCGAGGTCCAGCGTGTGAAATTCGTAAAATCTGCGCAGCGCCTGGGCTTCAGTCTGGACGAAATCGCCGAGCTTCTAAAACTCGAAGACGGCACCCAATGCCGGGAGGCGCAGGGACTGGCTGAGCGAAAGTTGCGGGACGTGCATCTAAAACTGGGCGACCTGCGCCGCATTGAGACGGCGCTGGACACATTGGTCAAAAGATGCCACGCCGCACGAGGAACTGTGTCCTGCCCGTTGATTTCCTCGCTTCAGGCGCGTTGACTGGTGGTGGCATTGGACGCCAGCAGCTATGCTGATGCCCACCACAACGCCGTCTATTCGGTGGTCGAGCAATCTTTGCGCCTGAACGTACACGGGCATGACCTTCGCTTCTTGCATGGCGCGCATGGAGAAAGCGTTCAATAAACTTCCCGGCGAGGTGTCACCTGAAGTCGACCTGGCAAGCAAACGGCAGGAGGCAATCGTCAGGAACTTTCCTCACGCGGACTGCTCAATAGGCTTAAACTCCAAGTCTGTTGCTTGGATACCTGCAGCTACCGCCCACCTCCCTCACCCCATGACCCAGAACCGCCGCCAACGCTTTGTCACCGTGGTTTTTGCACTGATGAGCCTGCTATTCATGCAACTGGCGATGGCCACCCATGTCTGTCCGGGCGCGATGGCTGCCGGGGCGGAGGCGCAGCAGCCCGACATGACGGCAAGTTCCGGCATGCCTTGCGCCGAGTCGATGACACTCACGATGGACGACGAGCAACCCAGTCTCTGCGCTGCCCATTGCAAGTCTGACCCGCAGACCTCCGATAAGTTCCAGTTGCCCGGCCTCACATCGTTGGCCGCGATGACCAGCGACTACCCGCTGGCCCGCGTGAGATCGCCGCCCGCAGGCGTTTGCCTACAGGCGCCACTGCTGGCACGCATCAGCACGCAATCGGTCGCGGTCCGCCACTGCTGCTTCCGCCTTTAAATTCTCCCGCTCCCTGTTTTCTGTCCGGGCACACATTGTGCCCGGACAGTGGTCATGTTGTCTGGAGGTTTCATGTTTGCCTGTTTCATGTTTTTCGGGCTCGCTCCATCAGGGACCTCATGGTCGGCAAACCGACGTGTTTGCAGCGCGCCCGCGCAGATTGAGCTCGACGAACGGCTGAGAGCCTGATCAACCGCCAGCCGATGCGGGTACGCTGAATCGGCGCAGACGCCGCGCCCCTGATCGGGCGATCCCTTCTTGGAGGGGTGTGAGGAGGGGCAACCCTCCGATGCGATGCTTCACACCAAATTCTTGCCTTAAAAAAGGAAATCATATGCAATCCGTTTTACGCATCTGCGCTGTCGCAATGACCTTGACGCTGGGTGCGCCGATTGTTGTGTGGGCTAGCCAACAAGTCGTGGGAGGCAGCGTGGAAAGCCTTCTCGACTATGCAAAGGAGAGTAATCCCGAATTCGCGAGCATGCGCCATGAAGCCGACGCTGCTGGCGAGCGGATCGGGCCAGCCGGTGCATTGCCCGATCCCAAGCTGCGCGTGGAATTGATGGACATCACCCGAGCGGGCGAACAAAGCCCGACCTTGTCGCCAAGTCGGGTAGGCAGCACCGTCTATACATTGATGCAAGACGTGCCCTGGTTCGGCAAGCGCGATCTCAAGCGCGACATCGCCGCGCTGGAGGCCGACGGTGCGAAAGGACGCGCGGCGGGAACCTGGGCGGAACTGTCGTCACGCATCAAATCCGGCTACGCGCAGTTTTACTACGTGCACCAGAACGAGCGCCTGACGAGGGAAGTCCTCGATCTCCTGTCGCGCCTGGAGAAGGTGGCGCAAGTCCGCTACGCCGGCGGTCTTGCTGTGCAATCGGATGCGATCCGCGCGCAGGTGGAGCAGACCAACCTCAGAAACGAACTGATTGCGCTGGAAAATGAAAAACGCATGACCCAGGCACGTTTGAACATGCTGCTGGCGCGGCCCGCCGATGCAGCGCTGGCGGCACCGGAACGCCTGCGCGCCTTGCCGGAGCCGGTCAATCTCGACCATGCGGCGCTGCAAGATCGGGTACGCGGACGCAATCCGCAGCTCTTCGCGGAAGATGCGCGCCTCAAGGCAGCCGAGAAAAACCGCGAGCTGACCTACAAGAACCGTTACCCCGATTTCACCTTTGGCATCGCCCCCGTCCAGTACAGAAGATCGGTCAGGGAATGGGGAGTGATGGTGGAAATCAACATCCCTTTGCAACAGTCGTCGCGTCGCGCGCAGGAACGCGAAGCGGAGGCCATGCTGTCGGCGGCCCGATCACGCAAGGACGCTACTGCCAACCAGGTGCTCGCAGAGTTGACGGAGAACCTGTCTGGTCTCGATGCCGCACGACGCACCGAAGCCGCCATCACCAACAGCCTGCTGCCGCAGACCGAACTGACGTTGAAGGCGGCGTTGGCGAGTTATGAAAACGGCAAGGTGGATTTCGCCACCTTGCTCGACGCCCAGCGGCAGATCCGCCTGGCAAAGCAGAACCAGATCAAGGCTCAGGCCGAAGCACAGACTCGGCTGGCAGCTATCGAAAGACTCTTGGGAGAAGAACTATGAGGCAAAGCACCAAGCTCACACTCGGCCTGATCGTTGTCGCCGTATTGGCGGCTGGCGGCGGCTATTGGGCGGGCAATCGCGGCACGGGCGGCAGCCATGATGCTGTGGCCAATGTCGGCGAGTCCGGCAACAGCGCGAAGCAAGAACGCAAGGTCCTCTATTACCGCAATCCGATGGGCCTGCCCGACCAGTCGCCGGTACCGAAGAAGGACCCGATGGGCATGGCTTACCTCCCGGTCTACGAGGGCGAAGCGGATGCCGATCCGGCGTCCGCCAACCAGATCAAAATCAGCACCGACAAAGTTCAAAAGCTCGGCGTCAGAACCGAAGCGGCGAGCATGAAAGCGATCAATAAAATCGTCCGCGCCGCCGGTCGCATCGAGCCGGATGAACGCCGCATTTACGTCATTTCGCCCAAGTTCGAAGGCTACGTGGAACGCCTGCACGTCAGCGCAACGGGTCAGGCAGTGGGCAAGGGGCAACCACTTTTTGAGGTTTACAGCCCGGAACTGGTGTCGGCGCAGCGCGAATACGCCATTGCGGCCCAGGGCGTGCAGTCGCTCCAAGGCGCTGAGGGCGAGGCCCAGTCCGGCATGAAACAGTTGGCTGATTCGGCCCTGATGCGGCTGAAAAATTGGGATATTTCGGAAGAGCAGGTCAAGGCGCTTGCAAAATCCGGCGAGGCCCGGCGCACCATGACTTTTCGCTCACCCGTGTCCGGCCTCGTGACGGAGAAAAAAGCCGTGCAGGGTATGCGCTTCATGCCCGGAGAAATTCTCTACCAGATCACCGACCTGTCTTCCGTGTGGGCATTGGCTGACGTGTTTGAACAGGACCTTAGCCTGGTCAAATCCGGCGCCAAGGCGAAGGTCAAGATCAACGCCTATCCTGAGAAGATTTTTGAAGGAACCATCGCCTACGTTTATCCGACCCTGAAGGCCGAAACGCGGACGGTTCAGGTGCGCGTCGAGCTGGCCAATCCCGGTCAATTGCTCAAGCCCGGCATGTTCGCCCAGGTCGAACTGGCCGCGCCAATCCGGAAAAACACCGTCACAGTGCCGCTGTCTGCGGTCATCGACAGCGGTGTCCGCCGCATTGTGCTGGTGCAGATCAAAGAGGGACGGTTCGAGCCGCGTGAAGTCAAACTTGGCGCGCGCAGCGATGACTATGTCGAGGTACTGGATGGCATCAGGGATGGCGAGCTGGTGGTGGTTGCCGCTAACTTCCTGATTGATGCTGAAAGCAACCTGAAAGCCGTGATCGGCAGCTTCGGTAGCGCGGCTCCCGTCGGCAGTGCCAGTCCCAAGGCCAGCGAGCCGGCGGCGGCTCACCCCGGCGGCGGGGCTGCGGCAGGTCATAAAGGCGAAGGCAAGGTCGATGGCGTGGACGCGAAGGCCGGGACGGTGAGCATTGCGCACGGGCCGATTGCCAGCCTCAAGTGGCCAGCCATGACGATGGGGTTCAAGGTCGCCAACAGCACGCTGCTCAAGGATGTGACGCCGGGTACGGCGGTCGCGTTTGAGTTTGTTGAGCGCCAGCCGGGCGAATGGGTGATTACCGGCATCCAACCAGCCGCAGCTGGCAAGGCCAGCGCCGGGGCGCCACCAGCCGCTCCTCCTTCCCGTCAATAACAGAAAAACGCGATGCTTAACAAGATCATCGACTGGTCGGGTCGGAACATTTTTCTGGTCCTGCTCGCTACGCTGTTCGTCACCCTCGGCGGCATCTATGCCGTCGTGAAAACGCCGATTGACGCCCTGCCCGACCTGTCGGACGTGCAGGTGATCGTGTACACCGAATACCCCGGCCAGGCGCCGCAGGTGGTCGAAGACCAGGTGACGTATCCGCTGACTACCGCCATGCTGTCGGTGCCCAAGTCGAAGGTGGTGCGCGGTTTCTCCTTTTTCGGCGCGTCCTTCGTCTACATTATTTTTGAGGACGGCACCGATATTTACTGGGCCCGCTCGCGGGTGCTGGAATACCTGAACTTTGCGTCGGGCCGCATGCCCAAAGGCGTATCGCCGCAAATCGGTCCGGATGCGACCGGCGTAGGCTGGGTCTACCAATACGTGGTGGTGGCCAAAGACAGGACGCTGGCCGAGCTGCGCACGCTACAGGACTGGTATTTGCGTTATCAGCTGACCAAGGCGCGCGGTGTGGCCGAAGTTGCCTCCATCGGCGGCTTTGTACAAACCTACCAGGTGACGGTTGACCCGGTCAAGCTGCGCGCGTTTGGCATCCCGCTGAACAAAGTTTCGCAGGTGATACGTGAGTCAAACCGCGATGTCGGCGGTCGGGTGATCGAAATGGCCGAGACCGAGTACATGGTGCGCGGCAAGGGCTACCTGCGCGGCAAGGGCGACATTGAAAACCTGGTCGTAAAAAGCGAAGGTGGCACGCCTGTGTTGGTGCGCGACATTGCGCGAGTGGAGCTAGCCCCGGACGAACGGCGCGGCATGACCGAGCTCAATGGCGAAGGTGAAGTGGTGTCGGGGATTGCCATGGCCCGCTATGGCGAAAATGCGCTCGAAGTCATTCACAACCTGAAGCTGAAAATCACCGAGATCAGCGCCGGTTTGCCGGAAGGCGTCAGCATTCAGGCGGTGTACGACCGCTCTGACCTGATCCACAGCGCCATCAAAACCCTGAAGGTCACGCTGCTCGAAGAAAGCCTGATTGTGGCGCTGGTCTGCTTCGTGTTTTTGCTGCACGCGCGCAGCGCGATGGTGGCTATTTTGATGCTGCCGGTGGCGATTTTGATGGCCTTCATCGCCATGCGCCTGTTGGGTATGAGCTCGAACCTGATGAGCCTGGGCGGCATTGCGATTGCCATCGGCGCGATGATCGATGCGGCGATCGTCATGATCGAAAATGCCCACAAACACCTGGAGCGCCTGAAAAAAGAGCATTCGAACCAAGAGCGGGTTGAAGCCATTTTGGACGCCTGCAAGGAAGTCGGCCCGCCCCTGTTCTTCTCGCTGTTAATCATCACCGTCTCGTTCTTGCCGGTGTTCACGCTGGAATCGCAGGAAGGGCGCCTGTTCGCGCCGCTGGCTTATACCAAAACCTTTGCCATGGCGAGCGCGGCGCTGCTGTCACTGACACTGGTGCCGGTGTTGATGATTTTGTTCATTCGCGGCAAGGTGATGGCCGAAGCGAAGAACCCGGTGAACCGTTTCCTGATGTGGGTCTACCGACCGATCATCGAGGGCGTGATGCGCTGGAAAAAGCTCACCATCGTTGCAGCAATGATTGCCTTGGCCGTCTCGTTTTATCCGGCATCAAAGCTTGGTAGCGAGTTCATGCCAACCCTCAATGAAGGCACCTTGCTCTTCATGCCGTCCAGCCTGCCGGGTATGTCCATCACCAAGGCGGCGGAACTGATGCAGACCCAGAACAAGATCATCAAGAGTTTCCCGGAAGTGGTGTCGGTCTGGGGCAAGGCAGGCCGCGCCAATACCGCGACCGACCCGGCCCCGACCGAGATGTTCGAGACCGTCATCAACCTGAAACCGGAATCCGAATGGCGGCCGGGCATGAGCACCGACAAGCTGATCGGTGAGATGGACAAGGCGCTGCAATTCCCGGGTGTGTCCAACGCCTGGACCATGCCAATCAAGGCGCGCATCGACATGCTGTCGACCGGTATCCGCACGCCGATCGGCATCAAAGTGTTCGGGAAAGACCTGCAGGAAATGGAGAAGCTTGCCAAGCAGATCGAGGCGGTTGTCAAAACGGTGCCGGGCACCACGTCGGCGTTTGCCGAGCGCATCACCGGTGGCTTTTACCTGAACATCGAACCGGACCGGGCCCAACTGGCCCGCTACGGCCTGGCGGTGGGCGAAGTGCAGGACGTGATTGGCACGGCACTGGGCGGCGAGATGGTCACGACGACCGTGGAGGGACGCGAGCGCTTTGGCGTGACGGTGCGCTATCCGCGCGAATTGCGCAGCGACCCGGAGCTGATTGCGCGCGAAGTGCTGGTGCCGACCATGGACGGCGCCATGATCCCGCTGGGCCAGTTGGCAAAAATCGAAGTGGCCAAAGGCGCACCCGGCATTCGCACCGAAAACGCCTTGCTTTCGGCCTACATCTATGTGGATATCCGCGACCGCGACATCGGCGGCTATGTGGCTGATGCGCGCAAAGCGGTCACTGAGCAGGTCAAGTTTCCGCCCGGCTACTACGCCACCTGGAGCGGTCAGTTCGAGTACATGGAGCGCGCCATCGAGAAGATGAAGGTGGTGGTGCCCATCACGCTGCTGATTATTTTTCTGCTGCTGTACCTGAACTTCCGGCGCCTGACCGAAACCCTGATCGTCATGCTGTCGGTGCCGTTTGCGCTGGTCGGGGGTGTCTGGCTGATGTGGCTTCTGGGCTACAACCTGTCGGTGGCGGTGGCCGTTGGCTTCATTGCGCTGGCCGGCGTGGCGGCATCGACCGGGGTGGTCATGCTGATTTACCTGGACCACGCCTGGGAAGCCGTCAAAGCCAAATGCCGCGCCTCCGGCGCCACGCCGAACGCCGCCGACCTGTACGCGGCGGTGATGGAAGGCGCGGTCGAGCGCGTGCGGCCGAAGATGATGACGGTGGTCGCGATCATGGCCGGCCTGCTGCCCATCATGTGGGGCACCGGCACCGGTTCCGAGGTCATGAGCCGGATTGCCGCGCCGATGGTGGGCGGCATGATTTCCTCGACCGTGCTGACGCTGGCGGTGATTCCGGCGCTGTATGCGCTCGTCAAGCAATGGCGCCTCAACAAGGGGTTGGAGGTGTGATCAAGTCGAGCCTCGTTCGTGATGGCTTTTTTGTATCGAGGCTTTCGATGAACAGAACTGTTCCGCCTCATGCAAGGTAGACGAACGTGCTAGGAGCCTGGGCGGCAGAAGGAACGTCGGCTGCAAAGCGGCCGCGACGGTCCATTTTTCACCGGCTTTTTGCCCCATAGCTACGGCTATGAGGCTGCAAACCCGGCAAAAATTGTCCTCGCCGGGGCCACTTTTCGCTTCGACGCCTTCTGCCGCCCAGACTTCTAGGAAGTGATGCAACGCATCGCGGCACCCATGGTGGGCGGCATGATCGCCGCACTGCTGCTGTCGATGTTTGTGATTCCTGCAGCCTACCTGCTGATACGCCAAAAATACCTGCGCTCAGGTCTGGGGGCGTAACTGTTTTGCTATTTATTCAGGAGCTGGTGGCGCCCGTCCCCATTGGGCTAGAGGCATTTTTTATGTAACTTTTCCGGTGACGCTGCCTCCTAGCCGCATGGTATGGTTTCGCCATGAGCAAAACTATACGCTACACCCTGCTGTCACTGCGCGATCTGTGGGCGTCTGCAGGGCCTTTCATCGTGCTGACCATCACGCTGCTGGTGCTGGCCTACTGGTGGCTGGACCCGAACCCGCCCAAACGCGTCACGTTGGCCACCGGCCCGGCGCAAAGCGCCTACGAGGAGTTTGGCAAACGCTACGCCAAAATCCTGGCCGGCGACGGCATCGAAGTCGTGCTGCTGCCCTCGCAAGGCTCGGCCCACAACCTGCAACTGTTGCGCGAAGGCAAGGCCGACCTCGGTTTTGTGCAGGGTGGCACCAGTGAACAGCGGCCCGAGGATGAGGAGAATCTCGAATCACTGGGCAGCCTGTTTGTCGAGCCGGTCTGGCTGTTCTACCGCGAAGATGCGGCAAAGAAACTCCCCGCCACTCCCGCGCTGCGCGCTAACCCTGATGAGGGCGCCGCCGCACCTGCCCGATTGAATTCATTGACGCAATTGGAAGGCTGGCGCGTCAACGCCGGAACGGCCGGAAGCGGCATTCCCAACCTGATGAACAAACTGCTGGCCAGCAACAAGGTCGATCCCCTCAGCCTGACGATTTCGGAGCTTGAGCAAACACCGGCCACCGTCGCCTTTCTCGAAGGCAGGCTCGATGCCATCGTGTTTGCCTCGGCACCTGAATCACTGATGGTGCAGATGCTGCTGCAGACACCTGGCATTGCGCTGATGGATTTTCCGCAAAGCGAAGCCTACTCACGCCGTTTTGCTTTTCTGAGCCCGGTGCTGCTGCCGCGCGGCGTGGTCGATCTGGCGGCCAACATTCCGGCGCGAGACGTGCGGCTGGTGGCCCCCACCACCGCGCTGCTCAGCCGGCAGGGCACCCACCCCGCCCTGCTGCAGTTGTTTGTGCAGGCCGGCAACCAGATCCATGGCGCCGCCGGTTGGTTCAAGCGCGCCCGCGAATATCCCAACCTGCTGAACAACGAACTGCCAATTTCGGCCGAAGCCGAACGCAGCATCAAGAACGACAAACCCTTTTTGCAGCGCTACCTGCCCTTCTGGGTCGCCAACCTGGTCGAACGCATGTGGCTGGTGATGGGCATCATCATCGCAATCATGCTGCCGTTGTCGCGCATCGTGCCGCCGCTGTATGAGTTTCGCGTGCGCTCGCGCATCTTCAGGTGGTACGGCCAACTGCGCGACATTGAAAACCGGGCGGAAGGAACACAGGACACTGGCCCTTTGCTCGACGAGTTGAATCAGTTGGAGAGCCGGGCTGAAAAAATCGCGGTGCCTCTGTCCTATACCGACGAACTTTATGCGCTGCGCAACAACATTCATCTGGTGCGGAAAAAGCTGCAGAGGCTGTAGCTAAAGCCCCAGTTCCTTCCAGCCAGCGTGGCCGAGCTGTTCCATGGTCTTGATATTTTCATCGAAGATCGCGTCGGCATCCGGAAACGCCTCAACCGCACGCTCCACACTGTCCTCGCGCAGCAAATGCAAAATGGCGAAAGGCGCGCGGTTGGTGTAATTGCCGATGTCGTCGGGCTCGGAGCCTTCGAATTGGAACTTCGGGTGAAAGCTGGCGAGCTGGATCACGCCTTCCAGCCCATGCTCATCGACCACACCTTCGGCGATTTCCAGAAAATCGTTGAAGTCCAGGAAGTCGTCAAACAGCGTCGGATGAATCAGCAGCGTGGTGTCGATCTCTTCGACCGGCGTGGCCACCAGCAGGTCGAGTTCCCTGTCCAGTTCTTCCAGCAAATCATCGGCATGGCGCGCCTGGCTCACCACCAAACGCACCTGGTTCTTGACATACACCGCTTTTGCAAACGGGCACAGGTTCAGGCCGATGACGGCTTTTTCGAGCCAGTGCCGAGTTCTGGCAAGTACAACTTCGTCGGTCATGTGTGGCATTTGAGTCTCTAAGAAATTTTTCACAAGGAGATCAAGGAGGTAATTCACAGAAAGGAAAAACAAGAATTTTTGTGTCTTCCTCATTGACCTCGTCAACCTCCCTGATCTCTTTGTAAATTCCCTTGTGACTGCGAAGGTTTAATGCAATGCCTTGAACCGCATGCGTTTGGGCTTGGCCCCCTCTTCACCCAGACGTTTTTTCTTGTCGGCTTCGTATTCCTGGTAGTTGCCGTTGAAGAAAGTCCACTGGCTGTCGCCTTCGGCCGCAAGAATATGCGTGGCAATCCGGTCCAGGAACCAGCGGTCATGGCTGATCACCATGATGGAGCCGGCAAACTCCAGCAAGGCGTCTTCCAGCGAGCGCAAGGTTTCCACGTCCAAGTCGTTGGACGGCTCGTCAAGCATCAACACATTGCCGCCGGCGATCAGGGTTTTGGCCAGATGCAGGCGTCCGCGCTCGCCGCCCGACAACATGCCCACCCGTTTTTGCTGGTCAGCACCGTTGAAGTTGAAACGGCCTGCATAGGCGCGGCTGGGCATGGTGAACTTGCCCACGGTCAACATGTCGAGCCCGCCAGAGATGTCTTCCCACACGGTTTTTTCGTTGGCCAGGTCATCGCGGTGCTGGTCCACAAACGCCATGCGCACCGTCTTGCCAATGACGACTTCACCGCTGTCGGGCTTCTCCTTGCCGGCGATCAGTTTGAACAGCGTTGATTTACCGGCGCCGTTGGGCCCAATGATGCCGACGATGGCGCCGGCCGGTACCTTGAAGCTCAGGTTGTCGATCAGCAGGCGGTCGCCAAAAGACTTGCTGACGCCCTTGAACTCGATGACCTCATTGCCCAGGCGCTCGGCCACGGGGATGAAAATCTCGTTGGTTTCGTTGCGCTGCTGGTATTCAAAGTCCGACAGTTCCTCAAAACGCGCCAGCCGCGACTTGCTTTTGGCCTGGCGTGCTTTCGGGTTCTGGCGTGACCATTCCAGCTCTTTCTTCAGCGCCTTGGCACGGGCTTCCTCACCCTTTTGCTCCTGCGCCAGGCGTTCGCCCTTTTGCTCCAGCCAGGTGCTGTAGTTGCCTTTCCACGGGATGCCGCGGCCGCGGTCCAGCTCCAGAATCCACTCGGCCGCGTTGTCCAGGAAGTAGCGGTCATGGGTGATGGCCACAACGGTGCCGGGGTAGCGCTGCAAAAACTGCTCCAGCCAGTCCACCGATTCGGCGTCAAGGTGGTTGGTCGGCTCGTCGAGCAGCAGCATGTCGGGCTTGGACAGCAGCAGGCTGCACAGCGCGACGCGGCGTTTTTCACCGCCCGACAAGACCCCGATCACGGCGTCCCAGGGCGGCAGGCGCAGCGCGTCGGCAGCAATCTCAAGCTGGTGTTCGGAGTCGGTGCCTGAGGTCGCGATGATGGCTTCCAGACGGGCCTGCTCGGCCGCCAGCGCGTCAAAGTCGGCATCGGGTTCACCATAGGCGGTGTACACGGCTTCGAGTTGCGCCTTGGCGGCAAACACCGCGCCCATGCCGGCCTCGACGCTTTCGCGCACCGTGTGCGTGGGGTCGAGCTTGGGCTCCTGCGGCAGGTAGCCGATGTTCAGGTTCGGCATCGGGGTGGCTTCACCCTCGATTTCCTTGTCCAGGCCGGCCATGATCTTGAGCAAGGTGGACTTGCCGGAGCCGTTGGTGCCCAGCACGCCGATCTTGGCGCCGGGGAAAAAGCTGAGCGACACGTCCTTCAGGATCTGGCGCTTGGGCGGCACGATTTTGCCGACCTTGTTCATGGTAAAGACGTACTGGGCCATCAGGATTCAACTTCTAAAAAGAGGGAAAACAAAAAAAGGAGGCGTAAGCGCAAGCCAGCCCGTGATTTTCGTGGATTTTTTGCGGCAATCCTTCGATTATCGTTCCGTGCGACAATACCCAGGTTGCTGGCTCCAGTTGCCTGCAACATTCGGGCACACCTCAGTGACAGTTTCGGCAACGATACGCGGTGTTTTTGGCCCAACCCCCTGACCCCATCTGCCTTTGACTGGCGGGATGCCCACAAGCTCCCACAGGCCGATCTTGAGCACTCCTGCAGTGCAAAAAAATGACTTTTGAAAATCTGAACTTGGCCCCGGCCATTCTTAAAGCCGTGCTTGAGCAAGGCTATGACACACCCACCCCCATCCAGGCCCAGGCCATTCCTGCCGTTCTGGCAGGTATTGATCTGCTGGGCGGCGCGCAGACCGGCACCGGCAAAACAGCAGCCTTTGTGCTGCCCATGCTGCAGCGCCTGTCGAGCGAGCCCTCCCTGAAAAACAAACGCGGCGTCAATGCCGTGCGCTGCCTGATCATGACCCCGACGCGCGAACTCGCCGCCCAGGTCGAGGAAAGCGTGCGCGTTTACGGCAAATACCTGGAGCTCAGCTCCATGGTCATGTTCGGCGGCGTCGGCATGGGCGCGCAAATCGAAAAACTGCGCCGCGGCGTCGATATTCTGGTGGCCACCCCGGGCCGCCTGCTGGACCACGCAGGCCAGGGCACGCTGGACCTGAGCCAGGTGCAAATCCTGGTGCTCGACGAAGCCGACCGCATGCTGGACATGGGCTTTATCCATGACATCAAGAAGGTGCTGGCGCTGGTGCCCAAGCAGAAGCAGTCACTGCTGTTCAGCGCGACTTTCAGCGACGAAATTCGCGAGCTGGCCAACGGCCTGCTGAAAAACCCGCAAAGCATCCAGGTGACACCGCGCAACACCACGGTACAGCGCATCACGCAGACGATTCACCCGGTCGGTCGCGGCAAGAAAAAAGCCCTGCTGACCCACATCATCAATGCGCACAACTGGAGCCAGGTGCTGGTGTTCACCCGCACCAAGTTTGGCGCCAACAATGTGGCCGAACACCTGACGAAAAACGGCATTCCGGCGATGGCCTTGCATGGCAACAAGAGCCAGACCGCCCGCACCCAGGCACTGGCCGACTTCAAGAGCGGCAGCATACGCGCGCTGGTGGCCACCGACATCGCCGCACGCGGCATCGACATCGACGAGCTGCCACACGTTGTCAACTATGAAATCCCCAACGTCAGCGAAGACTACGTCCACCGCATCGGCCGCACCGGCCGCGCCGGCAACAGCGGCGAGGCCGTGAGCCTGGTCTGCCTGGACGAAGAAGGCTTCATGCAGGACATCGAGCGCTTCACCAAACAGAATATTGAAGTGGTACTTGTGTCCGGCTTTGAAGCCGAGCCCGGCGAAAAAGCCGAGCCGCTGGCCATGGGCCGCCAGACCATCTGGGGCGGTATTGGCAAGCCGCCAAGCCGTGACGTGATGCAGGCCGCCGCCAAGGCCGCCCGCAGCGAGATGATGACGCGTATCCGCGAGACCAAGCCGCAAGGTGGCCGTGGCGCCGGCAATGCAGGTGCTGGCAACGGCGGCGGCAATGGCGGCGGCCGGGGCCGCAACGGTGGTGGCGGCAATGGTGGCCGCAGCCAGCCCCCGGGTGGGCACGGCGGCCAGCCGCGCCAGAATTCGGGTTATGCCCAAGGCCACCAGCAGGCGCGCAACCCCAGCGCCCAGCCCCCACGTCAGCACAACCAGGAGCGCGACGATGATGCCCAACCCGCCAGCCACGTCTCTTCCGGCTTCCCCTCTTCCGGCCAGCCCACTGGCGGCAACCGCGGCAACTACCGTGGCGGTGGACGCCCCGCAGGCGGCGGCGGGGGCGGCGGACGCTCGGGTGGCGCTGGTGGCCGGGGCAACGGGTCTGGTCGGTCGGGAAATTCTGGCTCGTTTACTGGCCGATAAAAGGTATTCGGCGGTCCACTGTGTGGGCCGTCGCCCACCTGGGATAACGCATCCCAAACTGGTGAACCACCTCGTGGAAGGCTTCGCCGCATTCCAAGCGCCCGCAGTGGACGAGGTGTTCATCGCGCTGGGCACCACCCTCAAGGTCGCGGGCAGCCAGCAGGCGTTCCGCGCTGTCGATTTCGATGCTGTGCTGGCCATGACCAAATCGGCCCGCGCCGCCGGGGCACGCAGGCTGGGCATTGTCAGCGCCATGGGTGCCGACGCCAAATCCAGCGTCTTTTACAACCGCATCAAAGGCGAGATGGAGGCTGCCGTGAGCCGGCTGGGCTATGACAGCATGGTACTCGCCCGCCCCTCACTGCTGAGCGGCGACCGCAGCGCCCTGGGGCAAGCCAGGCGCTCCGCCGAAAAATTTGCGGCGACAACCATGCGGCTGCTCAGGCCCCTGACGCCCGCCAACTACCGCGCCATTGAGGCCGCAGATGTGGCCGCTGCGCTGGTAAGCACCCTGCAGAACACCCCTTCGGGCCAGAAGGTGCTGCTTTCGGGCGAGATGCAGCCTCGCTGATACTTTCAAGCCTTTTTGGCCTTCAGCCCATAGTCAGTGGGCGTCAGCAGCTATAAATTCAATAGCAGTCACCCTTGCAAAAACAGCGTGACCAGCGGCTCCGGGCCGACCTGACGGCTCCAGTGGCCGTGCACCGCTGCGTCGAAGGTGGCGCCCGCCGGCAGCAGGTCAGCGGAATAAAAGTGCTCACCGGGACTGAACACCCGCGACACGCCACCCTGCAGGCCGATTTCCATCTTCCCGCCCAGAATGAACACCCATTGCGGTATCGGCGTGCAGTGGAACTGGCTGCGAAAACCCACCGGACTGTGGCGCAGCTGGTAACCAGTGGACGGAGCCAGCGGGGACAGCAAGGCCTGCGGCGAGCCTTCGCTCAGCGCGACAAGCTCCTCGCGGAATTTTGCAAGGCCATCGGTATCGGTGTAGAGGATGACTTTGGTGAAATCGGTCATAAAAGTCCAGGAAAGTGAAAACAAGTCAGGAAGCGCTGCCTGCGCTTGAATGTCGGCCGGCCAGCACGGCAGCAACGATGTCTTCGGGCCGCTCCGCCACATCAAAGCTTTGCACATTCTCCCCCGAGCCGGGCGCCTCCAGCGTGGCAAGTTGGCTGGCCAGCAGGGACAGCGGCATGTAGTGACCGGTCCGCGCTGCCATGCGCGCCGCCAGCAGCTTGTACTCACCGTGCAGGTAGACAAAATGCAGGCTGGGCGCGCCGCTGCGCAAAATGTCGCGATAAGAAAGCTTGAGCGCCGAACACGAGAGCACCAGGCCCTGCCCTGCGGCGTGCGCCTGCTGCAGGCGTTCGGCCAGCGCCTGCAACCAGCCCTCGCGGTCTTCATCGCTCAGGGCCACACCGGCGGCCATGCGCGCCACGTTGCATTCAGGGTGCAGCACGTCACCCTCCAGAAAGAGCAGCTTCAGTGCTTCAGCCAGTTGCGCGCCCACGGTGCTTTTGCCGCAGCCGCTGACACCCATGACCACAAAAATATCGGAATTCATCACCGCCTATTTTGCCCGCGTGAACACGCCCGAACCGCGCTCAGGCGGTCGCCTGCCGGAACTGCGTCCAGGCGGCGGCCGTGGGCGTTGTGCCGGCACCGGGCAACTCGGGCCGCCGGAAATAACCGTCCACCACCTCGGCCGGGTCGGTGAAGCAGTCCTTGATCCACGGGATGAATTCGAGCACCTCGCAAGCTGGGTGCGCATACGACAAGTGCACATGCACCTGGCTCATGTCGCCCGCGTGCGGCGCCACCGGCAGGCGAAAGGCGTGCGCGGTCTCGCACACGCGCAACACTTCAGTCAGGCCCGCCATGCGCGTCACATCGGGCTGCACCCAGTGGATGGCCTGCTGCGCGAAGAACTCGGAAAACGCATCCACCGTGTAGAGCTGTTCGCCCAGTGCAACCGGTATGGCGCTGGCGCGTGCCAATTGCGCATGGCCCTTCACGTCGTCGTACCACAGCGGCTCCTCGAACCAGAACACGTCCGCGTCCTGCGCCGCGCGGCAAAAACGCTGGCAGGTCGGCAAGTCCCACTTGCCATTGCCATCAATGGCCAGCGTGACATCCGCACCGATGGCCTGCCGCACCGCAGCCAGGCGCCGCAGGTCGCGATCCACCGTCGAGCCGACCTTGATCTTGATGCCGGTAAAGCCCTGGGCCACCGCGCGCTGCGCGCCTTCCACCAGCTTGTCGTCGGCAATGCTGAGCCAGCCGATGTCGGTGTTGTAGGCACGCACCTTGTCGCGTACCTGGCCGCCCAGCAGTTTCCACAAGGGTTGCTGCGCGGCTTTCGCTTTCAGGTCCCACAGCGCCAGATCAATCGCGGCATGCGACAGCGTGGTGATGCCGGCGCGGCCGACCCACTGCAGCGCCGGGTTGCGTGCCAGCTTTTTCCAGAGACGGTTGATGTCACCCGCGTCCTCACCCAACAGCATGGGCGCGTGGCAGGTCTCGATGCAGCGCGTGATCAACTGGTCGCTGGGCAGGTGCGCATGGGTGCCGGTGAAACCGAAACCGGTCAGCCCGTCATCGGTGTCGACCTGCGCGCCCACCACGCCCCAGTGGGTGATGCTGTGGGTGCTGTCGGCAATCTGCGAGCCGGTGACTGGCACGTGCAAAATGAAAGGACGGACGGATGTGATCTTCATGAGGTTTCCAGTGGATGGGCGGGGCTCAGTTGGGCAGGCAAACGCGCAGGGTGGCATCGGCGCGCTGATGCAAATCGGGCAGCAATTCCAGGCCGAGTCCGGGCTTGTCATTGAGGCTGAGCATGCCTTTCGTCACGGTCGGTAGCTCGGTGACCAGCTCCTTGTACCAGCCTGTGTAAAAGGCGCGCACGCTCTCCTGGATCAGCGCATTGGGGGCATGCAGCGAGAGGTGGCTGGAGGCAGCCCAGACCACCGGGCCGGTGCAGTCGTGCGGCGCCACCGGCAATTGCCAGGCATCGGCCATGGCCGCGATCTTGCGGGCCTCGGTCAGGCCGCCGCACCAGCTCAGGTCCAGCATGGCGACGCCGGCCACACCGGTCTGCAGGTAGTCCTTGAAGCCCCACTTGTAGCTCAGCGTCTCGCTGGCGCAAATCAGCGCGTCGCAGTCTTTCGAATACTGTTTGAGCAGGTCCAGCGAATCCATGCGGATCGCGTCTTCATGCCAGAAGGTGTTGAAGGGTTTGAGGGCGCGGGCGATTTTTTGCGCCATCGGCAGCCGCCACAGGCTGTGGAACTCGACCATGATGTCCATCTGCTCGCCCACCGCGCTGCGGATCTTGCGAAACGGTTCCAGCGCCAGTTCCAGATCACTGTTGCTGATGTACTGGCCGTCGCTTTTTTCTGCCGCGGGATCGAAGGGCCAGATCTTCATGGCCGTCACGCCTTCAGACAGCAGCGATTCAGCCAGTTCGTCGGCATGGTGCAGAAAACCCTCAAGGTCCTCGTAAGGTCCGGCGTTGGCCTTCCTCGAATCACCTATGCCCCAGTTGGCGGTGGCCTGGTTGACGGTGCTGCGCACGTACTGGTAACCGGCGCAGGTGTTGTAGATGCGTATGCTGTCGCGGCTCTTGCCGCCCAGCGCGGTGTACACCGGCATGTTGGCCGCCTTGCCAAAAATATCCCACAGCGCGATATCAATGGCGGAATTGCCGCGCGTCTCCACGCCGGAGCCGCGCCAGCCCAGGTAGCCAGTGATGTCTCGGTTGCGCGCCTCGATGGCCAGCGGGTCCTTGCCCAGCAGTTTGGGGCCGGCCCATTCGTGGATGTAGGCTTCTACCGCCTGCGCGCCCATGAAGGTCTCGCCGAGGCCGACCAGGCCTTCATCGGTATAAATGCGGACCCAGATGATGTTGGGAAACTCGCCCAGGCGCAGGGTTTCAACGTTGATGATTTTCAAGTGAAGGCTCCGAAAAAAAAGCCGCAAGAGTGAACCCTTGCGGCCTTGGACGATTCCAGGCGATGGCGCTCTGTTTAGCCGCTTAACCGCCGCGCGCCTTCTTCAGCGCGTCCATCACCAGCTTGACGGGCTCGGCACCAATCGTCGGCACGTTTTTGTCGTAGACCGGTTTGACCTTGTCGAACATGCGTTTCTGCTCGGCCACGCTGACTTCATTGACCTGCATGCCTTTGGCTTTCAGGCTGGTCAGTGATTTTTCGTTCAGGCTGCGGTTGGCTGCGCGCTGGACTTTCTGGCCTTCCATGGCGGCTTCGCGCAGCACGGCCTGCTCCTGCGGGTTCAGCTGGTCCCAGAGTTTTTTGCTGTACAGCACCAGAAACGGCGTATAGGCATGGCGCGTCACACTGAGGTACTTCTGCACTTCGTTGAACTTCGAGGTTTCGATGGTCACAAACGGGTTTTCCTGGCCGTCGATGGTCTTGGTTTCCAGCGCAGTGAAAACCTCGCCGAAAGCCATGGGCACCGCGTTGGTGCCCAGGGTCTTGAAGGTGTCGATGAAGATGTTGTTCTGCATGACGCGAACCTTGACGCCGTCAAAGTCTTCGGCCTTGGCGACCGGGCGCTTGCTGTTGGTCAGGTTGCGGAAACCGTTTTCCCAGTAGGCCAGGTTGACCAGGCCGGCTTCTTCCAGCTTTTTGTTGAAGTAGGCGCCGGCCGGTCCGTCAAGCACCGCGTCGGCCTCTTTCTCGTTGGCAAACAGGAAAGGCAGGTCGAAGGCGCCCAGCTCCTTGACGATGCCGACCAGCGGCGAGGATGAAGTGCACACCATCTCCTGGGTGCCGGCGCGCAGTGCCTGCGTGGCCTGCAAGTCGCCACCAGCGGCGCCGCCCCAGAAGGCATTGATCTTCATCTTGCCGCCGGTCTTGGCGGCCAACACTTCCTGCATTTTCTTGACACCGACGCCGACCGGGTGGTCTTCATTCACGCCATTGGTGAACTTGATGGTGCGGTCGGCAAATTGCGCGAAGCTCGAAGTTGCCACCAGCAATGCGGCGGCCGCCAGGGCGAGGGTTCTGCGTTTAAACATGGTTGTTTCCTTTTATATGAACGACAGGGGTTGGGGAAAAGTGGTTACCGCATCCACCACTTGAGCGGTTCGGTAACGATCTCGGGGAAAAGCACCAGCAGGAACAGCACGGCGAGTTGTGCCATCAGGAAAGGCAACACACCCTTGAAGGCGTCGTCCATACTGATCTTGGCAACGCCGCAGACCACGTTGAGCACGGTGCCCACTGGCGGCGTGATCAGGCCGATGGCGTTGTTCATGATGAACATGATGCCGAAATAGACGGGGTCGATACCGGCCTTGAGCACCACCGGCATCAGCACCGGCGTGAGGATCAGCACGGTCGGCGTGAAGTCCAGCGCGGTTCCGACAATCACAATCAGCACCATCATCACGAACATCAGCAGCATCTTGTTGTCCATGAACGGCGACATCAGGTTGGCCACTTCAGTAGGGATGTTGGCCACCGTGATGAGCCAGGCGCTGACCATGGCCGCCGCCACCAGAAACATCACCACCGCCGTCGTCTTGCCGGCGGCCAGGATCAGGCCATAGAGCTGCGACCATTTGAGTTCACGGTAGATAAACATGCCAACCACAAAGCTGTAGACTGCGGCCACCACCGCAGCCTCGGTTGGCGTGAAGATGCCGAACTTCATGCCTCCAATGATGACGATGGGCAGGGTCAGCGCAAAACCGCCTTCCGCCGTGATGCGCAGCCTGTCGGCCATGGCGATTTTTGGCGCCGGCAGCACATTTTCCTTCTTGGCCACCCACCACCAGGTCAGGCCGATGGCCAGCCCCATGAGCAAGCCCGGAACGATGCCGGCAAGAAACAACTTGGTGATGGACACATTGCCGGCCACGCCGAAAATGATCAGTCCAATAGACGGCGGAATCACCGGTGCAATGATGCCGCCCGAAGCCACCAGCCCAGCGGCGCGCCCGACGTTGTAGCCGGCGGCCCGCATCATCGGGATCAGCAGCGCCGCCAGTGCGGCGGTGTCGGCAATCGCCGAGCCGGACAGCGAAGCCATGATCACTGCAGCAATCACCGTGACGTAGCCCAGGCCGCCGCGGAAGTGCCCGACCCAGGCCATCGCGAGATTGACAATGCGGCGGCTGATGCCGCCGGCATTCATGAACTCGCCAGCCAGCAGAAAGAAGGGCACGGCCAGCAACGGGAAGTTGTCGGCGCCGTCAACAAAACGCTGGGCAAGGATCTGGCTGTCGAAAGTCACCAGGCCGCTGGTGGCTGCCAGAAAGGCCATCAGCGTGACGCCGCAGACTAGCAAGGCATAGGCGATCGGCATGCCAATCGCCATGGCGGCCAGCAGGCTCAAAATAAAAACGCTAACAGTCATGTGTTGACCTCGCGCCTGCACCGTACCGTGCATCCTGAGCTTGTCGAAGGATCATGCCTTGCTTCCCTGAATCTGTTTTTCCACGTCGGCCAGGCCTTCGGTCTCGATCACCTGCACCAACTCGTTTTCGCTGATACGCCCGGTGAGCAGACGGAACAAGACGTTGAGGTTGATGATGGCCATCACCACGCTGACGATGTAGCCGATGCCGTAAATCCAGATCATCGAGATGCCGACCACCGGCGAAACATTGGTGACCTGCAGCTCGTGCATCTTGAAGGTACCCATGAAAAACAGCACATTGCAAAACAGCATCAGCGCTTCGCTGAGGAACAGGCAGACCTTCTTGCCCAGAATCGGCAGGTGCTTGACCAGGGTGTCCACGCCCAGGTGCCCGCCTTCGTGCATGGCCAGCATCGCGCCGATGTAGGTGAGCCAGATGAAGAAATAACGCGACATCTCATCCGACACCGAGATGCCGGAATTGAAGGCGTAACGCAGCACCACATTGCCGAAGACCATGATCACCATGGCCACCATGCAGACCACCACCAGCAACTCCAACAACTTGAAGAACCAGTAAATCGATGTATCGACGGTTTTCTGCATGTAGGTGATTCCTCTTGCCCGTCGGCGCAGTCAGGCGGCCTTGAGCTGCCGTGCCGGGCTGCTCAGCACCGGAAGGCGGCGGCGCGAAGCCAGCACTTCCTCGATGTCTTCCTTGGCGCCATCGATCAGCACACGAATGGCGATCTCGGCCTCGTCGGGTTGGTGCGCGATCACCGCATCAAGCACTGCGCGGTGCAACGGCAGTGACTGCATCGGCCCGTCCTTGCGCCGCGTGGAGATTTCGAAACTGGTGCGCAGCAGCGCGCCCAGCACCTTGCTCATCTGCACCAGCATGCGGTTGCGGCTGGCGCGCAGCAGGCCCTGGTGAAAACGCAGGTCATGTGTCACATAGTCGCCGCCGTGCTCCACCGCGTGTTTCATGCCGGCGTAGGCAGCCTCGACTTCGGCGATGTCCTGGGCGGTGGCGCGATCGGCCGCCAGCCGCATCGCGGCGGGCTCGACCACACGGCGCAAGTCCTGCAAGTCGCGCAGAAACTCCGGCGTCAGCCCGGCCTTGGACTGCCAGATGATGACGTCGGGGTCAAACCAGTTCCAGTGATCCTCGGACAACACCCGCGTGCCGACCTTCGGGCCGGTGGTCATCAAACCCTTGGCAATCAAGGACTTGACCGCCTCGCGCACCACGGTGCGGCTGACGCCGAGCTCCTGGCACAACACCGGCTCGGGCGGGATCGATGCGCCCACGCCGTAACGCCCCGCGACGATGGCTTCGCCGAGATGGTCGACTGTGTTTCCGTGGACGTTCTTAATCATGGTTATTACTGAGATTCGCGGCGCAATGGTATGACGATAATATGTTTATCAATTAAGGATTTTCCCTATGCCCGACCCAAAGACGCCCAAGAAGAAGCCCTCAGAAAGTGGCCCCCACGCTGCGCTGCGCCCCGAGGGGGCAAAAGCCGCCTCGGGGCGGCCCGGCGGCGCTTTGCGCAGCCAGCAATGGTTTGGCAGGCAGGACCGCGATGGTTTTGCCTACCGCAGTTGGGTCAAGGGCAAGGGCGTGCCGCACGACCAATTCGACGGCCGGCCCGTCATTGGCATCTGCAATACCTTCAGCGAACTGACGCCCTGCAACTCGCACTTCCGCACCCTGGCCGAGCAGGTCAAGATCGGCGTGTACGAAGCTGGCGGCTTCCCGCTGGAGTTTCCGGTCATGTCGCTGGGCGAAACCCTGTTGCGCCCGACCGCCATGCTGTACCGCAACCTGGCCAGCATGGACGTGGAAGAAAGCATTCGCGGCAACCCGATTGATGGCGTGGTGCTGCTGATGGGCTGCGACAAGACCACACCTTCGCTGGTGATGGGCGCGGCCAGTGTGGACCTGCCCACGGTCGGCGTCAGCGGTGGCCCCATGCTCAGCGGCAAATGGCGCGGCCAGGAGCTGGGCTCCGGCACTGGCGTCTGGAGCATGAGCGAGCAGGTGCGCGCTGGCACACTCAAGCTCGCCGACTTTTTTGAAGCCGAAAGCTGCATGCACCGCAGCCACGGCCATTGCATGACCATGGGCACGGCCAGCACCATGGCCAGCATGGTCGAGGCATTGGGCATCGGCCTGCCGGGCAACGCCGCCTACCCGGCGGTTGATGGCAGGCGCAACGTGCTGGCGCGCATGGCCGGGCGCCGCGCGGTCGGGATGGTGCATGAGGACTTGACGCTCTCGAAGATCCTTACCCGCGAAGCCTTTGAAAACGCCATCAAGACCCTGGCGGCGATTGGTGGCTCCACCAACGCGGTGATCCATTTGATCGCGATGGCCGGGCGCATCGGCGTCAAGCTCACGGTAGACGACTTCGACCGGCTTGCCAGCGAGTTGCCCTGCCTGCTCAACCTGCAGCCCTCGGGCAAATTTCTGATGGAAGACTTCTGTTATGCCGGCGGTCTGCCGGTAGTCATGAAGGAAATCGCGCAGCACCTGCACCTTGGCGCCATCACCGCCAACGGCCAGACCCTAGGCGCCAACATCGCCGACGCGCAGAACTACAACACCGAAGTGATCCTGCCGCTGGCCACACCCTTCAAGGACAAGGCCGGCATCGCCGTGCTGCGCGGCAACCTGTCGCCGCGCGGCGCCGTCATCAAGCCCAGCGCCGCCACGCCGGCGCTGATGGTGCACACCGGGCGCGCTGTGGTGTTCGAAAACATCGAGGACTTCCACGCACGCATCGACGACGACAGCCTGGACATCGACGAAACCTGCGTGATGGTGCTGAAAAACTGCGGCCCCAAGGGTTACCCCGGCATGGCCGAGGTGGGCAACATGCCGCTGCCGCCCAAGGTGCTCAAAAAAGGCATCACCGACATGGTGCGCATCAGCGACGCGCGCATGAGCGGCACCGCCTACGGCACCGTGGTACTGCACACCGCGCCTGAAGCGGCGGCCGGTGGCCCGCTGGCGGTTGTGCAAAACGGCGACATGATCGAACTCAATGTGCCCGAGCGCCGCCTGCAGTTGCTGATCAGCGATGAGGAACTGGCGCGCCGCCTGAGCCTGTGGACGGCACCGCCGCCGCCGCTGTCCTCGGGTTACTGGAAACTCTACGTGGACCATGTGCTGCAGGCCGACCAGGGCGTGGACCTGGACTTTCTGGTCGGCAAGCGCGGCGCGTTTGTGCCCCGAGACAACCATTGAGCCTTGCCGCCCTAGCTGAAGCCGGCCAGCCAATGAAACAGCTACTCGCAGTCGATTGGGGCACCTCGTCCCTGCGCGGCGCGCTGCTGGACGGTCAGGGCCGGGTGCTCAAGGAGTGCTCGTTTGCGCGCGGCATCCTGAGCGTGGCGCCGGGCGATTTTGCTACTGTTTTTGAAGCATGTTTCGGCCACTGGATGAGGGCTGCCGGCACTTTTTGCCTGATTTCCGGAATGGCGGGCAGCCAGCAGGGTTGGCAAGAAGCGCCTTACTGTGCCTGCCCGGCGGGTTTTGACAAGGTCGCCTCGCAACTTGCGTGGGTCAAGGCCGGACGCATCGCCATCGTGCCCGGCCTGAGCTGCGAGCGTGAGGGCATCCCCGACGTGATGCGCGGCGAGGAAACCCAGGTGTTTGGCGCACTGCAACTGCTGGGTATCCAGGACGGCCTGCTGGTGCTGCCCGGCACCCACAGCAAGTGGGTCACGGTGCGAGGCGGCAAGATTGAGAACTTTTCCACCTTCATGACCGGTGAGTTTTACGCACTGTTGCGCCAGCATTCGCTGCTGGCGCGCAGCCTGCCCGACACCGACGGCGAGGTGGACTGGGTCGCCTTCGACGAGGGTGTGGCACTGGCGCTGCGCGGCACCGGCCTGCTGCAGACCGCCTTCAGCGTGCGCACCCTGTCGCTGTTCGGGCGCATGGCGGCAGCACGGCTGCCGAGTTATCTGTCTGGCCTGGTGATCGGCGAGGAAATCCGCGCTCAGCCCCTGCCCACCGGCGCGCAAGTCGTCGTCATCGGTGCGCAGGCGCTGACCGAGCGCTACGAACGCGCGCTGGCACAACGCGGGGCATCCGTGCAACGTGTCGGCGCCGACGCGAGCTGGCGCGGCCTGTGGGCGCTAGCCCAAACCATTCACACGGGCTGGGACACCTAAACCATGAACACGCCGCACGACAAATTTGCCGCCGCCCTGAAAGCCCTTCCTCTGGTTGGCATCCTGCGTGGCCTGCGGCCCGACGAAGCCTTGCCGGTAGCGCAGGCGCTGCTGGGGGTCGGCTGGACACTGATCGAGGTGCCGCTGAATTCGCCGCAGCCGCTGCAAAGCATAGAAGCCATGGCCGCAGCCTTTCCGGCTGCCCTGGTCGGCGCGGGCACGGTGCTGAGCGCCGGCCAGGTACGCGATGTGCATGCAGCCGGTGGTCAACTCGTGGTCTCGCCCAACTTCGATGCCACGGTGGTGCGCGAAGCGGTGCGCCTGGGCATGGTCTGCCTGCCCGGCGTGATGACGGCCACCGAGGCTTTTGCGGCGCTCCAGGCGGGCGCCAGCGGGCTCAAGCTGTTTCCCGCGGAGATGCTCACGCCAGCGGTGGTGAAGGCGCTGCGCGCAGTGCTGCCTGCGCAAACCCTGCTGCTGCCAGTGGGCAGCATCACGGTTGACAACATGGCAACCTACCGGGCGGCTGGCGCCAGCGGCTTCGGCATCGGTTCGGCCCTGTACACACCCGGCATGACGGCCGCCACTGTGGCTGAAAATGCCATGAAATTCATCGCTGTATGCGCGGGTAACATTCGGGCATGAACACAAACTCACAGACAAATTCTGCATCGGTTTGCTTCGACCTGAAGGGCCGGGTCTGCATCGTCACTGGCGGCGCGCAGGGCATAGGCGAGGCTTGCGCGAGGCGTTTCGCGCGTGAGGGCGCACAGGTTGTGATCGCCGACCTGGCCGACGCGCCCGGTGAAGCGCTGGCCCAAGAACTGGGCGCCCTGTACCTCCATTGCGATGTCGGCGACAAGGCCCAGGTCGATGCGGTGGTGGCCCGCACGGTGCAGGCTCACGGCCGCATCGATGTGCTGGTCAACAACGCGGGCATCTTCCGGGCGGCCGAATTTCTGGACGTGAGCGAAGCCGACTTCGACGCGGTACTGCGCGTCAACATCAAGGGCAGCTTCCTGATGGGCCAGGCCGTGGCGCGCGTGATGGCTCATACGGGCAGCGGCAACATCGTCAACATGAGTTCGGTCAACGGCGTGCTCGCCATCCCGACCATCGCCAGCTACAACGTCAGCAAGGGCGGCATCAACCAGCTGACCCGTGTGATGGCACTCGCGCTGGCTGACAAGGGCATCCGTGTCAACGCCGTGGCGCCCGGCACCATCGCCACCGAGCTGGCCGCCAAAGCGGTGCTGACCAGCGACGAGGCCAAGGCGAAAATCATGAGCCGCACGCCGATGAAACGCTTTGGCGAACCGTCAGAAATCGCCGACGTGGTGGCCTGGCTGGTCAGCGATGCGGCCAGTTATGTGACCGGCGAAATCGTCACGGTGGATGGCGGGCGCATGACGCTCAACTACACGGTGCCGGTTTGAGCTGACCGGCATTGCTATTTAACCGGCTGGCGCGCCAGCGGTCCGGACTGCGTCCTGATCTGCTCGACCCGTCGGTTAACCAGCGCGGCGGCCAGCATCCACTTGACGCGGGTGAGCCAGCCCCGCTGAAGTTCTTCGTGCGCGTCATCGCGGTAGAAATATTCGGGGTCGTGGGCCACGCCCCAGTCGCGCTGCGGCAGGCTGGCCGCGTCTGAAAGGTGATATTGCGCGTGGGCAGAATGTTGCCCATCCCAAAAATGGCTACCCCGCGCATGAATACCGTATCCCGCATGAATGTCCTGTTGAACGAGCAGTTCAACCGCATGCGTCTCCAGCAGAGAGTCCGTCACATAGGTGTCCGTCTGCAGCCAGTGCCCGTCCAAAAAAACCTCGCCGATCGCATGGGTGATGGTGCCCTGGGGCACATCAATGATGCCCTTCAAAAAAGCGCTGGACAGCGTCACGAAACGCAAGCGCGCGGGCACACCCACCGAACGCAGCATCGCAACAAACAAGGTGCCTTTGGTATGGCAGTCACCGCGCCCGGCTTTCAGCACCGCCGCCGCCGGCACATGGTCAAACCCGGCGACGCAGCCAAAAGGCAGCGCCTTCACATAGTCGTGGATCAACACGGCCTTTTGCGTTTCGGTGGTCGCCAGTTGTGTGATCCGCAGAGACTGGATCCGAAGCTTGGGATCATCGAGATCCAGCAAGCGGGTAGGCATCATCCAGTCCTGCGGATGGTCGTTCTGGGCGGGCAAGAGCATTGGCGGTGTCTTCAGTTTTTATTGCCGCTCATTATGCAGGCCGAATCGCTTTATGAAAGGATTTCAACACCGCACACCAAGCGCCATACTGCCTGTCAGGAATCACCGAGTGCATCACGCGGCCACACCACTTGCCGGACAATCAACACTCAAAAACCCGCATTCAGCACCAAGAAAGACAGCCACGATGAAACTTCTCCACACCATGCTGCGCGTTGGCAATCTGCAACGCTCTATCAACTTTTACACCCAGGTCTTGGGCATGACACTGCTGCGCACGTCAGAAAATCCGGAATACAAATACAGCCTGGCCTTTGTCGGCTACGAAGGCGGCAACCCCGGACAGGCCGAAATCGAGCTGACCTGGAACTGGGGCACCGACAGCTACGAGATGGGCACGGCTTATGGCCACATCGCGCTCGGCGTGCCCGACGCTTACGCGGCCTGCGACAAGATCAAGGCAGCTGGCGGCAATGTGACGCGCGAGGCGGGGCCGGTTAAAGGCGGGAAAACCGTGATTGCGTTTGTCACTGATCCGGACGGTTACAAGATTGAACTCATCGAGCGCAAGAGTGATATGGGCGGCGCGGGTCTGCGCTGAGCCTCTGCTGCAGGCATCACGCTGCGACGGTGGCCCGCTTGGGACAGTAGTTTGAACTCCCCAACCCCTCCCTCGCCCCGCTGGGCGATGGCGGGGAGCTTCATTTGGCCGCGTGCGCTGCGCTCGCGTGCACACATGACGGTCTGTTGGAATTCCCGTCCTTGAAGCGCTTCGCGCTTCAAGGACTCCGGATTGGGTGCGGTATTCGGGTATTGGTTTTCTCCCCCCCCCCACCCGTCGGGCTGGGCCGGGGAGCGCAGGTCAAAGCGGCTCGCGATTGTCTGAGCGAAGCGAGTTCGAGCGAGACCCCGCTTTTACCGAGCACCGCAGGTTGCCCTGAAGCGCAGCGCAGGGGACCCAGACCATCGGGTCGCCTTTTCACTTTCTTTTGGTGAAGCAAAAGGAAGTTACTTGCCGCCGGGCACCCCCCGGCCAGCAGGCACACCACTGCCGCGCGAAGAACACCCAAGAAACGCTATGAATTCAATAGCATCTTACGCCCACTGGTCAAGGGCTAGAGGCCAATTCGACGTACAAAGAGTGCTATCTCGGCAAGCCAGCCGCCTGCCGCGCCAGCTCTCTGACCCGATTCCAGTCGCCGCGCGCCAGCGCGTCAGCCGGCACCAGCCACGAGCCGCCCACACAGGCCACGTTTGGCAGCGCCAAAAACTCCGCCGCGTTGGCGGCGGTGATGCCGCCCGTGGGGCAAAACATCACGTCGCCAAAGGGCCCATTCCACGCCTTGAGCATGGCCAGCCCACCGGCCTGCAGGGCGGGGAAAAACTTCAGCTCGGTGAACCCGTCTTCCTGCGCCGCCATGATCTCGCTGCCGGTGGCCACACCGGGCAGCAGCGGCAAGTACGCATCGCGGCAGGCTGTGCCGACCGCGTGGGTGTAGCCCGGACTCACGATAAAACGCGCGCCAGCCATGGCGCAGGCCTGCACATCGGCGGCGCTGCGCGCGGTGCCGGCGCCGACTACCGCCTCGGGCACGTCACGCGCAATCGCCTCGATGCAGGCCAGCGCCTGTGGCGTGCGCAGGGTCACTTCGAGCATGCGTATGCCACCGGCCACCAGCGCACGCGCCAGCGGCACAGCATGCGCTACATCGGTCAGCACAATCACCGGAATAACCGCGGCATCCTGCATCACCTGCAAGGCTGTCAGCGGCCCGGCAGCGCCATCCATTTTCAAGTCCACGACAAAGCTCCTTCTTCTGCGGTCAGCGCGTTGCGCCGCATGCCCGCAAACAGTTCACGCCCCATGCCCAGGCCGTTGGCCGCGCGCAGCGCCTCGGGCATCACGGCAGGCTCGCGGGCAGCCCAGTCGGCGGCTGGCACCTTGACTTCGAATATGCCGCTGATCGAATCCAACAGGATCACATCGCCGTCGCACACTTTCGCCAGCGGACCGCCGACGGCGGCCTCGGGCGACACATGAATCGCCGCCGGCACCTTGCCCGAGGCGCCGCTCATACGCCCGTCGGTGACCAGCGCCACCTTGTAGCCCTTGCCCTGCAGCACCGCCAGCGGCGGTGTGAGTTTGTGCAGCTCGGGCATGCCGTTGGCCTGCGGCCCCTGCCAGCGCACCACACAGACCACATCGCAGTCCAGCTCCCCCGCGTTGAAGGCCAGATGCAGGGCCTCCTGCGAATCAAACACCCGCGCAGGCGCTTCGATGACGTGACGGTCATCGGGCACGGCAGACACCTTGATCACGCTGCGCCCCAGGTTGCCCTGCAACAGCTTGAGGCCGCCGCTGGCGCTGAAAGGCCGGCTGGCAGGCCGCACGATGGTGTCGTCTTTCGACGCACCCGCATCAATCCAGGCCAGCTTGCCATTGACCATTTCCGGCTCGCGCGTGTACTCGCGGATGCCGCCTTCGCGCACCGTCAGCACATCCTCATGCATGAAGCCGGCGTCTAACAGCTCGCGGATCACAAAGCCGGTGCCGCCCGCCGCCTGAAACTGGTTCACATCGGCGCTGCCGTTGGGATACACATGCGTGAGCAGGGGCACAACATCCGACAGGTCGGAAAAATCGTTCCAGTCGATCAAGATGCCGGCCGAACGTGCGACAGCCACCCAGTGGATCAGGTGGTTGGTCGAGCCGCCGGTGGCCAGCAGCGCGACCATCGCGTTGACGATGGCGCGCTCATCAACAATACGCCCGATAGGTGCAAATCGCTTTGACGACTTGACGATGCCCAGCACGGTGCGCGCCGCCTCGCGCGTCAGCTCATCGCGCAGGGCCCCGCCGGGGTTCACAAAGGCCGTGCCCGGTACATGCAGGCCCATGGCTTCCAGCAGCATCTGGTTGCTGTTGGCCGTGCCGTAAAACGTGCAGGTGCCGGGGCTGTGATAACTCTTGAGCTCGGCGTCCAGCAGCTCGTCACGCCCCACCAGCCCCTGCGCCGCGAGCTCGCGCACGCGGGCTTTTTCCTTATTGGGCAGGCCCGAGGGCATGGGCCCGGCCGGCACAAACACCGTCGGCAGGTGGCCAAAATGCAGCGCGCCTATCAACAGGCCCGGCACAATCTTGTCGCACACACCCAGCATCAGCGCGGCGTCAAACATGTCATGACTCAGGGACACGGCCGTGGCCATGGCGATCACGTCGCGGCTGAACAGACTCAGCTCCATGCCGGCGGTGCCCTGCGTCACGCCGTCGCACATGGCGGGCACGCCGCCAGCCACCTGGGCGGTGGCGCCCTGCAGCCGCGCCTCCCGCTTGATCAGGTCCGGGTAGGGCTGCAGTGGCGTGTGCGCCGACAACATGTCGTTGTAGGCGGTGACGATGCCAATGTTGGGTGCGCGCTGCGTGACCACCTTGAAGCGGTCGTCCAGCGGCATGCCAGCTACCGCGTGCGCAATGTTGCCGCAGCCCATGCGGTCCACGCTGATGGCGCGGGTGGCGGCGCCGTCCAGCCGCTGCAGGTAATCGCTGCGGCGGGCATGGCTGCGCTCGCGTATTTTTTCGGTGACCTGGGCGACGATGGGATGGAGGGTCATGGGGCGGTGTACCTGGTGTGCGTTGTAACTTTATTACTTCTTCCATCCTACTTGCTTGGCAAGTCCCTGCAAAGCCACGGGTACGAAACGGTTACCGCGAGCCGCCCTTCAGCTATTGCAGAGAAATCTCGACCCGGCGCGCTTCGGCGTCGCTGCCCGTGCCTGCCGTTTGCACAGGCTTCTCAAGGCGGATCTGGTGATCGGCTACACCCGCCGCCATCAATGCTTCGCGCACAGCCAGCGCGCGCTGCCTGGCCAGCTCGGCATTGCGCACTGCGTTTCCTCTGGTGTCGTGAAACCCGGAGATGACGATTTTTTTGCCGCCGCGCACGCCCTTGATCACATCGACCAGGGCTTCAGCCGCACCGGCTGCGAGTTCGGCCTCACCAGAGGCGAAGTAAAACTTCACAACACCATACTCCACCGTGATGCTGGCGGCGTCGGATACGGCTTGGGCCGAAAGCGCCGCCGAAGCCGGCACGACAACAGGAATGGCACCAGCGGACACAGGTACAACAACAGCAGCCGGTGCAGGCGCTGCGGCCGAAGGCGGCAGGTCCGGCCGCGAAGCCCCGACACGGCTGATGGCCAGGCCCAGCACCACGGCGACCACCAGCGCGATGAGGCCGAACACCAGGCCCAGCACCCAGCCCTGCTGCTCATCGTCCGATTGTGAAAACATGCAGGAAATCTCCGGAAAAAGGTTGGCCACCGGCACCTGCGGTGAGCTGGAAGGATGCGCAAATCCCAGGGTCATTGTAAAGTGTGCGTGTGGACACTCTCCTGCCTGACGGCCTGCAAACCCTTCGCGATCCCGCCCCCATGCTGGAGCGTTTTCTGCACCAGTGGGGCGGCAAGGAGGACCTCTGGATTTTCGGCTATGCCTCCCTGATCTGGCGGCCTGATTTCGACTTTACCGAGCAGCGGCGCGCCAGGGTACACGGCTGGCACCGCGCGCTCAAAATGTGGAGCCGCATCAACCGCGGCACGCCCGAGTGCCCCGGCCTGGTGTTTGCGCTGCTCTCTGGCGGCAGTTGCCACGGCGTGGTCTACCGCGTGCCGCGCCACCGGGTGCCAGAGGTAGTTGCTAAACTTTGGCTGCGCGAGATGGTGACCGGGGTGTATGACCCGCGCTCGCTGCGCTGCACGACCGACAAAGGACCGGTGCAGGCACTGGCTTTCACGCTGTCGCGGCGCAGCCCCAACTTCACTGGCGAGCTCAGCGAGGCGCGTTACCGGCAAATATTTTCCGACGCCTGCGGCCGTTACGGGACCACCCATGACTACGCGCACCAGACGCTGGAGAGCCTGCGCGATCACGGTATCTCCGACGCCACCCTGGCGCGCCTGCTCAAATTGTCAAAAACGCAAACAGTGATTGCCAGCGATCATCCAGAAGCCTAAAGTTGATACATCACATCCAATCAACCCGTCCGGAGACAAGCATGAAAAATCACCTGATCCTGATCGCTACCGCCACCCTGCTGAGCGCCTGCGCCAGCGCACCCAGCGGACCGCGCGCGGGTGCCCAGCTTCAAGCCACCACCGGCAACAGCACCAGCGGCAACGCCAGTTTTGTACAGGCCGGTGGCAAGGTGCTGGTCAGCGGCGAGGTGCGCGGCCTCAAGCCCAATGCGGAGCACGGCTTTCATGTGCATGAAAAAGGCGACTGCTCCAGCGGCGACGGCATGAGCACCGGCGGCCATTTCAACCCGGCCGGCGCACCGCACGGCAACCATGGCACGGGCATACACCACGCCGGTGATTTGCCCAGTTTGAAAGCCGACGCCAACGGCGTAGCCCGCTTCAGCTTTGAGTCGTCCACCATCACCGTGGGCAGCGGTGCCAACAACATTGTGGGCAAGGGCCTGATTGTTCACCGCGACCCCGACGACTATAAAACCCAGCCGACTGGCAATGCCGGCCCGCGCCTGGCGTGTGCGGTGATAAGTTAGCCCCCACGGTCGCTCACTGCGTGTAGCTCCCTGCCCCCCGAGGGGGCCGCTGCGCCTGCGGCCCGGCAAAGCCGGTTCCGCGGCCCCTGCTTGAATAGAACCAATCAGCGCGCGGCCAGCAGCCTCTCGGCGTGCGCCAGATCATCCAGCGTATCGATATCCGTCACCACACCGGCATCGTCCAGCGCCAGAGTTGCTACTGAATTGATAGCTGCCCACGCACGAACGACGAGGGCTGCCCCCTGATTTCCCTTCAAATCCAGCAAAGCGTCACGGCAATCGGCGGAAAACCCGACCGGGTGGCCGCGCACGCCCCGGTACGACGGAATCACCACCGCGTGTTGCGCCAGCGCCTGAGCCACAGCCCGCAAGGTGTCGCTGCGCACCAGCGGCAGATCGCCCGGCAAAATCAGCCAGCCCGCCGCATCAAGCGTGGCCCGCACCCCCTCGGCAATCGAGTCACCCATGCCGGGACGCGAAGCATCGGCCCGCACCACATGGTGTGGCAGCCCGCTGGCCTGCACCGCATCGAGCACATGCTGCAGCACCGGCTTGCCCGCGAGCAAAGCTTCGAGCTTGTGCGTGTTGCCACCACTGGCGATAAAACGTTCACCGCGCCCGGCGGCCAGCACGATGACGGTGGGCAATGCCGAAGGCGAGGAAGATACAGGAGATGGGGACAGGGGCATGGTGGACTACCTATACTTCCAGTATGTCAGAGCCCACCCAAAACATCGCCGACCTGCGCAAGAGTTACGAACGTGCCGAACTGAATGAAGAAGCGTCAAACGCCGACCCCATGAAGCAGTTCGATCAATGGCTGAACGAAGCCATCAGCGGCCAAGTGCCCGAGCCCAACGCGATGACGCTGGCCACCGTGGCTGACAACGGACGCCCCTCCACCCGCCTGGTGCTGATCAAAGCTTATGACGAGCGCGGTATTGTCTGGTACACCAACTACGACAGCCGCAAGGGCCGCGAACTGGCCAGCAACGCCTTTGCCGCCTTGCAGTTTCACTGGGTCGAGCTTGAGCGCGTGGTGCGTATCGAAGGCGTGGTTGAAAAAGTATCAGCTGAGGAAAGCGATGCGTATTTCCACAGCCGGCCACTGGACTCGCGCATCGGTGCCTGGGCCAGCCCGCAAAGCGAGGTGATCTCAGGCCGCAGTGTGCTGGTGACCAATGCCGCCAAATATGGCGTCAAGTTTATGCTACAGCCGCCGCGCCCGCCGCACTGGGGTGGCTACCGCCTGGTGCCTGACGCATGGCAGTTCTGGCAGGGCCGCAGAAGCCGGCTCCATGACCGGCTGCGTTACACGCCGCAGGACGGGGGCGGTTGGCTGCGTGAACGGCTGGCGCCCTGATCGCCTTCCATCACGCGCCAAGGTCGAGCCGTGTGATGGCCTGCGCGGCCTGCGCGGCCACCGCATCCAACTGCCCAGGCGGAACCAGCTCGGGCGCAATCTCCGCCAGCGGCACCAGCACAAAAGCGCGCTGCCACATGCGCGGATGCGGCACCGTCAGTCGTGATGAATCAATGCGGCTCTTGCCATATAACAGCAGATCGAGGTCCAGCGTGCGTGGCGCGTCTTGGTACGGCCGCTCGCGTCCGGCGGCTTGCTCCAGCGCCTGCAGTTGCGCCAGCAACTCCAGGGCGGGCAAGGCGGTGTCTAGCGCAACCACGGCGTTGATGTAATCGAGCCCTGCATCCGGTCCCGCGGGGTCAATCGGACCGCTGACAATGGGCGCGGTGCGGTACAGGCTGGAGCTTTGTGCCAAGCGGGTCTGCGGTAGTTTGTCCAGCGCGTGTATGGCTTGGTGCACCGATGCCTGTGCATCGCCCAGGTTGGCGCCTATGGCGACATAAACCCTGACCGGCAGCGCGGCATCACTCCGGGGACCACCGGCTGGCATGTCGCGGTCTCAGTAGTCGCCTGGTGTGTCAGACGGTGGGCTGGCCGACACGGCGCCGCCTTCGCGGTTGCCTGGCTTGCGGCGGCGCCTGCGCTTTTTGGCGGGCGCTGCATCGCCGAATTCGCCCGGCTCGCTGCTCTGGCCGGGTTGGACAGCGGGCAGGCGGTCGCCCTCTGCGGCGGGCTGGCCGGTGCCAGGGCTTGCCGCGCGGGGCGTGTCGGGCTCGCTCCGTTTGACGCGGGTACGCGGCGACTGCGACTTTTGCGATTGCGCCAGCCGCATCTGCTCGATCATCTCGTGGCGCTCGTCGTCGTAAGCGGTGCTGAACTTTTCCCACCACTCGGACAGCTCCAGATCAATCTCGCCGGTCTGTGCGCGCAGCCGCAAAAAGTCAAAACCGGCGCGAAAGCGCGGCTGGTCCAGCAGCGAGTAAGGCGAGCTGCCGGTGCGCTTTTCAAAACGCGGCTGCATGGTCCAGATCTCGCGCATGTCGGTGCCCAGCTTGCCGCGCCCCGAGACATCACCGATCTTGGCGTTGAAGGCGTCGTCAATCGCGTCCTGCAACGCGGGCATGATGTGTTCACCGCGCTGCAGACGTTGCTCCCACCCGGTGCGTACATCGGCCCACAACACGCAAGACAGCAAAAAACTGGGCGCGACCGGTTTGCCTTCGCCCACGCGGCGATCGGTGTCGAGCAGGGCCAGCTGCAAAAACGGCTCTTCGGCGGTATCAACCACCACATCCAGCAGCGGGTAGATGCCGGTGTTGAGCCCCAGAAACTTGAGCTGTTCGATGCTGGCCAGCGCGTGGCCGGTTTGCAGCAGCTTGAGCATTTCGTCAAACAGGCGCGACTGCGGCACATCGGCCAGCAGGGTTTTCATTTTGCGCAGGGGTTCTACCGTTTTGTCTTCAAACTTGAAACCCAGCGCGCTGAGCTTGGCGGCAAACCGCACGGCGCGGATGATGCGCACCGGGTCTTCGCGGTAGCGCGTGGCCGGGTCGCCGATCATGCGGATGATTTTTTTCTTGGCGTCGCGGATGCCGTGGTGGTAGTCCACAACAATCTGCGTTTCCGGGTCGTAATACATGGCGTTGATGGTGAAGTCGCGGCGGGCGGCGTCTTCTTCCATCGGCCCCCACACGTTGTCGCGCAGCACGCGGCCAGAGGCATCAACGGCGTGTTTCATGCCGGCCAACTCGCTTTTGCTGGTGCGCTCATTACCACCCACCTGCTCGGCCAGGCTGCTGTCGAGGTGCGCGCGGAAGGTAGAGACCTCGATCACTTCATGCTCGCGGCCACGGCCATAGACCACATGCACGATGCGGAAACGCCGGCCGATGATGAAGGCGCGGCGAAACAGGCCCTTGACCTGCTCGGGCGTGGCGTCGGTGGCCACGTCAAAGTCTTTCGGACGCAAACCAACCAGCAGGTCGCGCACCGCGCCGCCCACAATGTAAGCCTCGTAGCCGCCATGCTTGAGGGTATGCACCACGTCCATCGCGCGTTCGTCCACCAGCTTGGGATCAATCGCATGGTCCTGGGGGCCGACATCGCGGCGCTCGCCGAAAACTGATTTTTTGGACCGGGTGGCGCTGGCGGGCTTGCCGAACAGCTTGTCGATAAATTTTTTGATCATTGAATCAGGAGATTTTTCCGGGCCGGCCGCGCTTGCAGGGCAAGGGCCGCAGTCCCCGGCAGTTAGAACAGCTCAAGTATGCGCCATCCGCGCGTCACGGCGATGGCGCGCAGGCGCTCGTCGGGGTTGGTGGCCACCGGATGTGTGACTTTTTCGAGCAGGGCCAGATCGTTGAGGGAATCGGTATAAAACGTGGTTTCGACCGTGTCCCAGTCCCCTCCACGGTCAGCCAGCCACTGCTGGACCCGGGTCACCTTGCCCTCTCGGAAAGACGGCGTGCCGCGGATGGCGCCGGTCGGTTGGCCGCCGGCGTCACGCTCCAGCTCGACCGCAATCAATTCCGTCACGCCGAAGGCCGCCGCGATAGGCCGCGTCACGAACTCGTTGGTGGCGGTGACGATCACGACCTCGTCGCCCGCCGCCTGGTGCTGGCGAACCAGAGCCTGGGCCGAATTCTTGATGCCTTTTTTCACGATTTCCCGCATGAAACGGGCGTGGGCAGCTATCGAATTTGCAGCGCCCTGCTCGCGGATCGCCTGCGTGGCAAACCTGACGTAGTCATGGATATCGAGCGTCCCGGCCTGGTACTGGGCAAAAAATTCAGCGTTGCGGCGTTTGAACTCATGACCGTCGCACCAGCCCAGCGCGATGGTGAATTCGCCCCATTCGTAATCGGAATCGAAGGGGATCAGCGTGTGGTCGAGGTCAAACAATGCCAGTTTCAAAGTCAAAGGTTCTCCAGCATGGACTTGATCAAGGGAATGGTAATGGCGCGTTGGGTCTGCAGCGCATACCCGTCGAGCTGGTCCAGCAGTTGCATCAGGTTGCCGAGGTCGCGCGAAAAGCGGCTCAGGATGAAATCCATCGCCTCATCACTCAAAAACACGCCGCGCGCATCCGCCTCCTGGCGCAGCACGGCACGGCGTTCCGGCTCTGTCAGGGCCTGTAGCGCAAACACATGGCCCCAGCCCAGGCGCGTGCGCAGGTCTTCGCGCAAAGACAGGTCTGCGGGCGGCGCGGCACCAGCCGCCAGCACCCAGCGCGGATGGCCGTCGGGGGCATTGAGCGCATTGACGAACCAGTTGAAAGCGGCCTGCTGCTGCACCGCCGTGTACAGATGGCAGTCGTCAAGGATGACGGCGGCCCAGCTTTCGTTGAATTCAGGCGGTTCCAGCACCGTCGCATCCAGCCAGCCGATGGCCGCACCCTGCTCGCGCATCGCCTCGCTGACGGCCTTGAGCAAATGGGTCTTGCCGCTGCCGGGCTCGCCCCAAAGGTAGGTCGGCACCGGGGAACGCAAGCTGTTGCCAGCCCACAGTTCCAGGTGTTTGAGCGCCGCCTCGTTCGGGCCGGCAAAAAAATTGACCAGCGAAGGCGGCGAGGCCAGACCGATGTCCAGCGCAATCTGTTTCATGGACGACCTGCCCTTCCCGCCAGCGCCAGAACCGGGCAACAAGCGGCCGCAAGTTGGGAGGGGGGAGTAAATTGCATACAGCCGTCTGGGGTGAACCCTTAGAATCTTGGCTTTCATTCTATCGGGCTTGGTGCCCGTCCGAAGCCGTTACCCACCAAGCTGCAATGACCACCTCCTCTTCCTCCCCCCTGAACTACAAAGACGCCGGCGTTGACATTGACGCTGGTGACGCCCTGGTTGAACGCATCAAGCCGCTGGCCAAAAAAACCATGCGCGAAGGGGTGCTGGCGGGGATAGGCGGCTTCGGCGCGCTGTTTGAGGTGCCCAAGCGTTACAAGGAGCCGGTGCTGGTCAGCGGCACCGACGGCGTCGGCACCAAGCTGCGCCTGGCCTTTGAATGGAAGATGCACGACACCGTGGGCATCGACCTGGTCGCCATGAGCGTCAATGACGTGCTGGTGCAGGGTGCCGAGCCGCTGTTTTTCCTCGACTACTTTGCCTGCGGCAAGCTGGACGTGGACACCGCCGCCGCCGTGGTCGGCGGCATCGCCAAAGGCTGTGAACTCAGTGGCTGCGCGTTGATAGGCGGCGAAACTGCCGAAATGCCCGGCATGTATCCCGAGGGCGAATACGATTTGGCCGGTTTTGCTGTCGGCGCCGTCGAAAAGTCGAAAATCCTGACGGGCCGAGACGTGACGCCCGGTGACGTGGTGCTGGGCCTGGCCAGCAGTGGTGTTCACTCCAACGGTTTCAGCCTGGTCCGCAAATGTATCGAGCGCGCCGGCAGCGACCTGCCCGCCACGCTCGATGGCAAGCCCTTCCGCGAAGCCCTGATGGAGCCGACCCGCTTGTACGTCAAAAACGTGCTGGCGGCCTTGGCGGTCCACCCGATCAAGGCGCTCGCTCACATCACCGGCGGCGGCCTGCTCGAAAACATCCCGCGCGTGCTGCCCGAAGGCACGGCCGCCCACCTGAAAAAAGGCAGTTGGCCACAAACCGAGTTGTTTGCCTGGCTGCAGGCCACTGCCGCCATCTCCGATTTCGAGATGAACCGCACCTTCAACAATGGCATTGGCATGGTGGTGGTGGTAGCTGCTGCCCACGCCGCGGCAACTGCGGCCACGCTGCGCGATTCTGGCGAGCAGGTGTATGAAATTGGCGTGATTGCGGCCAAAGGCGACGGCGCCGCTGTGACTGTCAATTAGGCTTGGTTAGCAAGGCCGTGAAGCGCGAAAAAATCGCGCCATTTCAGCATCACCCGATCTGCAAGCCAATCCACATCGATATCGCGAGTGCCGCTGAACAGTACCCGTTTGTCGCCCTCTCCTATCGCGAGCACGCCAATTGGGGCTCCACCAATTTCGCCACTCCACGTCCACGTCGTTGGATTGGGACGCTTGGTTAACGTGTGATGTTTAGCCTTGTCACATAAATCCATGCTGTCTTTGATGTCCTGGTCGGAAGCAAAGTTGTCGAGAATGCGTTGAGTCACCGCATCCGTGTTCCTGAGATAGTCCTTCAAATGGTTAGCCGTTACGAAAAAGTTATACAAATTTTCGTCTGAAAAGTCGGATTTGAAGCGCCCATATTCGTTCTCAAGCTTGTTAAGCATGTCCCCAGCGGTCCTGATTCCAAAAAATCCCATCTGACTTTTCCAGCCTAAATCAAGCCAGCGCCCGCCGTGCGATATACCCCGACCGCGACTCCCCTGCGTCCTTCGCCGCCTGGTCAATCCTGCGCAGCACACGGGATGGCAAGGTGATGTTGATGCGCTCGGCCTTGTCGGACAGCGAGGCAAGGTCCACCGTCACCAGGCCCCAGGTCCAGCCCTTGAAATCGCGGTTGCGCTGATGATCGGCCAGGGCACCGGGCTGAGGTATGGCCATGCCGTCATCAATCGCTACCTCCAGCCACAACTCAATCGCCTCTTTGGCGTTGTCCATGGCCTCATCCAGCGTATCGCCCGCTGAAAAGCAGCCAGGCAGATCGGGCACGACGACACCATAGGCCTGGGTGCCGGTGCCCGTTTCAACAGCGATGGGGTAGTGCATAAAATGTCCTCTCGTCAGCGTCAAACGCTCAAATCAGTTTGCTTCAACAGTTTGTGCAACAAGCCGGTGCCCAGGTCTTTGCGCGGGTGCGGTACCGTCACATGGCCGGGGCGTTGCGGGTGAACATATACATGGTGTGAGCCCTTGACGCCACGCAGCACCCACCCGGCTTTGAGCATGCGTTTAATGAGGTCTGCGCTCGTCATGGTGTGTATTATCCACACTTTTAATTCAATCTGGCAGGTTTGGCGTCGGATCTCGTGCGCCTCAGCCTCAAGGCGGGTGTTGCTGGCCGTCGTGCCCACTGGGCGCCTGCGCCCCTACTGGCCTGCGGTTTTTGCTACAAAAATACTAGCTGCCCGTACAGGTAGCCATTGGGCATACTGGACTTTTGGTCCTATTTGTATCAAACTGTTCAATTCATTCCGAATGGAGCAGTCATGCCGGTCATCGCAGTCGTCAACCGCAAAGGAGGCAGTGGCAAAAGCACGCTCGCCGCCCATATCGCGGCCTGGTGCGCGCGCAACGGCAGTTCGGTCATGCTGGGCGATGTGGATCGCCAGCAATCGGCCCGCGCCTGGCTGAAACGGCGCGATGCTGCCCTGCCACCCATCGCGCCGTGGGCGGTGGACCAGAAAAACATGTTGCGCGTGCCGACCGGCATCACCCATGTGGTGCTCGACACCCCCGGCGGCATGCACGGCTTCGAGTTGGCGCGGGTGGTGATGTTTGCTGACGCCATCGTGATGCCGGTTTGCAACTCGATGTTTGACCGCGAGTCGGCCCAGGCCTGCCATGCGGAGCTGATGAGCATGCCGCGCGTGGCCAGCGGGCGCTGCCGACTGGCAGTGGTCGGCATGCGCATCGATGCGCGCACCAACGCCGCGCAGACGCTGGACGAGTGGTCGGAGTCGCTGGGCGTGCCGTTTCTGGGAGTGCTGCGCGAAACCCAGCTCTATGTGCGCAGCCTGGAACGCGGGCTGACAATTTTTGACCTGCAGCCCCAGCAGGCCGCCACTGACCTGGCGCAATGGGCGCCGATATTGCAGTGGCTCAGGCCCCAGCTTTACCCGCCCCAAGCTGCCAATGACGGCAGCACGGTGTTGGTTCCGCCGACACGCACGCTGGCGCCGAAATCCGCCGTTTTGCCAAAAACCGTTTCCGAAGAGGTGGTCTCCAGGCACCGGGGCGCGCTGCCCAACAGCCTGATGCCAGCCCAGGAGTCCATGGTGCCGGGCGGGCGCCTGTCCACGCTGAGCGCAGGCCGCACGCCAGCTACACCCGCGAAACCGGTCGTCAAACCCACGCTGGCACGCACCACGCGGACCACCGATGGCCCGCAGATTCCCCAGTTTTTGAAGCGGGGATAGAGCCCCACGTTCGCTCGCTGCGAATCAGCTTTTCTGGCGCCGCAAGCGGGCCAGGCGATCCGCCACCCCGTCCAGGTCCAGCGCATCTTCGGCGTGATTCAGGTAGGTTTCCAGGTCCGGCACGGCACGGCCGGCCTCGCCTTGTTCAGCCAGCGCCATGCCGCGGTCACGGTACTCGGACCATGCCTGCGGCAACAACACGATCAGTCGGTCCTGCACCGCGATCAGCCGCACCCAGTCTTGCTGGGTTTTATGAATTTCCTTGAGGTTGCGCAGCATGCGCCCGATGATGTCTCGCGCCGGCACCGACTGCAAATACAGGCCGACAGGCACCTCAAATTCATCGACCAAGCCGCTGCGCTGCCGGAAAGGCTCAAGCCGCTCGGACAGCTCCTCGCGGCTCAGCGAGTGGCCGCTGAAGGGGTCGATCACCACCTGGCCCTTGGGCAGGTTGACCTTGACCATGAAGTGACCAGGAAAAGCCACACCACGTGCGTTGAGACCCACGCCGGCTGCCAGCTCCAGCCACAGCACCGCCAGCGAGATCGGAATGCCGCGGCGGGTCCGGAGCACGGCATTCAGGTAGCTGTTGTCCGGGTCGTAGTAGTCATTGATGTTGCCACCGAAGTTCAGATCGCGAAAGAAGAACTGATTCAGCGCCCGCAGGCGCTGCAGCGGGGAGGCGTCGGCCGCCAGGCGGCGCTTCAGGCGGGCCAGCAACTGGTCCACATCGCCCAGCACCTGCTGCACGTCGAGGTCGGGGTACTCGTCCTGGGCCAGGCTGATGGCCGCTTCCAGCAACGGAAAATGCTCGTCGCTCTGAACCAGGCTGGCAAAGTATTGCAGCGGCGACGGTACGTCGAGATTGAGGGACATGGCGCTACTTTCTCACAAACCGGCGGGCGAGGCGAGTGCCAGGTGTTTACCAGCCGTTACCGGCACTTCAGCGGCGCATGAGCTTGCGAATTTTCAGGCCAGCAGCCCAGAGCGCTCCGAAATAGATAGCAGCCGAGGCAAACAGGACAAGGGCCAGAAGCCCGATTCTCTTAAAGGATTCGGCCCGCAGCCCGGTCCAGCTGACGGCCTGCGCCGACCACAGCAAAAACACCGCCAGCAGGGCACTGGCTGCGAGCACCTGCAGCGCAAACACCCCCCAGCCGGGTGCCGGGCGGTAACTGCCGCGCTTGCGCAGACCCAGCAGCAGCCACACGGCATTGATCAGTGCGCCTATGCCGATCGCCAGCGCCAGCCCGGCGTGCTGGAAAAACGGCACCAGCGCCAGGTTCAGCAGTTGTGTAATCACCAGCACCACCACCGCAATCTTCACGGGGGTGCGGATGTCCTGGCTGGCGTAAAAGCCCGGCGCCAGCACCTTGATGGCCACCAACCCGACCAGGCCGGCGCCGTATCCCATGAGCGCCGTGGTGGTCTGCTGCACATCCCGGTCGGTGAACGCCCCATAGTGATACAGCGTGGCGACCAGCGGCTGGGCAAAGGTCAGCAGCGCCACCGCACTGGGCACCGCCAGCAGCACCACGATGCGCAGGCCCCAGTCCAGCATGGCGGAATACTTATCGGCGTCGTCGGCTGCCTTGGCCGCAGCCAGTTGCGGCATCAGCACCACGCCGATCGCCACACCCAGCATGGCGGTCGGGAACTCCATCAGGCGGTCCGCGTAGGTCAGCCAGCTGACGCTGCCCGGCACCATGTGCGAGGCAATCTGGGTATTGATCAGCAGCGAGACCTGCGCGACGCTCACGCCCAGCAGGGCCGGCACCATCAGGCGCGCGATGTTGCGGGTGCCCGAATCGGCCCAGGCCAGGCGGATGGTCGTCAGGCTCAGGCCGATCCTGGGCAGCAACCCCATTTTCAACAGTGCCGGGATCTGAATCGACAGTTGCAGCAGGCCGCCCAGCATCACACCCGCGCCCATGGCGTAAATCGGCTCGATGCCCTGCGCCTTGAACCAGGGCGCGCCCAGCCATGCGGCGCCTATCATCGACAGGTTCAGCAACACCGGTGTGGCGGCCGGCACGGCGAAGCGCTTCCAGGTGTTCAGGATGCCGGCCGACAGGGCCACCAGCGACATGAAGCCGATGTAGGGGAACATCCAGCGCGTCATGAAAACGGCAGCCTCAAAGCCGCGCGGGTCCTGCTTGAGGCCGCTGGCCATCATCCAGACCAGGACTGGCGCCGCCGCCACGCCGATCACACAGGTCAACAGCAGCGCCCAGGTCAGCAGGGTCGCGACACGGTCGATCAGCAGTTTGGTGGCGGCTTCACCGTCTTTGGCATGGCTGGCCGCCAGCACCGGCACAAAGGCCTGGCTGAACGCCCCTTCGGCAAACAACCGGCGAAACAGGTTGGGGATGCGGAAAGCGACGTTGAAGGCGTCGGTCATGGCACTGGCGCCAAAGGTCGAGGCCATCAGCAGTTCGCGCACCAAGCCGGTGATCCGGGACACCAGGGTCAACAGGGAAACGGTGGAGGCGGCTTTGAAAAGTGACACAGCGGGAGTTTAAGGCCCATACAGTAGTGCCCCCACGGTCGTTCACTTCGTGTAACTCCCTGCCCCCCCCGAGGGGGCCGCTGCGCCTGCGGCCCGGCGGAGCCGGTTCTGCGGCCCCGGCTGGTTTAAGAACCCCGCCGATCCATGAACCGGTATTTTTCAAGCAGGGGCCGCGCCCCCTTGGGGGGCAGCGACCACACGCAGTGGGGAGCGTGGGGGTATAATGGAAGGCTTTGCTAAGCATCATCCGCCGAACTCCTCCCCGGATTAAAGGAATTAATTATGGCTACCGCCAAACCCAAGAAAAAGAACCCCCGCCTGGCCTCAGGCCGCAAACGCGTCCGCCAGGACACCAAACTCAACGCCGCCAACACCTCGCTGCGCTCGAAGTACCGCACCGCCGTGAAAAACGTCGAAAAAGCTGTCATCGCCGGCGACAAGACCAAAGCCACCGAGCTCTTCGCCAAGGCGCAGAGCATTGTGGACACGATTGCCGACAAGGGCATCTTCCACAAGAACAAGGCCGCTCGCGACAAGAGCCGCCTGTCAACCAAGGTGAAGGTCCTCGCCCTCGCCGCCCCCAAAGCGGCCTGATCACTCAGGTCCATCGCCCGGACTGATCTGATCAGTCCGCCGTTTCGCAGGGTGCGCTGCCAGCAAAGCAAAAAAGCCGTCGCAAGACGGCTTTTTTGTTTCCCGCTTCAGTCCGGACGCAGCGGCGCATCGTGCCTGCGCAGTAGCTTTATGGCTTGTCCGGAAGCAAACAGGCTTCGGCCATTTGCAGATCGTTGTCTTTCGCGAAGTTGATTGCAAAGTCCCAAGCCATGGGCTCGACCTCGCGCAGCTCGCTGTTGACCACCACGCATTTGACGCCGTTGATCACGGTAGGCACACACCACGGTGAATAAGTCAGGTGGCTGCCAGGTTGTGGCCCGCCGGGTCGGAACTGGCTCATCACCCCGCACAGCCGGTCGGCCCAGTCGCTGGGGCGAAAGGTCTTGCCGTCGCGGGTGACGCCCTGGATAAAGACTTCTTTGGCGGAGTTGGAGACCATCGGGTTGAAGGTGTGTCGCCTGCCAAAGACGGGGATATCGCCTAATGCTGCAGTGCACAATGATTCTATCTTATATAAGACTTGAGACCGATTTTCAAAGCACCGGTCGGCGCATCGCTGTGATGCAGCATCGTCACAAAAGGCTGCAAGGCCTGCGCCTAAAATCACTTCAGACCTGCCGCATCACCCGCAGCCTCCTGTTTTTGCCACGCTCCCGGAGTTTTTCCCATGACCACTGCCCTGCCCGCCCACATCGAAGCCGCCTCCCCGCATGTGATGAACACCTACGGACGCCTGCCGATAGCGCTGTCGCATGGCCAGGGCTGCCGTGTCTGGGATGTCAATGGCAAGGCGTACCTGGACGGCCTGGGCGGCATTGCTGTCAACACCCTGGGCCACAACCACCCGCGTCTGGTGCCCGCGCTGCAAGACCAGATCGCAAAAATCATCCACAGCTCCAACTACTACCATGTGCCCGGCCAGGAAATACTGGCGGCCAAACTGGTCGAGCTATCAGGCCTGGAAAACGTGTTTTTCTGCTCAACCGGCCTGGAAGCCAACGAAGCGGCACTGAAGCTGGCCCGCAAGTTTGGTCACGACAAGGGCATCAACCGCCCTGAGATTGTGGTGTATGAAAAAGCCTTCCACGGCCGCAGCATTGCCACCCTGAGCGCCACCGGCAACCCAAAAGTTCAGGCCGGTTTTGGCCCGCTGGTCGAGGGTTTTATCCGCGTGCCGCTGAACGACGTGAAGGCGCTCGAGCAGGCCACCGCCGACAACCCGAACGTGGTTGCGGTGTTTTTTGAAGCGATTCAGGGCGAAGGCGGCATCAACCCGATGAGCGCCGACTACCTGCGGCAGGTGCGCGCGCTGTGCGACCAGAACGACTGGCTGCTGATGATCGACGAGGTGCAGTGCGGCATGGGCCGTACCGGCAAATGGTTCGCCCACCAGTGGGCCGGCATCAAGCCCGACGTGATGCCGCTGGCCAAAGGCCTGGGCTCAGGCGTGCCGATTGGCGCGGTGGTGGCGGGCCCGAAAGCCGCCCATATTTTTGGCCCGGGCAACCACGGGACCACCTTTGGCGGCAATCCGCTGGCCATGCGGGCTGGTATCGAGACGATACGCATCATGGAAGAAGACGGCCTGCTGGCCCATGCGGCCCAGGTGGGCGCCAACCTGAAAGCCGGGCTGACGCGCGAGCTGGCGGCTGAGCTCAAGTCTGGCGGCGTGCGCGAGATCCGCGGCCTGGGGCTGATGCTGGGCATCGACCTGGCCAAACCTTGCGGGGAAATTCTCAAACGTGCTGCCGACAACGGCCTGCTGCTCAGCGTGACCGCCGACACCGTGATCCGCCTGGTGCCGCCGCTGATCCTGACCGAGGCGGAAGCCGACGAAATCGTCGCCATCCTGTGCCCGCTGATCAAGCAGTTGCTCGGAGAAAAGCCGTGAGCGCCGCAGCGGGCCAGGAAATCCGCCATTACCTGCAATTCAGCGACTTCAACGCCGCCGAATACGCCTATATTTTTGAGCGCGCGGCGCTGATCAAAAAAAAATTCAAGGCCTACGACAAACACCAGCCGCTGGTGGACCGCACCCTGGCCATGATTTTCGAGAAAGCCTCCACCCGCACCCGCGTCAGTTTTGAGGCTGGCATGTATCAGCTAGGCGGCAGCGTGGTGCACCTGACCACCGGCGACAGCCAGCTCGGCCGTGCCGAGCCGGTGGCCGACAGCGCCCGGGTCATCAGCCGCATGGTCGATCTGGTGATGATCCGCACCTACGAGCAAACCAAGATTGACCAGTTTGCCGAGCATTCGCGCGTGCCGGTGATCAACGGCCTGACCAACGAGTTTCACCCCTGCCAAATCCTGGCCGACATCTTCACCTACATCGAACACCGCGGTTCTATCAAAGGCAAGACGGTGGCCTGGGTCGGCGACGGCAACAACATGGCCAACACCTGGCTGCAGGCCAGCGAAATCCTCGGCTTCAAGGTGCACCTGAGCACGCCCAGCGGCTACGAAGTTGACCAGTCGGTGGCAGGCATCCGCTCTGCCGACAGCTACCAGGTCTTCAAGGACCCGATGCAGGCCTGCGCCGGCGCCGATCTGGTCACCACCGATGTCTGGACCAGCATGGGTTACGAGGCCGAAAACGAAGCGCGCAAAAAGGCCTTTGCCGAATGGTGTGTGGACAGCGAGATGATGAAGGCCGCCAAACCTGATGCACTGTTCATGCACTGCCTGCCGGCGCACCGGGGCGAGGAAGTTGAGGCCGATGTGATTGACGGGCCGCAGTCGGTGGTCTGGGACGAGGCTGAAAACAGACTACACGTGCAAAAGGCGCTGATGGAGTTTTTGCTGCTGGGCCAGTTGCCCTGACCTTTTAGCCACGCCCGACAAACGGCATTTTTGTGGCCATGATGGTCATGAATTGTACATTGGTGGCCAGCGGCAGGGCTGCCATGTGAACCACCGCGTCGGCCACATGGTTGACGTCCATCAGCGGCTCAATCGCCACCTCGCCGTTAGCCTGCGGCACGCCTTTGGCCATGCGTGCAGCCATCTCGGTCTGCGCGTTGCCAATGTCAATTTGCCCGCAGGCAATGTTGAAGTGGCGGCAATCGAGTGAGATCGATTTGGTCAGACCGGTGATCGCATGTTTGGTTGCCGTGTAGGGCGCCGAGTGGGGGCGCGGCGCATGGGCTGAAATTGAGCCGTTGTTGATGATGCGCCCACCCTGGGGGGACTGGGCCTTCATCAGCCGGATTGCCTGCTGCGCACACAAAAAAGAGCCGGTCAGGTTGATGTTGACCACGTTTTTCCATTGCTCGAACGTCAACTCTTCCATGGGCACCGGTGGCGCACCGACACCGGCGTTGTTGAACAGCAGGTCCAGCCGGCCAAAGGTCTGCGACACCTTGTCAAAAGCCGCGCGCACCGCCTCTGGCTGGCTGACGTCGCAAGGAACGGCCAGCGCAGCGTCGCTGCCAGACTCGGCTGCCACCTGGTTCAAAGGCTCAACACGGCGCCCCACCAAAGCCACGCGGTAGCCCTCACGTATCAAGGCCAGCGCCACCGCCTTGCCAATGCCGGTGCCCGCGCCGGTCACCAATGCCACTTTGCCCCTGTCGCCTGAATTCATGTTTTACCTCGAATGGTTGTTGAAGAGTCGTGTACACGCGTGTATCGGCACGCAGCCTGAGAATGTACCGCCGAGCGGGTAGTGGCGCCGCAGCGATGTATTTCGGCGTCTGTTGGAAATAACCGACACCACAGTTTTTTGGTGGTGATAACTTCAAAACCATGACAACTTTGCAGCGCCGGATCTGGGACATTTCGCCCGCCGTGGACGAACACGCCGCCGTGTTTCCGGGCGACGCGGCGTACTCACAGAAGCTGCACTTTGCGCTGTCGCCTGACTGCCCGGTCAACGTCAACACCCTCACCCTGTCGCCACACACCGGTGCGCATGCCGATGCGCCCATGCACTATGCCAACGGCGCGCCAGCGATTGGGGCGGTGGATTTGCTACCTTACCTCGGGCCCTGCCGCGTGATCCACTGCCTGGACTGCGGGCCGCTGGTCGAGCCGCAGCACATTGCCCATGCCTTGCAGGACATGCCACCGCGTGTGCTGCTGCGTACGTCTGTGGTCGCCAGCCAGGATTGGGCATCATTTACGGCCTTGGCCCCTGCCACGCTTGCGTTGTTAGCTACTAAAAACATAGCATTGATCGGCATCGACACGCCCAGCGTGGACCCGTCCACCAGCCCCGATCTGCCAAGTCACCACATGCTGCTCAAACACGATTTGCGCGTGTTGGAAAACCTGGTGCTCGACGACGTGCCCGCCGGCGACTACGAGCTGATTGCGCTGCCGCTGAAACTGATGCAGGCCGATGCTTCGCCTGTGCGAGCAATTCTTCGTGAATTGCGCGAGCTGGCCCCTCACCCCCGCCCTCTCCCCACAGGGGCGAGGGAGTAAAAACCGAAAACACCATGACCACCCAACAAGATTGCCGCGCACTCGATGCACAAGACCCCCTGCGCGAACTACGCCACCAGTTCACTCTGCCTCAAGGGGTGATTTACCTGGATGGCAACTCCCTGGGCGTGTTGCCCAAAACCGCAGCTGCGCGCGTGGCCGAGGTCATTACACAAGAATGGGGCCAGGACCTGATCCGCTCCTGGAACAGCGCCGGATGGTTTGACCTGCCGCAGCGCCTGGGCGACAAGATCGCCGCGCTCGTTGGTGCAGGCCCCGGCGAGGTGGTGGTCACCGACAGCACCTCGATCAACCTCTACAAGGTGCTCAGCGCAGCCATCAGCATGGCCGCAGAGGAGGCGCCGGGCAAAAAAGTCATCGTCAGTGAACGCAGCAACTTTCCGACTGACCTCTACATTGCCGAAGGCCTGTGCCGCGAGCGTGGCTATAACCTGCGGCTGGTTGAGCCCGAAGGCATCCTGGACGCGCTGGACAAAGCCGCCGCCGTGCTGATGCTGACCCATGTCAACTACCGCACGGGTGCGATGCATGACATGGCAGCGTTGACGGCCGCTGCACATGCGGCTGGTTGTCTGACGGTGTGGGACCTGGCGCACAGCGCTGGCGCGGTGCCGGTTGATCTGCACGCTGCCCAAGCAGACTTTGCCGTTGGCTGCGGCTACAAATACCTCAATGGCGGGCCGGGCGCGCCGGCTTTTGTCTGGGTGAAGCCCCAACATGCTGACCGCTTCCGCCAACCGCTCTCGGGATGGTGGGGCCACGCGGCGCCGTTTGCATTCACGCCCAACTACCGGCCTGCGGCAGGCATCACGCGTTATTTGTGCGGCACGCAGCCGATCTTGAGCCTGGCCGCACTCGAATGCGGGCTTGATGTTTTTGGTGCTGCCGAAGCCGTGGGCGGCATGGACGCGCTACGCAGCAAGTCGCTGGCGCTGACCGACCTGTTCATCACGCTGGTTGAAGAACGTTGTGCCGGCCATGGCCTGGGCCTGGTCACGCCACGCGACCATGCGCAACGCGGCTCACAGGTCTGCCTGAGCAGGAGCCAAGGCCCCCACGCTCCGCCGCTTCGCGGGTCGCTGCCCCCCGAGGGGGCCGTCACCGTCTTGGGGCGGCCCGGCGACGGTGACTCAGGCGCCTACGCCATCGTGCAGGCGCTGATTGCGCGCGGCGTGCTCGGCGACTTCCGCGCCGGGTCCGGTGACGGCCGGCAGCCGGACATCCTGCGCTTCGGCTTTACACCGCTGTACATCGGCTTTGAAGACGTCTGGCATGCGGTGGAGCACTTGTTGCAGGTGCTGGAAACCGCCGAGTGGCAAAAGCCTGAATTCAACCAGAAACACGCGGTGACATGACATGAGCATCCCCGAGAAAATCGTCGCCGACGAAAAAGCGCAACTCGACTTCAGCCGCGACATGAGTTACGGCGACTACCTGCAGCTCGACGCCATACTGGGTGCGCAAAAGCCGCTGTCGCCCGCACACGACGAGCTGCTGTTCATCGTGCAACACCAGACCAGCGAGTTGTGGATGAAACTGATGCTGCATGAGCTGCGCGCGGCCATTGCCAATGTGGCAAGCGACGAACTCGGTGACGCCTTCAAGAAGCTCGCGCGCGTGAGCCGCATCATGGAGCAGCTGGTGCACGCCTGGGACGTGCTGGCCACCATGACGCCGCCTGAGTACAGTGCGATCCGTCCCTACCTGGCCAACTCCAGCGGCTTTCAGAGCGCGCAATACCGCTGCCTCGAGTTTGCCCTGGGCAACAAAAACGCCGCCATGCTCAAGCCACACGCACACCGGCCCGATCTGCTGGCGCAGGTGCAAACCGCGTTTGAAGCACCCTCGCTGTACGACGAGGCGCTGCGCCTGCTGGCCAGACGCGGCCTGCCCGTGCCGGCCAGCCACACGCAGCGTGACTGGACCCAGGGCTATGTTGAAAGCGATGCGGTCGAGCAGGCCTGGCTGGTGGTCTACCGCGACCCCAAGCAGTACTTTGACCTGTACCAGCTCGGCGAAGAGCTCACCGACCTCGAAGACGCCTTCCGCCTCTGGCGCTTCCGGCATGTCACCACGGTAGAGCGCGTGATCGGCTTCAAACGCGGCACCGGCGGCACCAGTGGTGTGAGTTACCTGCGCAAGATGCTGGATGTGGTGTTGTTTCCGGAGATCTGGAAATTGCGGACGGATTTGTAGTCTTACTGTGTCATAAGTTTAGTCTCGGACTTATCCAATGGCAATGCGGGCAATGACCCAGGGCGCTTGCGAGTGCGACGCTCAGCAGCAGGCGCAGCGTTGTGATCGAGCTTGGCACGTGACGCTGCGCGCGCTGG
>NZ_JAUYEY010000041.1 GCF_030689685.1 Polaromonas sp. | reverse complement strand
GAGTCTGGGCGGCAGAAGGCGTCGAAGCGAGAAGTGGCCCCGGCGAGGACAGTTTTTGCCGGGTTTGCAGCCTCATAGCCGTAGCTATGGGGCAAAAAGCCGGTGAAAAATGGACCGTCGCGGCCGCTTTGCAGCCGACGTACCTTCTGCCGCCCAGGCTCCTAGGACAAACCCGAAGGCCGCAGATCGCGCCAGGAAGCGCACCTGCATGCCTTGGGGGTGACCGCCTACACCTTTTGGCCTCCTTCGGCGGTGTACTGGCTACAAGCAAGAAAGCAGCGCAAATAGGCAGCGCAACAGCCAGCAGAGCAAAAGTTGACAAGGGGTGATTGCAATGAGAAGCACACACAACACAATTCGCGCATTGGCCATAGGCATTGGCTTGACCCTGCTGGTCATCACCGGCACGGCCGGCATGATGGCTGTTTTTTCCGGGCCCGCGCCGGCGACCGATATTTACCGCCGTGTCGCCATCACCCCCACTTTCGAGCCCACAACCCACCAGGCCACCGGCCATGACACGGTGTTGTATGAGCCTGTCGTTCTTGCCAACGGTCGTGTTCAATGGGTACTGACCGAAGAACCCGACACCTCGTCAATTTATTCAGGCGCAGCCAGAACCGTCAGCTACACGCTGGTGGTCAAGCCTACCGGTCTGAGCCTAGCCGTGAAGAACTGCAACCGTTCAACCAATAACGCCTACAACATTGCATGTAATTTGGTGAGTTGATCGCCTGGCAGGGCCACCAGGCTGAACTGTTATCACGGGAAAGCATCTTGAAAACATACCCCACCTCTCACCGTCTCCGTCGCCCCTTGCAACGCCTGCCCGCGCTGGTGCTGGTTGTTGCCGCCGCCCTGCTGGCGGGATGCAATTCCCGGCCCATAAATTTGACTCAGTACCTGACCCAGCAACCCACCTTGCCCTCAGACATCCGCGTGCCCGCAGGCCATCAGGCGGTGCTTGAAGCCCGCGGCATCGGCCAACTGCAATATGAATGCCAAGCCATCAACCGCGCACCCTTTCAGTACGCCTGGCTGCCCAGGGACCGCAGCATCGAACTCAGAGACAGTGCCAACAACAGCATCGTGCTGGCGCGCAGCGCCCGCAACTGGTTGCACCGCGACGGCTCCGAGCTGGCGGTCAAGGAGTTCATCGAAGTGAACAACGGCGACCCCAACCTGCCGCTGCAGCGCGCCCGGGTCGAACCCGCCACCCAGCCCGGCGCACTCCACAACATCAGTTATATCCAGCGCATCAGAACCCTGGGCGGCTTGCCGTCAACGCGCAATTGCAGCTCAGCCGAACTCGGCATGCGCGTCTCCGTGCCTTACGAGGCCGACTACGTGTTCTGGCGGCCCCTGGCCTCTTGAGCTGAACCCAACCATTAAAAAAGCCCCCACACATGCAGTTTGGGGGCTTTTTTACAAATTGACGCAGTTTGAAAGCGCCTGGCGCCCGTCTTTAACGATGGTGATCGTCTCCATGACCGTTCCCATGACGACGACCCTGACTGCGGTGCCCACGATGACCGTGACCCTCATCGCGGTAATGATGCCCGTCACGGTAATACACCGGGGGCGGTGCCAAATAAACCGGTGCCTGCACATAAATCGGGTGCGGACGATAAACCGGCTGCGGCTGCACATAAACTGGCTGCTGCTGGTAGCTATAAACTGGCTGCTGATGGTAACCATACACAGGCTGACCATACACAGGCGAGGTATAGACCGGGTAGGCGTTGCTCACGCCAATCACCACGCCGGGGGGGGCCACCCCGACAGAGAAACTCACATCGCCACGGGCATGAGCGCCGCTTGAAAAGCCCAGTGCGGCCACGGACAGCGCGGCGGCGCCACCCGCCATTAGCAGGGTCCGGGCGGACGAAACAGAACGGGGGATTGACTTGATCATCTTGCTTTCTCCTGGTTGTGGCGCTGGCGCTTGTGTGTATTAAACGCGGCACACCGTAAACCGCCTACCGAATGCTCGGTGAAGTGCGTAGCAAAACGTAAGCTTCAAACCCGCCGGCCCAGCGGCCACCGCCTAGAATCAAGGCCATGACCTCCCCTGCCGACAAAGAAACCCCCAAAACCAGCAATTTCCTGCGCCAGATCATCGAGCACGACCTGGCCAAAGGCACGTATTCGGGGCGGCAGTGGGGCGGCAGCCCCGGCGACGCCGCCCACCACGCCACCGGTCAGGCGGACCCGGCCAAGGTGCGCCTGCGTTTTCCGCCCGAGCCCAACGGCTACCTGCACATCGGCCATGCCAAAAGCATCTGCCTGAACTTCGGTCTGGCGCGCGACTATGGCGGCGTCTGTCACCTGCGTTTTGACGACACCAACCCGGAAAAGGAAGACACCGAGTATGTGGATGCCATCAAGGACGCAGTGCAGTGGCTGGGCTTTGACTGGCATAACCATGACGAGACCAACCTGTATCAGGCCAGCGACTACTTCGACTTCATGTACCGCGCCGCCGAGTATTTGATCGAATCCGGCAACGCCTATGTGGACGAACAAAGTGCCGACGAGATGCGCATCCACCGCGGCGACTTCGTCAAGCCCGGCACCAACAGCCCCTTCCGCAGCCGAACGCCGGCCGAGAACCTGGCGCGCTTCCGCGAGATGCGCGACGGGAAACTCGCCGACGGCGCTGCCGTGCTGCGCGCCAAGATCGACATGGCCTCGCCCAACATCAATATGCGCGACCCGGCGATCTACCGCATCCGCCGCGCGCACCACCACAACACCGCAGACAAGTGGTGCATCTACCCGATGTACACCTACGCGCACCCGGTTGAAGATGCGCTGGAGCAGATCACCCACAGCATCTGCACGCTGGAGTTTGAGGACCAACGCCCGTTTTACGACTGGCTGCTCGACAAACTGGCCGAAGGCACACTGATTGCCAGCCCGCACCCGCGCCAGTACGAGTTTGCACGCCTGAACCTGACCTATGTGCTGACCAGCAAACGCAAGCTGGCCCAGCTCGTCAATGAAAAAAGAGTGAGCGGCTGGGACGACCCGCGCATGCCCACCATCGTCGGCCTGCGCCGCCGCGGCTACACACCCGAGGCGATTCATTTGTTTGCTGAACGTATAGGCGTGACCAAAAGCGACAGCTGGATCGACTACAGCACGCTCGAAGGCGCGCTGCGCGACACGCTGGACCCGGTCGCCCCGCGCGCCATGGCCGTGCTCGACCCAGTGAAGCTCGTTCTGACGAATTGGGACGAGGTCATGGGCGCCGATGTGCTCGATGACTGCAGCGCCCCCGTTCACCCGCACCACCCCGAGCAGGGCACGCGCCAGTTCAAAATCGGCAAGGAAGTCTGGATAGAACGCAGCGACTACGAAGAAACGCCGCCCAAGGGTTTCTTCCGCCTGTTCCCTGGCAACAAGGTGCGGCTTAAATATGGCCACGTCATCGAATGTGTGGGAGCGACCAAAGATACGAACGGCAAGGTGACCGAAGTGTTGGCGATACTGATCCCCGACACCAAAAGCGGCACGCCGGGCTCGGATGCCGTCAAGGTCAAGGGCGTGATTACCTGGGTCGGTGTCAACGATGCGGTGCAGGCCGAAGTACGGCTCTACGACCGCCTGTTCACCGAGGCGCACCCCGAGGCGGATGGCAAGGATTTTCTGGAGAACCTGAACCCCAACAGCCTGTCGGTGGTGACGGCTTATGTCGAGCCTTCACTGGCCAAGGTTGAAGCCGGCCAGCGTTTCCAGTTTGAGCGGCATGGGTACTTTGTCACTGACTTGAAGAATCACGCTGCGGGGAAAGCAGTGTTCAATCGGGTGACGGGGATGAAGGACAGTTGGACCAAATAGAGCATGGAGACAACCGCCTATTTCCGCAATGATGTGATGGCCAAAAGGCCTTATATCCGGGAAGAATGGTTGTTGCTGGCACTGTCGGCACCTGTTCGCCGCGAGGTTCAAACAGAGGACGGCCGCATTCGCCATTGGGTGTGGATTGAAGAGCTCAAGCGCTACCTGCGCGTGGTCACCCTTGAAGACGGCGTTACCGTGCACAATGCATTTCCAGATCGGAGATTCTCACCATGAAAATTTCGTACGACAAGGCGACCGACTCGCTCTATATCCACCTGGCCGACCGGGCATCGGTGGACTCTGACGAAGTGAAAGACGGCGTCGTTCTCGACTTCGACGCCAACGGCGCGCTGGTGGGCATTGACGTGCAGCACGCCAGCCAACGGGCGGACATCCACAACTTGTCAGTGTCCCATCTACCGCTAGGGGCACTGCTGGCCGCGTGAGGTCTGGCAGAAAAACCCGAAGCCCGTCGCCTGAAACCCGGCCATGAAAAGCATCTATTTCGAGAACGACGACATCCTGCAAATCCGCGTGTCGGACAAACCTGTCGTGCCCGAAGTGTCACAAGACTGGCACACCAATATCAGCTATGCAGAAGATGGCTCGATGGTTGAGATCGTGCTGCTTGATGCGAAGAAAGAAGGCTTGTTGCCCATTGAGTTTAGAAAAGCAGCGTGATGCGCAAGCCCGAAAGTTATCAACGCAGGCGGAGCACGCCAACACAAAATTCCAGGATTGAAGAAGCTTTGAAACTCGCGTCCAGGCAGGCCAAACGACAACTCGCGGCTTTAGGGCTGAAGTTGCCAACGCAAAGCTGGACAGGGTCGCCGGTGCGTAACCCCGCAGTTTGAGATACGTGCGACACACAAAAGCGGATGACAAGTTTTCTGGAGAGTCGAAACCCGATGATGGGGCGTTTGTAGAACCTTCACTGATCAAGGTCGAAGCCGACCAGCGCTTCCAGTTTGAGCGGCAGGGAAACTTTGTCACTGACTTGAAGGATCACGCTGCGGGGAAAGCGGTGTTCAATCGGGACGGGGATGAAGAATCGGTGGGAAAAATAGACCACTCGTAATCCTCGTCGGCGTCAAAAGCATAAAGCCAAAAGAAGACTAACGTGAAAATAGTAATGGGAGAGTTAAACGGCGTGCGCCTCTTGGACATCCTCCAAGGCGCTAAGGGCTGTAGCAGAGTTACAGCAGCAGTAGCATATGCAACGGCAAAAAATCCATTCTTTGAACATTGCAAAGCAAACAATATATTTCTTGCTTTTTATGGGCTTCTGGACGAAGGAGAAGCTGTAGCATTACCGGTTCTCGATCAATTTCTTACCGATGGCCCAAGTTCTGTTAATTGCCGCTTGATATACGGTCACTTCCATTCAAAAATTATTTGGTGGCATGGCTATGGGGCATACGTTGGCTCCGCTAATCTAACAAGCAATGCCTGGTTTACAAATGTGGAGTGCGGCGTTTTTTATGAAGAATCCGAGTTATTAGAGAGTACCTTGGGAATTTATCTGGAACAGCAGTTTGACTACTTGAAAGCGAACTCGACTTCCTTGACAAAAGAACTTCTCGAAGCAATTCGAACAGCATCTATTGAAAATGGCAAGGCGCGTATTGAGTCACTTAAGCGCGAACTAAAAACAAACTTTCGAGATGCACTCAAAGGAGTTAAGAGGCACCCAGGTTTAACCTCTAAGACCAAGCCTGATGGATTTACAAAATTTGTGGAGGAGTGGTCGCAGACCCTAGAGTTGCTGCGAGGACTTCGTAAAGAATTCATTGGCCTCAACTTGCGTCCCGAATGGGTATCCGACGAAGCAAATCCGACTGTTCACTTCGATCAGTTTCTTCATGCTTACTACTACGTGAAAGTGCGGGGTCGAAAGGACGATGATGAAGAGGTCGGCGAAGAAAGCAAAAAAAGTGTCGCGCTCGTTAATAGCTCATATCTGAAAAATCGTGAAAATTCCGGGCGAGCACTAATAGATGCTGCGAAGTGGTGGGCCTCCTTGACAAAAGCTCCATACGGCGAAGATGTTTTCATCAAAAATTTGGCGCCTCAGATGCAATCCGAATTTTCAGAAGAAAGACTTTCTCGCTGGACTCTAGAGGACTTCCAAGCTGCATTTCAGAATGTCCATGCTTTTAAAGCCCATGCCCGTCAAGTACAAAACGCGAAGCTCGGTTTGCCTAAAGGACATACAGAACCCGTAGGCAAGCGCTTAGATTTAGTCGCAAAATGGCTATGGGAGCAAGAGCGCGAGGAATCTCAACATAGCATTGTGGAGTTGTTGCGCTTCCTCATTTGGGGTAAGGCGCCGAGCAACGTGGCTGAACGCTTATGGATCGCCACAACCAACCCGGAATGGCGATTTGAGCATTTCGGACCAAGCTCATTAGGTGAGGCGCTCGGATGGGCTCGTCCTGATGAATATCCACCCAGAAACAATCGCACCAATAAAGCTCTAAGGTCTTTGGGATACGACGTTCGACTATTTTCTTCATAGTAGTGATTGACCTGATCACAATTGGGAATTTATCAATTGAAGCTGTAAACGTAAATGCAAAAAGCTCTTGCTCCAATTTTTTTATACGCTCTCTTTGCATTGACGTTTTATTTCTTAGCGCTCGAAGCCCACGCCCAACCCCTCGAAGAAGTCCCCTTCATCATCTCCCCCGACAACGTCACGCTCGAAATGTTGAACAGCGCCGGCGTCAAGCGCGGCGACCATGTGATTGACCTCGGCTCGGGTGACGGCCGTATCGTGATCCTGGCAGCCAAGCGATTTGAAGCGACCGGCCTGGGCGTGGAGATCGACCCGTCGTTGGTGGAGCGCAGCAAGGCCAGCGCACGCAACGCCGGCGTGGCGAACAAGGTCGAGTTTCGGGTGCAAGACCTGTTCAAGACCGACCTGGCGTCGGCCACCGTGATCACCATGTATCTGCTGCCGGAGTTCAACCTGCAGTTGCGCCCTGCCCTGCTCGCGCTCAAGCCGGGCACTCGCATCGTCTCGCACGACTGGGACATGGGCGCCTGGAAGCCCGACCGCACGACGGTGGTGGCTGTGCCCAACAAGGCGGTGGGCCGCGAGAAGTCGAGCCAGATCCACCTGTGGACTGTGCCCGCTCAAGTCGATGGACTGTGGTGCGCAACCGGGCTGCTGCGCGGCGCCAGTATCACGCTGACACAAACCTACCAAGCCTTTGCCGGCACGCTGGCCTGGCGCAATCGCACGCGGGCGCTGGCCGGCACCATCAGCGGCACCGAGCTGCGCACGCCAGCGGGCAGCAGCGGTGAGCTGGTGCTGCAGGCGGCAGACGATGTATTGCGCATCGCCTCGGCGCAGGGCCATATGGCGCTGGCGCAGGGCGCGAGCTTCCGCCGCGCGGCGGGCGCGAGCTGCGGCTGAACAAGCTGCTGGCGCCCGGCGGAAAAAACGCCTTTGACTGACATCAGGCCGTCCTGCCTTCAGGCTTAATGGCATGAAGTGATAACCTGCAACCCTTCAAGGAAAAAACCATGCCCCAATTCGCAACCATCGTTGGTGACGTGACCTACACCCCTGGCGATGGCGCGCCCATCCCGATACCACCGGGGCGTGTGGAAGTGGCGCTGGAGCCGGACAGCGCCACCCTGAGCTGGGACGCTGGCGACGGCGTGGCGGGCGTGACCGCCATTCCCAAAATCCAGTTCGACGACTACCTGCGCGACGGCAAAATCGTCTGGGAAAAGGCATAAACGCCACCCACGTCACTGTGTTTTCTTCTGCAGTCCCAAACCTCACAAGCCTTGCACTTTCCCGCCGCACGGCGCTGCTGGGCGCATTGGGCCTGCTGGCCCTGCCCCGCACAGCGTTTGCGGCATCACCTTCCAATTCAACCGTCTGGCCGCGCGCTTTGCAGGTGCCCGGCGGCGTGGCGCGGCTGTCGCTGGGCCCGTCGGCGCAACGGCCGGTGGCGCACCAGGGCGAGCTGCCGCTGCTGGTGATCGGCGACGTGATCGAGTGGACAGCGCTGGTCGGCGTTGCACTTGCTGCCGCGCCGGGCGAAGCCAGCATCAGCGTCCAAACGCCGGAAGACGGCCTGCGTCAAGTGCGCTACACCATCGCGCCCAAACGCTACAGCGAACAACAACTCAAAGTCTCGCCGCGCACGGTGGACCTGTCGCCCGAGGACCTGGCGCGTCACGAGCGTGAGCGCGCGCACCAGGAAACCGTGATGGCGACCTTCAGCCAGCCGCTGCCGGCCTCGCTGCGCATGCGGGTGCCGGTGCCAGGGCGCAAGTCGAGTTCGTTCGGGCTGCGGCGTGTGTTCAACGGCCAGGCGCGCAACCCGCACAGCGGCATGGACATCGCGGCGGGCACCGGCACGCCGGTGCTGGCGCCGCTGCCGGGCCGGGTCATCGACAGCGGCGACTACTTTTTCAACGGCGGCACGGTCTGGCTAGACCACGGCGGCGGGCTGCTGAGCATGTATTGCCACCTGAGTGCGATGGACGCCCAGCCGGGCGACCTGCTGCCCACCAGTGCGCGCCTGGGCGCCGTCGGCGCGACCGGCCGCGTGACCGGCCCGCACCTGCACTGGGGCGTGATGCTGAACCGCACCATGGTGGACCCGGCGCTGTTTTCGGCCTGAATTTCATGTCAAAATGGCCTCCAGCCCTTGCCGGACAAGCGTAAGCAGCTATTAAAATAGGAGCAGATTCGCGCCTGCAATGTCATGCCCGTTCTGGGCAGGCACCTCTAAGAAAGATTCTTGGCTAGGTTGTATCCACTAGTAGAAACCCTGAAGATGGAGCATCTTCCAACCCACCCCAAGGAAACCCCATGACTGCCAAAAACCTGTCCACCGTGGCCACCGACCTGATCGAAGCCTACGGCAACACTGCCAAAAACATGATCGATGCCTACCGCGCTGGCGGCGAGCGTGTGGTCAGCCTGCTGGAGCAGCGCTGGAACAAGGCCCTGCGCGAGTCGCGCTCGGAACTGACGGCCGAAACCGCCAAAAACGCTCGCGCCGCCCAACTGGCCTTCAGCGTTTATTACACCAGGGGCCTGAGCCTGACCAGCAGCGGCGCCCAGCAGGTCGTGAACCAGCTCGTCAAGGTTCTTGAGTCCGGCGTCGAGCGCGCTTCTGCCAACGCTGCCCTGTTTGAAGAAAAGACCGGCGTCAACACCCTGTCCACGATTGCCCAGGTCACCGCGCCCGGCGCCTTGGCGCTGAGCAAGCTGGCCGCACAGCTCGAGCAGAAAACCGCCGACCTGGCCGGCAAGATCGCCGGTGACGACGTCACCACGGTCAGCGCCAAACGCGCGTCGGCCTTCAGCCAGCGCCGTGCCAAAGCCGCCTGAATCCGGCTTTTTATAAGTAAAAAGTGGCTCCAGCCCATACCGGGCGGGCGCCATCAGCTATCAAATCAATAGCATCCTAGGTGAGTGGTCACCTACATCGCTTGCCCGAGGGTGAAATAAAAGGTCGCACCCTCGCCAGGCTTGCTGTCTGCCCAGATGCGCCCGCCGTGGCGCTCAATCACGCGTTTGACCGTCGCCAGGCCGATGCCGGTGCCAGGAAAATCGCCCAGTGAATGCAGGCGTTCAAAGGTGCCGAACAGCTTGTGCGCAAACGCCATGTCAAAGCCGACGCCGTTGTCACGAACGTAAAAGACGGCCTCGCCGCCTGCGGCCGGCTTGCAGCCCACCTCGATCCGGGCCACTTCTTGCCGGGCACTGAACTTCCACGCATTGCCGAGCAGGTTTTGCAGCACTGCGGTGAGAAGCCGTGGGTCACCGTGGGTGCGCAGCCCGTCGTCGATTTGGAATTGCACCTGGCGCTGCGGCTCGCGCTCGCGGTACGCCTGCTCAATCGCCCGTGCCATGGCCGACAGATCCACCGACTCTGACTTGATCTCTTCGCGCGACAGGTGCGCCAGGGTCAGCAGACCTTCGATCAAATCGCCCATCTGCTTGACGCCTGCGCGTATGCGCTCCAGGTAGTGCAGGCCCTTGGCGCTGACATTGCCCGCATCACTTTTGAGCAGCAACTGGCTGAACCCGTCCACGGTATTGAGCGGCGAGCGCAGGTCATGCGAAACCGAATAGGCAAACGACTCCAGCTCCTTGTTGACTTCGGCGAGCTGGCCGGTGCGAAGCAACACCCGCTGCTCCAACTCGCTGTTGAGACTGAGGATTTCTTGCTGTTGCTGCCTGCGCTCCGTGATGTCGCGCTCGACCGCGACCCAATGCGTGAACTTGCCGGACTCGCCGGCAATCGGAGCGATGTCGATCTCAAGCCAGAGCAGGTTGCCGTTTTTGGTGTGGATCGCCATTTCAGTGCGCACCGGATGGCAGCGGTCTATCGCGGCACGTATGCGATGCAACTCGGTCTGCTGGTGCGTGGTCCCCCAGAGCAGCATCACACTCTGCCCCAGGGCTTCTTCACGGCTGTAGCCGGTCTGGCGTTCAAAGGCATCGTTGACAAACACAACGCGCGGGCCGCCGTCCTTGTCCGACCGGGCCTCGGTGATAACCACCATGTCGTTGAGGCGGGACACCGCCGTCTCCAGCAGGCGCAACTGCGCCTGTTCCTCGCGCCGCTGGGTGATGTCCTGAAAATACACGGCGGTTCCGGCTTCCGTCGGATAAACGTGAAAAACAAACCACGTCTGCAGCGGCCGGTAAAAGGCCTCGAAGCGGGTGGTGCGCTGCTCGGCCACCGCCGCGCGGTATTCCTGCTCGACGGGGGTGCCCGCAATGTCGGGAAACTCCTCCCACAGGTTTTTGCCAAGCAGCTCGCCGGTGGGCCGCTGCAGCATGCGCTCGGCCTGGCTGTTGAGGAAGGTGAAGCGCCAGTTGCGGTCCATCAGGCTGAAACCGTCGGTGATGCTCTCCAGCGTGGACATCATGCGTGCCTCCAGCGCCAGCGTGCGTGTCTCGGCGGCCCTCTGCTCGGTGATGTCCTGGAAAGCGCCCTGCAGCCGGATGATGTTTCCGTCGGTATCACGTACCGCCTCTCCCAGTGAGCGAACCCAGATGCGCCGCCCTTTCGCGGTCATTTTGGGCAGGATGAATTCATACGGTGTGCCCTTCGCAGCGCAGGCTTCAACCAGCCGAATCACCTGGGGCCGGTCTTCAGGCAGAAAGTAGCCGATGCCCTCGTCCAGGGTCGGCACGTAGCCCGGCGGCACCTCATGGATGGCGCAGTTTTCATCCGACCAGGTCAGCTTGCGTTCGGGCAGGTCAATGGTCCAACCGCCCAGGCGCGCCATGCGGCCGGCAATGCGGTTCATGAACATGTTCTTTTCAAGCTGCTCGGTCGCGTCCTTGAGGTCGTGGATGTCGGTGAACGTGCCCAGCCATTGGGTGGCCTGGCCGGCGGCCTCGGACAGCGGGTGTGCGCGGCCCAGCATCCAGCGGTAGCTGCCGTCGGACCGGCGCAGGCGGTATTCGATCTCGTAGGTTTCACCGCTTTCGCTTGCCTCCTCCCAGCGCTGGGCAACACGCGCCCGGTCGTCCGGATGGATCAGCTGCGTCCAGCCCCGGCCCAGGCTTTGGTCCATGGACAGGCCGGTGTATTCCAACCACGTCTGGTTGAAATAGGTGAGCCAGCCATCCGCACGCATCATGCAGACAATCTGTGGCATGGCGTCTGTCAGCAGGTGAAACTGCACCTCGCTCGCGCGCAAGGCTGCCTCGGCGAGTTTGCGTTCGGTGATGTCCTGCACCGTGCCCGACAGGGTGGCGGGACGGCCTTGCGCATCCACAACCGACTCACCGAGCCCATGCACCCAACGTACCTCGCCATCGGCCCTGACGATGCGGTGCTCAATGTCGAGCTTGCCTCGGCCAGCGAAGAAAAGTTTTTGCGCCGCTTCATAATCTTCGCGGTCCTCCGCAAACACATGAGACAACACGCCCTGGTAACCGCCAACCGGCGAGGTCGCCGTCCCGCGCGCCAGCCCGTAGATGTCATAGGTCTCATCCGACCACCAGACCCGGTTGCTGGCGATGTCGAAGTCCCAGTTTCCGATCCGGCCTATGCGTTGCGCGGTGCGCAGGCGGTCGCGTGTCAGTTGCAGCGCATGTTCGGTATTTTCCAGCGCCTGGTCGCCCACACCATCGAGGCGCCTGTCCTGCTGCTGCCGGCGCAGCGGCGCCAGCACCAGCCCCTCGCCCGCCCATCCCGCAAGCACCAGGCCGAGCACCGCCATCGCAACAACAAGCGTCGTCGGCAGCGCCGAAGACAAGGCGGTCACAAACAGGGGCAACAGGCCTAGCAGCGCCACCAGAACCAGCCGGGGGCGCAAACCAGTCAACCAAACTCTCCAGCCCATAAGTTTCATCAAGGCTCTTTCATGAGACGCCTTCTGCTTTTCGTGAGCACCAGGCCCAACAACGCAACGTTCAAAACAAGTGTAGCGCCTGGGCTCTGGCGAGCCCGCCTTTTCAGCGCGGTGCGGGTTGCCGATAATGCAGGCATGAACAAACCCCCACAGCCTGTCCACGCGAAAGTACTGGCCTTCGATGTTTTTGGCACCGTGGTCGACTGGCACAGCAGCATCGCCCGCGAGGTGCAAGCGCTGCGTCCCGCAGTGGACGGCGATGCGTTTGCGCTGGCCTGGCGCGCAGGTTATCGGCCGGCGATGGCCCGCGTCATGTCGGGCGAACTCGGTTGGACGCGGATCGACGATCTGCACCGCCTCATCCTCGACAGCATCCTGCCGCAGTTCGGCCTCGATGATTTGAGCGAGGCCGACCGGCAACACCTGAACACCGCCTGGCACCGACTCGAGCCCTGGCCCGACGTTGTGGCAGGCCTGAATCGACTGAAGTCGCGCTACACCATTTGCACGCTGTCCAACGGCAACATCGGTCTGCTCACCAACATGGCCAAACGCGCCGGCCTGCCCTGGGACTGCGTGTTGTCGGCCGAGGTCTTCCGGGCCTACAAGCCCGCCCCGGCAACCTACCTCGGCGTGGCCAAGGTGTTTGATCTGGCACCGGCCGAGGTGATGCTGGTGGCTGCACACCAGGACGACCTGGCCGCCGCGCGCGACTGCGGTTTGCAGACCGCCTATATCGAACGGCCGAACGAGTTTGGCGCCGCCCAGCCCAAGGACGTGTCACCCGACCCCGCCAACACCTGGCACGCGAAAGACTTTCTCGCGCTGGCCGATCAGTTGGGCTGCTGATGCTGCCTGCGCCACCGCCGCGCCTGATTGTGTTCAACAAACCGTATGGCGTGCTGAGCCAGTTCACGCCGGAAGGACGCTGGCGCGGACTCAAAGACTTCATCGCCATCCCGGACGTGTATGTGGCCGGGCGGCTTGACGCCGACAGCGAGGGCCTGCTGCTGCTGACCAGCGACGGCAAGCTGCAGGCGCGCATCAGCGATCCGCGCTTCAAGATGGAGAAGACCTACTGGGTGCAGGTCGAGGGCCTGCCCGGTGACGCCGCGCTGCAAACGCTGCGCGATGGCGTGGTGCTCAATGACGGCATCACGCGCCCGGCCCGTGCCTGCCTGATGACGCCGCCGCCAGCGCTGTGGCCGCGCGACCCGCCGGTGCGTGTGCGCCAGGCCATCCCGACCGCGTGGGTGGAACTGGTTATTCGCGAGGGGCGCAACCGGCAGGTGCGGCGCATGACCGCTGCGGTCGGCTTTCCGACCCTGCGCCTGGTACGCGCCAGCATCGGCCCCTGCAGCCTGGACGACCTGGCGCCGGGCGCGTGGCGCGAGGACCTGGCCGAAGCCTGGGCCTGACGGCGCTTCACCGCGTCCGTTGCGGATCATGCGCTCCCCTTCGTCCTGCAGCGCCATGAGTTCGCTGCGCAACTGGCGACGCTCCTGCGGCGTCGCCAAGCCATCGGCCTTGACGCGGGCCTAGGAGCCTGGGTATCCGGATGCGCGCCCTGCTTGGCCCGCACGCGCATCAACGAGGCGTGGCGGGGCTGCCGGTGATGCCGACACTGTCGTCCATCACCAGGTAGCGCTTGACCAGATCGAAGAAGCGGTCATAAAAAGCATCGGCGGTGATGGTTTCGCTGCCGACCTTGACCATCGCGTCGTTGCTGGAACTAAACGGCAAGGACACCGAGCCGATGGCACCCACGCCGAGGCTGGCGGAGTTGTTGCTTTTCTTCAGCGCGTAACTGTCTTGCAGCGCAGTGACAAAACCGAGGCTGACGCTTTTGTCGGCGGTCTCGGGCACACACACCACACGAATGGCCATCTGCAAATGTGCTTCGGGCTCGGGCTGAAAACTTTTGTGCCCGTCCACCAGGTCTTCGCGTGCCGTCTTGATGATGTAACCCTGGCTCAACAGTGCGCGTCGTGCGGCCTCGCAGGTTTGCGCGGCCGTCGCATCGAACAGCCGCGAGTAGGTCGCGGTCGATCCAAATTGCTCCTGCAAGGGAAACTGCGTGACCGGCGCCACACATGCTGCCATCAGCAGCACACTCAAGCCGGCCGCCGACAAGCGGGCAAAGGGTTCAACGATCCGGGACAGCTTCACAGCCGGGCACTCCTTCAGCACAAAATCGGGCGAACTTGCAGGACGGCGCATTCCCGCTTCATACACACCCTACCGGACCATCAGCCCGTGTGGGCTCAATCAAATATCTCGCTGAGCCAGGACTTCTGCTTGCGCGGATAACCGCGCCTGCTGTGCCGGTAGTCGGAGTCCACGAAGTCCGGATGCGCAGGCTGGGGCGCGTGCCGGGCCGGCGCGGGTACGGGGGCGGGCGCTGCCGTAGAAAAGTCAATCAGTTTGTCGAGCTCGCCACGGTCCAGCCAGACGCCGCGGCACTGGGGACAGTAGTCAATTTCGACACCCTGGCGCTCAGACATCAGCAAGGTGGCATCGGGGCAGTGGGGACATTTCATCAAGGGTTTCCCGTGAAAAATTAAAGGGATGCAACCACCTCAGCGCTGGTGGCCGATGGCACGCCTGGCGCTGCGCGGCGGCTGGAGTTTGCGCAGCAAGGCGCGGACAGCGCGCGCCAGCGCGCTTTGCAGCGCGGAACCCCAGTCGCGCGTGACCGATGTCACCACCACCGAGCCCGTACCCTCGGCCGTCAGTTCCACCTCGCAGCGTTTGTCGATGCCATCGTCGGCGCCCTGAACATCCGAAACCCGGACCCGTGCGCGCGGCGCCAACCAGCCGAGGTGCCGCGTGGCCTGCCGCACGCGGCGCACCGCCAGGCCGCGCAGTTGCTCCAGCCACGGTTCACGCGATTCAAAAATGATTTGCATGGATGCACTCCATTGAGTTGAAAAGTATCACCATACGCGCTTACGAGTTTCTGTAAAAGCAGACAATAACGAAGAGACCTTTCGGATAAAACTGACTATGAGCAAAGCCTCCTCGCCAAAGGCAAACCGGAAGCGGTAGTCGTGATCCTTGGTCAGATGAATCACAATTTATTTTTCACTCATTGCATCGACTTTTTTCAAGTTAAGGACGGGCACGGGATCACAACGCGTTGAGTGGAATTTTCAGGTAGGACACGCCGTTGTCCTCCTTCGGTGGCATCTCGCCGGCACGGATGTTGACCTGCACCGAGGGCAGGATCAGCACCGGCATCTCCAGTGTGGCGTCACGCGCGCTGCGCATCTTGACGAAGTCATCCTCGCTGACGCCGTCGTGAACGTGGATGTTTTTCGCCCGTTGCTCGGCCACCGTGGTTTCCCAGACTGCCGGACGCCCCTCCGGCGGGTAGTCGTGACACATGAACAGGCGTGTGTTGATCGGCAGGCTCAGCAGCTTGCGCATCGAGCGGTACAGACTGTGGGCATCGCCGCCAGGGAAGTCGCAGCGCGCCGTGCCCACGTCGGGCATGAACAGGGTGTCGCCCACGAACACGGCATCACCGATGCGGTAGGCCATGCAGGCCGGGGTGTGCCCGGGCACCGACAGGGCCTCGGCGGTGAGCGCGCCGATGGCAAACGTTTCGCCGTCCTGCAGCAGGTGGTCGAACTGGTGGCCATCCGGCTGGAACTCCGCTTCAAGGTGGAAGATGCGCTTGAACACATCCTGAACATCGGTGATGGCCGCGCCAATGGCAATTTTCCCGCCCAGCTTCCCGCGCAGATAGTGCGCCGCTGACAGATGGTCCGCATGGGCATGGGTTTCCACAATCCAGTCGACCCGCAGGTTCTTTTCCTGCACGAATGCGATCAGCTTGTCGGCCGAGGTGGTGCGGGTACGGCCAGACTTGGGGTCGTAGTCGAGCACCGAATCGATGATGGCGCAGGCTGAGCCTTCCTTTTCATAGACCACGTAGCTGACGGTCCAGGTGGCGAGGTCGAAAAAACTTTGTACGGTGGGTGTCATGCAATGGTCCTTGTCGCGTGAGCTTCTATTCAATCATTATATTGACAAATAGATTGTTTGTAAATATACTATTGTTGTCTTAAATCAAAAAGGAGTGAGATCACCATGCAGGCAAACACCCTCATGGACCTCGCCATCTTGCGCAGCGCCGCCGACGAGGCCAGCCGCCTGATGAAGGTACTGGCCAACCCCGACCGGCTGCTGTTGCTGTGCCAGCTGGCACAGGGAGAGCAGCGGGTGAGTGAACTGGAAGCGCTTGTCGGCATCGCGCAACCCACGCTGTCTCAGCAGCTGGGTGTGTTGCGTGACGAAAACCTCGTCAGTACACGCCGTGAAGGCAAGAGCATCTACTACCAGATCGACAGCCCGCAAGCGCTGGCCGTGATGAATGTGCTGTACGAACAATTTTGCGACAACTCGAAGAGGAAAAAACGATGACTATCGACTGGAATCATTTCACGCCCTGGGCCTCGCTGGCCGGCGGCATCTTGTTGGGCCTGGCCGCAGCACTGTTCATCCTGGTGAACGGACGCATCCTGGGCATCAGCGGCATCGTGGGTGGCCTGTTCCGCCCGAAAGCGGGCGATGTGGGCTGGCGCCTGTCGTTCATGCTCGGCCTGCTGGTCGCACCGATGCTGTACTTCCTGGTGGTCGGACCCAGCCCGGTGCGTATCGACGCGGGTTGGACCACGGTGGTCGTTGCCGGACTGCTGGTGGGCGTGGGCACGCGTTACGGTGCGGGCTGCACCAGCGGTCACGGCGTCTGCGGCTTGTCACGCCTGTCGCCCCGCTCGCTCATAGCCACGCTCGCCTTCATGGGCGCCGGCTTTATGACCGTGTACCTGGTGCGCCACGCACTGGGCTCGTGAACCGAATGAAAAAGGAAACACCTATGAAACACCGCATTTCCGAATTCGTGGTCGGGCTGATTTTCGGCATCGGACTCATCCTCTCCGGCATGACCGACCCCGGCAAGGTGATCGGCTTCCTGGACCTGTTCGGCGCCTGGGATCCTTCGCTGGCGCTGGTAATGGGCGGCGCCATCCTGGTTGGCGTGTTCGCCTTCGCGCTGGCGAAAAAACGCACCACCACCTTCCTGGGCAGCGCCCTGCACCTGCCCAATTCGGGCGATATCGACAAACGCCTGCTGCTAGGCAGCCTGATATTTGGCGTGGGCTGGGGCCTGGCGGGCTTCTGTCCCGGCCCGGCCATTGTTTCAATGGGAGCTGGCCAGCCCAAGGCGGTGGTGTTCGTACTGGCCATGCTGGCGGGCATTCTGCTGTTCGAGCTGAGCGAGCGGCGCACGCAGCGGCTGGGTGCGCGCTGACATGGCAGTCCCGATTCGTTACCTGAACGCGGCGTTCGCGGTCACCGCACAGCTCACGGTCGGTGACGTCCCCGGCCTTGCCACCCAGGGCTTCACCGCCCTGATCAACAACCGCCCGGATGGCGAGGGTGGCAGCGCCCAGCCGCTGAGCCGCGACATCGAACAGGCCGCGCGGACGGCCGGTCTGCACTATGTCTACCTGCCTGTGGTCAGCGGCGCCATCACGCCGGCGCAAGCCGTGGCCATGCGGCAGGCGCTGGCCAAGGCTCCCGCCCCGGTGCTGGCTTTCTGCCGCTCGGGCGCACGCTCGGCTCAGCTTTATCAGTTGGCCCAGACCGCCGAGTGAAGCCCCGCTCCTGGCCAGCCCCTGCTCATTTATCATGACAAGGACCACTTCATGAACTGGTTACCTGTCTGGCTCCGCAGCTACCGGCCGGCCTGGCTGGCCGGTGACCTCACTGCGGGTGTGATCGTCACGGTGATGCTTATTCCGCAAAGCTTGGCCTACGCCCTGTTGGCCGGGCTGCCGCCCGAAGTCGGCCTGTACGCCAGTATCCTGCCCATCGTGGCTTACGCCCTGCTGGGCTCAAGCATGACCCTGGCGGTCGGACCGGTAGCGGTCGCTTCACTCATGACAGCCAGCGCCTTGCAGCCGCTCGCCGCCGCCGGATCGGCCGAATACGTGACACTGGCGATCCAGTTGTCGCTGATCTCGGGCGTGATGCTGCTCGCTTTCGGCGCCCTGCGCCTGGGCTTTCTCGCGCATTTTCTGAGCCACCCGGTCATCAGCGGCTTCATCACCGGATCCGCAGTGCTGATCGCCGTGGGCCAGCTCAAGTACATCCTGGGCGTCAAGGTGGCGGGCTCGGACGTGCTGGAGACCCTGGTCGGCCTGGCCGAGGCGCTGCCGCAGACCAAGCCAGTCACCTTCGCCATCGGTGTGGCCAGCCTGCTTTTCCTGCTGCTGGCCCGTCGTTATCTGGCTCCACTGCTGACGCGGCTGGGCGTGCCAGCCAAGGCGGCCGAGCTGATGGCTAAGCTGGCGCCCATGGTGGCCGTGATCGCCTCCACCGCCGTGGTGGCCCTGTTCAAGCTGAACGAGACTGCTGGTGTCAGTGTGGTGGGCGCCGTGCCGCAAGGATTGCCGCAACTGACCTTGGCACTGCCCGGCATCAGCACGCTGGGCCAGCTCTGGCTGCCTGCGCTGCTGATCACGCTGATCGGCTTTGTCGAAAGCGTGTCCGTGGCGCAGTCGCTGGCGCTCAAGCGCCAGCAGCGCATCCAGCCTAACCGCGAGCTACTGGGCCTGGGCGCCGCCAATGTCGCCAGTGCACTGTCGGGCGGCTACCCGGTGACCGGCGGCTTTGCACGCTCGGTGGTGAATTTCGCGGCCGGGGCACACACGCCGCTGGCGGGGGTGATCTCGGCCGCGTTGATGGCGTTGGTGATTGCCGCCCTGACCGGCCTCTTCTACTACCTGCCGCATGCGGTGCTGGCGGCCACCATCATCGTGGCGGTGACTTCGCTGATCGACCTGAAGACGCTGAAGGAAGCCTGGCACTATGACCGCGCTGACGCGCTGTCGCTGCTGGCTACGGCGGTGGGCGTGGTGGCGTTGGGTGTGGAAGCAGGCATCCTGATGGGTGTGGCGCTGTCACTGGCAGCTCTGGTCTGGCGCAGCAGTCACCCGCACATGGCCGTGGTCGGGCGGGTGCCCGGCACCGAGCACTTCCGCAACGTCGAGCGGCATGCCGTGGAAACCGTTCCTGGCCTGCTCGCCCTGCGCGTCGATGAGAGCCTGTTTTTTGCGAATGCTACCGTGCTGGAAGACAGGGTCGAGGCGCTGCTGGCCCAAGACCCGTCAGTGCGGCGCGTGGTGCTGATTTGCTCCGCCGTCAACCAGATCGACGCCACCGCTCTGGGCGTGCTGACCCAGTACGAGCGCAGCCTGGCGAGCAGAGGCATCGAGTTCACGCTGGCCGAGGTCAAGGGCCCGGTGATGGACCGGCTGCGCTCAACTGAACTTGGTAAGCGCTTGCAGGGCAAGGTATTTTTGAGCGTGCATGAGGCGTTTGAGCATGCCGTCCAGGCGGGCAATCGCCCAGTGCCGAGTTGGCCTGGGCGTCGGCAAGGTCCCGCAGTGTAGGACGGTCTCTGGGAGGCGGCTCACGCCAAGGCGCGGCACCAGTTCGCAGTTTATCGATCTTTTCCAAATACACGACAGTGATTGAACGGCTCTCACCCTCGCCCTTTGGGAGAGGGGACGGGGTGAGGGATTGAGCGTTCCGACTGTCGTGAGTTTTGAAACGCTCAATAGAAGTAAATTGCGTTTTCACACAACCTTGACCCTGCGCGGACATAAGAGCACACCACGGACGATGACATCCCGCTCAATTTTTGCAAACCAGGCGCGACAGCGTTAATTTCGCCTCCAGCCCACCCTCGGGGCGCTGCAGCAGTTCGAACGATCCACCGAAGCGCTCGGCAATGGCGGCAACGATAGACAACCCCAGTCCGCTGCCTCGACCTGATCCGCGCCGCCAGAAACGTTGCGTAGCCAGAATCAGCTCTTCATCGCTGAGTCCCGGCCCGCGATCAAACACGTGAAAACTGATTGATTCCGGCGAGCGCCGTATTTCCAGCCCGACGCTATTTTCTGCGGAAGAGTGTTGCAAGGCGTTATCGAGCAGGTTACGCAGTGCGGTGACTGCCAGCGCTTCGGGTAACGCAAGTTCAGCAGCGTGGCCGTCGCTGCTCAGAACGATGCGCCCCGGAGCGTGAGGGGCCGCATCGCGCATCGCAAGGCGGGCGACTTCGTCCGCCTCGGCGACACGCCCGTCATCCCAGGAAAAGGCGCCTTCCACTTGCGATAGCGTCAGCAGTTGTGAGAGCGTATGCTGAAGCCGTGCTACGCCCTCTTCGGCATAGTCCATGGCCACTTCAGCCTCTTGGCCATGGGTGATGCGTACGACCTGAAGATGGGTTTTGATCGCGGTGAGCGGCGTGCGCAATTCATGGGCAGCATCGCTGGTAAAGCGACGTTCGCGACCGATGGTTTCGCTCATCCGCGCCAGCAGATGGTTCAGGGTGTTGACCAGCGGGAGCAAGTCGCGAGACATGGGGGCATTTTTTATTGGAGTCAGTGCATCCGGCGTTCGGTTGGCCAGCACCTGCCTCAGGCGTTCAAGGGGTCGCAAGCCACTTCCAACACCCAGCCAAAGCGTCAACAGGCTGCCAATCAATGCGATGACAAAGGGAACGACCGCTGCAAGTGTCACATTGCGCAGCAGTGTGTCCCGCTCCGCCAGGCGATCAGCCGTGGTCACACGCAAACCGCGCGTTTCCAGGGTGTAACTGCGCCAGCGCTCGCCCCTGAACTCGCGGTCGGAGAAACCAGGCGTCGCCATTGCTGTAGTCTCGGGTGCTGTTCCGGGCGTGCGCGCGATGACCTCGCCGCGTAAAGTCACCTCGCACGCCAGACCTTTTGCCGTTGCCGGCATGCTCAATGTCGAGGGCCCCGCTTGTCCGGTTCTACCATCCCACGCGGCCGGGTTCTGCGACATCAGCCCAGCCACCATCTGTGCCGACATGGCGAGGCGCTGGTCCAACGTACGGTGCATCTCCTTGTCCAGATCATGCAGCATCCAGACCGCGACCCCACCCCATAGCAAAAGCATCGACACACCGATCATCAGAAGCAGTCGCAGCCGCAGTGTCATGCGCTGTCCATGCTGAAGCGGTAGCCCACGCCACGAACCGTCTCAATCACGTCGGCCCCCAGCTTGCGCCGCAAGTGATGGATATGCACATTCAGCGCATTGCTTTCTATTTCTTCGCTGAAACTGTAAAGACTGTCCTTGAGTTGGTCGGGGCTCAAGATGCGCCCGTGGGCCTGCAGCAGGACAGCCAGCAGTGCCAATTCGCGCCGGGATAAAACGACTGCTTTTCCGTTTAGCGAGACTTCGCCGCTTGCCGGATCAAGGCGCAATGCGCCGTGCTCAATAAGATCGACGCTGCGTCCTGCGGCCCGGCGCAGCAGCGCGTGCAGTCGGGCAACCAGTTCGCTCAGATCGAAAGGCTTGAGCAAGTAGTCGTCCGCACCGGCACGCAGCCCGGCAACGCGAGCTTCCACCGCATCGCGCGCCGTCAGTACCAGCACGGGCAGCGCCATGCCACCCGCCCGCAAGCGCTGCAGCAGGCTCATGCCGTCCTCATCGGGCAGCCCGAGATCAAGTATCACCACATCCCAATGCACCGTCGACAGCGCGGCCTCAGCCAGAGCCGCAGTGGCGACTCCATCCACCGTCAAATTGTGCGCGCGCAAACCCGCCAGGATGCCGTGGGCAATCAGTTCATCGTCTTCAATCAGCAATACGCGCATGGCCTGTTTTGTGCTCCATGCCACATAGTATCTGCACCGGAATTACCTGGACGTTAACGCTGCCTTAATCTGGCCAAGCAAAGATAACTTCTTGATTTGACGAAAGGGCACTTATGCTGAGGTTGGTCTGGTCGGTTTTGATGTTGGCAATGTTCTGGGCCCTGCCAGCGCATGCCGAGCCTGATTACCTGCAACCAGAACAGGCCTTTCGTCTGAGCGTTACCAAACAGGTTGATGGTCAGATGCGCCTGACCTGGACGATCAGCAAAGGCTACTACCTCTACCGCAAGCAGATGAAGGTTGAGGGGGATCCGGCCGACAGTGCGCAACAAATTAACTGGCCTGCCGGCAGGCTCAAGACCGATGAGACCTTTGGCGAAAGCGAGGTCTACCATGACAACGTGACCGTACTGGTCAAAGCACCGGATGCGCAGGCACTGACGATGGGCTGGCAGGGTTGCGCCGATGCGGGTCTTTGCTATCCGCCACAAACCCAGCGCGTGAATTTAGTCGATGTCGCGGCGACGCCGGCAGCCAGCATGGGCGCGGCCGTTACCAGCGTAAGTCGGGCTGCGACAGGCACACTCGGTGAGGATCAGGACCTGGCTGATCGCCTCTCACGCATCAATCTGGGGTGGATGCTTGTCGTGTTCTTCGGCTTGGGCCTGCTGATGACGTTTACGCCCTGTGTTTTACCGATGGTGCCGATTCTCTCCAGCCTGATCGCAGGCAGTGGGGCAACGCCCCGGCGCGGTTTTGTCCTTTCATTGGCCTTTGTGCTGCCGATGGCGCTGACGTATGCCGGCGTCGGTGCGGCTGCGGCGCTGGCCGGCGCCAATCTGCAGGCCATGTTACAGAACCCCTGGGTGCTCGGCACCTTCGGTCTGGTATTTGTCGTGCTGGCGCTGGCCATGTTCGGATTTTATGAGTTGCAACTGCCCGCTGTGATGCGTAACCGTCTGAACAAGGCCAGCCAGGGCCAGCGAGGCGGCACGGTGGCAGGAGCCGCCACGATGGGCGTGCTGTCGGCGCTGCTGGTCGGGCCCTGCATGACCGCGCCACTGGCTGGTGCGCTGCTTTATATCGGCAATACCGGCGATGTACTGACCGGCGCCCTGGTGCTTTTTTCCATGGGGCTGGGCATGGGGGTGCCGCTGTTGCTGGTCGGGACCCTCGGCGCACGGCTGCTGCCGCGTCCCGGCGACTGGATGAACCGGGTCAAGGTGCTGTTCGGCTTTATCCTGCTAGGCACCGCCATTTGGTTCGTGGCGCGGGTATTGCCCGCAGCGCTGACGCTGGGGCTGTGGGGGGCCTGGTTGCTGGCCATCGCGCTCAGTTTGCTAGCGCTGCGTCAGAAGCTCGGCACCGAAACTGGTCGTCTGTTGCCACGCTATCTGGCCTTGCTGCTTGGCCTGTGGGGCGGGGCCATGGTGATCGGTGCGGCCGGGGGGGCCCATGATCCCCTGCAGCCGCTGACCTTCGGAGCAAGAGACGCCCCGCTCACCCAGGCGGCTGTCGGGAATGATTTCATGACCCGTTTCGGGCCGGTCAAGTCCCAGCAGGCACTCGAAGCGCGTATTGCCGAGGCCGGACAGCGCGGGCAGTGGACACTGGTGGATTTCTACGCCGACTGGTGTGTGTCGTGCGACGTGATTGAGCGCGTGGTGTTTGCCGACCCACGTGTGCAACAAGCGTTGGCCGACATGCAGTTGCTGCGCCCTGACGTCACCGCCAACAATGCGGATGACCAGGCGCTGATGCGCACGCACCAAATTCTCGGGCCGCCCACCATGCTGCTGATCGGCCCCGATGGCAAAGAGCGCCGTGCCGAGCGCGTCATCGGTGAACTCAGTGCCGACGAATTTCTCGCCCGCCTCGCGCGTGCGAAACAAGGAGCTTGAGCATGCTGAACGTCAATCTGGGACCCTTCTCCGTACAAGTCAGTCATTTGCTTGTGCTGGCGTCCATGCTGATTGCAGCCGGGGTCGGCCACTTGGCCGGACGGCGTCAGCAAGCGGGCATTGTCAACGTTTTGAGCGACATGGCGTGGACCGCACTGCTGGTTGCACGCATTGCTTTCGTAGCGATATGGTTTGACCTGTACCGTAACGCGCCATGGTCCGTCCTGGACATTCGCGACGGGGGCTTTATACCCTGGGTTGGACTGGCAGCGGCCGCGCTGGTGGCAATCTGGCGCGGCTGGCACCGCGCGGCACTGCGCAAACCGCTGGCCTTGGGGTTGACCGCAGGGGCGATTGCCTGGGCAGCGATGTCCGCTGCATCCGGAACCTTCGACAGCACCCAAACGCCGACCCTGCCCACCGTGGTGTTGACAACGCTGGCAGGCGAGCCGTCTGATCTCGCTACGGTCGCCAAGGGCAAGCCCATGGTGGTCAATCTATGGGCCAGTTGGTGTCCTCCTTGCCGCCGCGAAATGCCAGTCCTCGCTGCAGCGCAGAAGCAGGAAACAAAGGTGACTTTTGCGTTCGCGAACCAGGGCGAAGACGCGGCGACCGCTCAACGCTACCTGCGCGCCGGGGAGCTGGGTCTTGCCAACGTGCTGCTTGACGCGAATGCCGAGCTTGGCCGCGCAGTCGGCTCGACGGGACTGCCAACCACGCTTTTCTACGATGCCAGTGGACGTTTGGTCGACACCCATCTGGGAGAACTATCGGCCGCCTCACTGGCCAGCAAATTAGACCAATTGCGCTAGTGCACCCATCTCTCAACCAAGGAATAAATTTCCCATGACCAAAAAAACGTATGTTCAATTTGCAATTTTTCTGGGTTTGCTCGGCATGGCTATGGGCGCACAGGCCAAGGAATGGCCCGCACCGATCAAGGCGCTCGAAGCCAAAGGCGTTGAGGTGGTTGAGACTTTTGAAGCCCCGGGCGGGCTGACCGGCTATGCCAGCATACTGGAGCAACAGCCGCTGGCAATCTATCTGACCGCCGATGGCAAGCAGGCGATTGTCGGCTCCATGTTCGATGCGAAAGGGATAAACCTGAGCCATGAGCCGTTGAACAGGCTGGTGAGCAAACCCATGACCGCGAAAATCTGGAAACAGCTTGAGGGGAGTACCTGGATTGCCGATGGTGTCAAGAATGCCCCCCGTGTCATTTACACATTTACCGACCCCAACTGCCCCTATTGCAACAAATTCTGGAACGATGCCAGACCGTGGGTCACGGCCGGCAAGGTTCAGGTGAGGCATGTCATGGTGGCCATTCTCGGGCCAACCAGCCCGGGGAAAGCGGCGGCTCTCCTGTCCGCGCAGGACCCGCAGGCCGCGCTGACTCAGCATGGACAACAACATCGCAGCGGTGGTGTGAAGCCCCTGACTCAGATTTCGCCTAAAGTCCGCGCGCAACTCGACGCCAACCAGACGTTGATGCAGCAACTGGGATTTTCTGCCACACCGACGACCCTTTACAAAGACACCGACGGCAATCTGCAAAATGTGCAAGGTGCACCATCGGCGGAGATGCTGAGTCGCATCCTTGGGCCGCGCTGAGCCTGCTCGGAGGGTCGGAAAACTCCCTGACTCACGACCGGTCAGAATTGAGCGCCTAGGATCTCTGCCAAAGGCACCCGTGCAAGGAAGCATCTGCCGGGAACCTGGAACCATGTAGTCATTTCGGCAGCAGTTTTCGGAACGATTTATTCAATAGAGCGCAGGCATACTTCACATGGAATCGCAAATGACTATGCAATCGATAACAAGCGCGTTCAATCAAAAGAGCTTGCTCAAAGGGCTTGCCAAAGAGTCGGTTCGATCAGGAACCATTGCATCAATCGCGATGATTCCCTTTGGATTTCTGTTCCAACTTCTTGGGCTTCGCGTTGGGCACTATGGGAAAAAACTACTCGAGGTATTTTTCACCAACCTTCCCGAACTGACATTTCGCCTATTGATGTTCATCGAACATTTCGTCATCGGCTGGCTATCAGCGGCCCCCTTGCTCATCCTGCTTGTACTGTCAAAAAACCGACTTCCTGCATGGTCTGTTGGCGCAATTTACGGCGTTGTCTACTATGTCGTCCTCAATTCTCTCGTTCTTCCGTTGAGTTTCGGAGATAGAACACCCTGGGCACTTGGTTTCTCTGTGGTGTACCCGAGTTTGATTATTCACATCGTCTTTGGCATTTCCATCGCACTCACATCAAAACGTTTTGTTTGTTCTTTTTCGAAATAGTCCAGGCTTAGTCGCAATCCTCCAAGGCTGGTCAATAAATATTGCGTAGCAGGTCGACACCAGAGTGATCCGCGTATTTGGGCAGAGTGCAAGACACCGCTTTATTCGGTCGAGCGGATGCGGCACTGTCCTACGTCCAAGTCCCCCAGCGCGGGCCAGCCTCAAGCAGCCATGCCCAACCTTTCGCTGGAGTTGCGGTCCGCTTGGTTTATCGACTTTTCAAAACGACTTTCTTCAGGCGGATAATGATCAAACCTTCCCAACTTCTTTCGGCATTCGCAACGGCATTGGCGCTGGTTTTGGCCGGAGGTGCTGCAGCGCCAGTTTGGCGACAGACGTGATCAACGTGTATGGCCCCGGTGGCCCGGCGCCCGCGATGAAAGAGGCCGCTGAGACCTTTGGGGTCGACCAAAAAATCACGGTGAATGTGGTCGCCGGGCCGACCCCCGAGTGGGTCGAGAAGGCCAAGCAGGACGCCGACGTCGTGTTCAGTGGCGCTGAAAACATGATGAGCGACTTTGCCAAAGCATTGCCCGGCGCGTTTGACCTCAAAGACGCGTACCCATTGCACCTGCGGCCGGTAGCGATCCTGGTGCGGCCCGGCAACCCCAAGCGCATCCGCGGCTTTCGCGATTTGCTCGTGCCGGGCGTCAAGGTGTTGACAGTGGCCGGTGCCGGACAAACCGGGTTGTGGGAAGACGTGGCGGGGCGCACTGGTGACATCGCCATGGTTCGTGCGTTTCGCAAGAACATGGTGTTTCCGGAGGCCACTAACAGTGCCGCAGCCAAGACGCAATGGACGCAGCAAAAGGACATCGACGCCTGGCTGATCTGGAACGCCTGGCAGGTGGCCAACCCCGACCTGGCGCAGCTCGTGCCGATGGACGAGCCGTTTCGCATCTACCGCGATGCCGGCATGGTGCTGACGCGCAAAGGCAAGACCGAGCCAAAGGCCGCCGCGTTCGTCGAGTTCCTTAAATCGCCGAACGGACAGAAGATCTTCGCCAAGTGGGGCTGGGATGCGCGATGACTCCACCGACGCAAAGCCGCGAGGCACCATGAAGGTTAAGCGCCGCTCGCTTTTTCTGGGCGCCGCCGCCGTGATTGGCGGCGGGGGCCTCTACGCGACGAGCAGGCTTTGGCGCGCCGATTCCCTTAACCCGCAGCCTTTGCAGATTCCCCCTCTACTGGACTCGCGCAGCAGTGGTCAATCAGTTTCATTGACCGCGCGAGCCGCTCGAACCCAATTCTTTGCGGGCCGCGAGAGTCCAACGCAGGGGTACAACGGCAGCTACCTCGGCCCGACACTGCGGCTGTACCGTGGCGACGATGTGCAAATATCGGTCACCAATGCGCTTGCAAGCGACACCAGCGTTCATTGGCACGGCCTGCTTATCCCCGCCGAGGTGGACGGGGGCCCGCATCAGCTCATTCGCCCGGGGGAAACCTGGCGCCCCGTGCTAGCCGTGCGCCAACCAGCCGCGACACTGTTCTACCACCCGCATGTCCACGGCCAAACGGCCGCGCAGGTCTATTCAGGACTCGCCGGTGTGCTGCTCATCGCCGACGATTCACAGCGCGATCTGGGGCTTCCTGACGAGTACGGTGTCGATGATCTGCCGCTCGTCCTTCAGGATCGTGAGTTCGACGACGGGCGCATGGTCCTGCCGCCTGGGATGATGACCGCGATGCAAGGGCGCCGCGGCGACACGCTAATGGTCAACGGAACCCCGCATGCGGTGGCCCGCGTGCCCGCGCGGCTGGTCCGGCTGCGCTTGGTGAACGGCTCCAACGCGCGCATCTACGAACTGTCGTTCGACGACGACCGGGCGTTCCATTGGATCGCTACCGAGGGCGGATTGTTGGACGCCCCGGTGCAGTTGCGATCGGTAAGCCTGGCGCCTGGGCAACGGGCCGAAGTTTTGGTGGACTTCTCCGACGGTCGAAAGACCACGCTGGTGACGGCGCCGGACGCAAACGCGTCGATGGGAGGAATGATGGGGCCGCCAGGGGGCGGCAGCGACTCGTTCGCCGGCGGCCCGGCGCCTGTCCTGATGTTCGAGCCTGGCTTGGCGGCCGTTGCCGAGGCGGCACGCAAGCCGATTGCTCTGCAGCTTGCAAAGCATGAGCGTGTGGACGTATCGCGGGCCATCAAACGTCGCCGCTTCACACTGGACATGGGCATGGGTGGCATGGGTGGTGGCGGTGGTCTTTCGATCAATGGCCGGGCGTTCGAGATGGGGCGGATCGATGAACGGGTTCGCCTTGGTGATGTCGAGATCTGGGAAGTTTCGGCTCAGATGATGTCGCATCCCTTTCATGTGCACGGAGTGCACTTCGAAGTGCTTCGACGAGGCGGTGGCCCACCGGCTATTCGCGATCAAGGCTTGAGAGACACGGTGTTGGTGAAAGAACCGGTCGAACTGCTCGTGCGCTTCACGCAGCCGGCTCGTGAAGCGCCGTTCATGTACCACTGCCACATCCTTGAACACGAGGACGGCGGCATGATGGGCCAGTTCGTGACTGATTGATCGGCGGCCACCATGACACCTCTGTACGTCTTTCCGCTGGCGTTTCTTACCGGCATCCTGTTCAACCTCAACATCCTGCGGAAGCGGCTCCTTGCTCTGGGCATGCACGCAGAATCTTTCTCGCGCGCCGGCGAGGTTGGCGGCTACGGTTGCCGGCGACTGCGCCGCGGCAGTTGCGCGACCGGGTCGGCGCCGACAACGTGCTTCGGCTTCACGCGGCGATGCCTTCGGCGACACGAGGCCTCTCAGCGCCCGTTGGCCGGACACTCACGCACCGAGGATGGTGACAAGTTTCCGAAGGAGTCCGAATCGTGATCGCAGTTTGGTGTGGATTCGGACTTGCCTTGGGCATGGCGTTGAGCGCAAACAGTCATGCCGACGGCGCGGCGATCGCCAAGGCGGGCGCCGGGGCTGCCCCGGCCTGCCAGACCTGTCACGGGGCGGCAGGCGAAGGGGTCCCGCAGGGCGGCTTTCCACGCCTGGCGGGTCTGGGCGCATCCTACATGCAGCGGCAGCTAGATGCCTTCGTGGCCGGCACACGCGTCAGCTCCGTGATGATGCCGATCGCCAAGGCCTTGGCGGTTGTCGACCGCGCCGAGGTGTCGGCGTATTACGCAGCGTTGCCCGTGCAAGCTGTACCGGCTGCGGTCCTGCCAGCAGCACCTGCGTCGGCCCCCGCGGTAGCGCCAGCGTCTGCCAGGGTCGGCGCTACCCTGGCTATCCGTGGCCGCTGGGCCGACAAGCTGCCGTCGTGCGAGCAATGTCATGGCCCTGGCGGTCGGGGCGTGGGTTCGGATTTCCCGGCCCTGACCGGGCAGGGCGCAACTTACCTTGCAAACCAATTGATGGCATGGAAAACGGGCGCGCGACCACCCGGCCCGTTGGGTCTGATGGCCGCGGTCGCCAAGAAGCTGTCTGACGCCGAGGTGCGCGCAGTTGCCGACCACTACGCCTCGCTACCTGTACGGGGCGCTCGGTGATGAATGCTCGGCAAAATATCTATACCGGCGGCGCGCTGGCAACGCTGGCGATCATCGTCGGCCTCTATGCGGGAGGTGTTTTTGACTACTTTGGCATGCAGGCCCACACCGAACGAAAGATGGCCGCGCTGAGGAGTGCTCCGCCAGACCCAGTGGTGTCGGCAGCGTCGGCGCCGAGACCGCCGAATGACTTGGCAGGCGACCCGCCGCGTGCCGAGCTCACTGCGCCGGCTGCTGCGGCCGGCGCAGGCGTGGCGTTTCGGCCGCCGTCGGAGGCCGACCTGCCGGCCGGCGAGTTTGGTGACGTGATTCGCCGTGGCCGCGAGATCTTCATCGACACGCCCCGTGCCGCGCCCGCGTATGTCGGCAACAGCCTGCGCTGCGTCAGTTGCCACCTCGACGCCGGGCGGCTGGCGGACTCATCACCGCTGTGGGCCGCGTTCGTCAGCTACCCCGCATACCGCAGCAAGACCAAGAGCGTCACCACGTTCCAGCAGCGCCTGCAAGGCTGCTTCGAGTACAGCATGAACGGCCGGGCGCCGCCGCTCGGCGCGCCGGAGCTGGTGGCGCTGGAGAGCTACGCGTACTGGCTTGCGACCGGTGCACCTCTCAACCCGAAAATCGCCGGCCGCGGTTACCCGACGCTTGCGCTGCCGGCGCAAAGGGCCGACTTCGCCCGCGGCGAGAAGGTCTACGCTCAGAACTGCGTGCTGTGCCACGCCGCCGACGGTGCAGGCCAGCGCACGCAGGACGGCACTGCGGTATTCCCGGCGCTCTGGGGGTCGGACTCATTCAACTGGGGCGCCGGCATGGGCCGCATCAGCAACGCCGCGGCCTTCATCAAGGCAAACATGCCGCTCGGGCTGCCTGGTACGCTGAGCGAACAGCAGGCCTGGGACGTGGCGCTGTACATGAATAGTCACGAGCGGCCGCAAGACCCGCGCTACACCGGCAGCGTGCAAGGCACACGCAACGATTTCCACGCCACCGATGATTCGATGTACGGTCGCGAGGTGGCGGGCAAAGTGCTCGGCGCCAGCGGCGCGCCGAAGCCGTTCAAGCCGTTCAAGCCGTCAAAGGAAAGCCGCCCATGATCTTCAGGCAACTCTTCGAACCGGTATCGAGCACCTACACCTACCTGCTGGGCTGCGAGACGACCGGGCAGGCGATGTTGATCGACCCGGTCGTCAACGCCATTGACCGCGACTTGCAGGTCTTGCAGTCCCTGCGGCTGACGCTGGCGCTGACGCTCGACACGCACATCCACGCCGATCACATCACCGCCGCGCTGCATCTGAAGCAGCGCGTCGGCAGCCGGATCGCCGCTCCTGCGATCGACCGGCTGCCATGCGTCGATGTGGGCATCGAGGAAGGCACGCCGCTGCAACTCGGTGGCATCCAGGTGGACCCGCTGCATACGCCCGGCCACACCGAAGGCCACTTCGCTTACCGATGCATAGACAATGGCAGCGATCGGGTCTTCAGCGGCGACGCCTTGCTAATCGACGGCTGCGGTCGTACCGACTTCCAGAACGGCGACGCGACGGCGCTCTACAAGAGCGTGACCGAAAAGCTTTTTGCGTTGTCCGATGAGGTGCTGGTCTATCCGGCGCATGACTACCAGAACCGTCGCGTCTCTTCGATCGGCCAGGAGAAAAGCCGCAATCCGCGCCTTGGACACGGGCGAACGCTGGAAGAGTTCAAGACCATTATGTCCGGGCTCAACCTGCCGTATCCGAAGTTCATCGACTATGCGGTGCCCGGAAATCGTCACTGCGGCGTGTGCCCGCAAGACCTGCCCGAGCAGATGCGCGAATACTGTGAGCACATGGCCGAGAGTCCGCAAGGCTGAGTCCAACGCGCAGGCCTCCGCTGATGTTGATTCCGCCCAGAAAGGCACCCTATGTCCGAACGTAAACTCACCATCTTGCAGATCAATGACCTGCACGGCTACCTCGAACCCCACCCCGAGGTGTTTCGCGCGCGCGGCGGGTCCAGGTACCAGACCTGCGGCGGTCTGGCGCGAATCGCCAGCGTGTTCAAGCAGGTGCGGGCGCAACGCCCCGGCGCCGTGCTGGCGCTGGACAACGGCGACACCTTCCACGGCACCTTCGTCGCGGTGAACTCCCAGGGCGAGGCCATGGTTCCGCTGATGAACGCGCTCGAATTCGACGCCATGACGGCGCACTGGGAATTCGCCTACGGGCCGGCGCAGTTCCGCAAGCTCGCGTCGAGCCTAGCCTATCCGGTGCTCGCGATCAATTGTTTCGAGGTCGACAGCGACCGCCTGGTGTTTGCGCCCAGCCGCATCGTCGAGCGGGGCGGGGTGCGCATCGGCATCGTCGGCATCGCCTCCAACATCATTGACAAAAGCATGCCGCCGAGCTATTCGACCGGCGTGCGCTTCACCCTGGGCAACACCGAACTGCCGGCCCACATCGAGCGGCTGCGCACCGAGGACCGTGTCGACCTGATCGTCGTGCTGTCGCACCTCGGCTTTGCCCAGGACGCCAAGCTCGCGGCCGAAGTCGCGGGCATTGACGTGCTGATCAGCGGCCACACCCACAACCGGCTGTACCGCCCGGTGTGGATCGGCTCCACACCGATCATCCAGTCGGGTTGCCACGGCTCGTTCGTCGGACGGCTCGACCTGACGGTGAGCGACGGCAAGGTCATCGATGTTCAGCACGAGCTTATCTGCACCGACGACTCGATCGCAGCGGACGCCGACATCGACGCGATGGTTCGCGACACGATGGCACCGCACCGGGACTTCCTCGACCAAGTCGTCGGCCAGGTTCGCAGCCCGCTCGACCGTGCCACGTCACTCGAAGCGTCGATGGACAACGTGCTGCTCGACGCGATCGCCGGCGCCGCCGGAACGCGCCTGGCCTTCTCCAACGGATGGCGCTACGGGGCGCCGATCCTGCCCGGCGAAGTGACGCTGGGACAGTTGTGGAACATCGTTCCGACCGACCCGCAGGTGTCGACCGTCGAGCTCACCGGCGAGGAGTTGCGCGCCATGCTGGAAGCCAATCTCGAACGCACCTACTCGGCCGATGCGTACTGTCAAATGGGCGGATTCGTCAAGCGCTGCCGCGGCCTGAACCTATACTTCAAGATGGAGAATCCGAAAGGTCACCGGATCGAGGACCTGCTCGTCGACGGCAAGCCGATCAAGGGCGGCCGCATCTACCGCGCGGCGATGCTGGGCGAGCAAGGCGTACCGAAAAAGTACGGCAGTAACCGGCAGAAGATCGACATGCGAGCGGTCGATGCCTTACAAGGGCTGTTCGCGCGCACCAGCCAGGTCAGGGGGAGCCGGCGCGGCAGCGTGGTGGCGATCTGACATGGCCGAGTTCTTCAAGACCTCAACGATCTGGGTTGTGGACTTCCGCTACGAGGGCAAGGCGCGCCGCTGGTTTAAAGCCTTTGGCCCAAACGACGACGTGCAAGCGCACATGAGCGCCACTTTACATGACCTGTACGGCAAGCGCGCATGGCTCGTGGAGGTGCGCAAGGCCACCGAAGAAGAAGAGCTGGAGTACCTGCGCGGCGAAGAGCCCAAGAACGTCTATTGCCCTACCGGCCGGTGATAGGTTATGTCATCGAGTCCGGCTGGAGCCGTCACGCTGCCCAGATGAAATTCGCTGCTAACGCGACCGCCACCATGGTCAGCAGGAAGTTGGGCCACACGCCGAAACCGCTCCAGTGGCCGCGTGGGTCTCCTGCCCGCCCAGGCCGCGCCTGATGCGACAGAACCGTGGCGGGGAAACCACGGCGACACCGACGCCGATCAGCAGCAGGCCCACGCCGGGCCATGGCGAGAAGCCGCGCTGCGATGCGTGCAGTGGCTGGTCGCTGAGGTCGAGGCGTTCGACCACGAAGCCGAAGCCCATGATGGCGATCGCAGTCCATTGCCAGGGGAGCAAGATGCGCTCGGCGGCGAATAAGACGCGGGGTCATTCAGGGACGACTTGGGTGGTGGGCATCGGCTGCAGTTCATCACGTGCACGACATCGCAAGCAGATCCAGGCTTGCGGGGGAGCAGCCCGATGAGGGTGTCCCGAATTTTGTGTAAACGGCGGTTGCATGAGACAGCGCCTTGATGGGCGTTGCTTACGGCACATAAACCCAACACTGGCCCATTTTTTGCTTGGCAATAGGCTGTTCAGCAACGCGTTCAACATGAATGACGGCAGGTTATGTTTTAATGGAATTCGAAATTCTCGCATCGGTTGTTGTCGCACTGCCAACCGCCGCAGCACATTGCGTATCGCCCTTTGGGGGAAGTCCATGACTTGGTCCATCGTTGCACGGGATGTCTCCGGCGCATTCGGCGTTGCCATTGCAAGCAGGTTCTTTGCTGTTGGCGCCTTGTGTCCGCATGCGCTTGGCGGTGTCGGCGCGCTCGCCACCCAGGCATTGGTAAACCCGCTGCTTGCCGCGCCTGCTCTTGAAGGGATGGCGCAACAGCGGGAGCCGGCCGAGTTATTGCTGGCGCTGCTGGCAACGGACGCCGGCAGTGCGCATCGGCAATTTCACATGATCGACGCCAAGGGCCGTGGCGCCGCGCACAGTGGCGCGGAATGCATTGACTGGTGCGGGCATACGCTGCGTGAGGACTTCTCTGTCGCCGGAAACATGCTGGCCGGCCCGCAGGTCATTGAGGCCACCGCCGACAGCTATGCGGCACATGCCGCGCTTCCTTTTGCTGAAAGGCTGATCCGCGCCATGGCTGCCGGTGAAGCGGCCGGTGGCGACAAGCGCGGCAAGCAGGGGGCCGCGCTACTCATCTACAGCGACCAGGATTATCCGGCGCTCGATTTGCGGGTCGACGATCACGCAGAACCCCTTGTCGAACTTCGCCGCCTGTACGAGGTCAGCCTGGAGCGCTTTCAGCCCTTCGTCGCCTGCCTGCCCAGCCGCGAGAGTCCGAGCGGCATGATTGACCGCAGCTTGATCGAAGCGGAAATCGCACGCTTTCACGCCGCTCGCCAGACCTGCGGGACACCCGCATGAGTGCATTGCTCGAGGTCCGGAACCTGATAACACGGTTCAAGGTTGACGGGGGTGAATTCACGGCGGTCGACGGCATCAGTTTTTCGGTGGAGGCCGGACGCACGCTGGGCATTGTCGGCGAATCCGGCTGCGGCAAAAGCGTCACGTCCCTGTCCATCATGGGTTTGCTGCCGAAGGGCCAGGGACGAATCGCGGCTGGATCCATCAACTTTGATGGTGTCGATCTTGCGCAGTTGCCCGTGCCTGCCATGCGCGCCCTGCGCGGCAATCGGATCGCGATGATTTTCCAGGAGCCGATGACTTCACTCAATCCCGCCTTCACGATCGGTGACCAGTTGATCGAAGGAATACGCTGCCACCGTGATCTTGGTTACGCCGAAGCGCGCGAACACGCCATTGAAATGCTGCGTCGGGTGCGCATCCCGTCGCCGGAACGGCGCATTGACGAATACCCGCACAAGCTTTCTGGCGGCATGCGGCAGCGCGTGATGATCGCCATGGCGCTTTCCTGCGAGCCCAGCCTGCTGATCGCTGACGAGCCGACCACCGCGCTCGACGTGACCATCCAGGCGCAGGTGCTGGAACTGATGCGCACGCTGCGCGAGGAAACCGGCACTGCGACCATCCTGATCACGCACGACCTGGGCGTGATCGCCGAGCTGGCGGACGATGTCGTGGTGATGTATTCAGGCCGCATTGTCGAGCGTGCGAGCGTGGCTCGCCTGTTTGCCGAACCGCAGCATCCTTACACCATCGGCCTGCTCGGCTCAATTCCCAAACTGCACCTGGAGCAGGACCGGCTGGCCGCGATTGAAGGGCAGGTTCCCACGCCAATGAGCGTGGTCCAGGGATGCCGCTTTGCACCGCGCTGCCCGTTCGCGGATGCGCAGTGCCGCGTCGTCCAGCCACCGCTGATTGATCTGGGTAATGGCCACGAAGCGGCCTGCTGGAAAGCGCCGCTGGAAACCCAACTTGACCCCGTCGTGGAGCTGGCCGCTTGAATTCCTCAATATCCACGCCGCTGTTGCGCATTGAAAACCTGGTCAAGCACTTTCCGATCCAGAAAAGCCTGTTTCGCCGTGACACGGCGGTGGTGCATGCGGTAGACGGCATTAACTTCGAGCTGGCTGCTGGAGAAACCATGGCGCTGGTAGGTGAATCCGGCTGCGGTAAATCCACGGTGGGACGGCTCGCACTGCGACTGCTGGAGGCCACATCAGGCAAGGTCTGGTTCGACGGCGAAGACATGACGAGCCTGAGTCCGGCAGAAATGCGCATGCGGCGACGCGATGTGCAGATGATTTTCCAGGATCCCTACTCTTCACTTAATCCGCGCATGACGGTGGAGCAGACCCTGACGGAGCCGCTCGCGCTGCACGGTTTGGCGCGCGGCAGGCACCGAGAACGTGCAGCCGAACTGCTCGACCTGGTCGGACTCGCACCTCAATACCTGCAGCGTTATCCGCACGAATTTTCTGGCGGACAAAGGCAGCGTATCGGCATCGCGCGCGCGCTGGCGGTTGAGCCGCGACTGATCGTCTGTGACGAGCCGGTGTCGGCGTTGGACGTGTCGATCCAGGCTCAAGTGGTGAACCTGCTGCAGGATCTGCAACGGCGGCTGGGTTTGTCTTACATATTCATTGCGCACGATCTGGCGGTCGTGAAACATATTTCGTCGCATGTGGCTGTGATGTACCTCGGCCAGATTGTTGAGTACACAGACAAGAAAAACCTGTTTGCGCAGCCACGCCATCCTTACACTCAGGCCCTGCTTTCGGCGATTCCGCTCCCCGAACCCGGGCTGCAGCGCCACCGTGTTCTGCTGCAGGGTGATGTTCCGAATCCGATCAATCCCCCATCCGGTTGTCGTTTCCGCACCCGCTGTCCGCATGCGCGTGCGCGCTGCGCCGAAGAGGTTCCGGCCTTAACGGCAGAAGACGGGCACAGCACCGCATGCCATTTCTGGAAGGAAATTGCGGCAACCGCCGGTACGCTGCCCGAGACCAGCCTTCCGCCACCCAATGTGCGGCTGCAAAAGCTGCAGGCGGCGTTTCAGCTGAAAAAAACGGAGGCCACCGCATGTATTTGAGCCATTGAATCATCCCGAGTGGCTCCCAAAAAGAGCGTCCAGCAGCAACCCGTCCGACTTCAGTAAGCACCAACCCAGGAGACTCCACGACATGCAGACATCTACACCAACCGCGTCGCCAATCGGCCGCTTCGGCCTGCGATGGGGCGCCGCCCTTGCGATCACCGCAGGATTTTTCATGGCTGGCGCACAGGCTCAAACCTTGCGCATCGGCCTGGCCGAAGATCCCGATGTACTCGATCCGACCATGGCGCGCACCTTTGTCGGTCGCATTGTGTTTTCATCGCTGTGCGACAAGCTGCTGGAGATCGACGAAAAGCTCAACATCGTGCCGCAGCTAGCCACCTCTTATATCTGGGCGCCCGACAACAAGGCCCTGATCCTGAAGCTGCGCAAGGGCGTGACCTTTCACGATGGTGAAAAATTCGATGCTGCCGCTGTCAAATTCAATATTGAGCGCCATAAAAACCTGGCCGGCTCCAACCGCCGCGGCGAGCTGCTGCCTGTCTCTGGCGTCGACGTGCTGGACGACCAGACCGTTCGCCTGAATCTGTCGGCACCGTTCTCCCCGCTGCTGGCAGTTCTTGCTGATCGCGCGGGCATGATGGTGTCGCCCAAGGCGGCGCAAGAAAATCCAACGGGTTTCGGCAGCAAACCCGTGTGCTCGGGCCCCTTCAAGTTCACCGAGCGCGTCGCGCAGGACCGCATCGTGCTGGAGCGCTACCAGAACTACTGGAACAAGTCCGAAGTTCATTTCGACAAAGTCGTTTTTCAGCCCATCGTCGACGCGACTGTACGGCTGGCCAACCTGCGTTCGGGGCAACTCGATTTCATCGAGCGCGTGGCACCATCCGATATTGCCCAGATCAAAACGGACAGCCGCTTCCAGGTCGCGCGTATCGTCGAACTGGGTTACCAGGGCATCACCATCAATACCGGCAAAAGCGACCAGGCCCAGAAAAATCCGCTGGGCCGCGATGCGCGCGTGAGGGAAGCGTTCGAGCTGTCGCTGGACCGGGCCGGTATTGTGCAGGTGGCCATGGACGGAGAAGCCGTCGCCGGCAATCAGTGGGTACCACCAAGCAATGCGTTCTATGCGAAAAACAATCCGATCCCCAAGCGTAATATCGCGCGCGCCAAGGCGCTGTTAAAGGAGGCCGGGGTCACCAATCCGACTTTCACGCTGATGACGCCGACCACCTCCGACGCCCAGCGCATGGCGCAGGTGGTGCAAGCGATGGCCAAAGAGGCCGGTTTCGACGTCAAGATTCAGTCGACCGAATTTGCGACTTCGCTCAGTCTGGCGGACAAAGGTCAGTTTGACGCGTACATGCTGGCGTGGAGCGGTCGCGCTGATCCGGACGGGAATCTGTTCAGCTTCCACGGTTGCAAGCAGCCGCTCAATTATGCGGGCTATTGCAAGCCGGAAGTCGACGATTTTCTGAACCGCTCGCGCAGCACGCGTGATCTGACCGAACGCGCCAAGTTGTTCGAGCAAGTCTCCGCGCAGGTTGGCAAGGATCGCCCGATCATCTATCTGTTCCATCGCAACTGGTTGTGGGCATACAACAAGAAGTTGACGGGCGTGCGCACCATACCTGACGGCCTGATACGCGTGCAAGGACTGCAGTTCAAGTAACTTGTTAACCGGGCTCGTAGCTGCGAGCCCGGTTGCGCTTCGGAACCACCATGCTTCATTACTTTCTCAGGCGGCTGATTGCCATCGTCCCGACGGTCTTCTTTGTGACGGTTATTATTTTCGGGCTGCAGCAACTGCTTCCGGGCGACCCCGCCATCATGCTTGCCGGTGAGGACCAGGATCCGAATGTGATCGCCTACCTGCAAAAGAAAATGCATCTCGACGAACCGCTACCGGTGCGTTATGCGTACTGGATCGGCGGCGTATTTACCGGTGATCTCGGAGAATCGCTGCGGATTCAAAAACCGGTGCTCGAGCTGATTCTGGAAAAACTGCCGGTCACGCTGCAGCTGGCGTCGATGGCGATGCTGATTGCGCTGGTGATCGGGATCCCCGCCGGCATCATTTCGGCGGTTGCAAAGGATACCGTTTGGGATTACGCGGCCAATGTGGTGGCCTTATGGGGATTGTCGACGCCGAACTTCTGGCTCGGAATTCTGATGATCCTGCTGTTCTCGGTATCGCTCGGATGGTTGCCGGCATCGGGCTATGTGAGCCCGTTCGAAGACCTGAAGGCCAATCTCGCCGCCATGATCATGCCCGCTTTTGTGCTTGGCAATGCCATTGCCGCAGTGCTGATGCGCCATACCCGCAGTGCCATGCTGCAGGTGCTCAACGCCGATTACGTACGCACTGCGCGCGCCAAGGGGCTTGGCGAACGCGCGGTCGTGCTCAAGCATGCGCTGCGCAATGCGCTGACGCCCATCATCACACTCAGCGCGCTGGAGTTTGGCACGCTGCTGTCAGGCGCAGTGCTGACGGAGCAGGTGTTCTCAATCCCCGGCTTTGGAAAATTGATTGTGGACGCGGTGTTCAACCGGGACTATGCCGTGGTGCAAGGCGTGGTGCTTTTCACAGCGACGGTATACATTGTGCTGAATTTATTGGCCGATCTCGCTTATTTTGTTGTCAACCCGCGTCTGCGAGGATAGGTCATGAGTGCTATTGTGGTCGATTCGAATCCGCCTGTTGAGGTGCGTGAGCTGACGCCGGCACGGCGTGCCTTGCGGCGCCTGCTGCGTCGCCGTGGCGCGATGCTCGGGCTGGTGATCGTCGTGTTTTTTATCGCGATCGCGCTTTTCGCGCCCAGCATCGCGCCGCAGGATCCGCTAGAAACCAGCTGGAGTGCGGTGCGCAAGGCGCCCAGTGCCCAATATCTGTTTGGTACCGACGAAATTGGCCGCGACGTGCTTTCACGCGTCATCTGGGGCGCTAGAGCCTCGCTGATGGCCGGGCTGGTGTCGGTCTGCATTGCCATGGCATTGGGCGTACCCATCGGCCTGCTCGCCGGTTACGTGGGGGGCTGGACGGACAGCCTGATTTCACGCTTCACCGACGCCATGCTGGCGGTGCCTTTTTTGATTCTGGCCATTGTGCTGGCCGCTTTTTTAGGCCCCAGCCTGACCAATGCGATGATTGCCATCGGCGTGTCAGCCACCCCCATCTTTATCCGCTTGACGCGGGGGCAGGTGCTCTCGGTCAAGGTCGAGGATTACGTCGAAGCGGCGCGCGCTGTCGGCAATCCGCACTGGCGGATCGCGTTGCGGCACATCCTGCCGAACATCCTTCCGCCGCTGATTGTGCAGGCGACCCTGGCCATTGCCGCGGCCATCATTGCGGAGGCAAGTCTTTCCTTCCTGGGTCTGGGCCAGCAGCCGCCGACACCGAGCTGGGGAAGCATGCTCAATACCGCCAAAAATTATGTCGACAATTCGCCGTGGATGGCGATCTGGCCCGGGGCGTCGATCTTCCTGCTGGTGCTGTCGTTCAACCTGCTAGGCGATGGTTTGCGCGACGCGCTCGATCCGCGTCACAAATAGGTGCCATCACCGCCTGCCCGGCGCATGCAGCGGCTTCGAGCGTCGGTTCGTGCGTGGAGGTCAAAAAGGAAGCTGCTGAACGTGCATGTGTCAGGCCCTTGCCCACCAACAACAGATTATTGGCGGGCATGGCGTGCCGCTGCGCCGGTTTTGTCGCGTTAACCAGGTGCGCCTGAACACGTATGCTTCTTCACTGTAAAACAAAGCAAGATCATGACATGCTCGACACCAAAAGAATGTGCTTTCCCATAGATGTGATCCTGGTATGCATCCGCTGATACGCAGCTTATCCGCTGAGCTACCGCCATCTTGAGGAAATGATGCAGGAGCGTGGCGTACAGGTCGACCATTCATCGATCAGCCGGTGGGCGATTCGATTTCTGCCCCTGCTGGAAAAGGTGTTTCGCAGACACAAACGCCCAGTGGGTGAGAGCTGGCGAATGGACGAGACCTATATCAAAGTCAATGGCCAGTGGAAGTACCTTTATCGTGCAGTAGACAAGGCAGGCAAGACCGTTGACTTCTTACTGACTGCCAGGCGTGACAAGAAGGCAGCGATGCGGTTTTTCGAGAAGGCCATGCGTGCGAATGAGGTTCCTGAGAAGGTGACTATGGACAAGATCGGCGCCAACAAGGCAGCCATCGACCACATCATCGAAAACAATCAGCGCGAATCGTCCAACGCCCGAAGTCAACTGGGAGGAATTGAATCCATACCTCACTGCCCGAGACTTTCACAGACCTGCCGCAGCCGCTGCGCCGCGTCCTTCGCAACATGCTGGACCTCGGGTTGTTTCACCATCTCCATCATCACCATCGGATCGATGAACGCGACGGTGATCTGACCTTCGGCTTCCTGTCGAACAACTATGTTGCAGGGAAGCAGCAAGCCGATGTCAGGGTCGGCCTGCAAGGCCTTGTGCGCTAGCGGCGGGTTGCAGGCACCAAGGATACGGTACGGTGGCATGTCGATTCCGAGCTTTTCTTTCATCGCGCCCCGAATGTCGATGTCGCTCAGGACGCCGAAGCCTTCGTGCTTTAGTGCCGCCGTGACGCGCTCCACGGCCTCGTCAAACGAAAGATTGAGCGTCGCGTGAAATCCATACATAGTGTTTCTCCTGAGTGGGGTTATTGAGCGGGAGGACTTGATTTCGTCTGAATGCAGAGTTTCATGAGTTCGACTCGTTCGCCTTCAATCGGTTCCTTCAGAATTTCCGAAATCGCAGAGGCCCTGAGCTGTAAGGTGGCGGGCAAATGCGCTGATCAGCATGGGCGAACTCTCCAACGCACTCGGCATGGACCGCACCACAGTGGTCGCTGCATTGAAACCCCTGACCGGGCGCGGGCTGGTGAATGTCGGGGTGGATGCCGCAGACCGCCGGGCGCGCAGCATTGTCCTGAGCGACAAAGACCGGCTTGCCCTGCAAGAGGCTCTGCCGCGATGGGAGTCTGCGCAGGCAGGCCTTCTGGCGGCCACCGCTGTCGGGCTGACCTCCCGCGGCGTTCCCATGGTGTCGTTCCAGCGGTTGAGGAAGGCGAACATGGCCACACCCCAAGCATCTCGGTGATCTCGCTGTCGCTCCAGTGCTGCTGCAACTGTGCAAACTGTTCGTCGGTGACCGCGTTGGGCTGGCTCGCAGCCACCCGTGCAAAGTCAAGCGCCAGCCGCTCTTTCTCGTTGTACAGCGAACTCGTCTGATAGGTCCAGACCTCGGCCCGCTTGGCGTCGCTGATACCGAAATTTTTAGCCCCCGCAAGGTGTGCGCTTGGCAGTACAGGCAACCGGCTACCTTGCTCAGCACATGGCCGATGAGGCGCCGAAAACCCAGATCGACCTCGCCGGCCGGGTCCATCACCGCCGCATTGAGTTGCGCCAGCGCCTGCACCAGCTTGGGCTCGCTGCGAGAAAAATTCGCGCTGGCCGATGACAAGATCGCGCGCTTGTTGGAGCTGGCCGAGGAGACGGCCAAAACAACGCACGATTACCGCCGCTTTACCACCACCCTGAACGAGCACTCAATACATCCGCAAAAAATTGAAGTCATTGAAAACATGCGGCGGGTGGCCTATGCCGACGCGCACCTGGATGCGCGCAAGAACCGCCTGATCAGCAAGGTCGCCGGGCTGCTTCACGTCACGCACAGTGAGTACATTGGCGCCAAGATGCGCGCCAAGGAAAACGCCGCGCCCGCCTGACAAACTGTGTGAGTTATTTGGACCGCTGCCGCGCCAGGCCCTGGTCGAGCTGCGACAGTTTTCCGGCGCGCAGTTCCTTCACCGCATTCGCCACCGCCGCAGCCACGTTGCGCACCTCGCCCTGCATGGCGGTGTCGGCGTCCAGTGCCTGGTGGCTGGTTGCATACGGCTCGTAATAACCAACATACCGGTCCAACCGGGCCTGGCTGCCCGCATCTATCAGCCCCATCCAGTCCAGCCAGTCCGACAGGCCGCGCCGCGAGCCCTCAATGCCGGCCACGTCGCCATGCACCACCAGACCGTACACCCGCCCGGCCAGGTGTTTGGGGTAGTCCCAGCCTTGGAGTTCGAGCGCCTTGGCCTCGGCCGGTTTTTTGCCGTGGGTGGTGGTCGGGTCGGGGTTGCCGCCGTCGGCGCAGACCAGCCGGTCGATCATGAGTTTGAGCGGGCTTGGCGACTGGTACCAGTACACCGGTGTCATGATGATGACGGCGTGCGCTGCGGTCCAGCGTTCGTAGATCTCGTTCATCCAGTCGCTGGTCTGGCCCAGCGAATGGTTGGGGTAACAACTGCAAGGCCAGTGGCACAGCGGCATCGCGGTCGACGCACAGCCCTTGCATGGGTGAATGTTCAGATGGTAGCTTGATGTGAGCAGGCTCAGGTCCAGCACGTCGGTCACCATCTTCTCCTTCTTCAATACCTTCTGCGCCCACTCGACCATGCGGAAGGTCTTGGAGATTTCGCCGGGACAGGTGCCGTCGTTGCGGGCCGAACCGCAGATCAGCAACACGCGGGAGGGCGTTGCCGGTTTCTTCCACGCTACGGCAGCCTTGTTGATGCGGCTTTTCGCGTCCAACCATTCCACCGACAGGTCGTGGCCGGGGTCGGCATAAGCGCGGCCAGCCTTGCGCGTCACCGGCGCCTTGCGGCCCTCTTTGTAGGCATCCCAGGCAATCTGCTCGACCCGCGAGATGGCTTCTTCCTCGGCCTGGAAGGCCGGGTCCATGAAGGACTGCATAAAGCGTTCGTGGAAAGTGCTGCGCGACAAAACGGCCGGCGCCTGGCCTTTGCGGATATCGGTCATTCGGCCAGTGTAGGCAGGCGCCCGTGGAGCAAACCGTTGTCTAGGCGCTGTCCTACGCGGTTTACGGAAGATAACCTCCTACCAGCCGGCGCCCTTGGAAAGATTGCGAATTGCTATCAAATAAATAGCTGCATATAACCGTAGGGTATGGGCTGAAGGCCTTTTTTTCTTAAACTTTAAGCCTGCAGGCGCGCTGAATGAGCGATCCGGAGGCGATAGTCAGAACTTCAAGGGCCTCAGCACGTCCACCTCACCAACGTACATCACCATCGAGTAGTTGTCAGAGTAGCGCTCGCTCAGCGCAGCACAGATCGCGTGCGCTGTCGCCACGTCACACAGCACCTCCAGCCGTATGTTTGCCTGCGGCCCCCAGGTGGCGTCGCGCTTGCCGCCGCTGCCCTTGCCGCGTGCATCGGTGATGGTGTAGCCGCGCGCACCCAGTTGCTCAAGTTCCCGAACCAGGGTGTCTTCGATGGTAGCCTCGGTGATGATCGTCAGGAGTTTGCGGGCAGTCATTTCCATGGTTTCAAACTCCCAGGGTGTGAAGCGACCGGGCCAGCCGGTGATACAGCGGAATGCCCACAATCAGGTTGAACGGAAAGGTGATGCCGAGAGCCGCGCCTATCGACAGCGCGGGGTTGGCCTGCGGCACGGCGATGCGCATGGCCGCCGGCGCGGCAATGTAGGACGCGCTGGCATACAGCGTGGCCAGCAGCGTGATGCCGCCCACCGACAGGCCCAGCCACCAGCCAGTGAGCAGGCCCAGGCCCGCCGCCGCCAGCGGCATCAGGACAGCAAACGCGATCAGGAACATGCCGGCGCGACGCAATTCACCAAAACGCCGCGCGACCACCAGGCCCATTTCAAGCAGAAAAAACGCAAGCACACCTTTGAAGAGATCGAAGAACAGGCGGTCCAGGGGGGCGATGCCGCCGGCACCAGCCATCCAGCCAATGACCAGGCCACCTACCAACAGCACAATACTTTTACCGGCAAACACCTCGTGCAAGACCTGCCGCCAGGGCATGTCACGCTCCTCACGCCGCGCCAGCAATACGCCGATGACCAGGGCGGGAAACTCGAGCAGCACGAGAAAGACCACCATGTAGCCCTCTGCGGTCTCGCCCAGCCGGGCGAGATAAGCCGCGCCTACCGCGAAGGTCACCACACTCACCGAACCATAGTGTCCGGCGATCGACCCTGCATCGGCGCGGGAAAGGCTCCCCAGCTTGCGTAGCACCGGGTAGGCAACCAGGGGAATCAGCGCGCCCACCGCTACCACCCACAACGCTGGCAGGGCTACTTCTGACAGCGGATAACGCGCAAGCTCGACACCTCCTTTGAGGCCGATGGCGAGCAGCAGGAAGATGCTCAACGACTCGTAAAGGACGCCCGGTATCTTGAGATCCGAACGCACGAAACCAGCCAGCGCGCCCAGCAAGAAGAAGAGGATGACGGGTTCAAAGCTGGACATCATGGATCCTGGACCGTCGAGCGCCTCACCGCACCAACAGGACGGATGATTTGGCCAGGTGCACCACCTTGTAGGCCACCGACCCGAGCAACACGGATTCGGCAGCCGTCTGCCCGCGCGAACCCATGGCAATGCCGCGACTGCCGAGTGCCTCAGCCAGGCGGACAATCTCCGGGGCCTCTTCCCCCATGAGGGACTGCAGACGCCAACTGACGCCTGCCGCGTCGAGGAACCGACGCGCCTGTGCGGTTGCTGCCCAGCCGCGCCGCGCCAGTTCGGTCTCTGCAGCCTCTTTGTTCAGCCAGGACTGAACGTGGACCAGATCGACCCCGGCGCCCTGCTCCACAGCAGCCATGCGCCCGACCATCTCGACAGCGCGCAGGGAGCAGGCTGAGCCATCCACCGCCACGAGCCAGCGATCATTGCCTGCGGCTTCATCGCTCGCCACGCCCTTCCAGGCGACGGCAACAAGCCTTCCCATGTCGTCACGCTGCTCAATAACAGGCACGGGCATGTCGTCCTGCAATGCAACTTTACTCATGATTTGGTCCTTGAGAGGGTTCGACCCGAAAACTTCAAACTGAGAATCACGGAAATCAAAATGATCGAACCGACAATCGCCAGAGACCACTGCACGGGCATATGGAACCAGGGCATGACCAGCATCTTGCCGCCTATGAAGACCAGCACCAGCGCCAGGCCGTACTTGAGCAGGTGAAAGCGTTCAGCCATGTCGGCCAGCAGAAAATACAGCGCCCGCAAACCCATGATAGCGAAGATGTTGGAGGTGAATATGATGAACGGGTCGTTGGTGACCGCGAAGATGGCCGGAATACTGTCAACCGCAAAAACCAGGTCGCTGACCTCGATCATCACCAGCACCAGGAACATCGGCGTCGCATAACGCAGACCGTTGATGCGGACGAAGAACTTCTCGCCATGAAAGCCCGGAGTGATGCGCATGTGGCCGCGCAGCCAGCGCAACACGGGGTTCTTCTCCAGGTCGGGTTTTTTATCGGCCATCACCAACATCTTGATTCCGGTTACTACCAGGAACAGGCCGAACACGTACAGAATCCAGGCAAATTCCGACACCAGCCAGACCCCGGCCAAAATCATGCCGGCGCGCATGACAATCGCACCTATCACCCCATACAACAGAACGCGCCGCTGTAGCTCGGGCGGCACCGCGAAGTAGGTGAAGATCATGACGAACACGAACATGTTGTCCACCGACAAGGTCTGTTCGATGAGGTAGCCGGTAAAGAACTCCAGCGCCTTGCGGTTGGCCATCTCGCGGCCGGCCGTTCCGTCCAGGTACCACCACAACAGGGCGCCGAAGGTGAGGGCCAGGGTCATCCAGGCCACGACCCAGCTCCCGGCCTCCTTGACCGTGACACGGTGGGCCTTGTTGCCACCGAGGACGAACAGGTCCAGGGCCAGCATGGCAATCACGAAGGCAATAAAGCCGGCCCACATGGGGCCGGTGGCAAAAGATTCGATATTGTTCATAAGCAAGTCTGTCAGGGTAGATTGAAAATAGGGGATGGAACACTGCGGCCGACTCGCCATCGCCAAGGTGGCGGTAGGCAAGGCCAGGCAGTCAGGCGCAATCAATAACTTGTCGCGCCCGGCCTGTCAGCAGGCCCCTCTCGTGGCTTGTCCAGCGCGAGTTGCTTGCCGCGTGTTTTCCAGAGCGAGACGATCACGCCACCTGCGATCAGGCCAAAAGTGACCGAGAGCGATACCACCGGCGGTATCTTGCCGATGATGCCGACCAGGAAAATCTTGGTGCCGATAAACACCAGGACCATTGCCAGTGCATATTTGAGGTACTTGAAGCGGTGAATCATGGCGGCCAGCGCAAAGTACAGGGCGCGCAGGCCAAGAATGGCAAAAATATTGCTAGTGTACACAATGAAGGGGTCGTTGGTGATGGCAAAAATCGCTGGTACCGAATCGACCGCAAAAACCAAGTCAATCACTTCCACCATACACAGCGCCAGAAACAAGGGGGTGACCCAGCGCACCGGCTTGCCACTCACGGGGTCGGGCGCCTGCACAAAAAAAGCGTTGCCGTGCAAGGTCGGCGTCACGCGCAGGTGTTTGCGCAAGAACTTCAGTATCGGGTTGTTGGCAATATCGGGCATGTGGTCTGCCACCAGCCACATCTTGATACCGGTGAGCACCAGAAAGGCACCAAACAGATAAAGCACCCAGCTGAACTGGCTGATCAGTGCCGCGCCCAGGCCAATCATGATGGCGCGCAGCACAATCACGCCCAAAATGCCCCAGAACAGCACCCGATGCTGGTACTGCCGCGGGATGGCAAGGTAGGTGAATATCAGCGCGATCACAAAGACGTTGTCCATCGACAGCGATTTTTCAATCAGAAAGCCAGTGAAATACTCCGTACCGCTCTGCACGCCAAAGTACCACCACACCCAGGCACCAAACAGCACGGCCATGCCGATGTAGCCGCCCGACAAAAACAGGCTTTCGCGCACCCCGATTTCCTTGTCGTCCTTATGCAGCACCCCCAGGTCAAACGCCAGCAGCGCGACCACCACAGCCACGAAGGCCAGCCAGACCCAGGCGGGTTTGCCAACGAAAGGCAGGTGCAGAAGCTCCATCAGGTTTTCCAAAATACGACTTTCTCAACCGTTTGTTTTAAAGGTGCAAAGCGGGCGGGCTCTCAGACCAGCCAGGCCGCCGTACCAGCCAGAATCCCACTGGCGCCGCAAGCGGCCATGAGCCGGGCATCGCGCCGGTTGTCGGCCACGTACTCGCGCCAGGCACACCACAGGATCAGCACCCCCAGCGCCGCAATGGGGAGGGCATAGGCGGTCATGCGCCCCCCGGCGCTTTCAGCATCGCGTGCTCCAGGCCCCAGTGTTCTACCGCAGCCCCCAGCACAATCGACTCGCCTTCGGCCACATGGCCGTCGGCCTCGACCACGGCGGCGCACAGGCCAACCAGCTTGCGCCGCAGTTCCGGATCGTTGATCTCGGCCATCAGCTCGGTCAGGGTCTTGGGGTCCACGCGGCACATATCGCCCCAAATCGAATGGGCGGCAGCCAGCAAGTCCTCGCAGAAGGTGTGAACCACTGCGTGGAACTCGTCCTTGCTAAGCCCAAGCTCCTCATGCGCGTTGAGGTGGTCAAGCATGTCGAGCTCTGTTTTGCACATGTTGCCGTCGGACAGAATGGCCAGCGCCACAATACGCGCAGCGGCGCGGGGGCTGTTCTGCGGATAACTTCTCATGGGTGAGTACTTTCTGCGGGTTGCAAGGTTCAGTCGAAGATGTCGCCCAGCCAGGACTTCTTGCGCCGGGGGTAGTGGCCGGGGTTGCGCGGATGATCAGAGTCGACAAAGTCTTCCCGCGCAGCCGCCGTGACCGAACGTGTAGGCGGCGCCACCGAAGAAAGCGCAATCAGTTTGTCGAGCTCGCCGCGGTCAAGCCACACACCTCGGCATTGCGCACAGTAGTCAATTTCGATCCCTTGCCGCTCAGTGATCAGGAGTGCAGAGTCGGGACAGGTCGGGCATTTCATGAAGGTCTCCAGAAGTTGGATTGAAAAAAAGGTTCTTGCAATGGCGCAGCAGACACCCTCCGCAGGTGGTTCAGGGCACAGTCAGCGGTCCAGCGCGATGGCGCGCGGGCCAGGAATTCGATGCGTTCGCTCCCGGTTCCAGTGGCGCAGCAAAGAAGCGGCAGCGCGTGACAAGGCACTTTGCAGTGCCACATGCTAGCTGCGTGCGATCGATGTCACCACCACCGGGTCCATGCCGTCAGTCATCAATTCCACCTGGCAGCGTTTGTCAATGCCACCACGCGCCCCATTCACATCGCTCAACTGGACCCGGGCCCGGGGCACCAGCCAGGCCAGCCGCCGCAGCACAAACCGCACACGGCGCACCGTCAGCACGCGCAGTTGGCTGGCTTCGGGGTCACGGGATTCAAATATCACTTGCATAACTGACTCCTTGCAGTTGAACAGGACGCAACGATAGGGCTTTGCTAAATATATAAAAAGAAGATAATTAGATACAAAAACTTCTGAAAAAACTGACAATGAATCCCGCCTTCAATTATCGACATCTGTATTACTTCTGGGTGGTAGCCAAAGAAGGCGGCATGGCGCGCGCCGCCGAGCGGCTGGACATGGCGGTGCAAACCGTGAGCACGCAGGTCCGCGAACTGGAACGTTCACTGGGCTACGCGCTTCTGAAACCGGCCGGGCGCGGGGTGGTACTGACCGATGCAGGCATAGCCGCCATGCGCCAGGCCGAGCAGATTTTTCAACTGGGTGAGCAGCTGCCCGAGCTGGTACGCGACGCTGTGGGCTCACCCACCGTGCGCCTGGTGGTGGGCATATCGGATGCCTTGCCCAAGCTGGCGGTCAGCCACCTGATGCAGCCGGTCATGCAGGAGCCGAACCTGCGCCTGCTGTGCCAGGTGGACGAGTTTGAAGACCTGCTCGGCGATCTGGCGCTGCACCGGCTCGACGTGGTGCTGGCCGACCGGCCGGCGGCACCCAACCCCAACTTCAAGGTGTATAGCCACTCGCTCGGTTCATCGCCGCTGGCCTGGTATGCGCCGCCATCACTCTACGCTGCGGCGCGGCGCGATTTTCCGCACTCGCTGGCCAAAGTCCCGGTACTGCTGCCCACAAACCAGGCGGCCGTGCGCTCGCGGCTGGCACATTGGTTCGAGCGTCTGGACATCAAGCCCAACACGGTGGGGGAGTTCGAAGACAGCGCCTTGCTCCAAACCTTTGGCGCTGCCGGCATGGGCGTGTTTCCGATGGCCGAGCTGGTGCACGACGACCTGGTGGCCCATTACGGCGTCAAACGCATTGGGGTGTCTGAGGGCGTGGAAGAGAATTTTTTTGCCATCGGTGCGCACAAGAAGGTGCTGCATCCGCTGGTGCAGCGGCTGTTGCCGGCGCAACGGCACCATTGACTTAGCGGGATTGCATCAGGGTCCACAGCCTGGAAGCTGACAGCGGCATCTGCAGGCGCGGCGACTGCGCAGCGAAGCCGGACCGCGCCAGCGCATCCGCCACGGCATTGACCACCGTGGGCCCGGCGCCAATCGTGCCGAGTTCGCCCACTCCTTTGACGCCCAGCGGGTTGTTAAGGCAGGGAGTCGATTCGTCCATCTCGGTTTTGAAATCGGGGGTGTCTTCTGCGCGCGGCGCGGAGTAATCCATCAGGCTGCCTGTCACCGGCTGCCCGGTTTCGCGGTCGTACACCAGGTGTTCCAACAGCGCCTGACCGATGCCCTGCACCGCGCCGCCGTCAAGCTGGCCGCGCACGATCATCGGGTTCACAACGCGGCCCACATCGTTGACCGAGGCATAGGCCACCACCGCTACCTGGCCCGTCTGCGGATCGATCTCGACCTCGCTGATGTGGCAGCCGTTGGGCCAGGACGGTCCGGCCACGGCGGTGGTCGAGTCCATGAAGATGCGCTGGTCGCCCTGGCGGGCCGCCAGCGCAAAAATGTCAATGGCCAGGTCGGTGCCTGTCACGGTGAATTGGCCATCGGCGTAGCTGATGTCCTGCTCGGCGGCTTCCAACTCTTTAGCCGCGAGCTGTCGGGCCTTGTCTATTGTGCGCTCGGCGCCCACGCGCACGGCCGAGCCGCCGGTGAACAGCGAGCGCGAGCCCGCGCTGCCGAAGCCGTCACCGCGGTCGGTGTCACCCAGCACGATGCGCACTTGCTCGGGCGGCACGCCGAAGGCATCCACCACCAGTTGCGTCAGCGAGGTCAGGATGCCCTGCCCCATGGCATTGACAGCGGAGAACACCTCGATCACGCCGTCGTCGGCGCGGACACAAAGGGTCACGCGTTCTTCCAGCGCATTGCCGCCTGTCCATTCCAGAAAAGTCGAAATGCCAAGTCCGCGCAGCAGCCCGAGCTGCTTCGATGCGGCGGCGCGCGCCTCGAAACCTGTCCAGTCTGCCAGCACCAGCGCCTGGTCCATCACGGACTCGAAGCGCCCGCTGTCATAGACCTGGCCCATGGGATTTTTGTAAGGCATCTGCGCCGGGGTGATGAAGTTGCGGCGGCGCAGCGCGATGCGGTCCATGCCGGTCTGGCGCGCGGCCTCGTCCATCAGCCGCTCCATGATGAAGATGGCCTCGGGCCGGCCCGCGCCCCGGTAGGCGCTGGTCGGCGCGGTGTTGGTCAGCACCGCGCGAAAATGGAAGTCGATGGTCTGGATGTCATACACGCTGGTCTGCACCCAGGGGCCAATCAGCAACTGGATGGCCGCGCCCGCGCCGGTCGGGTAGGCGCCGACATTGGCCAGCGAAGCCAGCCGCAGCGCGAGGATTTTTCCGCTCTCGTCAAGCGCCAGTTCGGCATGGCTTTGCAGGTCGCGGCCGTGGGTGGCGGAGACAAATTCCTCGCTGCGGTCGGCCACCCACTTGACCGCGCGTTGCAAGCTGCGCGCGCAAAAGGCCACCGCCACGTCTTCGGGGTACACGCCGGTTTTCATGCCAAAGCCGCCGCCCACGTCGCCGACGATCACACGCACGGCCTCTTTCGGAATGCCCAGCGCGTCGCACACCGAATTGCGTACGCCCGATGGCATCTGCGTACTCATGCGGAGGGTCAGGCGCTGCGACACGGTGTCGAAACCGGCCAGCACCGAGCGCGGCTCCAGGCTCAAGGCCGACAAGCGCTGGTTCACGATGTCGAGTGTGACGATGTGGCGCGCAGCCGCAAAAGCGGCGGCAGTGGCAGTCGCATCGCCGTAACGCGTCTCGGCCGCGATGTTGTCCGGCGCCTCGGGGCACAGCGTCGGCGCACCAGCGGCCGTCGCGTCGTTCACGTCCACCACCATGGGCAGCTCGTCGTAGTCCACCCTCACCGCCTCGGCCGCGTCGCGCGCCTGGCGCAGGCTCAGGGCGACGACGGCGGCCACCGGCTCGCCGACAAAACGCACGCGTTCATGGGCCAGGGCGCGCCTTGGCGGTGTCGCGCAGGGCGAGCCGTCGGCGCGCACGAAGCCGCCAATGCCGGGAATTGGCTTGACACCGGCAGCCACCAGTTCGGCACCGGTGATGATCTTCAGTACGCCCGGCATGGCCAGGGCCGCCGCAGTGTCCAGCGCGGCAATGCGTGCATGGGGATAGGGCGAACGCACAAAAAACAAATGGGTCTGCTGCGCCAGTGTCACGTCGTCGGTGAACTGGCCGGCGCCGGCCAGCAGCGCGTCGTCTTCGAGGCGGCGCACCGACTTTCCGCTGCCAAAACGCGCCGAAGTTGAAAAATCAGATTGGGAGAAAGTCTTCAAAAAATGTCCTTCGGTAGTCAACGCACCAAATACCCGATGGTTTGCAAGCTGAAACAAATGTGAACGCAATATCGATGTGACTGTTTGAAGCCGCCGTCACAGCCGGCAATACCCCCTTTTTTTTGCTCAGCCGATTGCCGTATGCAAATCAATCAATACCGCAGAGACCCAAAGAAAAATGTCCTACATCGGCTATCGCCAATAGCTCACGAAACCGGGATTTGCGAGAGTTACAGTTTTTTATGAGCACTTACGTTTTTTTCTGCATTCTGCCTGCCACCTTTAGGTAACCCATCATATGCCCTACCACTTCACTCCTGCGTCCCGTCCGATTGCGCTTTCTTCCGCTTTTTTCCTTGCAAATCTGCTTGCAATGCCGCTTGCGTCACTGGCGCAAACGCCCTCGGCCTCTCATGCCCATGCAAGGAACGCCAAGGCTTGCCAGCCCGCAGATATAGAAGCGAAAAAACATCGACATGAAACGGAAACACTGGGTGCACGTCACGCCGACCAGCATGCCCACATGCGCCTGGTGCAATGCGAGGTCGAACGGGGTGTGCGCAAGGTTCCGGCAAAGGGCATCCTCAAGTCCGCCGATCAAACACTCAAAGACGACGAGGCGGCCAAACAAGCAGCGTTCAAAACCCGCAAAGGCAAACCTGCAGACCTTCGGGGGCTGGGCGGTGGGTCAGCGCTGGCGGAGCCTGGCGGCACCCCAACCCTTGCCGCTGCTGCAGCAGGCAATCTGGATCCGGCCACGATGGGCCGCTGGAGTGACCCGTTCATCATTCCTGTCGTGGGCGTTGCCGCAGTACTTTTGCACACGGGCAATGTCATGTTCTGGTCCTACGATCCAGTGGATTATCACAACCCGGCCAATTCGAAAAACGGGGTTGCGTTCATCTGGAATCCAAGCAGCCGCACCGGCTACAACATCCCTCCGCCAGAAAACGTCTGGTGCGCCGGTCAAACCATCCTCAGTGATGGTCGCGTCTATCTCGCTGGAGGCAACCTGCGCTACCCCGATCCCAACGCGCCGGGCGGCGCCACCAACTGGGCGGGGACACTGACCAACTACACCTTCAACCCCCTGAATGAACTTTGGGCCAAACAGCCCGACATGGTGCGCGGCCGCTGGTACCCGACGGTGACCCAGCTGGCCGACAACCGAGTTGTCATTACCAGCGGGATGGACGAAACTGGCTACGGCGCCATCACCAACGCCGTCGAGGTGTTGACGCCGGATCCCAACATCGACGGCATCGGCACCATCCAGGTCGTCTCCACGCACAATTCTTCGGGCCTGTACCCCTTGCAATTTCTGCTGCCCTCGGGGCAAATGCTGGAGGCCGGACCGAATGCCGCCAGTAGCTTCCAGCTAAACCCGGCGACGTGGAACTGGAGCGGTCTGCCGCGCATGAAAAGCGACCATTACTACCTGGGCAACGGCATTTCCTATACCGATGCCTCGCCCGCTCAGCCCCGGCAACTGATCATGGTTGCTGGCGGGCACACGGAGAAAATCCCGCTCGCAGCCAACGAATGGCTGGACGGTTTCAATCCGGCGTTGGGTTGGAAAACCTATCCGCAATGGCAGACGCCCCGGCACAACGCCAACACGGTCATCCTGCCCGACGGAACACTGCTGACCGTTGGCGGCAACAAAGGCTTGTACGGCTATGAAGACGCGGAATTCAGTACCGAGCTTTATTCCAAGGCAGCCATCGATACCACCGGTACGTGGTTGAAACTGGCACCGCACACTATTCAGGCCGCGTACCACTCCACTGCCATTCTGCTTCCCGACGCAACCGTCTTGCTGTCTCAAGATGACATGGACTACTCAGCGCAAGCCGCGTTCCAGCACAAGGCCCAGGTCTACTCGCCGCCGTATTTGTTCAAAGGCCCCCAACCCAAAATCACTGCCGCACCCACGAATGTCGCGTACGGCCAATCCTTCAATATTTCCACCGACCGCAGTGACATGGTCAGTGCGGTATTGGTGGCGCCTGGCGCCACGACGCATGGCAATGACATGCACCAACGTGCGATCAAGCTGCGCGTGCAGCCGCGCACCAACGGACTGACAGCGACCGTTCCGTCATCAAGCGCACTGGTTCCGCCGGGTTATTACATGCTTTTCGTGATGGACTCGCAAGGCATCCCCTCCGTCGCCAAATTCGTGCGGGTGACCTGATCCGGCGTCCGGCTTAAGTCATAAGATTCTGTAACTACTCAGCCCAACTTTAGGCAGACGTACTGGATTCAGCCGAAGCGGGGCTGAGGCGGTGCACCCTTGAAGGCGGCGACAAGGGAGTCAAAGATGTTCGCCCCTTGCTTGTGCATGGTCGCGGCATATGAGCGGAT
>NZ_JAUYEY010000037.1 GCF_030689685.1 Polaromonas sp. | reverse complement strand
CCGCGTGGCGGTCAGCATGCCCGAGTCCCTCGGACAAATGAGAGATGTAACGATTGAACTCCTTGGCTGCGTCCATAAAGCCTCCGGTCAGAATTGATGCTATTGAAATAATAGCATATTTTATGACACAGTAAGAGTAGGGGAATCGGCCATTGACCCTTGGAGGATAAGCGTAAGCAGCTACTGAATTGATAGCGTGGTGAGCCGTTCGTTGATCTGATTTGTCATCCCGGCCTTGATCCGGGATCCAGGTTGGATAGCCCGTACTGCTGGAGTGTGCCTACAAGCCGGGTCTCGCCCCGGCGGGCGAGGCACAAACGCAGGAAGAAGAAGCGGCTTCGACAAGCTCAGCCCGAACGGTTGCAAACACAGCTTCGACCGACGCAGCCTCGAATTTATGAGAAAAAAACCTCACCAGCCCTTATCCCACAAGCGCAAGCAGCTATCAAATAAATAGCAACTCAAGGCCCGCCATACAGCCACGGCACATCCAGCACCCGCTCCCCAAGCAGCTTCATCGAAGCATCTCGACCCCAACGCACCACCCCGCTCGCATGAAATATCTGCCCATTGCGAATGGACCGCTTCTGCACCTGCGCATTGCGCTGCCATCGGTTCAACGCATAACGGTTGAGCAGGGTCGGCACGTCCAGCGCTTGCGCCAACAGACGGCCGAGTTCGGCCGCGTCTTCAATCGCCATGCCCGCGCCCTGAGCCAGGTAAGGCCGCATGGGGTGCGCCGCATCGCCGAGCAGCGCCACACGGCCCAACGCTTGCTGGTACGCGCCCTGCATCGGCGGGCGATCACACAACGCCCACAGCCGCCACGCCGGAATGGCGCGCAGCAGGTTTTGCATCGGCACGCAAGTCCCTGTCAATGCGGCAAGCAGCTCCTGAGCCTCGGCGCCGCGGTCCCAGTTGTCCAGGTCTCCGGGCGCACTACCCTGCACGATGGCCACGACGTTGAGCCATTCGCCACCGTGCACCGGGTACTGAACCACATGCAACTGCGGGCCCAACCAGGCGGTGACATCGGTGGAGCGCTGCGCCTGCGGCAGATCGGCCTGCCGCACCAGCGCACGGTAGGCCAGGTGGCCGGTGCTGCGCGGCGGCCCGTCGCCCAGCAGCCATTGGCGCACCGGGCTCCACAGGCCGTCGGCGCCCACCAGTACCTCGGCCTCTACCGGCGGGTCGTCGCCGCTCTGCACAGTCACGGCGCCTGCGTCCTGCGAAAACCGGCTCAGGGTGTGGTTGAGCTTGAGGTTCACGCCAGCCCGCCGCACTGCATCAAGCAGCAGCGCGTGCAGGTCGGCACGGTGCACCGTGGCATAAGGCGCGCCGTAACGCTGCGCCATCGCCTCGCCAAGCCGCAGCCGACCCAGCGTGTCGCCCGAGAGCGCGCTGCGCACTTCGAGTTGCCGTGGAAAGGTCGCGACGCGGGCCAGGCCGTCCGCCAACCCCCAGCCATGCAGCACCCGGACCACATTGGGTCCGAGCTGGACGCCGGCGCCGACCTCGCTGAAAGCCGGTGCGCGCTCGTACAGCCGCACATCCCAGCCAGCGCGCGCCGTGGTCAGCGCCGCAGCCAGCCCGCCTATGCCACCACCGGCGATCAGCGCCTGCAATTGCATCTCCGGCAGTTCAAGCTGATAACACCTGCCCGAACTGCGTTGTCACGCGAGCAACTGCCTGAGCACAAACGGCAAAATACCGCCGTGCCGGTAGTAGTCCACCTCGATCGGGGTGTCGATGCGCAGGATGAGCTGCAGTTGTTGCTGCGTGCCGTCGGCGCGCGTCACGGTCAAGGTCGCTTCGCTTTGCGGCTTGAGGTCGGGGTCGGGCAACATGTCGATGACCTCGTTGCCGGTCAGGCGCAAGGTCTGCCACGAGTCACCGGGCTTGAATTGCAGCGGCAACACGCCCATGCCGACCAGGTTGCTGCGGTGGATGCGCTCAAAGCTGCGCGCCACCACGGCCTTGATGCCCAGCAGTTGTGTGCCCTTGGCGGCCCAGTCGCGTGACGAGCCGGTGCCGTATTCCTCGCCGGCAAAAATCACGGTGGGCATGCCTTCGTCCAGGTATTTCATGGCCGCGTCGTAGATGAACATCTTGTCCCCGCCCGGTTGATACAAGGTGACACCGCCCTCCTCGCGCGAGCCGTCCGCACCGGCCGGGATCATCAGGTTCTTGATGCGCACATTGGCAAAGGTGCCGCGCATCATCACCTCGTGGTTGCCGCGTCGCGCACCATAGCTGTTGAAGTCAGCTTTTTGCACGCCGTGCGCAAGTAGCCACTGGCCGGCTGGCGAGCTGGCCTTGATGGCGCCGGCGGGCGAAATATGGTCGGTGGTGATGGAGTCACCAAACAGCGCCATGATGCGCGCACCTTTCACAGATACCGCATCTTTTTGGCCTGTAGTCCTTGTGGAGTCTGCGTCAGCAGCTATGTTTTTCATAGCAAAATCCTTGAAGAACGGCGGCTCGGCGATGTAGGTACTCTTGGGCCAGGTGTAGGCCGTGCCTTCCACACCCTTGATTTTTTCCCACAGCTTGCCCGGCTCGCTCTTGACCTTGGCGTAGTTCTCGCGGAAGGCCTTGCCGTTCATGGCGAACTTCATAAGTTTGTAGATCTCGTCGCTGGTCGGCCAGATGTCGCCGAGGTAAACATCCTTGCCTCCCTTGCCTTTGCCCACAGGCTCGGTCATCAAATCGCGCAGCACGGTACCGGCAATCGCATAAGCCACCACCAGTGGCGGGCTGGCCAGAAAGTTGGCCTTCAGGTTGGGGTGAATGCGCGCCTCGAAGTTGCGGTTGCCCGACAGCACCGCCGCGCACACCAGATCACTGGTGTTGATGGCCTCATTGATCTCGGGCGTCAGGTCCCCGGCGTTGCCGATGCAGGTGGTGCAGCCGTAACCGGCGAGTGCAAAGCCGAGCTTTTCCAGATACGGCAGCAAACCGGTCTGGGTCAGGTACTCGGTGACGATACGCGAGCCCGGTGCCAGTGAGGTCTTGATGTGCGGCTGCACTTTCAGTCCCGCCTCCACGGCTTTTTTGGCCAGCAGGCCAGCCGCCAACAGCACACTGGGGTTGGAGGTGTTGGTGCAACTGGTGATCGCTGCAATCAGCACATCGCCGCTACCTATGCTGACGCCTGCAGTTTTGGACACCGGCGTGGCATGTTCCGCATGCGCACCGACTGCCGAGGCCAAGGTCGGTCGGCTGCCCTCCATCTCGACCACCATGCGCGGCGCGCCCACCGGCGTGGGCGGCGATGCTGGCAGCGCCTCAGAGCCGCGGTCGTCGGTGTGGCGCAGCAAATGCCGGGTGCGCAGCACGCTGGCTGGCTGGTTAAAGCCGTTCTCGGCAATCGGCTTACTGAACAGCGAGGCGAACTGACTCGCCACCTGGCCCAGCTCGATGCGGTCCTGCGGACGCTTGGGGCCGGCCAGGCTGGGGGTGACATCACCAAGGTCGAGATGGACGACCTGCGAAAAATCAATGTCGCCAGGCAGCGGCACACCAAACAGGCCTTGCGCACGGAAGTAGGCCTCAAAGACTTCAATCTCGGCTTTGGTGCGGCCGGTCCCGGTGAAGTAGTCAATGGTTTTTTCATCGACCGGGAAAAAGCCCATGGTTGCGCCGTACTCGGGCGCCATGTTGGCAATCGTCGCGCGGTCTGGCAGCGCCAGCGTGCGTGTTCCCTCGCCAAAGAATTCGACAAACTTGCCGACCACTTTTTCCTTGCGCAGTGCTTCGGTCACGCGCAGCACCAGGTCGGTGGCCGTGACGCCTTCGCGCAAGCGGCCGGTCAACTCAAAACCCACCACATCAGGCGTCAACATGTACACCGGTTGGCCCAGCATGGCGGCCTCTGCCTCGATGCCACCGACACCCCAGCCGACAACACCAATGCCGTTGATCATGGTGGTGTGGCTGTCGGTGCCAACCAGCGTGTCAGGGTAGTACACGCCATCAGCCCGTTTGTGCACACCACGGGCTAAATACTCCAAATTAACCTGGTGGACAATTCCAAAGCCCGGTGGAACCACGCCGAAGGTGTCAAACGCCTGCATGCCCCACTTCATGAACTCATAGCGTTCGCGGTTGCGCTGGAACTCCAGCTTCATGTTCAGATCCAGCGAATTCTTTTTGCCGTAATAGTCGACCATGATGGAGTGGTCCACCACCAGGTCCACCGGAACAAGTGGCTCGATGCGCTTCGGGTTTTTGCCCAGCTTGATGGCCACGCTGCGCATGGCGGCCAGGTCGGCCAGCAAAGGCACACCGGTGAAATCCTGCAACACCACGCGCGAGACCACAAACGGAATCTCTTCGGTGCGGTCGGCATTGGGGAACCAGTTGGCCAGTTGCCGCACATGTTCGGCGCTGACTTTTTTGCCGTCGCAGTTGCGCAGCACCGACTCAAGCACGATGCGCATGGACACCGGAAGTCGGGATATCTTGGGATATTGTTTGGCGAGTGCCGGCAACGAATGGAATTTGCCGGTTTTGCCAGACGCCGTGGTGAAGGTTTTGAGGGTAGCTGCGAACTCGTGGGCCATGACTGCCTCCTGGGCTTGGGGATTTTTGCGACTGCTTATTGTCATGTTACAAGCCTTGTCCGCAATGTCTGTAGGACTTGGCAGCCGAAGCAAAGAACCAGCGTCTAAACCCCGGAATCCGGCAGGTAACGCACGGCCAGCACCCCGTCAATCGCCCGCAAGTGCTCCAGCACGACCTCGCTGACCGGGCTTTCGACATCGACCAGGGTGTAAGCCATGTCGCCGCGCGACTTGTTGACCATGTTGTGGATGTTCAGGCCGGCCTGCGCCATGGCGGTGGAAATTTGCCCCAGCATGTTAGGCACATTGGCGTTGGCAATCGCCAAGCGGTAAGCCGATTCGCGCGCCATGGTCACGGCGGGAAAGTTGACCGCGTTGACTACATTGCCGTGCTCCAGGTAGTCGCGCAGTTGCTCGGCCACCATGATGGCGCAGTTTTCTTCGGCCTCGCGGGTAGAGGCGCCCAGGTGCGGCAGCGCGATCACGCCCGCATGGTGGTTCAGCGCCGCCGAGGGGAAGTCGCACACGTACCCGCCCAGCTTTTTTGCGTCCAGCGCGGTGAGCACGGCGCTGTGGCTGACCACCCCCTCGCGCGAAAAATTGAGCAGCACTGCGCCGGGGCGCATCAGCTTGAGCTTGTCGGCATTGACCAGGTCGCGCGTGGCCGCCACCAGTGGTACGTGCAGCGTCACAAAGTCGGCATTCTTCAACACGTCCTCGACGCTGGCCGCTTTTTTGACCTGGGCCGGCAGACTCCAGGCCGCATCCACCGTGATGTCCGGGTCGTAACCCAGCACGTTCATGCCCAGCTTGATGGCGGCGTCGGCCACCAGGCAGCCGACTTTGCCCAGACCGACAATGCCCAGCGTATGGCCCGCCAGCTCAAAGCCGGCAAAGTTTTTCTTGCCGTCTTCGACCGCTTTTTCCATGTCGGCCATGGCCGGGTCGAGGCCACCCACAAAACGCAGGGCGGGTGCAATATTGCGCGCGGCCAGCAGCATGCCGGTCAGCACCAGCTCCTTGACCGCATTGGCATTGGCGCCCGGCGCATTGAACACCGGCACGCCGCGCGCGCTCATGGCCGCCACCGGGATGTTGTTGGTGCCAGCGCCGGCGCGGGCAATCGCCTGCACGCTGGCCGCAATGTCGAGCGCGTGCATGTCGGCCGAGCGCACCAGAACGGCGTCGGGCGCGGCAATGTCCTTGCCGATGTTGTAACGCTCTGCGGGCAGGCGCTTCAGGCCGTTGGCCGATATCTGGTTGAGCACCAGAATGTTCAAACGCGCGCCCGGCGGCTTAGCCACAGTCGGCCTCAAACTCCTTCATGTAGGCCACCAGCGCCTGCACCCCTTCGACCGGCATTGCGTTGTAGATCGACGCACGCATGCCGCCCACCGAGCGGTGGCCCTTGAGCTGCACCATGCCGCGTGCCTGAGCGCCCTTGAGAAAGGCCTCGTCCAGCGACTCGTCTTTCAGCTTGAAGGGCACGTTCATCAGCGAGCGGTCTTCGCGCGCCACGGGGTTGCTGTAGAAGGTGGTCGCGTCAAGATAGTCGTACAGCAGCGCTGCCTTGCTGCGGTTGTGCGCTTCCATCGCCGTGAGTCCACCCAGCGACTTGATGTGTTTGAACACCAGCCCGGCGATGTAGATCGCGTAAGTCGGCGGCGTGTTGTACATCGAGTCGTTGTCGGCCTGCTGCTTGTAATCAAACACAAAAGGTGTGTGCGGGATGGCCTGACCGATCAAATCCTCGCGCACGATCACCAGGGTCAGGCCCGAGGGACCGATGTTTTTTTGCGCGCCCGCATAAATCAGGCCGTAGCGGCTGACATCGACCGGGCGCGACAGGATGTTGGACGACATGTCGGCCACCAGCGGCACGGCGCCGGTGTCGGGCGTCCAGTGGTATTCGACACCGCCAATGGTTTCGTTCGAGCAGATGTGCACATAGGCAGCGTCGGGGTCGAGCTTCCAGGTGTCCTGCTTCGGCACACTGGTGAAACCGCTGGCCTCTGCTGTGGCGGCCACATTGACCTTGCAGTAGTTTTTGGCTTCCTTGATGGTTTTTTTCATCCACTCGCCGGTGTTGATGAAATCCGCGCCGGCATGGCCACGCAGCAAATTCATCGGGATGAAGGCGTTTTGCCCGAGTCCACCGCCCTGCAGGAACAAGACCTTGTAATTGGCAGGAATCGCCAGCAGTTCGCGCAGGTCGGCTTCGGCTTCGGCGTGGATGGCGATGAACTCTTTGCCGCGATGGCTCATTTCCATCACCGACACGCCGGAGCCGTTCCAGTCGAGCATTTCGGCGGCCGCCTGCCGCAGCACGGGTTCAGGAAGGGTCGCCGGTCCGGCACTGAAATTCAAGGCGCGTGTCATGAAGAGGACTTTCCAGGAGGGATGATGGGAATCGGCCCGGCGCCCCTGAGGGGCCAGACCGCACAGCATACAAGAAAGTCCTGCGCGCCCGTTGACCTCACCAGTCAGGCTGCGGTGATGGCGCCATGATTCCCGACCGGGTGCCCCCGGTCGATTACCTCCCAGGTCATGGCGGCTGCGCTGACCACCCATATGTTGCGCTAGCTGCTGGCGCCAGCCTGATGGCCCCTGGACGCCAGCGCGCATGCGCACGTTGCCACAGGGGCGGTTTCGGCTGCCCCGAGCGGGATGAGCATCAAATACGGCCTCAGCCCTTGTCCCGATTGCGCAAGTAGCTATATTTTTGATAGCAAACGGCGTTGCAACAAGGCACAACACGCAGCAAGCGAGCAGCCTCAGAGCCCATCCACAGAAGCGCATCAAAGCCGCCTGTCGGCCTGCACTGACAGGCAGCAGGCGCGCTGGCCGATGAGCAGGCACCGCCGCCAATCCCAAGATGGTCAGTCACCTCAACCAGACCAACTTCAAGGAATCCGCATGAGCAACACCACTTCTGACCTGCAAACCCTGTGGGACCTGATCAAGGACATCAAATTCGGCATGCTGACGCACCGCCACAGCGATGGCAGCCTGCAAGGCCACCCGCTGACCACGCAGAACAAGTCCATGGACGAAAACTCCGTGTTGTACTTTTTTATCTCGCAGAAAAGCGAAATGGCGACCCGCTTGCGCAGCGACAGCAATGTGAACGTGTCGTATGCCGACACCGGCGCCGACAACTACGTGTCCATCGCCGGTACGGCGCAATTTTCAGACGACGCCGCCAAAAAGGAAGCACTGTTCACGCCCCTGGTCAAAGCCTGGTTTCCAGGCGGTGCAACCGACCCTGACCTGGCGCTGCTGGAAGTCCGGATTACCCATGCCGAGTACTGGAACGCCAAGGACAGCAAGCTCACGCAGCTCTTCAAGATGGCCCAATCAGCCGTGACCGGCGAGCCGCCGAAGAACATGTCCGAGCACAAAGAGCTGCACCTCTCCTGATGCGCTGCAACAGCCATGCCCTTTATTGCATTCAACAAGGCCACCGACCCGACGGCGCCAGATGACTTGCGCATCAACACCTCGGCGGTGCTGTATGTAGAGGCCTCACGCGCTGGACTGATCGGCCAGACCACCATTCACATGCTTGGGCAGGGCAGCGTGGTCAATGCGGTCACTGAGTCGATAGGCACCGTGGTCAGCAGCATAGGCGGCATGGTGGCCGGCAAGCGCCACTATCTGGCGCCCACGCCGGACGACGGCGCCAGCACGCTGTACATCTGCCCCGGCAACGTCAGCCATGTGCGGCCCAACCAGCCAGCAGCGCCGGAGTTCTGGTACGTGAAGTTTGTCGATGGCTCGGAAGTGCGTATTGTTGATCCGCTGCCGGACGGGTTGTAGCGGTAGCGCGTTAACTCTTTTAATAAGGGCAATAGCAGCTATAACTTTGTTCGCAACCGGGTCGTGCATCGCCCCAACTATGGCTTGACATGCCATAGTTTTATGGCACAAAATGCCATATGCCATATGCCAGAAGCCGAACTCCTTCTTAAAACGCGCTCCGTGCATGGCGGCGGCATAGTCGAGATGGTGGTGTGGCGTGTGCCCGAGCCGGTGCCCCCTTCCGAGCATGCATTTAAGTACCGGCTGGTGTTTGTGCGCGACGGCAAACGCGTGGTGGGCTACGACAATGAGCGCGGCAAGGGCGACCACAAGCATCTTGGGCAAGCTGAGTTGCCGTACAAATTTGTGGATATTGAAACCCTGATGGCGGATTTTCTCCGCGACGTGGAGGCCCTGCAATGACAAGCAACAACCAAATTTTGAACGTGACCGTGGGTGAATCGCTGCGTGAAGCCGGCAATCGGGCCGTCGCGACCATGAAGGCAGTGGCGCGTGGCGAGAAAGTACAGCCCCACTTCGGCGTGAACTTTGAGCAGATCGGCCAGATGCTCGCCGCCTTCACACCCAAACGCTGGGAGCTGATCGCAGCCCTGCGCCAAGCCGGCCCACTGACCGTGGCCGAACTCGCACGCCGTCTGGGCCGCGACTACAAGAACGTACACACCGACGTGAACCAGTTGATCGAATGGATGGCGGTGGAGCGCGGCGACGACGGGCGCGTCTACGTGCCGTGGTCGGAGATTGTGGTGGATATGAAGTTGCCGGAGCGGGTAGTGGCCTGACTGTGTGTCATCGATGTCGGCTCCCTGTTAGGCCAGCATGAACATTCACCCAATCCACACCAAAGCCGACCACCGCGCGGCGCTGCAACGCATTGACGCGGTCTGGAACGCCAAGCCCAAGTCCCCCGAAGCAGACGAGCTGGAAGTGCTGAGCCTGCTGGTCGAAGAATATGAAAAAAAACACATCGCCGTGCCCGAAGTGGACCCGGTCAGCCTGCTTCTGCATGTGATGGAAGCGCGCCAGTTGACCCGCAAAGACCTGGAGCAATACATCGGCTCGCGCGCCCGCGTGGCCGAAGTGTTGAACCGTGTGCGGCCCCTGTCACTGGAGATGATTCGCCGGCTATCTGCAGGGCTTGAGTTGCCTGCGGACTTGTTGATTGCCGGGTATGAGTTGAGGGAGGTGGCGTGATGATGACTGGCAGCCAAGTTCTGTAGCTGTTCAGAGCACAGGCCTACGACTCTGTGTGCTGAAGGATAAGGCTACCGGTCCACCATGATGAACTGCCTCGATAGGCAATCTCGTTCTTACATGGAGGTTTGCTTTTACATCCATATATCCTCCCTCGACATATTTCGAACATGAACTGTATGCAGCACCCACTGTGGAGCTAGCGCTAGGTGAACAAACCATAAACGGACTAAGCGTCCAACCGGATTGAAGCTGCGGTCGGGAATTGTCTTCCAAATTTGGATAATTAGTGAACGTGACTTGGCCGTTGGCATCTCTTGGATCAAGCTGAACAGCAAGGACAGATCTGCCGACAGTCGCAGTTTGTTCTGATCTTGCACTGATGGCATCTCGTATGTGGCGTTCGACGTCATCATGAGTAAAGCCATCCACCTTCTCCAAAAGCCGCAATCTCTCATCAACAATGGCACCTATATCTCCAAGGGATTCAACGTGTAATCCCGATGGATATGCGCGAAGAAATTTCCCGATTGATTGGCGCTGCAATCGAAAATATCGCATGCCGTTTTTCTCCGGGGGATCACGCAACAAATCCCATAAGAAAGGTTGTGGATTTCGCCCCAAATGCCAACCAGCAATTGAGAATTGAATTGATGCAATGCGTGTTTGGTTATCTGAGTTAAGCCGACCATTCAGATTAATCGCCAATTCGCGCATGACTACATGCAATGGTCTCAGCAGCCAACGGCTACCGGGTTGCATCATCGCCTCCGAAAGGGGGCGATGAGCCAGACAACGTGCGACTATCGCATCCATCCATTGTCCGTGAGCCACAGCAATGCCAGTGTAAGCAATAGAAAATAAAGCATTGGAACATCGCACAACACACACTTTTACAGAAGCAGTGTCGACGACTTCAACCTGCCGAAGCCTCCCGGAGCGGGATATTTGACGATCCATTATTTGGCAAACTTTTCCGCCCCAAATGGTGTTAACGATTACGGTCATACATCAAGCATAGATGTTTAAATGAAATGCCACAAAAAAAGCGGCCCGAAGGCCGCTTGTTCATTACCGTCGAATTGATATAAAAATCAAGCCGGCACGCTGTCCTTCACGGTATCCGCCATGTCCGTGTAATCCTTGACCTGGTCAAAGTTCAGGTATTGGTACACGGTGCTGCTGGCAGCCGTCAACACACCCATGTCGGCCATGTACTCGGCTTTGGTCGGGATGCGGCCGAGCTTGGAACAGATGGCTGCCAGTTCCGCACTGCCCAGGTACACATTGGCGTTTTTACCGAGGCGGTTCGGGAAGTTGCGGGTCGAAGTCGAGAACACGGTGGCGCCCTCTTTGACCTGGGCCTGGTTACCCATGCACAGGCTGCAACCCGGCATTTCCATGCGCGCACCGGCAGAGCCGAGCACGCCGTAGTGACCTTCTTCGCTCAGCTGCTTGGCGTCCATCTTGGTCGGTGGTGCCATCCAGAGTTTGACCGGAATGTCGCGCTTGCCTTCCAGCAGCTTGGAGGCTGCGCGGAAGTGGCCGATGTTGGTCATGCAGCTGCCGATGAACACTTCATCAATCACGGCACCGGCCACATCACTCAAAGTCTTCACGTCGTCAGGGTCGTTCGGGCAGGCCACGATAGGCTCGTGGATGTCGGCCAGATCGATCTCGATCACGGCGGCGTATTCAGCGTCGGCGTCGCCTTTGAGCAACTGCGGATCAACCAGCCAGGCTTGCATGGCGGCGATGCGGCGCTTGATGGTGCGCACGTCGGAGTAGCCCGTGGCAATCATCCACTTCAACATGGTGATGTTGCTGGTGATGTACTCGATGATGGGCTCTTTGTTGAGGTGCACCGTGCAGCCGCCGGCGGAACGCTCGGCCGAGGCATCGCTGAGTTCAAACGCCTGCTCCACCTTCAAATCGGGCAAACCTTCAATTTCCAGGATGCGGCCAGAGAAGATGTTTATCTTGCCCTGCTTGGCAACGGTTAACAGGCCGGCCTTGATGGCGTACAGCGGAATCGCATTGACCAGATCGCGCAGGGTGATGCCGGGCTGCATCTCGCCCTTGAAACGCACCAGCACGCTCTCAGGCATGTCCAGCGGCATCACGCCGGTAGCAGCGCCAAAAGCGACCAGGCCGGAGCCTGCCGGAAAGCTGATGCCAATCGGGAAACGTGTGTGGCTGTCGCCGCCGGTACCAACCGTATCAGGCAACAACATGCGATTCAGCCAGCTGTGGATGATGCCGTCGCCAGGACGCAGTGGAATGCCACCCCGGTCGCTCATGAACTCGGGCAACTCGTGGTGCATCTTCACATCGACCGGCTTGGGGTAAGCGGCGGTGTGGCAGAAGGACTGCATCACCAGGTCGGCCGAGAAGCCCAGGCAGGCCAGGTCTTTGAGTTCGTCGCGCGTCATCGGGCCGGTGGTGTCTTGTGAGCCGACCGAGGTCATCTTCGGTTCGCAGTAGGTTCCGGGGCGCACGCCCTGGCCCTTACCGTCAATCTCAGGCAGACCAACCGCACGACCAACCATTTTTTGCGCGAGTGTGAAGCCGCGCTCGCTGGCCACCGGCGGCTGCGGCAAACGGAACAAGGTAGAAACCGGCAGACCCAGCGCCCAGCGCGCTTTGGCCGTCAGGCCACGGCCGACGATCAGCGTAATACGACCACCGGCGCGCACTTCGTCAAACAACACATCGCTCTTGAGCTTGAACTCGGCAATGACCTTGCCGTCTTTCAGCGCCTTGCCGTCGTAGGGACGCAACTCAATCACATCACCCATGCCCATCTGGCTCACGTCGAGTTCGATCGGCAGCGCGCCCGAGTCTTCCATGGTGTTGTAGAAAATTGGGGCGATTTTTGCGCCCAGGCAGACACCGCCGAAACGCTTGTTCGGCACGTAGGGAATGTCCTGGCCGGTGAACCACAACACCGAGTTGGTGGCCGACTTGCGTGAAGAGCCGGTGCCCACCACGTCGCCCACATAGGCCACCAGGTTGCCCTTGGCCTTGAGTTCTTCGATGAACTTGACCGGTCCGCGTTTGCCGTCTTCTTCAGGCAATGACTCGGGTGATTGACCGGGGCGCGCATTTTTGTGCATGGCCAGCGCGTGCAGCGGAATGTCGGGGCGGCTCCAGGCGTCAGGTGCGGGCGACAAATCGTCGGTGTTGATCTCGCCAGCCACCTTGAAGACGGTCAGCTTGATCGATTCCGGCACTTCCGGGCGGCTGGTGAACCACTCGGCATCGGCCCAGCTTTGCAGCACGGCCTTGGCGTATTTGTTGCCCTTGTCGGCTTTTTCCTTGACGTCGTGAAACTGGTCAAACATCAGCAGCGTGTTTTTCAGGCCGCTGGCGGCCTGCATGGCGACGCTGTCTTCCGCGTCGTCCAGCAACTCCACCATCGGGCTGATGTTGTAGCCACCCAGCATGGTGCCCAGCAACTGCGTGGCTTTTTCGCGCGAGATCAGGCTGCACTTTTCGCTGCCATGCGCCACAGCGGCCAGGTAGCTGGCCTTGACCTTGGCCGCAGCGTCGACACCGGCCGGCACGCGGTGGGTGATCAGTTCGACCAAAAAGGCTTCTTCACCCTTGGGCGGATTTTTTAGCAGCTCGATCACGTCGCCGGCTTGCTGGGCAGACAGCGGCAGCGGCGGAATGCCCAGCGCGCCGCGCTCGGCGACATGGCTGCGGTAGCTTGAAATGAACTCGGACATCATGGTTTCTCTCTCTTGTACTCAAAAAACGATCAAGGCGTGACGTCGACTGCCTAACGCGGGGCCGATGCTGCGGGCATGGCGGGTGCAGCAGAAGCCGTGCCAGCTCCGGCCGTTGCAGGCGGCAGGGCGTCAAGAATGCTGGGGCGCGGGTTGCGCTTGAGCTCCTCGGCAAACGTGGCCTGGTCAGGGCTCATGCACTCGTCGGCAATGCGCTGGCCGATCTTCTGGCTCATCAGCATGGATTTGTTGCCGAGCTGCAGCCACATCGCGCCGGCGCGGCCGTCTTCCAGGCGAATCGCACCGGTGCGGCTTCCAACCGGGTGCATGCGAAAACGCATCAGACCGCTGCGCACCATGAAGAAGCCGGGACGTTTGTCGCTGGGGGTGATGGTCACCGAGGCGCCCAATTCGCAGGGGAAGGTGCCGACGTGCACACGCTTGGCCATTTCCAGGTCTTCCGGGCTCAGGGTGACATTGGGATCGTCGTCGATGGGTATGGACTCTTCGACGGACTTGACCGCCGCCGCGCGCTTGGCCGGCGCGCGGGACTTGGCTGCAGGTTTGGCGCCGGCCGCCGGGGCAGCCGCCTTGGTCGCTGGCTGCGCGGCAGGTTTGGCGGCCGGCGCCGTCTGGGCCAGCACCAGGGCCGGCGCTGCAAACATCATGGCGGTGGCAAGAAAAATTCTCATGAGGGTCCTTGGGAGCAATGGGCCGGAACGGTCGACAACGTCAATGAGGCACAGCGGCAAAGTAGCCCTGCATCTCGGGTGGCAGCACACGGCCAGTCTGGTGGGCGCGCGTGATCACCTGCCAGAAGTAGCGGTAACTCGCACGGTCGTGCAACTGGCCGTCAAAACTGATGGGCGCCCAGTCGGCACGGGCGGCAGCAGCGATTATTTTTGTAGCGTTTTCGATCTCACGCTGATCTGGTGCGAAGGCTTCCAGGATGGGCCGGATCTGGCTCGGGTGGATGCTCCACATCCGGGTGTAGCCCAGCTCGCGCGCGGCTTTGCCGGCCGCAGTCTTCATCGCTGCAGTGTCACTGAATTCGGTGACAACACAGTGCGAGGGGACTTTGCCGTGCGCATGGCAGGCGGCGGCGATTTCCAGCTTGGCGCGCAGCACCAGCGGGTGCGTGAACTGGCCCTGGCTGCTCATGCCGCTGGCCGGAATCGCACCGCCGTGGCTGGAGACAAAATCCATCAGACCGAAACTGAGCGACTGCACGCGCGGGTGCGCCGCAATCTCGAAGGCCCGGTGCACCGCGCCAGGCGACTCCAGCAGCACATGGATGGGCAGTTGCTCACAGCACACTGCCGCCAGCGCAGCCACCACACGGTCAACGTCCACAGCAGACTCGACCTTGGGCACCATCAGGTGGCTCAAGCGGTGTCCGACCGTGCCGGCAATCGCGCCGATGTCGGCCTCAAATGCAGGATGGTCCAACGCATGAACACGCACCGCCACGCGGGCGCCCTCGCCGGCCTGGGCCACCAGCGAAGCCACCAGCGCCGCATGCTCAGCCTCGCCGCCGACGGGTGCGCCGTCTTCGCAGTCCAGTGTCACGTCGAACACGCAAGTACCGAACTCCTCACTCATCTCGGCCTGCAGTTGCAGGCTTTTGCGCATTCGGGCCTCGACGCCGCTGTAGTGGTCGCAAACCGGCAACAAGCCGGTTTGCGCCTGGGCGCCAAGGAGGATGTCGCGAGGGTGGGTCACCACAGCGGGTTTCTGCGCAATCAGAGCAAATGCGCCACGCCGGCCTGCTCGCCCTGCAACTCTTCCAGGGTCTTGTTGATGCGTTCCTGGCTGAAAGCGTCGATTTCGAGGCCTTCGACCAGCTTGTATTCGCCGCCTTCACAGGTGACAGGAAAGCCGAACAGGGTGTCCTTGGGGATGCCGTACTGGCCGTCCGACGGAATGCCCATGGTGACCCACTTGCCATTGGTACCGAGCGCCCAGTCGCGCATGTGGTCGATGGCGGCATTGGCAGCCGAAGCAGCCGACGACGAACCGCGCGCTTCAATGATGGCCGCGCCGCGCTTGCCGACGGTAGGCAGAAAAGTGTTGGCGTTCCACTCCTGGTCGTTGATCATTTTGGCGACGCTTTCGCCCTTGATGGTGGCGAAACGGTAATCGGCATACATGGTGGGCGAGTGGTTGCCCCAGACGGTGAGTTTTTCGATGTCTGCCACGGCCTTGCCAGTTTTGGCAGCGAGCTGGCTGGCAGCGCGGTTGTGGTCCAGGCGCAGCATGGCGGTGAAGTTCTTGCGCGGCAGGTCGGGCGCGCTTTTCATGGCGATATAGGCATTGGTATTGGCCGGGTTGCCGACCACCAGCACCTTGACATTGCGGCTGGCAACAGCGTTGAGGGCCTTGCCCTGGGCCGTGAAGATGGCACCGTTGACGGCCAGCAGTTCGGCACGCTCCATGCCGGGGCCGCGCGGGCGTGAACCGACGAGCAGCGCGTAGTCGGCGTCCTTGAAAGCGGTCATCGGGTCGCCGTGGGCTTGCATGCCCACCAGCAGCGGGAAAGCGCAGTCGTCGAGTTCCATCATCACGCCCTTGAGTGCCTTTTGCGGGCCGTCGACAGGGACTTCCAGCAGTTGCAGAAACACAGGCTGGTCCTTGCCCAACATTTCACCGGAAGCGATGCGAAATAGCAGCGCGTAGCCGATCTGGCCGGCGGCGCCTGTGACGGCAACACGGACGGGTTTTTTGCTCATGATGGAAAACTCCAGGAAAGTTGTGAATCGTTGGATTAAGGTCGGGCGAGGTGTCTTGCGCCGCTGGAAGCACCCGGAAAAAACATGTGAACGGGGTCACTGCGGGGCCGGCTTTGCGTTGGCTCAGCCCAAGATTTTACGCTCGAAAACCCGCAGGCGTCAATTTGTCTTATGTCTTATATAAGATATGATTGGGACGAACCATTTACACACCCCATGGCCGCCCTTCCTCCTTCGCCCGCCGACGATTTTGCAGGTGCCACGCCGGCTTTCAGCCCGCTGTACCAGCAGATCAAGGGCCTGATTTTGCAAAGCCTGCAGTCGGGCGAATGGAGACCCAGTGAAGCGATCCCGTCCGAGATGGACCTGGCCGCGCGTTACCGCGTGAGCCAGGGCACGGTGCGCAAGGCGATTGACGAGCTGGCCGCCGACAACCTGGTGGTACGCCGCCAGGGCAAGGGCACGTTTGTGGCGACCCATGCCGCGCAGCATGTGCAGTTTCGCTTCCTCAAGCTGGTGCCCGACAGCGGCACGCCGGGCAGCGAAGGCCCGGCCCAGCGCGACATCATCGATTGCAAGCGCGCGCGCGCCAGTGCCGAGATCGCGCGCATCCTGGCGCTGCGCACCGGCGACGCGGTGCTGCATGCGCGCCGCGTGCTGAGTTTTGCCGGCATACCGACCATCCTGGAAGACCTCTGGCTGCCGGCCGCGCCCTTCAAGGGCCTGACCGCCGAACGGTTGGCCGACTATCACGGCCCGATGTATGCGCTGTTCGAAACCGAGTTCAATGTGCGCATGGTCCGCGCTGACGAGAAAATCCGCGCCGAGCCCGCGTCGGACGGGCGTGAGCTGCTCCTGAAAGTAGCGCACGGTACGCCGCTGCTGAGTGTGGAGCGTATCGCCTACACCTACAACGACGTGCCCATGGAACTGCGCCGCGGCTACTACCGTACCGACACGCACCACTACCACAACACCCTGAGCTAGTTCTTCCGCCATGGCATTCAAAGGCAACAAGGCATTTCTTCCGGTCAAGCCCTGCGCTGCCTGCGGGCGCGACATGAGCTGGCGCAAACGCTGGGCCAAAACATGGGACGCGGTGACATACTGCTCCGACGCCTGCCGCGATGGCAAACGCACAAACAGCCAGGCCCGCGTACCTCCCGGCGGAGCCCAGGGTCTCTGACCCCGGCAGCCGGCTTGCCGCGAAGAATTTCGCAAAATCACCCCATGCCTTCTCACCCCACCTGCCGCCATCTGATCCTGATCCTGGGCGACCAGCTTGACGAGGCGTCGGCCGCCTTTGACGGCTTCGACGCCAGCCAGGACGTGGTGCTGATGATTGAGGCCAGCGAAGAATCCACCCACGTCTGGTCGCACAAGGCGCGCACGGTGCTGTTTCTTTCAGCCATGCGCCATTTTGCGCAGACCCTGTCACAACGCGGCTGGCCGCTCAGCTACAGGGCGCTGGACAAGCAGGCGGATGCCACCCTGGCCGACGGCCTGCTTGCCGCCGTCGCGTGCTACCTCCCGCAGCGAGTGATCGGGGTGGAGCCGGGTGACCTGCGGGTGCGCCAGAGCCTGGACGCAGCCCTCAAGACGGGCACCGCCCGGACGGGCGCGACGCAGGCCGCCATCGAATGGCGCGAGGACAGGCATTTTCTCTGCACCCCGGCGCGGTTTCGCCATTGGGCCGGGCAGTCCGCCAGCCTGCGCATGGAGTTTTTCTACCGAACCATGCGCCAGCACTACAAGGTGCTGATGAACGGCAGCAAGCCCGAAGGCGGACAGTGGAACTACGACACCGAGAACCGCAAGGGTTTCGGTCGGGCCGGGCCGCAGGACGTGCCCCGACCCATCGTGTTCGCGCAGGACGGCATCACCCGGGACGTGATCGCCCTGGTCGATCGGCAGTTTGCCGGCCACCCCGGGGAACTGCACCGCTTCAACTGGCCAGTCACCCGCGCGCAAGCCCTGGAGGCGCTGGCCGACTTCGTGGAACACCGACTGCCGGGCTTCGGCGCTCACCAGGACGCGATGTGGACGCATCTTGACTTCGGCTGGCATGCGCTGCTCTCCAGCTCACTGAACCTCAAGTTGCTGCACCCGCTGGAGGTGATCCACGCAGCCGAGCAGGCCTGGCGCGAGCGCGGCCTGAACCTGGCCAGCGTCGAAGGTTTTATCCGCCAGGTGCTCGGCTGGCGGGAGTTCATGCGCGGCGTGTACTTCCTGGACATGCCGGCCCTCAAGACGGACAACCATTTTGACCACCATCAGCCCTTGCCGGCCTGGTACTGGACCGGCGAAACCCGCATGAACTGCATGCGCCAGTGCATCAGCCAGACGCTGGCTAACGGCTACTCGCACCACATCCAGCGCCTGATGGTCACCGGCATGTTCGGCATCACCGCCCAGATCCAGCCGCAAGCTTTGTGCGACTGGTACCTGGCCGTTTATGTCGATGCCGTCGAATGGGTGGAACTGCCCAACACCGCAGGCATGGCGCTGTTTGCCAACGGCTGGCGCTTCACATCCAAGCCTTATGTCGCCAGCGGCGCCTACGTCAAACGCATGAGCAACTATTGCAGCGGCTGCAGTTACCAGCCCGAAACACGCACCGGCCCCCAGGCCTGCCCGATGACCACGCTGTACTGGAATTTCCTGGACCGGCACGAGCCGGTCTTCGCCGGCAACCCGCGCACCGCGCTGATGGTGAAGAACCTGCAGCGCATGAGTGCCGACGACAGGCTGGCGGTCAAGGCGCAGGCCGCGCAGATGCTGGCCAATCTCGACAAGTTGTAAACATCGTGTCAGCTTCGCACTTCATTTCACGCCAAGTGACCTTATTGAACTGTCGGGCACGATTTTTTCGACAAAATATTTTGGGCATGCAGCACGCGGGACGGGATCGATGCTGCATTGCAATAGAATTCACATGTTTTTACGTGTAATTGCAACGCAGTTACCAGGCAGTTACCAGACCTCCCACGAAAGCCAAACAATGACAGAGCTGGCATCCAAACAGCGTCCCAAGCGGCCTGAGTTTCGCAACATCAACGCCTTCACCGACCTGACCACCTACCGCATGACACCGGCGGCCTGGGTGTCCATCCTGCACCGTGCCAGCGGCGCCATCATGTTTGTGCTGATGCCCTTCATCATCTGGATGTTCGACACCTCCACTTCCTCGGAGTTGTCCTTCGAGCGGTTCAAAGCGGCCTTCAACATCGGCATGTTGGGCCTGCCGGGTTTTGTCTGGAAGCTGGTTGCGCTGGCGCTGATCTGGGCCTACCTGCACCACTTCATCGCTGGCCTGCGCCATCTCTACATGGACGCGACCCACACCCTGAGCAATGAGTTCGGCAAAAGCACCGCGCTGATCACGCTGGCCTCAAGCATCCTGCTGACGCTGGTGCTGGGCGCCAAGCTCTTCGGCCTCTATTGAATACGACTAACAACAAGAAGGAGCACCCCATGTCCGTGAATTACGGCTCCAAACGCCTCGTTGTCGGCGCCCACTACGGTTTGCGCGACTGGCTCAGCCAGCGCATCACCGCCGCCCTGATGGCCCTGTTCACCGTGCTGCTGCTGGCCCAGGTCATTTTCAGCAAGGGCCCGATCGGCTACGACCAATGGGCCGGCATTTTCTCGGCGCAGTGGATGAAGGTATTGACCTTCACCGTCATCATCGCCCTGCTTTATCACGTCTGGGTTGGCATGCGCGACATCTGGATGGACTATGTCAAGCCGGCGTGGCTGCGCCTGTCGCTGGAAGTCGCCACCATCGTCTGGCTGCTGGCCTGCGCCGGCTGGGGCATCCAGGTGTTGTGGCGCCTGTAAACCAAGCCTTCAAGCCCATCCCGGCTGCACCTGACCACGAGACTTCAACAAATCATGACTGCTACCTCCCAGCTTCCCAAAAGAAAAATTGACGTGGTGATCGTCGGGGCCGGCGGCTCCGGCATGCGCGCCTCCCTGCAGCTGGCACGTGCCGGCCTCAACGTCGCCGTGCTTTCCAAGGTATTCCCGACCCGCTCGCACACGGTTGCGGCCCAGGGCGGCATTGGCGCCTCGCTCGGCAACATGTCCGAGGACAACTGGCACTATCACTTCTACGACACCGTCAAGGGCTCCGACTGGCTTGGCGACCAGGACGCGATCGAGTTCATGTGCCGCGAAGCCCCCAAGGTCGTGTACGACCTCGAGCACATGGGCATGCCTTTCGACCGCAACCCGGACGGCACGATTTACCAGCGCCCTTTCGGCGGCCACACTGCCAACTACGGTGAAAAGCCGGTGCAGCGCGCCTGCGCCGCCGCCGACCGCACCGGCCACGCCATGCTGCACACGCTGTATCAGCAGAACGTCAAGGAAAAAACCAGCTTCTTCGTCGAATGGATGGCGCTGGACCTGATCCGCGACGCCGACGGCGACGTTGTCGGTGTCTCAGCCGTCGAAATGGAAACCGGTGACGTCCACATCTTCGAAGCCAAGACCACCATGCTGGCCACCGGCGGCGCTGGCCGGATTTTTGCGGCATCCACCAACGCCTTCATCAACACCGGCGACGGCCTGGGCATGGCGGCACGTGCCGGCATTCCGCTGGAAGACATGGAGTTCTGGCAGTTCCACCCCACCGGCGTGGCCGGCGCTGGTGTGCTGCTGACCGAAGGCTGCCGCGGCGAAGGCGCGATTTTGCGCAACAGCAATGGCGAGCGCTTCATGGAGCGTTATGCACCGGCCTACAAAGACCTGGCGCCGCGCGACTACGTCTCGCGCTGCATGGACCAGGAGATCAAGGAAGGCCGTGGCTGCGGCCCGAACAAGGACTACATCAACCTGGACATGACGCATCTGGGCGCCGAGACCATCATGAAGCGCCTGCCCTCGGTGTTCGAGATTGGCCACAACTTTGCCAACGTCGATATCACCAAAGAGCCGATTCCCGTCGTGCCCACCATCCACTACCAGATGGGCGGCATCCCGACCAACATCCACGGCCAGGTGGTCACGCAAAATGCCGAGAACAAAAGCGAGGTCGTCAATGGCCTGTATGCGGTCGGAGAATGCGCCTGTGTCAGTGTGCACGGCGCGAATCGCCTGGGCACCAACTCGCTGCTCGATCTGCTGGTGTTCGGCCGTGCAGCCGGCAATCACATCGTCGAATTCAACAAGACCACCAAGCACAAGGCCTTGCCGCTTGACGCTGCCAACGCCACACTGGCACGTATTGCGCGCCTGGACAACGCCACCGGCGGCGAATACGCGCAAGACGTGGCTAACGACATACGCGCCGCGATGCAGCAGCATGCGGGCGTGTTCCGCACCCAGGCCATCATGGACGAAGGTGTGACGAAAATCGCCGCCCTGCGTGATCGCGTCAACAACATCGGCCTGAAAGACAAGTCCAGGATTTTCAACACCGCGCGCATCGAGGCGCTCGAAGTGGAGAACCTGATCGAGGCGGCGCAAGCCACCATCGTCTCGGCCGCTGCCCGCAAGGAAAGCCGCGGTGCACATTCGGTGGATGACTACGGCGACACACCCGAGCACCCGAACGGCCGCAACGACACCGACTGGCACAAACACACCCTGTGGCACAGCGAAGGCAACCGCCTGAGCTACAAGCCAGTGCAGATGAAGCCGCTGACCGTGGACTCCATCCCCCTGACCGTTCGCTCCTTCTAAAAAGACAAGCGGGAACCCCATGACCATACGCACATTCAAGATCTACCGCTACGACCCCGACCAGGACGCCAAACCCTACATGCAGACCATAGAGGTCGAGCTCGATGGCAGCGAGCGCATGTTGCTCGACGCCCTGATGAAGCTCAAGGCGCAGGATCCGACCATCAGCTTCCGCCGCTCCTGCCGTGAAGGCGTTTGCGGTTCGGACGCGATGAACATCAACGGCAAGAACGGCCTGGCCTGCCTGACCAACATGCGCACCCTGCCGGGCACGATTGTGCTCAAGCCGCTGCCTGGCCTGCCCGTGGTGCGCGACCTGATCGTTGACATGACGCAGTTCTTCAAGCAGTACAACTCGATCAAGCCCTACCTGATCAACGATAACGTGCCACCCGAAAAAGAGCGCCTGCAAAGCCCCGAAGAGCGTGACGAGCTCAACGGCTTGTACGAGTGCATTCTGTGCGCGAGCTGCTCTACGGCCTGCCCCAGCTTCTGGTGGAACCCGGACAAGTTCGTCGGCCCGGCCGGCCTGCTACAGGCTTACCGCTTCATCGCCGACTCCAGGGACGAAGCCACTGCCGAGCGCCTGGACAACCTGGAAGACCCGTACCGCCTGTTCCGCTGCCACACCATCATGAATTGCGTCGATGTTTGCCCCAAGGGCCTGAACCCGAGCAAGGCGATTGGAAAAATCAAGGAAATGATGGTCCTGCGGGCCGTCTAGAACGCGATGGACGAGCTTCTCGACGAGCGGTCCCTGAGCAAACTCAAGTGGCGCTGCCGCCGTGGTTTGCTTGAAAACGACCTGTTGATCGAGAAGTTTTTCAGACGGCACGAGGCCACGCTGACCGTCAGCCAGGCCCAAGGCTTGAATGATTTAATGGACCTGTCCGACAACGATTTGCTGGACCTTTTTCTGAAACGCCGAGAGCCCGACCAGCTTGCAGAAGCAAGCGCTCAGGTAAGTGCATCTACTTATGCGGCGCGAGAGGTCTTAAACTTGATTCGCGCCGCCGCAACAGGCCAGCAGTCCGCCCCCATTTGATTTGACAAGAAAGAAGCAAGAAATGAAGCTAGCCGACAACAAAGCCACCCTTTCCTTCAGCAACGGCAGCCCCAGTGTCGAATTGCCGGTGTACCACGGCACCGTCGGCCCCGATGTGGTCGATATCCGCAAACTGTACGCGCAGACCGGCATGTTTACTTATGACCCGGGTTTCATGTCCACGGCGGCCTGTCAGTCGGCCATCACCTATATCGATGGCGACAAGGGCGAGCTGCTGTACCGTGGCTACCCGATCGAGCAACTGGCCACCAACTGCGACTACATGGAAACCTGCCACCTGCTGCTCTACGGCGAGCTGCCCAACGGTGACCAGAAGAAGGATTTTGTCAGCCGCGTGACCAACCACACCATGGTCAATGAGCAGATGCAGTTTTTTCTGCGCGGCTTCCGCCGCGACGCGCATCCCATGGCCATCATGACCGGCCTGGTCGGCGCGTTGTCGGCCTTCTACCATGACAGCACCGACATCACCAACCCCCAGCACCGCGAGATCGCAGCGATCCGCCTGATCGCCAAGATGCCGACCTTGGTTGCCATGGCCTACAAGTACACCATGGGTCAGCCCTATATGTACCCGAAGAACAACCTGAGCTACGCCGGCAATTTTTTGCACATGATGTTTGCCACGCCGTGTGAAGAGTACAAGGTCAACCCGGTGCTGGAGCGCGCGCTGGACCGCATTTTCATCCTGCATGCCGACCACGAGCAAAACGCATCGACCTCCACGGTGCGTCTGTGCGGCTCGTCGGGCACCAACCCGTTTGCAGCGATTGCTGCCGGCGTCGCCTGCCTCTGGGGCCCGGCCCACGGCGGCGCCAACGAAGCGGCACTCAACATGCTGGGCGACATCCAGAAAGCCGGCGGCATCGAAAAAATCGGCGAATTCATCAAGCAGGTCAAAGACAAAAACTCCGGCGTCAAGCTCATGGGTTTTGGCCACCGTGTTTACAAAAACTACGACCCGCGCGCCAAGCTGATGCAGGAAACCTGCAAGGAAGTGCTGAGCGAGATGGGTCTGGAAAACGACCCGCTGTTCAAGCTGGCCATGGCGCTGGAAAAAATTGCACTGGAAGACGAATATTTCGTTTCGCGCAAGCTCTACCCGAATGTGGACTTCTACTCCGGCATCGTGCAGCGCGCCATTGGTGTTCCGGTGCCGCTGTTCACCGCCATCTTTGCGCTGGCCCGCACGGTCGGCTGGATTGCCCAGCTCAACGAGATGATTGGCGACCCTGAATACAAAATCGGCCGTCCGCGCCAGCTATTCAACGGTTCGGTTCAGCGCGACGTGAAACCCCTCAGCGCCCGCTGAACCCGGATCACGTCTCACAGCCTGCATCAGCAACGCCCGCCCGTGGCAACACCGGCGGGCTTTTTTGCGTTTATCACCGCCACCGGAGGGCACCCTTGCAATTCATCCAGACTGCGACCGAATTGCGCTCCACCGTCAGCGCGACCGCCGCGCACCCGGCGCCTGCGAAGGCTGGGAAAGCCTGGCCGGATACCGCTGGGAAGCCTGGCACTGCAGCCGCTGCGACCGGCATCTGCTGCGCTACACCGAGTTCGGTGGGTACAACGTGGACCCCCGGGTCCGTGCGTTCGATCCAGCCAAAATCATCGACTGGCAGTCGCTATCATTTCAATAGCTGCTCGCGCCCGTCCAGTAAGGGCCAGAGCCCTAAAAGGCCGATAACTTTGAGGAGAATGGCTTCCAGACCATCACCGCCGGGTACGCCAGTCATCGCATACCGCGATGACAAACCCTCGAATATGGCTGCAAAATGGCAATTCATCGCAAAGCGCGATGACTTTGACCATTTCATGAAAAGCTCGGAACGCAACTTCGCCCGCCGGATTGACCTCACCTCGCTACAGCTGTTTGTGGCGGTGTGTGAGCTCGGCAGCATCGGCAAGGCGGCGGAGCGCGAGTTCATTGCGGCCTCTGCCGTGAGCAAACGCCTGAGCGATCTGGAAGCCGCGCTCGACACTGCGCTGCTGTACCGCCACACGCGCGGCGTGGATCTGACGCCTGCGGGGCAGAGCCTGCTGCACCATGCGCGTTCGGTGCAGTTCAGCCTTGAGAAAATGCAGGGCGAACTGAGCGAATACGCAGCCGGCGTGCGCGGCCATGTGCGGGTACACGCCAGCATCTCGGCCATCGTGCAGTTTTTGCCGGAAGACCTGGGCGCCTTCATCGCCCAGCACCCCGGGGTCAAAATTGATCTTGAGGAGCACTTGAGCACGGAAGTTGTGCGCGCGGTGCAGGAAGGCGCAGCTGACTTGGGCATCTGCAATACCGCCGACGGCATTGGCGGCCTGCTGGCCCTGCCTTACCGGCAGGACCGGCTGGTGCTGATCGTGCCGCGCGGCCACGCGCTCGGCGAGCAGGACGCGATCGCGTTCGAGGACAGCCTGGACTTCGACCATGTTGGCCTGCACTCGAACAGCTCGATTTACCTGGCGATGCGCGACGCCGCCGCGCTGGCCGGCCGCACCATCAAGCTGCGCATTCACGTCACCGGACTCGACGCCATGTGCCGCATGATCCACAACCGCCTGGGCGTCGGCGTGATGCCGCAGCGCGCATTCGAGCTGATGCACGGCGTCGGGGAACTCGAAGCCGTGACCCTCACCAACGACTGGGCAACACGCCAGATCGAACTGGTGGCGCGCGACTTTTCCAGCCTGCCGGTCACCGCGCGCCTGCTGGTCGATCACCTCACCGCGCATACCGTCCTGCCCGCAGCCGCCACAAGTTAACAAATTAAAATCAGCCAACCACGAAGGAACACACCATGGGACGCACGCTTTACGACAAACTCTGGGACGAACACGTTGTCCACACCGAAGACGACGGCACCGCCATCCTCTACATCGACCGGCACCTGGTGCACGAGGTCACCAGCCCGCAGGCGTTTGAAGGCCTGCGCGAGGCCGGCCGCAAGGTCTGGCGCATCAGCTCCATCGTGGCCACCGCCGACCACAACACGCCCACCACTGGCTGGGAGCTGGGTTACGACGGCATCACCGATCTGGTCAGCAAGGAGCAGATCACCACGCTGGACAGCAACATCGCCGAGTTCGGCGCAGCGGCTTACTTCCCCTTCCTGTCACAACGCCAGGGCATCGTTCATGTGATCGGCCCTGAGACCGGTGCCACCCTGCCCGGCATGACGGTGGTCTGCGGCGACTCGCACACCTCGACCCACGGCGCCTTTGGCGCGCTGGCCCACGGCATAGGCACCAGCGAGGTGGAACATGTGATGGCCACGCAGACGCTGCTGGCAAAAAAGGCGAAAAACATGCTGGTGCAAGTGGACGGCACGCTGGCGCCCGGCCTGACCGGCAAAGACATCGTGCTGGCCATCATCGGCAAAATCGGCACCGCCGGCGGCACCGGCTACACGATTGAATTTGGCGGCCCGGCCATACGCGCGCTCAGCATGGAAGCGCGCATGACGGTCTGCAACATGGCCATAGAAGCTGGCGCCCGCGCCGGGCTGGTGGCGGTGGACGCCAAGACCATTGCCTACGTCAAGGGCCGGCCCTTGGCACCCACTGGGGTGGAGTGGGACCAGGCGGTGTTGTACTGGAACACGCTGCAGTCTGACGCCGACGCCAAATTCGACACCGTGGTCAAACTCGACGCCAGCCAGATCCGCCCGCAGGTCACCTGGGGCACCTCGCCCGAGATGGTGCTGTCCATCGACGACCGCGTGCCGGACCCGGACAAGGAAAAAGACGCCAACAAGCGTGATGCCATCGAGCGCGCGTTGACCTACATGGGTCTGCAACCGGGCAAGGCGATCAACGACATCATGGTGGACAAGGTCTTCATTGGCTCCTGCACCAACAGCCGCATCGAAGACATGCGCGAAGCTGCCGCCATCATCCAGAAAATCGGCCAGAAGGTGGCGGGCAACGTCAAGCTGGCGCTGGTCGTGCCGGGCTCGGGCCTGGTGAAGGAACAGGCCGAGCGTGAAGGCCTGGACAAGATTTTTGTGGCGGCAGGTTTTGAGTGGCGCGAGCCCGGCTGCTCCATGTGCCTGGCCATGAACGCCGACCGGCTTGAGCCGGGCGAACGCTGCGCCTCGACCAGCAACCGCAACTTCGAAGGCCGGCAGGGTGCCGGCGGCCGTACGCATCTGGTCAGTCCGGCCATGGCTGCGGCGGCTGCGGTTCATGGTCACTTCGTCGATATCCGCAAGTTTTCATAACCCACTTCAGGAGAGCCATCATGAAAAAAATCACCTCACTGCTTGCACTGTCGCTGGCTGCCATCGCCTTTGTGCTGGCTGGCTGCAACACCGCCCGGGGCTTTGGGCAAGACCTGCAAAAGGTCGGAGAAAAGATTGAAGACAAGGCGAAGAAGTAATGAAACCCTTTACCGTACACAAAGGCCTGGTCGCACCCATGGACCGCGAGAACGTCGACACCGACGCGATCATTCCCAAGCAGTTCCTCAAGTCCATCCGCAAGACCGGCTTTGGCCCGAATCTGTTTGATGCCTGGCGTTATCTGGACGCCGGTTTTCCCGGCCAGGACCCAACCAGCCGCCGCCCCAACCCGGACTTCGTGCTGAACCAGCCGCGCTACCATGGCGCGTCCATTCTGCTGGCGCGCAAGAACTTTGGCTGCGGTTCCTCGCGCGAACATGCGCCCTGGGCGCTGGACCAGTACGGCTTTCGCGCCATCATCGCGCCGAGTTACGCCGACATCTTTTTCAACAACAGCTTCAAGAACGGCCTGCTGCCCATAGCTCTGAGCGAAGCGCAAGTCAGCCAGCTATTTGATGAAGCGCTGGCTTTCCCCGGCTACCAACTCACCATCGACCTAGAGCGCCAGGTGGTGATCAAGCCGCAAGGCGAAGAAATTGTCTTCGAGGTGCAGGCCTTCAAGAAATTCTGCCTGCTCGGTGGTTACGACGACATCGGCCTGACCCTGCGCCAGGCCGACAAGATCAAGGCCTTTGAAGCCGAGCGGCTGGCGATCAAGCCGTGGTTAAACCATACGATGGCCGGTTGATACGGAATGCGATTTGAACAAGGAGATCAATGAGATCAGGAGAAAAAAATTTGTCTTCCTCCTTTCCTCTTGATCTCCTTGTTCAAATTGAATTGATTTGCGCTCTCTACCGTGAATAAATTCATCCTCTAGCCCAATCAATTCGGGCGCAAGCAGCTACAAAAAACATAGCAAAAGAACATCCAACCATGAAAATCGCAATTCTTCCCGGTGACGGCATAGGCACCGAAATCGTCGCCGAAGCCGTCAAGGTACTGAACGCACTGGACCTGAAATTTGAAACCGAGACCGCGCTGGTCGGCGGCGCCGCTTACGAAGCCCACGGCCACCCCCTGCCCGAGGCCACGCTGAAGCTGGCACAAGCCTCCGACGCGGTGCTGTTCGGCGCGGTCGGCGACTGGAAGTACGACAAACTCGACCGCCCGCTGCGCCCCGAGCAGGCCATCCTGGGCCTGCGCAAAAACATGGGCCTGTTCGCCAACTTCCGCCCTGCCATCTGTTACCCGCAACTGGTCGACGCCTCCAGCCTGAAGCGCGAACTGGTGGCGGGCCTGGACATCCTGATCATCCGCGAGCTGACCGGCGACATCTATTTTGGCCAGCCGCGTGGCCGCCGCGTTTCGTCCGATGGACATTTTCCCGGCGCCGAAGAAGCCTTCGACACCATGCGTTATTCGCGCCCCGAGATCGAACGCATCGCCCATGTCGCCTTCCAGGCAGCGCGCAAACGCGGCAGCCGTGTGACCAGCGTGGACAAGGCCAATGTGCTGGAGACCTTCCAGTTCTGGAAAGACATCGTGACTGAAGTTGGGAGTCAGTACCCCGACGTGGCGCTGGACCATATGTATGTGGACAACGCCGCCATGCAACTGGTCAAGGCGCCGAAGAAGTTTGACGTGGTCGTGACCGGCAACATGTTCGGCGACATCCTGAGCGACGCGGCCGCCATGCTGACCGGCAGCATCGGCATGCTGCCGTCGGCCAGCCTGAACACCAAAAATCAGGGCCTGTACGAACCCAGCCACGGCAGCGCACCTGACATTGCCGGCAAAGGCGTGGCCAACCCGCTGGCCACGATACTGAGCGCAGCCATGATGCTGCGCTTCAGCCTGAACCAGCCAGACGCCGCCGCGCGCATCGAAAAAGCCGTGGACGCGGTGTTGACACAGGGCCTGCGTACGCCTGATATCTACAGCGAAGGCACGACCAAAGTCGGCACGGTGGCGATGGGCGATGCGGTCGTCCAGGCTTTGATCTGACGTTTTTTAACCGCAAAACAGCGCATTTCAAGCCCCGGGCATACCGGCGCCGCTGATGGGCGGGGCTACAATCAGCAGCATGCGTAAAAGCCCCGCCCTCACCCACTGCCCCGCCGCCTCGCGCGCGGGCTGTGGCGCGCCGGTTTTTTCCCAGACCACCAAAACGACAACCATTAAAGGCTAGCAAGCCTGGTTCGTCGTGCCCTGCCGGCCCGATGGGCCGGGTCAAAAAACATATTTTTTTGAAAAAGGGCATCCCATGAAACTCGCAGGAAATCTCACAGGACTCGTAGGCTGGCGCGGCATGGTCGGCTCGGTGCTGATCGATCGCATGCAGGCCGAAGGCGACTTCGACCTGATCGAGCCGGTCTTCTTTTCCACCTCCAACGCCGGTGGCAAGGCCCCGGCCGAGGCGAAGAACGAAACCACGCTGAAAGACGCGTTCGATATTGCGGCGCTGAAAAAGTGCGATGTCATCATCACCGCTCAGGGCGGTGACTACACCTCCGAGGTGTACCCCAAGCTGCGCGCTGCCGGCTGGAATGGCCACTGGATTGACGCCGCATCGACGCTCCGCATGAACGACGACGCCATCATCGTGCTGGACCCGGTCAACCTGCCGGTCATCCAGAAAGCCATGGCGGCGGGCGGCAAAAACTGGATAGGCGGCAACTGCACCGTTAGCTGCATGCTGATGGGCGTGGGCGCGCTGTACAAGGCCGGGCTGGTCGAGTGGATGACCAGCATGACCTACCAGGCGGCCTCGGGCGGCGGTGCGCAGCACATGCGTGAACTGTTGACCCAGTTCGGCTCGCTCAACGGCGAGGTCAAAGCCTTGCTGGACGATCCGAAGTCCGCCATTCTGGAGATAGACCGTCGCATCCTGGCCAAGCAGCAGTCGCTGGGCGCCGCCGAGATGGCGAACTTCGGCGTACCGTTGGGCGGCAGCCTGATTCCCTGGATCGACAAGGATTTGGGCGATGGCATGAGCAAGGAAGAGTGGAAAGGCGGCGCCGAAACCAACAAGATCCTGGGCCAGGGTGCCAGCTTCGGCACCGCTGAAACGCCGGTGGACGGTTTCTGCGTGCGCATTGGCGCGATGCGCTGCCACAGCCAGGCGCTGACCTTCAAGCTCAAGAAGGACGTACCGCTGGCCGACATCGAGGCCCTGATCGCGGCCGACAACGCGTGGGTCAAAGTCGTGCCGAACACGCGCGAGGCCAGCATCACCGACCTGACGCCTGTAGCCGTCACTGGCACCATGAGCATTCCCGTCGGCCGCCTGCGCAAACTCGCCATGGGTGGCGACTACCTGGGCGCCTTCACCATCGGCGACCAGTTGCTCTGGGGTGCGGCCGAACCGCTGCGGCGCATGTTGCGTATCTTGATTCAGGGTTAAAGCAAGGTCGGGCGCGACATGACGACTGATTGCGTCCGGCCACAACCGTAACCACTTGTGACGATACGTTGTCGTCAGACAACAACCCAAACTTGTAAGTTGATGCTAATCCACGGTGTCAAAACTTAAGTGCTGTCTTAGCTTGTCAGCCTAATGCCTTGATGTTAATGTTGTTTGTCGAAAATTCGCGTTGAGGTTTTTGTGCGGACCAGCAGAATAAAATTTTATGCAGACGGAGCATCGGAGGCTCACATTCCCATGAATCATCCTCGCCGCTGGCGTATCGGTGCCGTTGCAGCCGCCATTGCCCTGCTAGGCAGCTTCACCAGTTTGGAGGTCCAGGCCCTGGGTTTGGGCCGGGTCACCGTCCAGTCGGCACTCGGCGAACCCTTGCGCGCTGAAATCGACATTGCCGAGATCAACGCCGAGGAGGCCGCCACCCTGCGCGCCAGCGTCGCCAGTGCCGATGCCTTCAAGTCCGCAGGCCTGGAATACAGCGCTGCCGTTACCAATGTGCAGATCACCCTGCAGCGCCGCCCCGATGGCCGGTCTTATCTGCGTTTGAGCAGCGACAGGCCGGTCAGCGAACCTTTTGTTGATCTGATTCTGGAAGCCCGATGGGCATCCGGGCGCATCGTGCGTGACTACACGATGTTGTTTGACCCGCCCAACCTGCGCGCCACTGCCCAGCCCATGCCCGCGCCAACCGCGCCCCTGGTGTCACGTCCGCCGGCACCCGTCGCCACGCTGCCACCGGCCGCCGCTCCCCCTTCACGGCCCAGCCCACCTATGCCCATGCCGGCGCCTGCCGTCCGGCCCGCGGCACCGCCACCACCCGCCCCCGCCGCCACAACACGTGCCCCGTCACCTAGCGGCCAGACCGTCACCGCCAAAACCGGAGACACCGCCGGCAAGATCGCGGCACAGACCAAACCCGCCAGCGTCTCACTGGACCAGATGCTGGTGGCCCTGCTGCGCAGCAACCCGGATGCCTTCATTGGTGGCAATGTCAACCGCCTCAAGGCTGGCGCCGTACTGGAAGTGCCAGGCTCTGACCAGGCTGAAGCCGTTTCCGCCGGCGAAGCCAGCCGCACCATCGTCGCGCAAAGCCGGGACTTCAATGCCTTCCGCCGCAAGCTCGCCGAAAGCGCACCCGCCACCCAGACCGCTGGCGCCGACCGACAGGCCGCAGGCCAGGTCCAGGCCAAGGTGGAAGACAAGGCACCGGCTGCCACAACGCCCGACAAGCTGACCCTGTCCAAAGGCGCGGTACAGGGCAAGGCGGCAGCGGAAGAAAAAATTGCCCAGGATCGCCAATCCAAGGAAGCCGCAGCGCGCGTCGCCGAGCTGTCAAAAAACATCGCCGACTTGAACAAGCTGGGCAGTCCATCCACGCCGGCTTCTCCGGCGCCCGGCGTCGCAGTTACCAGCCCCGGCACACTGACAGGCAGTTCACCTGCTGCCACCGCACCGGCTACACCCATGGCGCCGGCCAGCAGCACCGCAGCAGTCACCACCGCCCCGGCCGCAACTGCGGCCCTACCTGCCGCCAGCGCTGCAATAACCGCCACACCAGCAGCCAGTGCGGCAGCACCGGCTGCTGTGCCCGTGAAAAAACCAGTGGTGGTGCCGCCCCCTCCGCCGCCAGAACCGAGCCTGGTTGACGAACTGCTTGAAAACCCGCTGCTCCTCGCCGGTGCCGCCATCCTGCTGTTGCTGTTGCTGGCCCTGGGCATTTTCCGCGCGCGCCAGCGCAAAAATGCCGTCGCTGTGGACAGCTCCTTCCTGGAAAGCCGCCTGCAGCCCGACTCCTTCTTCGGCGCCAGCGGCGGCCAGCGTATCGACACCAACGAGGTCAATGTCACTGGCTCGTCCATGGTGTACTCGCCAAGCCAGCTCGATGCCGCCGGCGACGTGGACCCGGTGGCCGAAGCGGATGTCTACCTGGCCTACGGGCGTGATTTGCAGGCCGAGGAAATCCTCAAGGAAGCCATACGTGTCAGTCCAACCCGCATTGCCATCCATGCCAAGCTGATGGAGATTTATGCGAAGCGCCGCGACGCCGCAGCCTTTGCAGCAGTGGCCACCGATGCCTTCAACCTGACCAAGGGCCACGGGGGCGAGTGGGCGCACATGGCTGAAATGGGCCGTGACCTGGACCCCGGCAACCCGATGTACCAGCCTGATGGCCAGCCCCCCTCTGCCGCTGCAATTGCTGCGGTGGGAATTGTCAGCGCAACTTTTGCAACCCAAACCGCGCCGCAAGCCTTGGAACCCGCAGTTGAGCCTGAAGCATCGGCGGTTGACTTCGACCTCGATCTGGATTTTTCAATGGGAGACGACGCGCCTGCGCCTGCGCCCGCACCTGTCGCACGCACAGAACAGACCTTGGCCATGCCGATCATCACTGCGGCGGCCCCTCTGGACAACGGGATGGACTTCAGTTCGGCGACGCTGGACATGCCGACAGCGGCGCCCGCCCCGGCTATTGCCGAGCCCCTGCCAACTATGGATGCCGGTCTGAGTTTCACGACCGAGGAGCCGGCCGTCACCACGGCAGCCACACCGCTGGACACCTCTGGCGGCATGTTGGAGTTCGACATGGGCGCGCTGTCGCTGGACCTCGACGGCCCGACCACCGAGAGCCAGAACATCGCGCCTGCGCCTGCGCCTGCGCCCGCGCCCGCGCCCGCAATGGACCTGGAAGACCCGCTGGAGACCAAGTTCGCGCTGGCTGAAGAGTTCCGCGCGATTGGCGACGTTGATGGCGCGCGGTCCCTGGCCGAGGAAGTGCTGGCGCAATCGAGTGGTTCGCTCAAGGCCAAGGCTCAGGCTTTCATCAACGCCCTGGCCTGAAGGTCTTGCACCGTTTCCCTGAAAGCCGCCCGTGAGGATCGCTCTGGGCCTCAGTTACAACGGCGGCAACTACGAGGGCTGGCAAAGCCAGCTGTCGGGTAAGACCGTTCAGGACCAGCTCGAAAAGGCACTCAGCAAGTTTGCCGACCAGCCGATCCGCACCCTGTGCGCGGGGCGCACCGATGCCGGTGTGCATGCGCTGATGCAGGTGGTTCACTTCAACACCGCCCTGGCGCGCGAGCTGTCGTCCTGGGTGCGCGGCACCAACGCCTTTCTTCCGCGCGACATTGCCGTGCAGTGGGCGCGTGAGGTTCCCGACGCCTTCCACTGCCGTGGCAGCGCCACCAGCCGGCGTTATGCCTACGTGCTGCTGGACTCGCCGGTGCGTCCCAGCGTCGAGGCCGGCCGCGTCGGCTGGGTCTACCGCCCGCTGAATGGCGCTGCCATGCGCGAGGCCATCACGCATCTGGTCGGCGAACATGATTTCTCGTCCTTCCGAGCCGCCCAGTGCCAGGCCAAAACCCCGGTCAAGACCCTCACCCGCATAGACGTATCGCAACGCGCTGACTACTGGCGTTTCGACTTCGAGGCCAACGCCTTTTTGCACCACATGATCCGCAACATCATGGGTTGCCTGGTCACCATCGGCCAGGGCCAGCAGCCGCCCGGCTGGATGGCCCAGGTGCGGGACGCGCGCCGCCGTGACGCCGCCGCACCCACGTTTTCGCCCGACGGCCTGTATTTTTTGGGACCGCGGTATGACGCCAGTTACGGGTTACCGGAACGCGCGCCAGCCTATGATTGGATTCCATGATTGCCCCCACGCTTTTCACTTCGTGTAACACGCCGCCTCCCGAAGGGGCCGCTGCGCCTGCGGCCCGGTCCATCGACAGGCTCAGGGCCGGGCAAGGCCGGTTCCGCAGCCCCGACTGGAATGAAAGCTTGCTGCGCTGTCATCCGTCGGGACCTGGCTCATGACATCTTCTCCGTCCCTACGCACCCGGATCAAGATCTGCGGCCTCACGCGTGAGGAAGACGTGGATGCGGCCGTGGCGGCCGGCGCCGATGCCGTGGGTTTTGTCATGTACGCGCCCAGTCCGCGCTGCGTCAGCGCCGAACGCGCCGCCGAACTGGCCAGCCGCCTGCCGCCTTTTGTGACGCCGGTGCTGCTGTTCGTGAACGAAACGGCGGCGGCCATCGCGGCCGCCTGCGCCCTGCTGCCGACGGCCATGCTGCAGTTCCATGGTGATGAAACGCCCGCGGCCTGCCTGCAGGCTGGACGCCCCTTCATGCGCGCGGCCCGCATCCCGCTGGATGAAAGCCTCACGGAGGGCGGCGCCGCTTTTGATCTCGTAAAATACGCCGAAGACTTCAAAGAAGCCCAGGCCATCCTGCTCGACGCGCATGTCGAAGGGTTTGGCGGCAGCGGAAAAACATTCAATTGGTCACTTCTTCCTCCAAGCGTCAACGCTCACCTCGTTTTGTCTGGTGGACTCACACCTGCAAATGTGACCGATGGCGTTTTGCAAGTCAGGCCGCGTTGTAAAACGCTGGCCGTTGATGTCAGTTCGGGCGTCGAGATCTCCAAAGGGATCAAGAGCTTTGAGAAAATCAACCAGTTTGTTGCAGCCGTTCGCGCTGCGGACGAACAACTTGTGAAGAACCATGTACGACTACCAACAACCTGACACTACAGGCCACTTCGGGATTTACGGCGGCAGTTTTGTCTCCGAAACACTGACCCACGCGATCAACGAACTCAAGGCCGCGTACGCAAAATACCAGCACGACCCGGAATTCCTCGCCGAATTCCAGTACGAGCTCGCGCATTTTGTCGGCCGGCCCTCACCGATCTACCATGCGGCGCGCACCAGCCGTGAGCAGGGCGGCGCGCAGATTTATCTGAAGCGCGAGGACCTCAACCACACCGGCGCGCACAAGATCAACAACACCATCGGCCAGGCCATGCTGGCCAAACGCATGGGCAAGCCGCGCGTGATCGCCGAAACCGGCGCCGGACAACACGGCGTGGCCACCGCCACCATCTGCGCGCGTTACGGTCTGGAATGTGTGGTCTACATGGGCAGCGAAGACGTCAAGCGCCAGAGCCCCAACGTCTACCGCATGAAGCTTCTTGGCGCTACGGTGGTGCCGGTCGAGTCTGGCAGCAAGACGCTGAAAGACGCGCTCAACGAGGCCATGCGCGACTGGGTCGCCAATGTGGACAACACCTTCTACATCATCGGCACGGTGGCCGGCCCGCACCCTTACCCGATGATGGTGCGCGACTTCCAGAGCGTGATCGGCGAGGAATGCCTGGTGCAAATGCCGGAGATGACAGGCACAACTCGCAATGGTGGACAGCCCGACGCGGTGATTGCCTGCGTGGGCGGCGGCAGCAACGCCATGGGCATTTTCCACTCGTACATCGCCCATGAAAACACACGCCTGATCGGCGTCGAAGCCGCTGGTGAAGGCATGGACAGCGGCAAACACTCGGCCTCGCTGCAACGCGGCGTACCCGGCGTTTTGCACGGCAACCGCACCTATGTGCTGCAAAACGAGGACGGCCAGGTGACCGAGACCCACAGCATCAGCGCTGGACTCGACTACCCCGGTGTCGGCCCCGAGCATGCCTTTCTCAAGGACATCGGCCGCGCCGAATACGTCGGCATCACCGACGCAGAAGCACTGTCGGCCTTTCACTACCTGTGCCGTACCGAAGGCATCATTCCAGCGCTGGAATCCAGCCACGCGGTGGCCTACGCGATGAAACTTGCCAAAACCATGCGCAGCGACCAGTCCATTCTGGTCAACCTCTCGGGCCGCGGCGACAAGGACATTGGCACCGTGGCGGACCTGTCCGGGGCTGATTTTTATGACCGGCCGTCGATGCGCGGGCATGTCGTCAAAGGCAGTGGAGCCGCAACATGAGCCGCATCGCCGCCGTCTTTGAAGCGCTGAAGGCGCAAAACCGCAAAGCCCTGATCCCTTACGTCACCGCCGGTTTTCCCTTTGCGGACATCACGCCAGAAATCATGCATGGCATGGTGGCCGGTGGTGCCGACGTGATCGAACTCGGTGTGCCTTTTTCCGACCCCAGTGCCGACGGGCCTGTTATTCAGAAGGCGGGCGACAAGGCTTTGGCCATGGGCATAGGCCTGGTACAGGTGCTGGCGATGGTGCAGCAGTTCCGACAACAGGACAGCAAAACCCCTGTGGTGCTGATGGGTTACGCCAACCCGATTGAGGCCTACGACATCAAGCGCGGCAAGGACAGCTTTGTGCACGATGCATCAGCCGCCGGGGTGGACGGCATTCTGGTCGTGGACTACCCGCCCGAAGAATGCGAGGCCTTTGCCGCCACCTTGCGCGCCCACCAGATGGACCTGATCTTCCTGCTGGCCCCCACCTCGACCGCCGCACGCATGGCGCAGGTGGCCCAGCTTGCCAGCGGCTACGTGTACTACGTCTCGCTCAAGGGCGTCACCGGGGCTGGCACGCTGGACCTGGGTGCTGTCGAGGCCATGCTGCCGCGCATACGTGAACATGTCAGCATCCCGGTCGGCGTCGGTTTTGGCATCCGCGACGCCGCCACCGCCGTGGCCATCAGCCGCGTCGCCGATGCAGTGGTTATAGGCACACGCATTATCCAGCTGACTGAGAATGCACCGCGTGACAAGGTGGCGAGCGTGGTGCATGACTTTCTGGCGGAAATTCGGGCCGCGCTGGACGCTTGATTCAGCCGCCGGGTTGATTTTGAGTCAAAATTCTAATTGGTACTTATAATAAGTATAACTTTACTAATTATTGTACTTCATGGAAGATCAATCAATTACGCCAACTACGACACTCGACAGCTACCGGAGCGCGATTCGTCAAAAAATCGTTGACAGCATTGCGCGGCCTATGCCCGTGCTAACGCAGCGTGACGTGTGGTTGCCCGAGGCCAGCCAAAAAGCCATTGCGGTGATCGGCATGCGCCGCGCAGGCAAAACATCGCTGCTCTGGCAAATCATGGCGCAGCAACTGGCGCAAGGCGTGCCGCGCGAGGCGCTGGTGTACTTCAGCTTTGAAGACGAACGCCTGGCGGGCATGACTGCGCTGGACTTGCAGGGCGTGGTTGAAGAGTATTACAAGCTGCACCCCGAGCGCCGGGACAGCCAGAAAACTATTTTTTTCCTCGACGAAATTCAACTCGTCCCCGGCTGGGAAACCTTTGTACGCCGCATTCTGGACACTGAAACGATAGGCATCTACCTGTCCGGTTCGTCCGCCAAATTGCTGTCGCGTGAAATTGCCACCAGCATGCGCGGGCGCGCCCTGGAGGCCATCGTCACGCCCTTCAGCTTTCGTGAAATGCTGCGCCACCACGGCGTATTGCCCACCCAGCCGAGCAGGCACTGGACCAAGGCACAACGCTCGGCGTCACATCACCAACTGGTGCAGTACCTGGCGGTTGGCGGCTTTCCTGAGGCGCAAAGCCTGCTGGCCCCCCAGCACACACGCCAACGGCTGGAACTGCTTAAAACCTATGTCGATGTGGTGCTGCTGCGCGACGTGATTGAGCGCCACAACGTCACCCAGCCCCAGGTACTGCGCTGGCTGGTGCAGCAACTCCTTGGCAACGCGGCAGGCGCGTTCAGTGTGAACAGGTTTTTCAACGACCTGAAATCGCGCGGCATTGCGGTGGGCAAGGAGCGCCTGCACGAATACCTGGCGCATCTGGAAGACACGTTTTTAGTCACCAGCATCCACATCGCCAGCGAGTCCGAGCGCCGCCGCCAGGTCAATCCGCGTAAATCCTACCCCGTCGATACCGGGCTATCTGCGCTGTTTGACCCCGCAGGCAAGCCCAACACGGGCCATGCACTGGAGACGGTGGTTCTGCACGAATGTCTGCGCCGCGGCGCCCAGCTGGCCTATGTGCGCACCACGCAGGGCTACGAGGTCGATTTTCTAGCCACCCGCTACGACGGGCAGCAAACACTGATTCAGGTGTGCGCCGACATCAACAACCCAGACACCTTCAGCCGCGAAACCCGCGCCCTGCAAGCCGCGCAACTTGAACACCCCACCGCACAATGCCTGCTAATCACGATGGAGCCGCCCCTGCGCGAAAAGCTGGTGGATGGCGTGACCATCGTGCTGGCGATGGACTGGTTGCTGGATTCTCCAAGCTAGGAGCCTGGGCGGCAGAAGGTACGTCGGCTGCAAAGCGGCCGCGACGGTCCAATGGTTAGTCGAATTGGTAAAGTTGAAGCCCCCCTCAAAATGCCCACCACACCCGTCACCCTTGATGCCCTGCGTCACTATGCTGTAGCGCGCACTTTGTTTGCGCCGACGAGCTTGCCTGCCGCAATCAAGCGACTGGGGTTTGTGCAGGCAGATCCCATCCGTGCACCGGCGCGGGCGCAAGATTTAATTCTTCGCCATCGCGTGAAAGGCTATTGCGCAGGGGATTTGGAGCGGCGCTATACGGTGCTGGGCCTAGAGGAAGATTTCTTTGTGAACTATGGCTTTTTGCCGCGCAGCACGCAGGCGCTGATGCATCCGCGCACGCCGCGCGTAACTTGGCCAAAAGCGCGCGTGGCGCAGGCGCAAGCCGTGTTGGCGTTTGTACAGGAGCGCGGCGTGGCGCATCCACGCGAGGTGGATGCGCATTTTGCGCATGGCCGCGTGAGCAATTGGTTTGGCGGCTCCACGAACGCGAGCACGCAGCTGCTCGATGGCATGCACTACCGCGGCCTGCTGCGCATTGCTGGGCGCATTGGCGGCGTGCGCATCTATGCGGTGGCAGCGCATTTGCCGCAAGCTGGCGAAGACGCGGCAAATGCGACTAGCGCGGCAGACACGGCTAAGGCGATGGACGCATTGGTGGATGTGATCGTGCAGAAATACGCGCCCTTGCCTGAGCGCTCATTGCGTGAGTTAATTGGCATGCTGCGCGGCGGTGCACCGCAGTGGGAAGCGCAGCGCCCAGCAGCTTTTGCTCGCGCCAAAGCGCGGCTGCCAAGCGCTGAGGTGAATGGCAACACCCGCAACACTTGGTACTGGCCGCCGGGAGAATCGCCCACAGCCAAGCGCCACGCCGCTGCGCAAACCGACATCGTGCGCCTGCTCGCCCCGTTTGACCCCGTCGTGTGGGATCGTCGCCGCTTTGAGCTGCTTTGGGGCTGGGCGTATCGCTTTGAAGCTTACACACCCGCGCCAAAACGCATTCGCGGCTATTACGCATTGCCTTTGCTCTGGCGCGATCAAGTGATCGGCTGGGGAAATCTCTCCGTCAAAAAAGGTGTGCTGCAAACCGAGCTGGGTTACGTAGCAGGCCAGGCGCCGCGAGACAAGGCGTTTCGCGCTGCGTTGGGTGATGAGCTGTCGCGTATGGAAAGTTTCTTGAATTTGTAGATCAGTAGCCGAATGATCGGGGCCAATCTGAAAAATCGTCTGATAGCGCACTATCAGTTTTAAGTTCCCAAAAACAATGTACCAACCCGATTGAGGCCTACGACATCAAGCGCGGCAAGGACAGCTTTGTGCACGATGCATCAGCAGCCGGGGTGGACGGCATTCTGGTCGTGGACTACCCGCCCGAAGAATGCGAGGCCTTTGCCGCCACCCTGCGCGCGCACCAGATGGACCTGATCTTTCTGCTGGCCCCCACCTCGACCGCCGCACGCATGGCGCAGGTGGCCCAGGTGGCGAGCGGATATGTGTATTACGTCTCGCTCAAGGGCGTCACCGGGGCTGGCACGCTGGGCCTGGGTGCTGTCGAGGCCATGCTGCCGCGCATACGTGAACATGTCAGCATCCCGGTCGGCGTCGGTTTTGGCATCCGCGACGCCGCCACCGCCGTTGCCATCGGCCGCGTCGCCGATGCGGTGGTCATAGGCACACGCATCATCCAGCTGATTGAAAACGCGCCGCGTGACAAGGTGGCCGGTGTGGCGCATGACTTTTTGGCGGAGATTCGCGCGGCGCTGGATTCGTAGGGCATTTGCCGTTCGTTTGCTACGATTTATATAGCTGCTCGCGCCCAAATTCATTGGGCTACAGGACATCAGAAACACCCTTACCGCTCATCCCCCTCACGCGGCGGCATACCACCCGCACGGGACATGATGCGGTCAAACGCAGCCAAGTCAGCTCGCACAACACGGGTGCGAGATTAGTCCTCTGCATCCAGCACGGCCAGTTTTTCGGCAGCCGCCATGGCCACGAACTGGTTCATACTGGCGCCGTCGCGCTTGCTCACGCGCCCAATGCCAGCCTTCATCTTGGTGATGTTCATGACGAAACAGAGCGGCGTGATGCCCCCAAACCCTGTGCGATAAATGTCAGCACCAAGGCATTGAGCGACACGCCTTCGGACTTGGCACGCATGGTCAATTGAGCGTGTACTGTTTTGGGCACACGCGCTACAAACTTGCCGGATGCCACACCGCCGCTGCCCGGCTGCGGCACAGGCAGCTTGTTCGCTTTCAGCGCAGCGATGGTGGCCTGCAGGGCATCAGCGCCATTGGCAATCGCCTCCCCCACAGTCTCGCCATCTGAAATACATTCAGCAAAGTCTGGGTAAGAGATCAAAAAACCGCCACCGTCTTCGTTGCTGAGGGGTTTGATTTCAAACGGATAGTCAATCAATTGTTTCATGGTGCAATTCCTTCCACTAACTCAATGAATTTACGGATATAAACCGGCTTGATGGGGCGATGCGCAGGTACAGACAGCGTGCGCCCACCACTGCGAACAAACACGCAATGGCTGCTCTTGTCATGCCGTCAACCGACACCGTGCTACCGAGCCACCGTTTGCAATTGCGCAAGCTGCCAATCCAGCGGATTACGCCGCATCGCAATCAGCAGTTTTGTTGCGGTGTTCATTAGTAAATGATACTACAGGCAGGATCATTGAAGGCGTCTTTCATCACACCTCCATCAACAGATAAGCTCAGGGATAGGCAGCAGCACCTTCTGACTTTTAGGCCGTTTGATTTGCACCGCCTGCACAGCGTCATAATGACAAACCTTCAACCGTGGGGCGTGGCTGAACACCGCACCTCAATCCAAGAGCGTTTTTACCGCAATACATTCAAGGGCAAACCCATGTCTTGGCTAGAAAAACTCCTTCCCCCCAAAATCACCCCCACCGACCCGACCGAGCGCCGCAGCGTGCCCGAGGGCCTGTGGGTCAAGTGCCCGAGCTGCGAAGCCGTGCTGTACAAGACCGACCTGGAAAAAAACCAAAATGTCTGCCCGCAGTGCAGCCACCACCACCGCATGGATGCCAGGGCTCGGCTCGACGCCTTTCTGGACCCGGAAGGCCGCTACGAAATCGGCCAGGAAGTGCTGCCGGTCGATCCGCTGAAGTTCAAGGACAGCCGCAAATACCCCGAGCGCCTGAAAGAAGCGCTGGAAAACACCGGCGAGACCGATGCGCTGATCGTCATGGGCGGCGCCGTGCACAGCATCGGTGTTGTTGTCGCCTGCTTCGAGTTCGACTTCATGGGCGGCAGTATGGGCAGCGTGGTCGGCGAGCGGTTTGTGCGCGGCGTGCATGCCGCGATCGAGCAGAAAGTGCCTTTCATCTGCTTCACCGCCACCGGCGGCGCGCGCATGCAGGAAGGTTTGCTGAGCCTGATGCAGATGGCCAAAACCAATGCCTCGCTGACCCGCCTGGCGAAAAAAGGCCTGCCCTACATCAGCGTGCTGACCGACCCGACCATGGGCGGCGTCAGCGCCGGCTTCGCTTTTGTGGGCGACATCGTGATTGCCGAGCCCAAGGCGCTGATCGGTTTTGCCGGCCCGCGCGTGATCGAATCGACGGTGCGCGTGACCCTGCCCGAGGGCTTCCAGCGCGCCGAGTTTTTGCAGACCAAAGGCGCGGTGGACTTTATCTGCGACCGGCGCGAACTGCGCAAGACCGTAGCCAATTCGCTGGCCATGCTGCTGCGCCAGCCGGCCGACGCCGTCCTTTAACACCCGGCGCCATGAGAGCCGGGTTTGCTATCAAAAACATAGCTTGTAACGCACGCCAGATATGGGCTAGAGCTCTATTTTCCTTTTAATAATCACAGCAACCCATTGCGAGCGCTGGAAACCATGCGTTCGGGCCGGCGGTCTTCAGGAAAGCGCACTGGCCATAACCCGAGCAAGGGAAAGCAGGATCGTGGGAAGATGGGCGTAGCTATCCTTTTTTCGTGAATTTCGCGCCCTGAACCGATGTCCGAAGCCCTCACCCTTTCCTCGCTGCCGCTGTTTCCGCTCGGGACGGTGCTCTACCCCGGCGGCCTGCTCCCTTTGCGGATTTTTGAGGTCCGTTACCTCGACATGATCGGGAAATGCCACAAGACCGGCGCGCCTTTCGGTGTGGTGGCGCTGACCCAGGGCTCGGAAGTGCGCAAGGCCAAGAGCGGCCCCAGCGGTGACGGCTTTGCCAGCGAGGCCTTTCACGGCGTGGGCACGCTGGCCACCATCACCAGTTATTCTGTGCCGCAGCCGGGCTTGATGGTGATCCGCTGCAGCGGTGCGCAGCGCTTCGAGATTTCCAGCCATGAAAAACTCAAACACGGCTTGTGGATTGCCGATGTGACACGCCTTGACGACGACCAGGTGGTCCCCGTCCCGGACGACCTGCGCGGCGCGGCCAACGCGCTCGGCAAACTCATCAAAAGCCTGCAAGAGCGTGACATCCCGGCCGACCAGATGCCGCTGGAGCCGCCGTATCTGCTCGACGACTGCGGCTGGGTCGCCAACCGCTGGTGCGAGCTGCTGCCCATGCCAGTCGAACTCAAGCAGCGGCTGATGGAGTTGGACAACCCGCTGGTGCGGCTCGAACTGGTCAGCGACATCCTCGAAAAAACCGGCATCGCGATGTAGCGCATGGCAGCCCCCTGTTCAGGCGGCAACGCAGCCTAAAATCAGGGGTTTGGCACCTGGCCCGGTCCTGCCGGTTTTTTCCGGTACGCCTGCCTGCCCTCTTTCTTCGAGAACCTTTTTTCATGTCCAACACGCCCACCAGCCCTGCGGTCATCCCCGCGCACGACGACAACCAGCTCATGGCCGAGCGCCGCGACAAGCTGCGCCTGATGCGCCAGCACCAGGGCGAAGGCAAGGGCGCGGCCTTTCCCAATGACATCAAGCCGGAGCACCGCGCGGAGGCGCTGTTTGCGCAGTACGACGGCAAGACCAAGGAAGAGCTGGAGCCGCTGGCCGTCACGGTCAGTGTGGCCGGCCGCATGATGCTCAAGCGCGTGATGGGCAAGGCCAGTTTTGCCACGCTTCAGGACGCGTCCTTCGGACCCTCGGGCGGGCGGATTCAGGTCTACATCAACAACGAAGGTGTCGGCGAGGACGTGCACAACGCCTTCAAGCATTGGGACCTGGGCGACATCATGTCCGCCACCGGCACCTTGTTCAAGACCAAGACCGGCGAGCTGTCGATTCACGCCACCGGCATTCGCCTGGTCACCAAAAGCCTGCGCCCCCTGCCCGACAAGTTCCATGGCGTCGCTGACCAGGAGCTCAAGTACCGCCAGCGGTATGTGGACCTGATCACGGACGCAGCGGCGCGCCAGCGTTTTGCCAACCGCAGCAAGGCGGTGTCCAGCATGCGCAGCTTCATGGTGGACCACGACTTTCTGGAGGTCGAAACACCGATGCTGCATCCGATTCCCGGCGGTGCCAATGCCAAGCCTTTTGTGACACACCACAACGCGCTGGACCAGCAGATGTTTTTGCGCATTGCGCCCGAGCTCTACCTGAAGCGCCTGATCGTCGGCGGTTTTGAACGCGTGTTCGAGATCAACCGCAGCTTTCGCAACGAAGGCATCAGCGTGCGGCACAACCCCGAGTTCACCATGATGGAGTTTTACGCCGCGTGGTGGAACTACGAAGACCTGATGACCTACACCGAAGAGCTGATCCGCCACGTCGCGACGCAAGTCGCTGGCGGCACGGTGCTCAGCTACCAGGGCAAGACTGTGGACCTGAGCCAGCCCTTCGAGCGCCTGACCATTCGCGAAGCCATCATCAAACACACCGACGCAGGTGCCAATGTGGACAATGCCGCCTGGCTGCTGGAGGCCTTGAAAAAACTCGGCAAACACAGCGCCAAGGACAAGCTCGAAGCCCGCTCATTGCCTAGCCTGCAGGTGACCTATTTTGAAGAGACGGTGGAAGAAAAACTCTGGCAGCCGACCTTCATCATGGAACACCCGACCGAGATATCACCCCTGGCGCGCGCCAACGATGCACGCCCTGAGGTGACCGAGCGTTTTGAGCTCTACATCACCGGCCGCGAGTTTGGCAACGGCTTCAGCGAGCTCAACGACGCTGAAGACCAGGCCGCGCGTTTTCACGCCCAGTCCGACGCCAAGGACGGCGGCGACGAGGAAGCCATGCACTTCGACGCCGACTACGTGCGCGCCCTCGAATACGGCATGCCGCCCACTGGCGGCTGCGGCATCGGTATCGACCGCTTCATGATGCTGCTGACGGACAGCGCGAGCATCCGCGACGTGATTTTGTTTCCGGCGCTGCGGCGCGAGGCTTGAGGATTGACCTGTTAGTCTTACTGTGTCATAAAATATGCTATTATTTCAATAGCATCAATTCTGACCGGAGGCGTAACTACTCAGCCCAACTTTAGGCAGACGTACTGGATTCAGCCGAAGCGGGGCTGAGGCGGTGCACCCTTGAAGGCGGCGACAAGGGAGTCAAAGATGTTCGCCCCTTGCTTGTGCATGGTCGCGGCATATGAGCGGAT
>NZ_JAUYEY010000032.1 GCF_030689685.1 Polaromonas sp. | reverse complement strand
TACAACCACAAGAGATTGCACTCGACGTTGGGCTATGTCAGTCCCATGACGTTTGAGCAACGCTGGATCGCGGCCCAGCAGCAAGACAGGAAGTCCGCATAATGGTGGCTTAAGGAGTACGGAAAACAGGGGCAAGATCACGAGCGCGAAGCTGAGCTCCTGGCTCAAATAAAGTTCGACTCGAGCAATTCTGAAGCTCACCTGGCTTCGATCATGCCGATGGTTGCCCTGTCGGAATCTCTGTTGAAGCGTCGCGCGACTCCAGAGGTGCGCCCGTCGTACTTCACCGATCCCGAGCGGAACTCTGGAGGCCGCGGTAAGTCGCGCCAGCAAATTTTCGAGAACAACGGCACTGCGGGCGCGGAGATACTTGCACATCCTAACTTCTGGCGATACCTGCAATACTTTATCTACGGCCCGAATCTTCCTTCAAGCGTTGTCGCGAAATTCAAGGAAACTGCATCTTTCTCCGGATATCTCACGGGTGGAGATGTCAACGATCTCACTCCGCAGGCACGAGCCGTAGTTCGGTCAGCACGGCTAAATCCTCACGAGGCTGCTGACGAGTTTCATAAGTTGGTACTCGAATGCGGTGCCACTCCTTCGAGTGCTGAAATTATTCGTAACTCGGTCCGTTCCGTGCGAGTGATGGGCAATGAAACCTAACAAGTTCGGCTCGGACGCCCAACTGCATCCATGCGCGCTGCCCACATGCCTGGTGTCCGCCAATTTTCTCGAACGCTAAACCTTCTCTTCTATCCCACTCCAAATGCCTCTTGCGGGCGGTGACAAGTCATCCCAAGACAGGGACATCCGCAACGCCAAGCTGCTCGCCCGCGAACTTTAGGAAACTGACTATGGCCAAGATATCGACCACACCGTGGGATCCAGCCGATCACCTCCACACAGAAGAAGACATGGCGGCTTATCTTGAGGCCGCACTGGAAGATGGTGATCCCACGCTTATCGCAGCGGCGCTGGGCGATATCGCGCGAGCGAAGGGCATGACGCAGGTGGCTCGGGAGGCGGGCCTCGGGCGACAGAGCCTGTACAAAGCGCTCTCCCCTGCAGGTAATCCCGAATTTGCCACCATTCTCAAAGTTGTAGCTGCACTGGGTCTGCAATTGCATGCCACGCCGGTTGTCGTCAAAGGTGCGGCCTGACAGTGCGTTCAAGCTGAGCCCAAAGAGCGTGGTACGTGGGTTGGCGAGCGCTGGTGCAGGGATGACTCAAACGTTCAATAAAATTTCTGACAGCGTGTTTGGGCTATACCCGGGTCAAGGAGATCGCGACCCTGGCCCGCTGCAAATCCGACTCTTCGGATACTCACGTCAGCAACGCTAAGGCCCCAGCTCTCGCGCCAGCAACAAACCAGCCTGCCACGCCACACTCATCTGACCATGCAGCGGCGCCGCAATCCGCTGGTCAGTACGGCACTTCGCCATCGCCTGCACCATGCCCTGGGCAATGCGCTGGATGACCGCTGCGGGGTCAGAAACGCCGCAGACACGCCGCCCAAAATCCATCATATCTTTGGCATGGGGGTAGGTCTTTGACCCCTTGGCGCCCGCAAACAGTTTGAGTGCCATGGTGTGGTCTTCCAGCGCCGGGCCGCCCTCGAAGCGCTGATATTTGTAGATAGAAGTGGTGACCACATCGAACAGGGGCGCCAGACGCACGTCATCAACCCCGCTGTAGAGCACACCAAAGTTCTTGAGGTGGCCGTCCCCGTTGCGCACCATGGCTGTAAACGCGACCTGCTCGAAGAAGCGCGCCAGCTCTGTTGCTGGCAAGTTGATCAACTTCAGGGCAGCGGCAACACGCTCGTAGCTGCCGTGGTACTTGCGGTCTGACAGTGTGTCGCGAACATGTTGGCCCATGAGCGAGGCCACGTCTTCAAACCCCAGGCGCGTGCCGTCTGTAGCAATGTCAAAGCGCTCAATGAGCAGCAGCGAGCCGTCCTCAGACAGATCAAATGGCGCCACCTGAATGCCCGCCTCTTGGGCCGCGCACAGGCACATGAACTCGTTGGCAGACAGGCCCGGGTAACGGTCAGCCGCCATCTTGACGATCAGGGTGGGCACTGGCAGGGTGGCCCGGTCGGGCACCATGATTTTGGGTTGAACACCCGATATGCCCGCACCAGTGGACAGGTAGGCATGCATCAGCTCTTCAAAAAGAGCGGGGCCATTGCCACTGGCCAGCAAGTCCGATTTGTTGACCACCGCAGGCGGCTTGGCGGCAGGTGTATCGGCGAGCCGGTAGCCCAGACGCCCGATGCCGTTGTTGCCCATCAAAGCGAGCAGGTGCATGGGGGTGATGACCTGCTTGGGAAAGAACGCGCGGATTTGCATGAAGAGGTAGCCCTCGGGCAGGTTCATGTCCATGGCGGGGAACAGGGCACCACCGCCGTCAAAGTGCAAAGTGCCGGGCGGCATGAGCAAAGAGACGCTGGGCTGGCCCGGGTCGTCGCGGCGGTAGTCAAAGGTGTAGGTCGATGCATGCGCCAGATGCCCGCTGTGTGCGCCGTTGACATCTACATCGAGCAGGCGGATGCGATCAGGCAGCATGGGCATCCACATCGTCTTCGTCTGCAAACCGGCGCTGCATTTCATCAAGTGTCGGCATACCGGCCTTTTGCAGGCTCAGGCTCAGGCCCATGGCACGCAAGATGTCGAACAGCGAGGCCACGGTGACATCGTCTCCGCGCTCCAGTTTATGGAGCACCGTGCGGCTGCGCCCGGCCTTGCGAGCTACGTCGACGGCCGTTAGCTTGTTGTCAGCCCGGTACTGGGCAATCGCTTTGCCGAGGTCGGCGGGGAGTTTTAATTTGCCCATGATTGTGAACATTAAAACTCAAAATCATATAAATGTCCATTTTCGTGGACATTTATATAATTCCAATTTGCTATCTATGTCAACAAAGCCACCGCTGCCGAGAAACTGAAAAACGCCAGCACCGTGGACAGCAAAATAATGCGTGCAATCCGCCCGTTGTCCGCGCCGAATTTTTCGGCCAGCACCGACACATTGCTGGCACTCGGCAGCGCCGCGACCAGCACAATCACCGTCAGCGCAAACGGCTGCAGCGGCACGCCGAGCTGGATGGCGCCCACCCCGACCAGACCGACCAGCAGCGGGTGCAGCAGCAGCTTGATCAGCGCGACCGGCACATAGTCCTTCAGCGCAATGGTTTCCACGCTGTTCATCTGCGAGCGCGCCAGCACCGCGCCTATGGTGAACAGCGCGACGGGCGACGCGGCATCGGCCAGCAGGGCGACCGTCTGCATCACGGGCGCCGGCAGCGCCAGTTGCAGGCCCGAGGAGACGGCGCCCAGCACGATGGCCCAGGGCATGGGATTGAGCGCCACGCCCCTGAGGGCTTTTCTGGCCGCCACCTCGGCCCCATGGGCGTCGGCCGAGTCCAGCCGCGACAGCGCAATACACAGGGAACTCGTCACAAGAAGATCGACGACGATGGTCACAATCGCCGGACCGGCCGCCTGTGCGCCCAGCAGGGCCACCAGCAGCGGCACGCCCATGAAACCGGTGTTGGGAAAGGCCGCCACCAGCGCGCCAAAGGAGGCGTCGTTCCAGCCGATGCGATTGTTGCGTGTCACCGCAATCGTGAAGGCCACCATGACCAGCGCGCAAAACAGGTAGACGGCGACCACGCCGCCGTCGAGCAACTGCGCCAGCGGCGTGTTGGCGCCAAAGCGGTACAACATGCAGGGCAACGCGAAATACAGCACAAAGGTGTTGAGCCCCGGAATCGCCGCCTGCGGCAACAGGCCACGGCGCGCCGCCAGGTAGCCGCACAGGACCAGCGCGAAGAAGGGGAAGGTGATGAGGAGAATGCCTAGCACAAGGCGTATTGTCGCCGGCAAAGTTGGCAGGCGGCTGACTGGCTATGATGCCCGCTGCCCTGCTGTTTTCCTTCAGCGTCACCCCGCGCTGCCGCTCCGGGCTCACGTTCCCTCGTTTTCGCCTGCATGTCCTCACCTTTGCCCGATTCAGCCGCCGCCGGACTCAACCTCGCCCAGCAGGAAGCCGTTAACTACATGCACGGACCCTGCCTGGTGCTGGCCGGTGCCGGCTCGGGCAAGACGCGGGTGATCACGCACAAGATAGGTCGGCTGATCCAGGCCGGGCTGCCGGCCACGGAAATCGCCGCCATCACCTTCACCAACAAGGCTGCCGCCGAGATGCGCGAGCGGGCCAAAAAACTGATCGGTAAGGCCGCCAAAGGTGTGCTGATCTGCACCTTCCACGCGCTGGGCGTGCGCATGTTGCGGCAGGACGGTGAAGCGTTGGGGCTAAAAAAGCAGTTTTCCATCCTCGACAGTGACGACGTGACCAGCATCCTGAAAGACGCTGGCGGCACCACCGATGCGGCGACGGCGCGCCAGTGGCAGTGGGCCATCAGCGCCTGGAAAAACAGCGGGCTCAACGCGACCCAGGCCGAGGCGCAGGCCAATGGCGACGAAGAACGGCTGATCGCCCGCATCATGGCCCGGTATGAAGAGCGCCTGACGGCCTACCAGAGCGTGGACTTCGACGACCTGATTGGCCTGCCGCTCAAGCTCTTGCAGGCGCACGACGCGGTGCGGGACAAATGGCAGAAGGCCATGGGCCATGTGCTGATTGACGAATACCAGGACACCAACGCCACCCAGTACGAGGTGCTCAAGCTGCTGGTCGGTCCGCGCGGGCGCTTCACGGCCGTGGGCGACGACGACCAGTCGATTTACGGCTGGCGCGGCGCAACGCTGGACAACCTGAAAAAGCTGCCGGTCGACTACCCGAACCTGCGCGTCATCAAGCTGGAGCAGAACTACCGCTCCACCAGCGCCATCCTGCGCGCGGCCAACAATGTGATCGCGCCCAACCCCAAGCTGTTTCCGAAATCCCTGTTCAGCGAACTCGGCGAAGGCGAGCCGGTGCGTGTGGTCGATTGCGACAGCGAGGAGCATGAAGCCGAGCGCGTGGTGGCGCGCATTCAGAGCCTGCGCGCCGAAGGCACGCTGCAGGCCGAGGGCAGCCAGCACAAGGAGTGGAAAGACTTCTGCGTGCTGTACCGCGCCAACCACATGGCCAAACCGTTTGAGAAGGCCTTTCGCAAAGCGCAGATCCCCTACAAGGTCTCGGGCGGGCAAAGCTTTTTCGACCGGGCCGAGATCAAGGACCTGTGCAGCTGGATGGTGCTGATGGTCAACAACGACAACAACGCCGCCTTCATCCGCGCCATCAAGACGCCCAAACGCGGCATTGGCCACACCACGCTCGGTGCGCTGAGCACCTTCGCCGACCAGTACAGGCTGAGCCTGTTCGAGTCGCTGTTCAGCAGCTCCCTCGGTGCGGTGCTGCCGGCCAAGGCGGTCGGATCGCTGCATGAATTCGGCCGTTACCTCAACGACCTGGAGTACCGCGCCCGACGCACGGTGGGCGCCGAAGACGCACGCGCTTTTCTCACCGCCTGGCTCAAGGACATCGACTACGAAAAACACATCTGCGACAGCGAGGACAGCGAAAAAGTGGCCGCTGCGCGCTGGACCAACGTGATGGACTTCTGCGACTGGATGGCGCAGCGTTGTGGCGGGCAAATCGACGACACCAGCGGCGCCGTGGTGGCGGCTGAACCCAAAACCATGCTCGAGGTGGTGCAGACGATTGCCCTGCTGTCGACCATCAGCGAGCGCGAGGGCGACCAGAATGTGGTGACGCTGTCCACGCTGCACGCCGCCAAGGGTCTGGAGTGGCCGCATGTGGTGCTGGCCGGCTGCTGCGAAGGGCTGCTGCCTTTCAAGCTCGACAACGACGATGGCAGCGATGAGGCCAAGACCGAAAACATCGCGCTGCGGCTTCAGGAAGAGCGCCGCCTGATGTATGTGGGCATCACGCGGGCGCAACGCACGCTCGCAGTGAACTGGCTGCGCCGGCGCAAGAAGGGTCGCGACACCGTGGCCGGCGTCCCCAGCCGTTTTATCGCCGAGATGGGCCTGGACAAAACCACGGTGAAGGAGGACCCGCGCGAAAAGATCAAGGCGTTGCGCGCTGAGTTTGCCAAACGCGCAGCCGACAGCGCCGAAGCCAACAACCTGGCCGAGGCCACCAGAACCGCCGGCTGACTCTGGAACCCCCATGAAACTTCACCCCAGCTTTCGATTTGCTCTTGTTTTGATAGCTGTCAGCGCTTGCTGTATAAGGGCTGGGGCCCAAAATGACCCGAAAAAGACAGGCCCTGCCCGCACATCAGGCGCTTGTCTGACAGCAGCACAGCTGTCCGGCCCACATCTTTACGGCGAATGGCGTGTACGCTTCAATCCGGCGCCCGCCGGCTTGCCTGAAGCGGCGCTGATGCGTCTTGAAAAACATGCGGAGTTCAGCGAGAGTGTGGCGGGCTCCGTCACACGCGAACTGGGCACTCCGCAGATCGGGGGGCATGCTCCCCGCGCGCAACTGGCGGGCGATCTGGAAAACGGGTTTCTCACCCTCGACGAATCTTCAAACGGCATCAGCATCACAGGCACCTGGACCGGTGAACTGGTAAGAGAATCATGCGGAAAAAAATTCACGGGCATCTGGAAAGACACCCGCGACAACGCGCCACCCGACACGCCGGACGTGCCCTTCACGCTGGAAAAACTGCCGGGCTGGTAGCTGCCGCATGGGGCCTGCTCGGCGGGCTGCTGTTGGCGGGCGGCGCGGCTCAGGCCCAGAACGCAGTGCCCACGCCGGCCCAAACCGGCTGGCAGGCCTGCCAGGCCCTGTCCGCCGATGCCACCGCGCAACTGGCTTGCTTCAGGCCCTGGGCGGATGCGCAGGCCTCGGCAGCGTCGCAGACGGTGCAGCCTGCCCCGCCAGCCAATGCGCCTTCCGTGCAAAAAACTGCGGGGTGCCTGCAACTCCCCGGCATGGCGCCGGAGGCGCCGGACGGCAAACGCATCGGCTGCCGGGACAGCAAGTACTCTGAACTATCGCGCTTCTGGGAACTTCAGCGCGGCACCGACTGTGACACCTTCGGTATCCGAGGAAGGGTCTGTTGACGTCTGCCGCTGGCGACGAAGCCGGCAGCGACTCGGTGTGGGTCGGCTACACACAGCAAAGCTACTGGCAGTTTTTTAACAGCCGCATCTCGCGCCCCTTCCGGACCACCGACCATGAGCCCGAGGTGGTCTACCTCTACCCGCACATGATCGACCTGCCGGGCGGCTGGAAATACCGCCTGAGTAGCCTGGGCATGACGGTGCGCCATTCGCTCAAGTCCGACGCACGCGGCTCGGTCAAGCTGGAGTGGATGAAAGCCTCCACCGCCATCGCCGACAGCGCAGCCCTGCGTTACCACGTGCAGTTGTTCAGCGGCTACGGCGACAGCCTGATCGACTACAACCGGCGCCGCAACGTGCTGAGCGTGGGCCTGAGCCTGGTGGACTGGTAGACTGCCAGCGGCGAGCGGCAATACGCATCAGGAATCCCATCCAGCTCTGTTCCACCCTCTGGCAATCGCAAAAGTGACGCTGGCCCGAGCCAGTTCAAGCGTACTGTCGATCAGTACCAGGCCAGATACGTCGGCGTATCTACTGGCCATCGGAATCTCGGTGCAACCCATGATGAGCGTGGTGGCACCGCGCCGGACAGCGTCCTGGCACGCCTGCGTAAGGTGCCGCGCCCCGAGCTCTGTACGCCCGGCCTTGACTTCACGAACACAGGCGTCAACCTGGATTTGCGCACCATCGGCATCCGGGAGCATGAAGTCAATGCCTCGCCCACCGAGTTCACGCTGGTAAAAACCTGACGCCAGCGTGCCTCGCGTGGCGAAAATGGCCACACGCGATCCCGCCGATGAGGAAATCGCCTCCACACACGACCTGGCGATATGCAGGACAGGTGCCTTGCTGCTGCGACTCATTTGATCAAACCAGTGATGCGACGAGTTACAAGGGATGGCGATAACTCCGACGCTGGCGCGGTTGAGGGTGTCGATGCCTGCCAGCAACTGTGGCAGCGGGTCCCGGCCATGGCCAAGGATGGCACTGGATCGGTCATGGATATGCGGGAGGCTAGCCACGATCACGGGCAAATGATCCTGGTCGCGCGAAGCAGGCGTGAGTTTGACGAGCTTGTCCAGAAAGTCGACCGTCGCTGATGGACCCATTCCCCCAAAAACACCGATGCGCGACACGGATGTCGCCTAGATTTTTAAGGGCCGAGGACAAATCAGCGACACCGCCGCGTTGTTGCCGATAACCAGAACAAGGGTTCGCAGCATGTCGCAGATCGGGTCTACGGCGAGAAAGAGAATGAATGCCGCTTCAAAGGGCAGTCCGAGGTAGCTGCAGGTTAGCCCCACCAGAGAAACTGTCAGCAAACCGGTCATGCCGGCGGAGGCAAAGCCGGCAAGAATGGACGCGGAAAGGATCACGGCCAGTTCGGTGATTCCCAGCGGCTTTCCGTAGAGCTGCGCGACGAACACGGTCGCAGCCACATAGTAGATGACAGGCCCGATGCGCAGCAGGGAAACGCTCAACGGCACCATCAGTTCGACGCGTGAGCGCGCGAATCCGAGGCGATCAGCGAGACTCTCAATCATGATCGGCATGCAGGTGGCACTGCTTCGGGTGGCCAGCGCAAGGGCAAAAGGCCCTCGCAACGCATTCAGGGTCTGGCGGAGGGTCGAGTTTGACCGCTTCCAGAGGATGATGGTTGCAATGGCCAGCGCCAGCAGCGACGCGACAAAAAATGCAAGGACGAACTGGGCCATGGCCTGGAGGGGACCGAGGCCGGTCTTGGCCATCTGGGCAGCACTCATGCAGAGTAACTACTCAGCCCCCATGATTCGATAGGCGACAATCCGCATCAATGCAAACCCCATCAAGCCTGAGTCAGTTAAGCCATGCCGCAAAAGATGCACTGATTCTGATGCAGCAGGAGCAGATTACGGCGCTGCAAGAGGCCGTCAAGCAGTTGCAGTCGCGACTCAACATGAGCAGTCGCAATTCCAGCAAGCCCCCATCAAGCGACGGCTTGAACAAACCCGCTCCGAAGTCGTTGCGCGTTGCGGGCCAGAAACCAACAGGTGGGCAAAAGGGTCACCCTGGCAGCACCTTGTGCCAAGCCACACAGCCCGACAAGATCGTTGTCCACGGCGTACCAGAGCAGTGCCAAACTTGTCAGCGTAGCCTGGCGTTTGCTTATGTGGGGGAAACACGCCAGGTCTTTGATTTGCCCTCGCTGAGATTTGAGGTCACCGAGCACCACGCCATGCAGGCCATCTGTAGCTGCGGGCAGGTACATACCGGGGAGTTTCCCGTCGGTGTAAACGCTGGTGTGCAATATGGCCCACGCGCGCAAGCCGCGATGGTGCATCTGAATCAAAATCACGCGGTGTCTGTGCAGCGCACGGCCGCGCTGATGAAAGACTTCTTTGGCCTACCGGTCAGTCAGGCAACGGTAGTCAAGGCTGCCCTTGCAGGCGCACAAACTTTGCAGCCCACGGTGCAAGGCATCGGCCATGGCGCTGTTACCTCAGCCGTGCTACATGCGGATGAGACCGGACTACGGGTTGCCAAGAAGCTGCACTGGCTCCATGTGCTGGCCACCGACACACTGACATGGATAGGTTGTCATCCCAAACGTGGCTCCGAGGCGTTCGATGCGCTGGCACTGCTCCAGCAATTCAAAGGCGTCTTGGTACATGACGGCTGGATGCCCTACAAAGCATTGCTGTGCCAACATGCCCTGTGCAACGCCCACCACTTGCGCGAGTTGACCTACCTCTTGGAGGAGCAAGGCCAAGCTTGGGCCGGCGACATGATTGAGTTGTTGACCCACGCCAACCACATCGACAATGTTAATTGCGCCGATGGTCAATCACCGAACTACGACGCCCCAAAATATCAAGCCCAAGTACGCGACCTACGCCACCTGTATGACGCAATTCTGGCGCAGGCACTGGTAGACAACCCGATAGCGCTGTCTAACGGAAAACGCGGCAGACCCAAGCAAAGCAAGGCCACCAATCTGATTGGCCGACTGCGGGGTTACAGCGACGATGTTTGGCGCTTCATGACACAGGCCGACGTGCCGTTCACGAACAATTTGGCCGAACAGGCAGTGCGTATGCCAAAGGTAAAGCAAAAAGTCTCCGGCTGCTTTCGCACGCTGCAAGGAGCGCAGACCTACTGCGTCATCCGCTCATATGCCGCGACCATGCACAAGCAAGGGGCGAACATCTTTGACTCCCTTGTCGCCGCCTTCAAGGGTGCACCGCCTCAGCCCCGCTTCGGCTGAATCCAGTACGTCTGCCTAAAGTTGGGCTGAGTAGTTACTCTCAAAGAAGACTACGAATACGTGCGCCGGGGCACTTGCAACTTGTTCGTGGCGGTTCAGCCCCAGGCTGGCATCCGAACGGTTGTCGTAACCGACCATCGCGGCAAGGCCGACTTCGTCGCCTTGGTGCGCCACCTTCT
>NZ_JAUYEY010000013.1 GCF_030689685.1 Polaromonas sp. | reverse complement strand
AAGCGAAAAGTGGCCCCGGCGAGGACAGTTTTTGCCGGGTTTGCAGCGCCATAGCCGTAGCTATGGGGCAAAAAGCCGGTGAAAAATGGACCGTCGCGGCCGCTTTGCAGCCGACGTTCCTTCTGCCGCCCAGGCTCCTAGTTCATCCTCACATGCGTTTTTTCGAGCAACAGGACAGGGTGCGTTCCCAGACCCGCAAACTGCTGCTGTTTGCCCTGGCTGTGTTGCTGCTGGTACTGCCCATCAATGCCGCGCTGGCCTTGACCTGGCGTTTGGTGACGCCAGGTTTCAGCGCTTACCCGGCGCTGTCGCCGGAGCCCCCGTCCGCGCAGGATGAGCTGGCGCCGACGCGGCCTGGCGCCATGTTGTGAGCGCGCCTGCGATTGCGCCAATAAGCACATCACAAAAGATTCGAACCGCCGGACGCTTGCGTCGGGGCTGGGTACTGGATACTCCCTATGGTCGGCGCCGTGGGCCGCGTTAAATTGGGTTCCTGTCGAAACTGTGAGGAGAAGCCGTGAAGATTTACTTGTCAAGCACGACGCTGGCGCTTTGCGCGCTCGCGGCGTCATCCCTGAGCCATGCCCAGACCGCTCCGGCCCAGGCGCTGTACACCCGCAGCCTGGCGGCCACCTGCGCCAACTGCCACGGCACGGACGGCAGGGCGGTTCAAGGCTCCAGCGCGCTGCCCTTGGCCGGCATGGATAAAAATTACCTGGTAGCGCAGATGAAGGCCTTCAAGACCGGTACGCGGTCCGCAACCGTGATGCATCAGATCAGCAAGGGGTACAGCGACGCCCAGATCGATGTGCTGGCCGGCTACTTTGCCGCACAGAAGAAATAAGGAGAACATTCATGCAACGACGTTCCTTCCTCCAGTCTTCCGCCGCCCTCAGCCTGCTCGGCCTCGGTGCCTGCGCCACCACCTCCATTCCGTCCAAAGCCAAAGTTGTGGTGATCGGTGGCGGCTACGGCGGCGCCACTGCGGCCAAGTATGTGCGGCTGCTGTCGGACTACAAAATCGACGTGGTGCTGATCGAGCCGCAGGCCGCGTTCATCTCCTGCCCCATCTCCAACCTTGTGCTGGGCGGCAGCAAGCAGATCGGCGACGTCACCACGGCCTATACCGGCCTGAGCAAAAACCACGGGATCACCGTCGTCAGGGACATGGCCAGCGCGATCGATACCGCCAAAAAGACCGTCACGCTCGCCGGCGGCGCCACCATCGCCTATGACAAGCTGGTGGTCTCGCCGGGCATCGACCTGATGTACGGCAGCATCGAAGGCCTGCAGCAGGCGCAGGCAGCCGGCCAGATCCTGCAGGCCTGGAAAGCCGGTGCCGAGACCGTGGCGCTGCGCAGGCAGCTTGAAGCCATGCCCGATGGCGGCGTCTACGCGATCACGATTCCCGAAGCGCCTTACCGCTGCCCGCCCGGCCCTTACGAGCGGGCCTCGGTGATTGCCGGCTACTTCAAGGCCGCCAAGCCGCGCAGCAAGGTGCTGATCCTCGACGCCAATCCGGATGTGACCTCCAAAGGCCCGCTGTTCAAGAAGGTCTGGGCCGAGCAGTACAAGGGCATCATCGAATACCGTGGCCAGCACAAGGCGACCGCTGTCGATGCCAAAGCCGGCGTGGTCAAGTTCGACGTGCAGGAGGACGTCAAGGCCAATGTGCTCAATGTCCTGCCGTCCATGCGCGCTGGCGCCATTGCGGTGCAGACGGGTTTGAACAACATGGCCAACAACCGCTGGTGCGGCGTCAACTACCAGAGCTTCGAGTCCACCGCCGCCAAAGACGTGTTTGTGATCGGTGATTCGATCCAGATCGCGCCAGCCATGCCCAAAAGCGGCCACATGGCCAACAACCACGGCAAGGTTGCGGCGGCGGCCATCGTGGCGCAGTTGTCCGGTTGGGAGATCAACCCGGCGCCCATGCTGACCAACACCTGCTACAGCTTTGTGGACAACAAGAATGTAATCCACGTTGCCAGCGTTCACGAGTACGTCGCAGCCGAGAAAACCTTCAAGACCGTGGCCGGCTCTGGCGGCGTGAGCGCCGGGCCTACCGAACTCGAAGGCGTGTATGCGCTGAACTGGGCCAGCAACATCTGGGCTGATAGTCTGGTCTGAATTGGCTGCGGGGACGTTCCACCTGTGCTTCCGAATTGCAAGCAGGGGCCGCAGAACCGGCTTTGCCGGGCCGCAGGCGCAGCGGCCCCCTCGGGGGGCAGGGAGCTACACGCAGTGAGCGACCGTGGGGGCTTACATTAACTCCATGCAAGACACCCCCACCCAAATCCCCCTGTGGCGCCAGCTCCAGGGGGCTGCTTTTTTACTGATGGCCGTGCGCGCAGGCCGCTCGATGACTGCGGCGCTCGAAGACGTGGATGGCGCGCTCCGGCCCGGCGTGCAGGCCTTGGGCTTTCATGCCCTGCGCCAGCTCGGGCGCGCAGAGGCTCTGCGCCAGCAGCTAGCCAGCCGCCCGCCACCGCCCGAGGCTGACGCGCTGCTGTGCGTGGCCCTGGCGCTGATCTGGACGGAAGAGGGCGCGCCCTACACCTTGCATACGCTGGTGGACCAGGCGGTGGAGGCCGCCAAACGCAGCGAGGACACGCGCCACCAGGCCAGCTTCATCAACGGCTGCCTGCGCCGCTTCCTGCGCGAGCGGGATGCGCTGGTGGCGCAGACCGAAAAACATCCGCAAGCCGTCTGGAACCATCCGCAGTGGTGGATTGACCGTGTGCGCAAGGACCATCCTGCGCAGTGGCAGGCCATCCTGCGGGCCAACAATGCGCGCGCGCCGCTGATTCTCCGGATTAATCAACGAAAAACGACTCCAGCCCATTACCAGCAAGCCCTGGAAGCTATTAATATAGGAGCAAATCCGGTGGGCGGGGAGGGCGTTGTTTTGGCGAACGCGCAGCCGGTGCCGTCTTTGCCGGGCTACGCTGAAGGTCACTTTTCGGTGCAGGACGCGGCAGCGCAGCTGGCCGCACCCTTGCTGCTGGACGGGCTGGCCGCTTTGGGCGGTGGTCGCCTGCGGCTTCTTGACGCCTGTGCTGCGCCGGGCGGCAAGACAGCCCACCTGCTGGAACTGACCGATGCTGATGTGACAGCGCTCGACATCGACGCGCGCCGCTGTGAGCGTATCGTGCAGAATCTGCAGCGCCTTGGTTTGCAGGCCGATGTGCGAGTCGGTGATGCCGCACGTCCCGATGGCTGGTGGGACGGCCAGCCGTATGACGGCATCCTGCTGGACGCGCCGTGTACTGCTTCGGGCATTGTGCGCCGGCACCCGGATGTGCGCTGGTTGCGCCGCCCCACCGACATCGCGCAACTCGCGGCCTTGCAAAGGCAATTGTTTGATGCCCTGTGGCCGCTGCTCAAACCCGGCGGGCGGCTGCTGTACTGCACCTGCTCGGTTTTCAGGGCCGAAGGTGAGCAGCAGGCGCAAACGTTTGTTACGCACCACAAAGACGCCCATTTAATGCCATCCCCTGGTCATTTACTGCCTCAAAGTGGCGTGACCGGGACCGTCTTCCCGGACAATTTGAACGGTGAGAACGACGGCTTTTATTACGCAATGTTTGAAAAACGCGGGATTTGAACCTGTGTTGCGGCGGGCACTTGCGTTTTGCGCCTGCGCGCTGATGGCCTGTGCCAGCCCTGTGGCGCTGGCGGCCGAGCTCGCGCAACTGAAGATGGAGCGCTCCGACGAATCGGTGTACTTGTCGGCTGCCGTCAGATTCGATTTGCCGACTGTCGTCGAAGACGCACTGCTCAAAGGGATTCCTCTATTTTTTGTGGCCGAGGCCGACATTTACCGGGACCGCTGGTACTGGTACGACAAACGTGTCACCACGGCCACCCGCACCATGCGCCTGGCCTTTCAGCCGCTGACACGGCGCTGGCGCCTGAATATCCTGTCCGGCGCGATCAGCGTGACCGGTTTGCGTGCGTCTTTGAGCCAGAACTACGACAGCCTGTCCGAGGCCATGACGGCCATCCAGCGCATATCTCGCTGGCGCATTGCCGACGCCGCTGAAATCGAAGCCGCCTCCCGGCACAACGTCGAGTTCCGTTTCCGGCTCGACCTGTCGCAGCTACCGCGCCCTTTCCAGATCGGTGTAGCGGGGCAGCGCGACTGGGCCATTGCAGTGGAAGACAGCCGCCAGCTGCTGGCCGAGCCGATCCGCGACATCTCGCTGGCGCCCGACATGGCCAGGGAAGTGGCCAAAGAGGCGGTGAAGTGAACCTTAGGCGCCAGGTGGCGTCCGTGAAAAGCAGTCCGGCCTTCCGCTGGACGGTCGGCGTCGGGGTGGGGGTGATGGCGGCGCTGGGGCTGGTGCTGATGTTCCTGCTGACCCAGGCCACCGGCAACCGTGAACTGTACGAGCGCAACTACGTCCTGCTGTTTGGGCTGAACGTGGCAGTGGCCGGCCTGCTGCTCCTGGTGATCGGCTGGATCGTGCTTCGCCTGGTTCTGCGCCTGCGCAAGGGCAAGTTTGGCAGCCGCCTGCTGGTCAAGCTGGCGGCGATTTTTGCGTTGGTGGGCCTGATGCCCGGCATGATGATTTACGTCGTGTCTTACCAGTTCGTCTCGCGCTCCATTGAAAGCTGGTTTGATGTGAAAGTCGAAGGCGCGCTGGACGCTGGTCTCAACCTGGGCCGCGTCACGCTCGATACGCTGGCGTCCGAACTGGCCAATAAAACACGGGCGGCAGCCGGCCAGTTGGCGCAAACGCCTGACGCCACTGCGGGTCTGGCGCTGGAGCGCTTGCGTGATCAGCTCGCCGTCAGCGACGTGGTGCTGTGGTCGGCCTCCGGCCAGATGATTGCCAGCGCTGGTGATTCGCGTTATTCGATCAAGCCCGAGCGCCCGCCTGGGCAATTGCTGCGCAACGCGCGCACCCAGCGCGTGGCCACGCAGATCGAGGGTCTGGACGAGGTGGCGCTGCCCGCTGCAGAGGCAGGCGGTGCCGAGCCAGCCGCGTCCGCAGCGCCGGGCGCCGCCGGTGACGTCAACATTCCGCCCCGCATCAAGGCGCTGGCACTGGTCAGCAGTCCGGGCGTGGGCTTGTTCGGCGAAAACCGGTTTTTGCAGGTGACCGAGCTGCTGCCCGTCAGCCTGGTGGCCAACGCCATCGCTGTGCAAGAGGCCAACCGCGAGTACCAGGAGCGCGCGCTGGCCAGGGGGGGCTTGCGCAAGATGTACATAGGCACACTCACGCTCAGCCTGTTCCTCGCGGTGTTTGGCGCGGTGCTGCTGGCGGTGGTGCTGGGCAACCAGTTGGCCCGTCCCTTGCTGGTGCTCGCCGAAGGCGTCAAGCAGGTGGCCCAAGGCGATCTGACGCCCAAGGCCGCGCTGCAGGGCAAGGACGAGCTGGGCGGGCTGACGCGCTCTTTTGCCGACATGACCCAGCAACTGGCCGACGCGCGCGGTGCCGTGCAGAAAAGCATGGACCAGGTCGATGCTGCCCGTGCCAACCTGCAGACCATTCTCGACAACCTGACGGCGGGCGTCATGGTGCTGGACCTTCAGGGGCGCATCCAGACCAGCAACCCCGGCGCCACCCGCATCCTGCGCGCGCCACTTGCGGCCCACCACGGGCGACCGCTGAGCGAGGTTCCCGGTATGGCTGCCTTTGCAGAGGGCGTGCAGGCGCAGTTTGACACCTACTTTGGCGAGAACACCCTGCACGGCATCGAGCATTGGCAGCAGTCCTTCGAGCTCAATGCCGCCCAGCCCGGCACGCCCGACAATGCCATCACGCTGATTGCCCGTGGCGCCAAGATGCCGGGCAACGAATGCCTGCTGGTGTTCGACGACGTGTCAGAAATGGTCTCGGCCCAGCGTGCCCAGGCCTGGGGTGAAGTGGCCCGGCGGCTTGCCCATGAGATCAAGAACCCGCTGACCCCCATTCAGTTGTCGGCCGAACGACTAGAAATGAAGCTCACCGGCAAAGTCGCCGAGCCCGAGCAGATTTTGTTGACCAAATCCGTCAAAACGATTGTTGACCAGGTTGATGCCATGAAGCGGCTGGTCAATGAGTTCCGTGACTATGCGCGCCTGCCCGCCGCCGAACTGAAGCCGGTAGACCTTAATGCGCTGGTCAATGACGTGATCCAGCTTTATGCCAGCGACAACGCGGTGGTGCCGGTGCAGGCGGAGCTGGAACCCGGTTGCCCCGAGATCAAGGCGGATTCACAACAGATTCGCCAGGTTATTCACAACTTGTTGCAAAACGCCCAGGACGCCCAGGAGGGACTGCCCGCAGGGCGCACGGCGCTGGTCACACTCAAGACCGAATACTCGCCGAGTTCGCGCCGCGTGCGCCTGACGGTGCGCGATAACGGCAGCGGCTTCCCCGAACACATCCTGAAGCGGGCGTTTGAGCCCTACGTCACAACCAAGGTCAAAGGCACCGGGCTGGGCCTGGCTGTGGTCAAAAAAATTGCCGACGAACACGGCGCACGCATCGATATTTCAAATCGCGTGGTCGATGACGCCGTGCAGGGCGCCCAAGTATCGTTATCATTCGCGGTTGTGACTTAACAACACTTGCGGGCGCAGAACTGAAGAGCTGCCGCAGGATCGATAACTGCTGGTTAGGGATAGCGATTCATCATGGCAAATATTCTGGTGGTTGACGACGAATTAGGCATACGCGATTTGCTGTCGGAAATTCTCAACGACGAAGGCCATCAGGTCGAACTCGCAGAAAATGCGGCCCAGGCCCGCGCCGCCCGCAGCCGCGCCCGCCCGGACCTGGTGCTGCTGGACATCTGGATGCCCGATACCGACGGCGTCACCTTGCTCAAGGAATGGTCGTCCAGCGGAATGCTGACGATGCCGGTGATCATGATGAGCGGCCACGCCACCATCGACACGGCCGTCGAAGCCACCAAGATCGGCGCGATGGCCTTCCTCGAAAAACCCATCACCCTGCAAAAACTACTTAAAGCGGTGGAGCAGGGACTGGTCAAATCAGCGGGTCGCAAACCGCTGGCACCACCAGCCACCTTGCTGCATACGCCGGACCTGACCGTAGAAGTCGCCATGACCAGCGGTGTCGCCGCCGCCGTGGTCGAGCTGGGCCCGCAGGCGACGCAGAGCTTCCTGCTCGAAAAACCGCTGCGAGACGCACGCGATGAATTTGAAAAAGCCTACTTTGAATTCCACCTCGCCAAGGAGGGTGGCTCCATGACGCGCGTGGCTGAAAAGACCGGTCTGGAGCGCACTCACCTGTACCGCAAGCTCAAGCAACTGGGCGTGGACCTGACTCGCGGCAAGCGCGCTGCCTGATATATAATTTGAGGTTCAGGCCCGGTAGCTCAGTCGGTAGAGCAGAGGATTGAAAATCCTTGTGTCGGTGGTTCGATTCCGCCCCAGGCCACCAGATGCGCAAGCCCTTGATCCCCAGCGGATTCAGGGGCTTTTTGATTGGCGCGAAGGTTTGCTCTTTGGCCACATGCTGGAGATAAGCAGCACTTTCTGCTGTGCTGTAATTTCGGGCAGTTTCTCGCGGTCAGGCCACGAATTCTGAATAAAATTGACTTCCAGCCCATGTCTGATGGGTGTATGCAGCTATCAAAAAAAGAGCATATTCAGCCGGTCCACCTGCTGCAGTGCCGGTCGCACCTCAGCAATGCCCCCTGTCGCTGTAAACATGAATCAGGATTTGATGATGTCGTACAAAAGGCAAGCGCAACAGCATTTGTATCGCCCTTCAAGCAAAGGGTGGAAGATTTTTATCCTGGCGCTGGCCTGGGCTGCGTGTTTGGCACCGGCGCTGGCGGCAGGCCCTACAGTTCCGGTTGCAGCGAGAACGTCTGATGCGCCGGTGCCGCCGTCAACGCTTGTGAAGGTCGTCGACGGCCGCTTCCTTGCTCCCGACATTGCCCGCATCGTCAATCGGGGAGAGCTCGTTGTGGCAATGCTCGGTGTGGATACGCCGCCCTTTTTCTACATAAAAAAAGGGGAACTGGTCGGCCTGGAGGTTGACCTGGCCAAGGCGATTGCCAAAGAACTCAAAGTGAATGTGAGGTTTGACCGCAGCGCGCGGACCTTCAATGAGGTGGTCGATATCGTCGCACGGCAGGAGGCGGATCTGGGCATCAGCAAGTTGTCCCGGACACTGGCGCGCGCGCAGATGATCAGTTTCACCGATCCGTATATTCGTCTCAATCATGCCTTCATCCTGAATCGGGTGAAGTTCGCGGAGCTGGCCAGGGACCGGCCCCTGCCCGTCGTGGTGCGTGAGTTCAAGGGCTCCATCGGCGTGATCGCGAAGTCCTCTTTTTCCGACTATGCCAGCAAAAATTTTCCCCTGTCGGAGCTTCGAGAATTTCCAACCTGGGATTCCGTCCTGAAGGCGCTTGAAAAGGGCCAGATCATGGCGGCCTATCGGGATGAGTTTGAGATCAAGCGGATATTGAAGAGCGATCCTACGGCGTCGTTGACGCTGCGCACGGTCACCTTCAAGGACCTGGAGGACACGCTGGGCATCGCCGTTGGCATCCAGGACCCGACATTGCTGGCCTACGTCAACCAGTTTTTATCTGAGGGTTCGGAAAAATTGACCATCGACAAAGTGCTGAAGGCGCTGGACAAGTAGTCGACCAACCAAGGTGCTGTGATGATCAATCTGAAAAAACTTTATGCGTTCGCGCTCAACCCTTGGGTGGTGATTGCCAGCTTGTCGGCGGGCTTCATGCTGGGCATGTACGCGCCGGCTCTTGGTCTCAAGCTCGGGTTTGTAGGCGACATATATGTGGACCTGCTCAAGATGATCGCCTTGCCGTTCATGGTATCGGCGGTCATCTTCAGCCTGCAACGCCTTTTTCGCGAGGGCGGCGGCGGTGGCCTGATGGCACGTGTCGCCGTTGTCTTTACCGTATTTTCCGTGGTGGTCGCATTGCTGGGTGCGCTGACCTTGCTGGTGATGAAGCCGGGAGAAAACCTGTCGACCGAAACCATGCAGACCTTTGGGAAGATCGTTGGGAACGACCTGAACTCCAGTGACACGGTCATGAGCCTGCAGGGCGTCGATGCACCTGTCAAATCCATCAGTTTCACGGAGGTGCTGGTCAGCTTGGTACCCTCCAATATTTTCGCGGCACTGGCAAGCGGCGATACCTTGAAGGCGCTGGTCTTTGCCCTGCTGTTTGGTTTTGCAGTGGGGCAAGTTCCATCGCGCGTTTCCGACGGGCTGACGCAGTCACTGGAAACCATCTACCACTCGTGTCAAACCCTGATGCGGTGGTTGAACTATCCCCTGCCCATCATTCTTTTCTGCATGGTAACTACTCAGCCCAACTTTAGGCAGACGTACTGGATTCAGCCGAAGCGGGGCTGAGGCGGTGCACCCTTGAAGGCGGCGACAAGGGAGTCAAAGATGTTCGCCCCTTGCTTGTGCATGGTCGCGGCATATGAGCGGAT
>NZ_JAUYEY010000007.1 GCF_030689685.1 Polaromonas sp. | reverse complement strand
ATCCATCGTTGTGGCTTGCGAGATCGCTATTTGCGCAATTTCGATCGTCTCATCATCCCCGGTAACTGGACGTGCCATGACTTTCTCCATCAAGTATGATGGAGGATATTATTGCACTAATGTTGTGGAAATGGAATAACGAATCGCGTGCAGAAACAAAAAAAGCGCCTGACTTTGCAGTCAGGCGCTTTCAAATTCTGGTGGGGCCTGCGGGGGTCGAACCCACGACAAACGGATTAAAAGTCCGCTGCTCTACCAACTGAGCTAAGGCCCCGAGGGCATCTTTCGATACTTCCCGGTCTTTGCTGCATCGTGTGCAGCAAAGCCTTGAATTATAGCGTTATTTTTTCGGGCTTTGCAAACTCACGCCGCAATTTTGTCGAGCACCCAGCCGGCTGCACACAGGCCGAAAGTCGAGGTCACGCTGACAACCGAGCCGTAGCCGTGGCAATTGAGGCTGCCATCGCTTTGTTCGTCGCAGGACACCGCACAGGTCTGGCCTTCGTTGTCATCAGGCCCGGCGACGACAGGTTCCGCCGGCTGCATCACAGCCTCGCGGCTGAACACACAGGACACGCCGATTTTTCCCTTGCGCGCCGCGCCCTGCTCCTTGCGCAGCCGGTAACGCAGTTGCGCCAGCAAGGGGTCGTGCGTGACCTGCGCGAGGTCGTCGATGTCGACCTTGTGCGCGTGGCGCTTGCCACCGGCCGCACCAACGCTGATCAAGTTGATTTTGTTTTTGACGGCCCAGGCCGCCATCGCCGTTTTGGCCTTGACCTGGTCACAGGCATCGATCACGGACACGCGCTCGCTGCCTTGCAGCCCGGCGATCACGGGCCAGTTGGCGGCATCGACAAATTCTTCGATGCAGTGGACTTCACAGTCGGGGTTGATGTGCGCAATACGTTCCTGCATGGCCAGCACCTTGGCCTGCCCGAGCGTGCTGTCCAGTGCATGGATCTGGCGGTTGATGTTGGACTCGGTGATGTGATCCAGGTCAATCAGCGTGAGCCGCGCCACGCCGCTGCGCGCCAGCGCCTCGGCGGCCCAGGATCCGACGCCGCCCAGCCCCACCACCACCACATGGGCCGCGCGGATCTTTTTTGCGCCTGCCGTGCCGTAAAGGCGCGCCAGACCGCCGAAGCGTCGCTCCAGATCGGCTGCGGGCGTCTGATTCGCAATTTCAGTCACTTGCAATTTCCCGCCGGGCCGCCCCAAGGGAAATCAGCCCCTCTTCTTCGTGCAAGGGGCAGCGCACCGCACCGCCTAAGGCACGCGAAGCGACAAGCATGGGGGCCATCAACCTTCCAGCCGCCAGATCTGGTAGCGCACACCCGCCACGCAGCCTGCCAGAATGGCGGCCACCGCCACGAAGCTGGTCGCGCTCAAGGTCGATATGCCCGACAAACCCTGGCCGATGGTGCAGCCCATGGCGGTCACGCCGCCCACCCCCATCAACACCGCGCCCACCAGATGGTTGCCGGTGTCTTCGGCGTCGCGGAAACCTTCCCAGCGGAAACTGCGCGAGAGCAGTGAATACACGGCCGAGCCGGTGACCACGCCAAACACCGACACAATGCCGATGGTCAGCAGCTTGCTTTTGTCGCTGAAAAACATGAACCAGTCTACCGTGTAGGCCACGGGCGAGACAAAACTCAACGCCTCCATGCGGCCGGAGTTTGTGGCCAGAAAGGCCTCCTGCAAGGTGTCGGGGTGCTCGGCCACATAACCCAAATGGCCGCTGACCCACCACATGGCCGCAACCAGCGCGCCAATGCCCAGTCCGGCAAGCAGGTTGTCAAAGCGGCGGAACTCCGTGCCCAGCAAGGCCCATACGATCAGGCTGCCACCGAGCACAACAGCAATGACCAGCCCGGCCAATGCGGGGGATGTTCCTGCTGCGGCACCAGCCCAGTTCGAAAGGGCCGCGTGGCTGGTGAAGTCGACGGCCACTCTGTCTACCGTGGCCACACGCAGTACGGCGGTGAGGCCCTTGAGCGTGGCAAACGCGGCCACACCCATGACCACAAACACCACCAGCGACTTGAGGTTGCCGCCGCCTATGCGCACCAGCGTCTTGCTACCGCAACCCGAGGCCAGCACCATGCCGAAGCCAAACAGTCCGCCGCCCACCAATGCAGACAGCCAAATGAAACGGTTCGACGCATACAGGGTTTTGGACGGGTCGATCAAACCGGCCGCTGCCATGCCATAAAAGCCGATCATTGCCACCCCAATGGCCATGCCCCACATGCGCATGCGGGTCCAGTCGCCCATGTTGAGGATGTCGCTGACCGCACCCATGGTGCAAAAATGCGTGCGCTGGGTGATGGCGCCAAACAGCATGGAGAGGATGAAGGCCGCCCAGAGAACCTGGGTGGTGAGGGTGTTGAGCTGGGAGATGTCCATGCCCCGATTTTAGGGCTGTATATCGTCGATGAGCCCTAACCCTTTTCCCGTGGCTACGTTTTTTCCGCCGGGCCGCCCCAAGGGAAATCAGCCCCTCTTCTTCGTGCAAGGGGCAGCACACCGCCGAAGGCACGCGAAGCGACAAGCGTGGGGGTATTTATTTCAGTTTGCTCAGGCGATCCTTGGCCACCGAAGCGGCTTCCGACTGGGGATAGGCTTTGAGCAGATCTTCCAGCGTTTTACGCGCACCCTTGATGTCCTTGAGCTCGACCTGGCAGTTGGCCACGGCCAGCACGGCCTCGGGCGCGCGGACGTGCTCCGTATCGGTGGCCACCAATGCGCGGAAATTGGTGATGGCATCGCGGTAGTTGCGCAAGGCATATTGCGCGTTGCCGAGCCAGAACAGGGCGGGCGCCTTATAACCACTTTGCGGGTAACGCTTGAGGAAACTGCTGAAAGCTGTCTGCGCCAGCGCAAATTCGCCTTTGCGCAGAACCGCCAGAGCCGCCTCAAATTCCTGCTTTTCAGCCGGCTCTGCGACAAACTCCCTGCCATCGACCGTGACCTTGGACGGCTCGAACTTGCTGAGCCGGTTGTCCAGCCCCTGGGACATATCCTTCTGGAGGCGCTGGACCTCGGACAACTGGCGGGTCACCTGCTCGCTCTGTCCGCGCATTTGTGCCATCTCATTGCGCAGTGCATCGATCTGACCGGACAGCTCCAGCAGGCTGCGCCTGAGTTGCGCGTTGTCCTCGTTGGCCTTGCGCAAATCCTCGGTCATCCGCTGTTGCGACACATCGAGCCGCTGGCGCATCTCGAGAATCGCCTTGCGGGCCTCGTCATCTTCGAACAGGCCGGCGTGCGCATTGAACGCAACCAAGCAGGCCACAGCGGCCAGGACACTCCTGAAGTGCTTCAAGATTGGGGCTCCGGCTTAACGGTAGTTGAATTCAGCGCGGCGGTTCTTGGCGTAGGAATCCTCATCCATTCCCGTCGCAGCAGGTTTTTCTTCACCGAAGCTGACGGCTTCAACTTGCGCGTCGGTTGCCCCCAGCAAGCCCAGAGCGCGGCGCACGGCCTCGGCGCGTTTCTGGCCCAGCGCCAAGTTGTATTCGCGGCCACCGCGCTCATCGGTGCTGCCTTCGATGACCAGTTTGCGGGCCTTGTTGGCGCTCAGAAAACGGGCATGGGCTTCGACGGTGCTCTGGGCTTCGGGCTTGATGGCAAAGCTGTCGTAGTCAAAATAAATCACGCGCGCGGCACCGGTAGGTCCGGCAAGCGAAGGATCGGTCGCGCCGATCAGTACGGGGGCTACGTCGCGACCGGTCACGCCGGAGGCATCGCCCGTGCCGCCTGGGGCTGTCGCGACCGGTGCCCGGTTTTCGACCGGAACATCATTGAGCTTGACGCCGGAACTGCAGCCGACAATGACAGCAGTCAGGGTGATGATGGCGGAGAGAGAGAGGATGCGTTTCATAAAAACCTTGGCTAAAAATTAAAAGGAGGATGATCAGCGCTGCTGGTTTACCTCTGGAAAGGTCCCCAGTCAGGCTCGCGTATGTCTCCGGTGGAGCCGGTCAGGCGGGCTTTGATTTTTCCGTCCAGCGTGGTGGTCAGCAGGGCTTCGCGGCCTTGCTGCTGCGTGGCGTAAACGATGAGACGGCTGTTTGGCGCAAAACTCGGGCTTTCATCGCCGTTGGTGTCAGTGATGGCCACCGCAGTTCCCATGCCCAGTTCCATGACGTGCAGTTTGAAAGCGCCGCCTATGCGTGAAATATAGGCCAGCCAGCGTCCGTCCGGGCTGATGGCAGGCGATATGTTGTAACTCCCGGTAAAGGTGACACGTTCTACATTGCTGCCGCTTGCACCCATGCGGTAAATCTGCGGCGAACCACCGCGGTCACTCACAAAATAAATGGAGCGGCCGTCTGGGGAAAACGCCGGTTCGGTATCGATGCTGGCCGATTGCGTGAGGCGACGTGGCTCGCCGCCTGCAGCCGCAATCGCATAAAGTTGCGAGCCTCCATCTCGGCTCAGCGTGGCGACCAACTGGTTGCCATCGGGCGACCAGGCCGGTGCGCTGTTGGAGCCGCGGAAATTGGCCAGCAGCCGACGTTTGCCCGAGGCCACATCGTGAGCATAAATCACCGGCTTGCGCGACTCAAAGGACACATAGGCTAGCTGCGAGCCATTGGGGGACCATGACGGAGAAATAATCGGCTCGGGGCTGGCCAGCGCCGACTGCGCGCCTTCGCCGTCGGAATCTGCCACCCACAGGTTGTAACGCGTGCCGGCCTTGGTCACATAGGCGATGCGGGTGGAAAAAACGCCTTTTTCGCCAGTCAATTTTTCGTAAACAAAGTCGGCGATCCGGTGCGCCGACAGACGCAGATCACTCTGCGGCACCACATAACTTTGGCCGCCCAGGTCCTGCCCACGCACCACATCCCAGAGGCGGCAACGCACATCGTAGCGCCCGTCGGCCAGACGTGTGACGCTGCCGGTCAGCAAAGAGTCGGCGGCGCGTTGGCGCCACACAGACAGGTCGGGCCGGGAGCTTTCGTCGAGTGGGTTGCCGCTGGCGTCCACCGCACGAAACTGGCCGCTTCTTTCCAGATCGGCCTGCACGATCGCTGCAATTTTTTGCGGGGACTGCGCATCACCTCGGAACGATGCAATGGCAATCGGCAACTGGGTCAGGCCCACGCCGGACACTTCAACCCGGAACTGGGCCCAGGATGCCGGCACCATGGTCAGCGCGCCCAGGCTGGTCAAGCCAGCGATCAGGCTGCGTCGTCCCGGCAGGCAGGACGCGGGTAAGGAATGATCAGATTTTTTTGGATGCATTTTGTTGGTTCAAACAATACAAGGTGAAGTATTTGCCGAAGGCGGCTTGGGCCTGCATCGCGCACACGGCGAAACCCATGCTGCCGTCGAGGATGCCAAGGCGGAAAATATAACTTTTAAGGAAGGCCATCAGGCCTGATGTTACCGCCCGCAGCATGGAGCTGGTCCTGCCGCGCGCATGGGCCTGCTGGGCCCAGGCCAGGCTGTATTGCTCCAGCTTGCGCCAGTAGTGCGCGGGGGTCGGGTAGCTGTAATGCAGCAGGCGGGTATTCAAACGCACCACGGCGCCGGATTTGAGGATGACGCGTTCGTGCACCAGGTCGTCGCTGAAGCCGGCCTGGCCGCGCCGGAACAGTCGCAGCACACGATCAGGGGTCCAGCCGCAATGATGGATCCATTGCCCGCAAAATTGCGTGAGACGCGGAATCTCGAACGCATCGGCGGCGCGGTTTTGCATGGCCTTGTGAATCTCCAGCGCCAGTTCCGGTGTGACGCGTTCGTCGGCATCGATGGAGAGGACCCAGTCGTGTCTGGCCAGGCTAAGGGCGAAGTTTTTTTGTGGGCCAAAACCAGGCCATGCCTGGGTTTGCGTCACCTCCGCCCCGAAGGCACTGGCAATGGCCCGCGTGTTGTCCGTGCTGGCGTTGTCAACCACGACCCATTGGTCTGCAAATCGAACGGACTCCAGGCATGCCTGCAAATTGGCCTCTTCGTTTTTGGTGATGATGATGACGGAAAGGCTCATGGTGCGTGATGTGTTGAAGTCCGAATCAGCCGCTGCCATCCACCTGCCTGATCAAGTTGATGATTGTGAATGCTGCGAACAAGAGGGCTTGTAGGAATTGGCCGTCAATTGTTCCACGATAATGCTGGCTTGTTGACTCTATGGTCCTCCAGGCGGCATCCATGCCAAAAATCGCAGTGAACTTTACCCGTGTGCTTGCGGGGCTGATGCAAACACCGGTCGGCCAGTCGGCTTCGGAGTCCGGGGTTTCGGCTTGACACGCGGCACCGTTCCCCCCGGCGAAACGGTTTCGCCAGCGCCCATCAAGCAACGCCTGCGACGCATCTGGCCTTATTTCAACCAGTCCCGTAGCGCCTGGGCCATTGCCATAGGCGCCACCGTGGTGGCGTCCGCCACCGAGCCGCTGGTGCCGGCCCTGCTGCAGCCCTTGCTGGACAAGGGTTTCCAGAAAGGCGGTATTGACCTGTGGGTGATTCCCGTGGCGCTGATCCTGTTGTTCGGCGTGCGCGGTTTTGCCGGTTTTGTGGCGCAAATTGCGCTGGCCAAGGTCACAAATCTGGGGTTGCTTGAGCTGCGCAAGGCCATGTTCGGCAAGCTGCTGTCGGCGCGGCTGGACCTGTTTTCGAGCCAGTCGGCCAGCGCCCTGGCCAACACGGTGGTCTATGAGGTGCAAAACGGCTCATCCATGCTGGTCAATTCGGTCATGGGCCTGACGCGGGACACCTTGACCCTGTTGGCCCTGTCGAGCTATCTGTTGTACCTGAACTGGAAGCTGACCCTGATTGTGACGCTGCTGATCCCGGCTGTGGCCTGGGTCATGCGAGTGCTCTCCAGCCGTCTATACCGGCTCACCAAGGCCAGCCAGAGCGCGACCGACTCGCTGGCTTACGTGGTCGAAGAAAACGTGCTGGCACACCGTGATATTCGGCTGCATGCGGCGCAGGCCGATCAGGCCAAGCGTTTCGCGCAGCTCAGTGATGCGTTGCGGCGGCTCTCCATGAAGTCCATCGCGGCGTCTGCGGCCATGACTCCCACCACGCAGATGCTGGCGGCCGTGGCGCTGTCCGCCGTGATTTCGGTGGCCCTGATGCAAAGTGCGACCGACGGCACCTCGGTCGGCTCCTTTGTGGCGTTTGTGACGGCCATGCTGATGCTGGTCGCCCCCATCAAACACTTGTCGGAAGTCGCCAGCCCGATCACCCGCGGCCTGGCGGCGCTGGAGCGTGGACTCGATCTGATGGAGAAAACACCGGATGAACAAGGCGGCAGCTTTTCCAAGCCCAGGGCAGAGGGCCACATCCGGTTCATCGACGCACGCGTGGCCTATGGAAACGAGGGTGCGACGGCTGTGGACTCGGTCAACCTGACCATTCACCCCGGTGAAACGGTGGCGCTGGTGGGCGCTTCGGGCGCCGGTAAAACCACGCTGGTCAACCTGCTGCCGCGTTTTTTAGAGCCCACATCAGGTGTCATCGAACTCGATGACCACGACCTCCGCGAATGGCAGATAGATGCATTGCGCAGCCAGTTTGCACTGGTCAGCCAGCATGTGGTGATGCTCAACGACAGCATTGCCGTGAATGTGGCGCTAGGCGCCGAGCTGGACCGCGAACGCGTGCAGCGTTGCCTGCAGGCCGCCAACCTCGAGCGTTTTGTGGCCGACCTGCCGCAAGGCATGGACACCCTGGCCGGTCATAACGCGACGCAGTTATCGGGCGGCCAGCGCCAGCGCCTGGCAATTGCCCGCGCGCTCTACAAAGACGCGCCCGTGCTGATCCTGGATGAGGCCACCTCGGCGCTGGACACCGAATCCGAACGCGCGGTGCAGGAAGCGCTGCAGCGCCTGATGCGCAACCGCACAACGCTGGTCATCGCGCACCGCCTGTCCACGGTGCAGCATGCCAGCCGGATCGTCGTCATGGACGCTGGCCGGATTGTGGAGACCGGCACCCATGCCGAACTGATCAACCGCGACGGCCCCTATGCCCGCCTGTACAAGCTCGGTTTGTACGACTCCGATCTTTCGCAAAGCGCACCGGTGGTGCAACTGTCATGACAATTTCCATCAGTGGTTTCACCTTCATCCGCAACGGCGTTGAGCTGGGCTTTCCCTTTGAAGCATCCATCCGTTCGTTGCTGCCGCTGGTGGACGAATTTGTGGTGGCGGTAGGGAGTGGCAATGACGACACACTGGCGCGTGTGCTGGCCATCGGCGACCCGAAAATCCGCGTGATCGAAACCCTCTGGAACGAACGAATGGGCGACCGGGGTTTTGTGTACGCTCAGCAGAAAATGATCGCCCAGTACGCCTGCACCGGTGACTGGGCGTTTTACCTCGAAGGCGACGAGGTGGTCCACGAGGACGACCTGCCCGTCATCCGCGCCAGTGTCGAGCGGCACCACGCCAACCCCGAGGTCGAGGCGCTGGTGTTCGACTACCGGCACTTCTACGGATCGGCGCAGTGGGTCTCGGTCAGCCCAGGCTGGTACCGGCGCGAATGCCGGCTGATCCGCAACACCATTCGCTCCTACGCGCCCGACGGCCAGTACTGGCTGGTCACAACCGATCACAAAAAACCGCGAAATCCCAAGGCAGCGCTGGCCAATGCGCACATCTTTCACTACGGCTGGATTCGCCGCAACGAAGACATGCAGAAAAAACTCGACCAGGTCAGCAAATACTGGGCGAGCTCGACCAAGATGGAAGTGCACTACAGCCAGTTCGACGCGCGCGCCCTGGAGGCCTTTCATGGCACGCATCCCGCCGTAGCGAAAGAGTGGCTGGCGACCGGTGCCGAGCAGGAGCTGCGGATTGATCCGGCTTACCAGCCCACCCGCAAGGAAAACAAATACCACCTGATGCGCAGGCTGGAAAAGCTTACCGGCCTCGACTTCAGCCGCAAACACTTCAAGCTGGTGGCTTGAGCACAATGCTGTTCGTTTAAACGCTACACCCCCGTTCGGGCTGAGCTTGTCGAAGCCTTTGCTGCCTGCTCACCAGGCGTCCTGAATTAAATCGGCAGCCCGCCCCTTGAACACGGGAATAGTTTGCTATTGTTTTTGTAGTATTCGTGGGAAATGGGATCTGACCCTCGCCCCCCTGACCTGATTAAAGATGTCGGAATGTGCGCTCTATGCGTCGCTCTCAAACTCAAAGCATAGATCGCAAATTGAATTAATATACCAGTTCATGTATATTTATGCCTATGCCAATTGATGAAAGACCGCTCGAATGGATAGGGAGCAGCTACAAGGATTTATTGGATCTGCCAACGGAAGTGCGACGGTTTTTCGGCTTTGCTTTGTCGCTGGCACAGGCTGGCGATAAGCATGATTCAGCCAAGGTGCTCAAGGGCTTTAGTGGAGCCGGTGTGCTTGAGGTGGTGGAAGACGATGTGGGTGGCACCTACCGTGCCGTTTACACCGTGAAGTTTGCAGAGGCAGTGTTTGTCCTTCACTGCTTCCAGAAGAAGAGCAAGCGCGGGATCGCCACACCGAAGGAAGAAATGGACATCGTTCACGCGCGGCTCAAAATTGCCGAGGCGTTTGCAAAGGAGCTGCGAAAATGAAAACTCGATTGATTGATGGCGTAGAAGTCCATAGTGGTTCCGGCAACGTGTTTGCTGACCTCGGCCTTCCCGATGCTGAAAAACTAAAAATTAAAACTGGCTTGGTTATCGAGATCAGAAAAGCCATGGGCACGCTTGGACTGACGCAGCAAGCAGCCGCCAAACGCATGGGCATCACGCAGCCCAAAGTCTCCGACATGATGCGCGGCGACTTCACCAACCTCTCTGAGCGCAAGCTCATGGATTGCTTGACGCGGTTGGGCTACGACATTGAGATCAAAGTTCGACCTGCAAAGGCAGAAATGGGGCATTTGATTTTGGCTGCAGCGTGACCAGAAAGTACATTAATTGGAATCTGACCCCGAATCCTCCCGAATCCTCGAATGGCAGGCCAAACAATGAGAGATGAATTCACGAAACTTCTAAATCTTCGTTTCGACGAAAGAAACCACCGAATGATGGAGCGGTTTACCGAGGAAAAGCAGCGGTCCAATGCGCGCGAAATTCTCTTTGGTTCAGAGACGGTCGTGGCAATGCACAAAGTGCTCGAAGCGGAACTCAGGGAAAGCGCGTTGACCATTGTGACGACAGCAATTGATGTCATGAGCCAGAGAGGACTACTGCTTGCCGAAAAAGAGCTTCAAGCTCTTTGTTCCGAGGCGTTTTCGAAGCGAAAGGATGAAATCGAAGTGCTGTACCTGTCAGATGTGCGTCACATCGAACAAGGAGTCACAAACAAGGCAATGATTCAACCCCATATGTCATTGGAAGACTTCTACGACTTACAACAAGCAGAAATGCTCACAACTCTGTCGAGCGCATATGAGCAGTACATCCGAGATCGGGGTGGCAACCTGACCAACGTGATCAAGAACAGGTTTCTGAATCACCCCCTGATTGCTTGGGCTGTCATCGCGATAGCGGCAATTCTTTCCATTGCAGCGGTCGCAGGCGCAATTGCTGGGCTGCGAAGCCTATTCGCGTGGAACAACTAACCGCCGCTTGAACCCTGTAAAACATTGGTGTCCGGCCTTTATACGTAACGCCTTTGGATCACGAGAGTCAGGTCTCCCACCTCCCACGGACACGACAAAACAATAGCAAACTATTCCCGTGTTTAAAGGGCGAATTGCCGATTTCATTCAAGACGCCTGGTGAGCAGACGTGTGGGACGCGACTTCAGCCGCAAGCATTTCAAGCTGGTGGCTTGAGCGCCGACAGGTATACGGCTTCCTGCTGGCGCGCGATGTCCTGCCATTGGTAGTGGCTGGCAAAAGCCCGTGCCTGTTCGCCCAGTTGCTGCCTCAGCGCGGCGTCCCCTAAAAGCTGATTGAGTATCTGGGCCAGTTCCTGTGCATCTCGCGGGTCCTCAAGAATCAGCGCATTCTGCCCAGGGCTTAACAAGCCCGAGATGCCGCAATAGGCCGCGCCACTCACCACCACCGGCAGGCCATGGACCATGGCCTCCAGCACCACCATGGCGAAGGTATCCTCCAGTGTCGGATGCACCAGAATGTCAGCGGCGCGGTAGGCAAGCATCACGTCTGGTAATGCACCAAGAAAAAACACACGCTTTGCAATTCCCGCAGTTTCAGCCTGCCGGGCATAAGCTGAAATATGGGCGGCACTCCCCACGACAGCGAGAACGACATCGTCTGGCAGACTGGCCATGGCTTGTAGCAATGTGTCCAGCCCCTTCTTTTTATAGTCATTGCCGACAAACAGCAAACACCGGCCCGCCACCGGCAGACCCAGTTGCTGGCGGGCTACACGTTTGTCGGCATCACTGCTTGCTTCGGGCAAGTGCACACCCGGTGTGATCACGCTTGTTGCCGGCACCGAGGCGGGATAAGTGGCCGCCATGGTGTCACCCAGGCTGGTCGAGGTCACCACCACCCGCCTGTTGCCTTGAGGCGCAAAGCGCATGCGCTCCAGCCAGAGGTAGGCCAGCAAACGCGGGCTGGTGATGACTTTGAGCCATCGCAACACCAGCTTGAAACCGGTACGGCCATGAAAGAGGTTGTGTTTCACCGGCAGCACATGCACGGTCTGCACCTGGCCGTGCCAGGTGTTCTCATGCGAATGGACAATGTCAAAACCGTTGCGCGTAGCCCGCCAGGTCGCAAAGGCATACCAGAGCTGGTTGATCCAGCGCGGCTTGCGCAGTGGCATGACCACCTTGTGATAGGTCACGCCGGGCGCGTCATGCTTGATCTGCTGCGCAAACACATGCACCTCATGGCGTTGCGCTAGCTGCTCAACCAGCGCGACGGAGTAGCGCTCTGCCCCGCCGCCGGTGGTCTCAAAGACCCGGTTCAGGACGGCAATGCGCAAACGGCGTGGCGGGCTCATGGGCGTTTGCGGTCTTCATAACCGGTCGCCACCTTGAGCCAGAAAACAGGCAGGCTGGTCGAGCGCACAACGGGCACGCGCGGCAGTTCCAGTAAATCGCCTCGCACCGTGCTTCGGCCGCGCCGCGTGGTTGTGACAGTTAAAAAGCCCGCCTGCTGCGCCATAGCCACATGTTCCGGTGCGTATTCGCCAAAGGGGTAGCAGAAATGCCGGACCGGCACATCCAACAGGTTCTCCAGTGCAGCCTTGTCCTGCGTCATTTCGGCCAGCGCGGCAGGGGCATCACATTGCAGCAGGCGGGCGTGGTTCTGCGTGTGCGAACCGACTTCCTGGCCCTCCGCCACCCACTGGCGCAACTCATCGCCGTTCATCAACGGCACTTGCGCAATGCCGATGGCACTGTCCCAGACATTGGTTTTGCCCAGCAGATTGCTGACCACATAACAGGTGGATGAAAAGCCATGGCGCACCAGCACCGGCAAAGCGTGGCTCAGGTTGTTCTGGTAACCGTCGTCAAACGTGATGCCGACCACCTTGCCACTTTTCTCGCCGCGCAGATAAGGCAGCAGCGCAGCCATGGACAGGCCCTGGTAACCCAGCAGCTTGAGCAAAGCCATCTGCCGCGCGAAGGACTGCGGCGACACGTACAGGCTGCGAAACGGCGCCCCTTTGGGTGGCGCTTCACTGATCTGGTGGTAAACCAGAATCGGAATCGGGCGTTTCGGCTTGGCACTCACAACAGCACGATATCGTATTGTTCCTGCGCCATCGCCGCTTCGGCCTGCAGGGAAATCGGCTTGCCAATGAAGTCGCTCAGGCCGGCCAGGTGCTGGCTTTCCTCATCAAGAAACAGCTCTATTACTTTCGGGGATGCAATCACCCTGAACTCTTTGGGATTGAACTGGCGCGCCTCGCGCAGGATTTCACGCAGGATGTCGTACCCAATGCTGCGCGCTGTTTTGACCACGCCCTTGCCCATGCAGGCGCTGCAGGGCTCACACAGCTGGTGCGCCAGCGATTCGCGCGTGCGCTTGCGCGTCATCTCCAGCAGGCCCAGCGCCGAAAAGCCATTCACGCTGGTCTTGATGCGGTCGCGTGCCAGCTGCTTCTGGAACTCTGCCAGCACCGCATCGCGGTGGCCGGCCTGCATCATGTCAATAAAATCCACAATCACGATGCCGCCCAGATTGCGCAGACGCAGTTGCCGGGCAATCGCCAGTGAGGCCTCGAGGTTGGTTTTGAAGATGGTGTCGTCGAAATTACGCGCGCCGACAAAACCGCCGGTGTTGACGTCCACCGTGGTCAGGGCCTCGGTCTGGTCGACGATCAGGTAGCCGCCGGACTTGAGGTCGACACGCCGGCCCAGGGCCTTGGCGATTTCCTCATCGATGTTGAACAGATCAAAAATCGGTCGCTCGCCGCTGTGCAGTTGCAGCCGTTGCAGGGTGGCCGGCATGAACTCGGTGGCGAACAGCCTGAGTTTGTCGAACTGCTCGCGCGAATCGATGCGTATGCTCTGGGTGTTTTCCACCACCATGTCGCGCAGCACGCGTTGCAGCAGGCTCAGGTCCTGGTGCAACACCGACGTTGGCGGCAGCCGGAGAGCGGCATCCTTGATGCGGGCCCAGGTCTTGCGCAAATAGGCGATGTCCTCGCCCAGCTCCGCGTCCGTCGCGTCCTCGCCATTGGTGCGCAGGATAAAACCACCACCCAGGTCGCCTGTCAGGGCCTGCAGGCGCTGACGCAGTTCCTCGCGCTGCGCGACCGGAATCTTCTGCGATACGCCGATGTGATTGTCCTGCGGCAGAAATACCAACAGACGGCCCGCGATGCTGACCTGGGCGGTCAGCCGGGCGCCCTTGGTGCCTATCGGGTCCTTGAGCACTTGCACCATGATGGCCTGGCCCTCGAACAGTTGCTTTTCAATCGGCTTCGGAGCCGCCGCAGGATTGGCCGCGCCATCGGCGTCAGTATGGCGGTTGTTGATGCTGCTCATCAGATCGGCCACATGCAAAAACGCGGCCCGTTCCAGGCCGATGTCGATGAAGGCCGACTGCATGCCCGGCAGCACCCGCACCACCTTGCCGAGGTAGACGTTGCCGACCAGGCCGCGCTCCAGGGTGCGCTCGACGTGCAGCTCCTGTACCGCGCCGTATTCGACCACCGCCACACGGGTTTCCTGGGGTGACCAGTTGATCAGGATGTCTTGTTGCATGTCGTTGACTCTATATTTTCAGGCCGGCTGCGCGCAGCAGCCCTGCCGTTTCATGCAGGGGCAAACCCATGATGCCCGAATAGCTGCCGCTGATATGGCTGATGAACATGGCCACCCTGCCCTGCACCGCGTAGGCACCGGCCTTGCCCATGGGTTCCCCCGAAGCTACGTAGGCGCGGATTTGCGCCTGGCTCATGGGTGCGAAGGTCACGCGCGACACGCTCAGGGCCTGCAGACGCTTGCGTCCTGACTGCACGGCCACCGCGGTCAGCACGCGGTGCGTGGTGCCGGCCAGTTCGCCGAGCATGCGCGCGGCATCGGCTTCATCCTCAGGTTTGCCGTAAATGCGGCGGCCCAGCGCCACCGTAGTATCGGAACACAACACGGGCGCAGCCGGCGGGCCGCGTTTTTTCAAGCGGGCGACGGCAGCGTCGAGCTTGAGCAGCGTGACGCGCTGCACATAGGCGGTCGGCGACTCGCCGCCAAGGACGGATTCAAGCGCCTCACTGTCTTCGCCAGCATCCGCCAGCAAGAGCTCGCAGGAAACGCCCAGCTGCTCCAGCAACTGGCGCCGCCTCGGGCTTTGAGAAGCGAGATAAATAAAGTCGGTCATACAGCGAAGTGGTGGACGCTCGCTTTTTCAAGCAGGGGCCGCGGATCTGGCTTTGCCAGTCCGCAGGCGCAGCGGCCCCCTCGGGGGGCAGAGAGTTACACGCAGTGAACGAACGTGGGGGCTCATTCTCTGTGATAGGGATGATTGACCGTGATGCTCCAGGCGCGGTAAAGCTGCTCGATCAGCAGCACACGCACCATGGCATGCGGCAGGGTCAGGTCCGACAGGCGCAAACGCTCATGCGCGGCCTGCTTGAAGCCCGGGTCCAGCCCGTCCGGCCCGCCGATGATGATGGCGACATCGTCACCTTCAAGCTGCCAGCCGGTGAGTTTTGCCGACAGCGCCACCGTGGTGACCGCCGTACCCCGCTCGTCCAGCGCCACAATTCGCGTGCCTTTGGGCAGCACGGCCTCTATGCGCTGGCGTTCTGCCGCCAGCAGGTTCTCCAGTGTTTTGGAAGCGCGTGGCTCGGTCTTGACGGCCTTGAGCTCGACTTTCAGCTCGGGCGGGAAACGTTTGGCGTAGTCGTCGTAGGCAGTCTGCGCCCAGTCGGGCACCTTCTGGCCGACAGCGACAATCGTCAGCCTCATGGGCTCCGGGTGGTGGTTTTCCGGGCGGCAGGTTTTTTGGCTGCGGTTTTGGCTGCAGTCTTGGCGGTAGTTTTTCGGGCCGTCACTTTTTTGGTGGCAGGAATCTTCACGATGGGTGTCTTGACCGCTGTTTTCTTCGCAGCCGGTTTGGCCGCCGGCTCAGCCGCCTGCGCGGCGGCATTGCGCTTGGCAGTCCAGTCGTTGGTCTTGCCGACGCGGCCGACATAGGTGCCGTCATCGGTGCGGGCGGCTTTTTTCGCGACGGGTTTGGCTGCCACTTTTCCGGACGCCTTCGCCGATTTGGCGGTGGTCTTGCCAGTTACTCGGCCTTTGGCCAGCTTGGGGGCTTCCTCGGGTTCGGATTTGGACGCCTTGACCAGCGGCGCCGGCGCACCGAGCTTGAGCTTGACGGGTTTGTCGCCCCACAGTTCTTCCAGGTGGTAGTACTGGCGGATGGTCGGCTGCATGATGTGCGCCACGGCCGCGCCGCAATCCACGATGATCCACTCGCCGTTTTCTTCGCCCTCGATGCGCGGCTTGGAAAAACCGGCATCGCGCACCGCATCACGCACGCTGGCGGCCAATGCCTTGGTCTGCCGGTTGGACGTGCCCGAGGCGATGATTACGCGCTCGAACAGCGAGGTGATGTGTTCCGTGTCAAACACCTGGATGTCCACCGCTTTCACATCTTCCAGGCCATCGATGATGGCTCGCTGCAGTTTCTGGACGTCTTTTTTGGCAGCGGTGGTGTTGGCGGGGGTGGAGGTCATGCAGTGTGGGCTTCAATAAAAATAAATGGTTCGAATCAGGGTGAAATATAGAGACGATGGCGCTCAATATAACGCGCAACCGGCTCGGGAACCAGCCGGGCCAGGCCTTGCTGTGTCGCGACGCCCGACGTGACCTGCCGCCGGATATCGGTGGCACTGACGGGCATCAGGGGCAATTGCAGGGGTACCAGCGCGTGCGGAAGCGGAATTTTAGGGTCGAATTGGGCCTCAGCCCTTGTGGAATCTGCGCGGTCTGCTATACAAATTATAGCTATCTGGACCAGGTCCTGCCAGCGCCGCCAGGTTTTCAGCGCCGCGAATTGGTCTTTTCCAATGATCAGGTAGAGCCGGCCCCCCGGATTTTCGGCCTGCAATGCCTCCAGCGTGTCGATGGTGAAGCTCGGTCCGGGCCGCTGGAGCTCGCGCGCGTCGACCTGCACCCGCTCCAGGCCGCCGAACGCCAGTTCAGCCATGGCCAGCCGGTGCTCGGCCGCGCTGAGCGCCCTTTCCTTGTACCAGGCTTGCCCGGTGGGAACGATGTGCAGCGCATCGAGCTGCAGTTGCGCAACCGCCGCCTGGGCCAGCGCCACATGGGCCAGATGCGGCGGGTCAAAAGATCCGCCGAACATGCCGATGCGCGGGGCGCTGGCTGACGCTGCGCTCAAAGCCAGTCCCGCCGGATCAAAAAGTCTTTGTGCAGGCGCTCCTCGGCCGAACCAGCCTCCAGCGGCCGCTGGTAAGACCAGCTCACCAGCGGCGGCATGGACATCAGGATGGACTCGGTGCGCCCACCGGACTGCAGGCCGAAGTGGGTGCCGCGGTCCCAGACCAGGTTGAACTCCACATAACGGCCCCGTCGGTAAAGCTGGAAGCCACGCTCGCGCTCGCCATACGCCATGGCCTTGCGGCGCTCGACAATGGGCAGGTAAGCCGGCAGGAAGGCGTTGGCAACCGACTGCATCATGGCCAGGCTGCCGTCGAAGCCCAGCTCCTGGAAATCATCAAAAAACACGCCGCCTATGCCGCGCTGCTCGTCGCGGTGTTTCAGGTAAAAGTATTCGTCGCACCAGGTCTTGAAGCGCGGGTACTTGTCGTCGCCAAACGGCGCCAGCGCATCCCTGCAGGTCTGGTGGAAGTGCCGTGCATCCTCTTCAAAGCCGTAATACGGCGTCAGGTCCATGCCGCCGCCGAACCAGTACACCGGCGGTCCCGAAGCCGGTGTGGCAGCCAGCATGCGCACGTTCATGTGCACCGTTGGCACATAAGGATTGCGGGGATGGAACACCAGCGACACGCCCAGCGCCTCGAACGGCGCGCCGGCCAGCTCCGGCCGGTGCTGTGTTGCCGAGGGCGGCAGTCGAGGTCCGCGCACATGCGAAAAACCGCAACCTGCACGCTCAAACACCTCGCCCCCTTCCAGGATCATGGTGATGCCATTGCCCTGCAGCGGCTCGTCAGGCGCCTTCAGCCAGGGATCGGCGGCAAATACGCCGCCATCGATGGAAGCGATGCTGCCGGTGATGCGCTGCTGCAGGTCCAGCAGGTAGCTGCGGACGGGGGAAGAATCGGTCATGGTCGTCATTTCACAATGGTATCGGCCCGGGGACGGCCCGAATTGATCAAGCGCACGGGGGCGGCGGCGTGGGGCCGCAGGCCGTGGAACTCCCTCATTGCCACAGCCATCCGTTCGAGGTCGCGTTGTTCGTCGCCGCTGAGCCGCACAAAATCCCGAAAAACCAGGCGTTTGCGTGAATAGTCGAGGCCCGCCAAGCCCACGGGCACATCGGCCTGCAGCGCCAGCCGGTAAAAACCGCTGCGCCAGCCCGCAGTGAGGCGGCGGGTTCCTTCAGGCGACAGGGCCAGCCAGAAGTACTGCCCGCCCGCTTTTTTCTGTTTCATCAGCTCAGTCATCTGCCCGACCACACCCTGGGGCGCCGAACGCCTGATGGGCACCCCACCGACCCAGCGCAGCCACCAGCCAAACAGCGGAATCCGGAACAGCGTGTCCTTCGACCAGAACTGGACCGGGATGCCGACCGCCCATTTCAGCAGCACAGCGATGGGGAAATCCCAGTTCGAGGTGTGCGGGTAGACCACAATCACGCCCTGCTGCGTCGGCAGGCCTTCAAAATCGACGCGCCAGCCCAAGGCGCGCAGCAGCACCCGTGCCAGCCCGCTCCCCTGGAACTGCACGGGATGCGGCGGCGGAAAATCCATGCCCATCAGGGCTTGATCGCCCGGAATCCAATGTCCTTGCGGTACTGCGCGCCGTCGAAATGGATGGTCTTGGCGGCCTCGTAAGCCTGGTGCTGTGCCTCTTTCACCGAACTGGCCATCGCGGTGACACACAGCACCCGCCCGCCGGAGGTCATTACGCCGCCTTTGGCGCCTCCAGCTGCGGTGGCGGTACCTGCATGAAACACCACCGTGTCCTCGGCACCTGAGGTGTTGACCGACGGCAGGCCGGTGATCACGTCCCCCTTGCGCGGCTGCAGCGGGTAGCCGTGCGCGGCCATCACCACGCCCAGCGCGACCCGGCGGTCCCATTCAAGCTCGACCTCGTCGAGCTTGCCCGAGGTCGCGGCCATCATCACCTCAAACAGGTCCGACTTGAGCCGCATCATGATGGGCTGGGTCTCGGGGTCACCCATGCGGCAGTTGAACTCCAGCGTCTTGACCTTGCCATCGGGCGTGATCATCAAGCCGGCATACAGAAAACCGGTGAAGGGGATGCCGTCTTTCTCCATACCTTTGATGGTCGGCAGGATGATCTCGCGCATGGCGCGGGCATGCACCGTCGGTGTGACCACCGGCGCCGGTGAGTAGGCGCCCATGCCGCCGGTGTTCGGGCCCTGGTCGCCGTCAAGCAGGCGTTTGTGGTCCTGGCTGGTCGCCATGGCGGCGACATTTTTGCCGTCGCACATCACGATGAAACTGGCCTCTTCGCCTTGCAAAAACTCTTCGATGACCACCCGCGCGCCACCAGCGTTATGCGTCACACCCAGCGGGTTGAAGCTGGGGTCGGGCGCCAGCATGAATTCAATCGCTTCGTGCGCCTCGTGCAGGCTCATGGCCACCACCACACCTTTGCCGGCTGCCAGGCCGTCGGCCTTGATGACAATCGGAGCACCTTTTTCATCCACATAGGCGTGGGCGGCGATGGCGTCGGTAAAGGTTTCGTACTCCGCCGTCGGAATGCCGTGGCGCTGCATGAAGGCCTTGGAAAACGCCTTAGAGCTTTCCAGTTGTGCAGCGGCTTTTGTCGGGCCAAAGACCCGCAGGCCGTGCAGCCGGAACTCGTCCACAATGCCGACCGCCAGCGGCTGCTCGGGGCCGACCACCGTCAGGGCAATCTTCTCGGCCAGCGCCCATTCGCGCAAGGTCTGCACATCCGTGATGGCGATGTTCTCCAGCCGGGCGTCGAGTGCCGTGCCGCCGTTGCCCGGCGCCACATACACCGCCTGCACTTTGGGCGATTGCGCGAGTTTCCACGCCAGCGCGTGCTCACGGCCACCGCCGCCTACTACCAGGACTTTCATACTGTCGCTTTCATTGTTAACTGCCGCTTACGCCTGCCAACCAAGGGAATGCCGTGGCGCCGGGAAAATATTTGTGTACTGCCCATTCCTGGCGATCTTCAATTTGACGCAGAAATGGGCGATGCCGCCTACCAAGCTGGCATTGTTTACCCTAGTTTTAAAAGCGCCTGCGGCGATTGAACTGCAATTCGCAGCAGAGTTTGCGCAGCCCCCGTGGGCTTTTTTCGCCCTTGCTCCCACTCCTGCAAAGTACGCACTGAGACACCCAGCAGCTGCGCAAACTGCGACTGTGAAAGCTCCATCTTTGCGCGCGCCTCAAAGGCTTCCGTCAAAGGCACCTGGGTACTGCGCGCGAAAGTTCCTGCTTTCATCTCGCGCACGGACTGCAGCAGGTCCGCCTGAAATCGAACCATTTCTGCATCAACACGAGGCTTAGGCATTTTCGAACTCCTTTTTTAATGCCACCAAAAAAATCTGCCGGCAAGTTATCAAACTTGGCTTTCGTATAAGCCATCAGCAGAACTATTCGCCCGTCGGCCAGTTGGTTGTAATACACCACTCGCGCTCCGCCGCGCTTGCCCATGCCACGCCTGGTCCACCGAATTTTGCGCAGGCCCTGCGCCGCAGGAATAACATCGCCCTCCAAGGCATTGCTTGCAAGCCAAATCTTGAATGCCATCAATTCGTCATCCGTCCAGATTGCGCTTGCAGAGCTCAGAAAAGTCGGCGTTTCGACAATAGTCAGCATGGATGAGATTATACGTCAGGAGCGGATAGTATTTGATGGGGCACATACGAAGCCCCAGTGAGCGGCAAAACCTGTCAGCTATTGTTTCAATAGCTGAGTGCGCTCAACTCTGTTGATCCGGGGGCGTTTTAAGCGGTCGCCCTCAGCCGCTCACGTGCTTAAAGGCACTGCAAATTTATTCAGACAGCGCGGCGTTGTGAAACACATCCTGCGTGTCGTCGAGGTCTTCCAGCACGTCCAGCAGCTTCTGCATGGTCGCGGCCTCGCCACCAGTCAGCTCGATCATGTTGTCCGCACGCATGGTGACTTCAGCCAACTCTGCTTTCAGGCCCGCCGCTTCCAGCGCATGTTTGATCACTTCAAACTGTGCATAAGGCGTCAACACTTCAATCGCACCGTCGTCATGCGTGATGACATCATCGGCGCCAGCGTCGAGCGCCACTTCCATGATCTTGTCCTCGTTGGTGCCCGGTGCAAAAATCAGCTGGCCGCAATGCTTGAACTGGAAAGCGACCGAGCCTTCGGTGCCCATGTGGCCGCCAAACTTGGCAAACGCATGACGCACCTCGGCCACGGTGCGCACCTTGTTGTCGGTCATGCAGTCCACGATGATGGCCGCGCCGCCTATGCCATATCCCTCGTAACGCACTTCTTCGTAATGCACGCCTTCCAGGCTGCCGGTGGCCTTGGCGATGCCGTACTTGACGTTTTCCAGCGGCATGTTGGCGGCCTTGGCCTTTTCGGCCGCCAGTCGCAGGCGCGGGTTGGTGCCCATGTCGCCACCACCCATGCGGGCAGCCACCATGATCTCGCGCATCACCCGGGTCCAGATACGCTGGCGTTTCTCGTCCTGGCGCCCCTTGCGGTGCTGAATATTCGCCCATTTACTGTGACCAGCCACGGAAATCCTTTGGAATTGATTTAATCTACAAACCGCATTTTACTTTTTAGGACACCCCATGGCCGAGCCCTTTCTGATTGCCCGGAATGCTTCCACCACCTGCGAGCTGCTCCCGGCGCTGGCCAACCGCCACGGCCTCATCACCGGCGCCACCGGCACCGGCAAGACGGTGACCCTGCAGACGCTGGCGGAAAACTTCTCGAAAATCGGCGTGCCGGTCTTCATGGGCGACGTCAAGGGCGACCTGGCCGGCATCAGCCAGGCCGGCAGCATCGGCGACAAAATGAGCGCGGTCCTGAAAGAACGCGGTATCACCAAACCCGAACCGCTGGCCTGCCCCACCACACTCTGGGACGTGTTCGGCGAACAGGGCCACCCGGTGCGCGCCACTGTGTCCGACATGGGCCCGCTGCTGCTGGGTCGCATGCTGGGACTCAACGAAACCCAGGCCGGCGTCATCAACCTCGTTTTCAAAATTGCCGACGATGCCGGCATGCTGCTGCTGGACCTGAAAGACCTGCGCGCCATGCTGCAGCATGTGGGCGACAACGCCAGCAAGTTCACCACCGAATACGGCAACATCAGCGCCGCCAGCGTGGGCGCCATTCAGCGCGGGCTGATGCAGATCGAAACCCAGGGCGGCGACAAGTTCTTCGGCGAGCCCATGCTCAACATCAGCGATTTCATGCAGACCGTGGACGTTAATCGGAGCCCCCCGACGTCTTCGACGTCGACCCCCTCAGGGGGCGCATCGGCCTCTAGGGGCGGCCCGTCGGGACCGATGGGCGTCATCAACATCCTGGCCGCCGACAAACTGATGAACTCACCGCGCCTGTACGCCACCTTTTTGCTGTGGATGTTGTCCGAGCTGTTCGAGCAACTGCCCGAGATTGGCGACCCGGACCAGCCCAAGCTGGTGTTTTTCTTCGACGAGGCGCATTTGCTGTTCAACGAGGCGCCCAAGGCGCTGATCGAGCGCATCGAACTTGTGGTGCGACTGGTGCGCTCCAAAGGCGTGGGGGTTTATTTCGTGACGCAAAACCCGCTGGATATTCCCGACTCGGTGCTGGCGCAATTGGGCAACCGGGTGCAGCACGCGCTGCGCGCCTTCACGCCGCGCGACCAGAAGGCCGTCAAAGCCACGGCCCAGACCATGCGCCAGAAACCCGGCCTGGACATCGAAGCCGCGATCACCGAGTTGGCCGTTGGCGAAGCGCTGGTGAGTTTTCTCGACAGCAAGGGCCGGCCCAGCATCACCGAACGTGCTTATGTGTTGCCGCCGGGCAGCCAGATTGGCCCGATCACGCCGCAGCAGCGCCAGGCGCTGGTGGCCGGCTCGCTGGTGGCAGGGGTTTATGAAAAAGCGACCGACCCCGAATCCGCCTATGAAATGCTGAAGGCCCGCACAGAAGCCGCACAGGCCGAAACCGCCAAGGCGGCTGACGCCTCCGGCGGTTTCATGGGCGGCCTGAGCGACGTGTTATTCGGCTCGAAAGGCCCGCGCGGTGGCCAGCGCGACGGCATGGTGCAATCTGTGCTCAAGGCCGAAGCGCGCATGATGGCACGCCAGGTGCTGCGCGGCGCGCTGGGCACCATCTTCGGCGGCAAAAAGCGCTAGGAGTCTGGGGCCGCGATTTACCGGTGCCGGCTTTGCTTTTCCGGCACAGCCCTTGCAAGCCCCGGATGTCACAGCTACATTCGACTTTTTTGAAGGATTCCCTTTATGCCTGCTGAGCTTGCCAAGTCTTCCGCCGCCGCGCCTGCTTCCGCATCGTCCCCCCCGAGCGCTCCGCGCCACATCCGCCTGACCTCGCATGTCGGCGGCCACGGCGCGCTGCCCATCCACTGGGCGGCAGCCACCGCCACCGAACGCGGTCCCGTCATCGGCACCACCACCCAACGCAGCCACCGCAACGTGATTGGCACCCACAGCGGCTCCTACAGCGTTTACCGCGCGCTGGCCGTGGCTTCGGGCGCGCTGTCGGCCAGCCACAAGGCCGACCTGACCAACACCTCGCCGACCGACATCATTGGCCCCTACCCGCAATGGAGCGAGCCCGGCCGCATCGTCGCCATGGACCCCTGGGGCGCCACCGTGGCCGACGTGTTTGCCGCCGAGCTCGCTGCCGGCTACGACATCCGCCCGACGATTGCCGTGACCCAGGCGCATGTGATCCTGCCGGAGGTGATCGAGGCGCTCCAATCCGGACGGCTGAAAGCCGACGGCAAATACCTGACAGCTGGCGGCGCGGCCATGGTCACCAAGGTGGCGGTCGAGCCGGTCTGGTACCTGCCCGAAGTGGCCCGGCGTTTTGGCTGCAGCGAGACCGACCTGCGCCGCGTGTTGTTTGAAGAAACCGGCGGCATGTACCCCGAACTCGTGACCCGCAGCGACCTGGAAGTGTTTCTGCCGCCGATTGGCGGACTCACCGCCTACATCTTCGGCAAGCCGCGCGATCTGGCCAACCCCGAGATCGAGCTGACCGCCCGCGTGCACGACGAATGCAACGGCTCGGACGTCTTCGGCTCCGACATCTGCACCTGCCGGCCCTACCTGACCCACGCAATTGAAGAATGTATCCAGGGCGCGCAGCGCGGCGGTGTGGGCCTGGTGTCCTACTTCCGCAAGGAAGGCCGGGCGCTGGGCGAAGTCACCAAATTTCTAGTCTACAACGCACGCAAGCGCCAGGTCGGCGGCGACACCGCCGACCAGTACTTCAACCGCACCGAATGTGTGGCCGGCGTGCAGGACATGCGCTTCCAGGAGCTGATGCCCGACGTGCTGAACTGGCTGGGCATACGCAAGATCCACCGGCTGGTGTCCATGAGCAACATGAAGTACGACGCGATCACGGCGGCCGGCATCGAGGTGGTCGAGCGCGTCAACATCCCCGACCACATGATTCCCGCTGACGCCCAGGTCGAGATGGACGCCAAGATGGCGGCCGGCTACTTCACGCCCGGCGCCGTGCCCACGGCGGAAGAGCTCAAAAAAGCCAAGGGTCGAGGCCTGGATGCCTGAGTTCATTATCACCAACGCTACAAATTCAATAGCTGCAGGGGCAATCCAGACAAGGGCTGTAGCTGAATTGCGCTCTACAAGCACGATACGCAACCGTGCGCAGGCCCTGCTGGCGCGTGCGCGGCGCGGCGAGTCCGAGTGGTTCAACGTCAACGACGGCGCCATGCTGACAGCCGCCGCGCTGGTGGCTGAACTCACGCGTGCACGCTACCCGAACCTGGCGATTCCGTACCACAGCCGCTGGCGGCATTTCGAGGCTGGCGGCGCGGACCGGCTGGCGCAGCTCAACGCCGCCCTGAGCAGCGCGACGGCGCGGGACAAAGCCCGCGCCCAGATCGACCTGGCCCTGATCAGCGTGCTGCTCGACGCCGGCGCCGGACCGGACTGGTGTTACCTTGAGGCTGCCTCAGGTGAACATCCCGCGCAGGAATACGGCCGCTCCGAAGGCCTGGGCGTGGCGAGTTTTCATGCCTTCATGGATGGGCTGTTCTCCAGCGACCCCGCGCGTCCGCTGCAGGCCGATGCCGCTGGCCTGTTGGCCGTGACTGCGGAACGCCTGGCTGAAGCGTTTCAGGTCGCTCCCGACAACCCGCTGATTGGTGTGGATGGTCGCGCCGCGCTGCTGCGCCGCCTCGGTCAGGCCTTGCAGGACAATCCGGCGCTGTTCGGCCAGCCGGGCCGGCCCGGCCACCTGTTCGACCGGCTGGTCCCAGGCGGCGGAGGCACGGTGCAGGCGCAAGACATCCTCTCGCTGCTGCTGACCGGCCTGGCCCCGATCTGGCCCGCGCAGAACGCGCTTGCTGGCGAACCACTGGGCGACTGCTGGCGCCACCCTGCCGCCGGCGGAGAGGCCGACGGCCCGAGCTGCGGCTGGATGCCCTTTCACAAGCTTTCGCAGTGGCTGACCTATTCGCTGCTCGAACCCTTTGAATGGGCCGGCGTAAAGGTCGAAGGCCTGGACGCGCTGACCGGCCTGCCCGAATACCGCAATGGCGGCCTGTTTCTCGATGCTGGGGTGCTGATGCTCAAGAACCCGGCACTGGCCGACAGCCTGCACGCGCCCGGCGATGAGCTGATCGTCGAATGGCGCGCGCTGACGGTGGCGCTGCTCGACGAACTCGCGCCGCTGGTGCGCGAGCAGTTAGGATTGAGTGCCGAACAGATGCCGCTGGCCTGTGTGCTCGAAGGCGGGACCTGGGCCGCAGGCCGCGTTCTGGCACAGCAATTGCACGGAGGCCAACCGCCTTTGAACATTAAAAGTGATGGCACCGTATTCTGAAATTCACGACGAGGCACACCCGCACATGACCCCCCGCAACGACAAAGTCCACCTGATCGACCACCCGCTGGTGCAGCACAAGCTCACGCTGATGCGGCGCAAGGACGCGTCCACCAACACCTTCCGCACCCTGCTCAACGAGCTCAGCATGCTGATGGCCTATGAGGTCACGCGCGACATGCCGACGCAAAACATCGAGATTGAAACGCCGCTCGAAAAAACCATTTCCAAAGTCATTGACGGCAAAAAACTGGTGTTTGTCTCCATCTTGCGTGCCGGCAACGGCATTCTGGAGGGCATGCTCAGCGTGGTGCCCGGCGCGCGCGTCGGTCACGTCGGCCTGTACCGCGACCCGAAAACCCTGACCGCCGTCGAGTACTACTTCAAAATGCCGCACGACATGGAAGCGCGCGACATCGTCGTGGTGGACCCGATGCTGGCCACCGGCAACTCGGCGATTGCCGCGGTGGATCGCCTGAAAGAGCTCAACCCCAAATCCATCAAGTTTGTCTGCCTGCTGACCTGCCCCGAAGGCATTGCCGCGCTGCAAAAAGCCCACCCGGACGTGCCGATCTACACCGCTGCCATCGACCGCGAGCTCAACGACCACGGCTACATCCTGCCGGGCCTGGGCGATGCCGGCGACCGGATCTTCGGAACCAAATAGGCCTCCAGCCCATAGCCAGCAAGCGTAAGCAGCTTCTGATTTGATAGCGAACTGAGGGTATGAGAGGTGCGGGATCGCTGGTGCATGGGATGTTTGAGCTGTAGCATCCCACAGTAGCCTGATGGCATGGTGCTTGCATGCCAGCAGGCACCAGCAATTTTATTGTCGATGGTGCTAGGTCAAACTTAACTTTCAGGAGCAAAAGCATGTTGAGCAGAACAATCAAAAGACGTCCTCTGATCGCGCTGGCGGCCGCGCTGGTGCTGGCCAGCCCGGGCCTGGCGCTGGCCCAGGCCAAGATGAAGGTGGCGGCCATTTACACTGTGCCCTTTGAGCAGCAATGGGTCAGCCGCATCCACAAAGCGCTGAAGGCTGCCGAGGCGCGCGGCGAGATTGAGTACAAAGCCACCGAAAACGTCGCCAACGCCGACTACGAACGCGTCATGCGTGAGTACGCCACGGCGGGCAACCAGCTGATCGTCGGCGAGGCCTTTGCTGTGGAGGCCGCCGCGCGCAAAGTCGCCAAAGACTTCCCCAAGACGTCTTTCCTCATGGGTTCGTCCGGCAAGGTGCAGGCACCCAACTTCTCGGTGTTTGACAACTACATCCAGGAGCCGGCTTACCTGAGCGGCATGATTGCCGGTGGCATGACCAAGACCAACAAGATTGGCCTGGTCGGCGGTTTCCCGATTCCCGAAGTGAATCGCCTGATGAACGCCTTCATGGCCGGCGCGAAAGAGACCAATCCCAAGGTCGCGTTCACGGTGAGCTTTATCAACAGCTGGTTTGACCCGCCCAAGGCCAAGGAAGCTGCGTTTGCGATGATCGACAAAGGCGCCGACGTGATGTACGCCGAGCGTTTTGGCGTCAGCGACGCCGCCAAGGAAAAAGGCAAACTGGCCATCGGCAACGTGATCAACACCCAGGACAAATACCCCGACACCGTGGTGTCGTCGGCCCTATGGAACATGGAGCCCACCATCGACCGCGCGCTCAAGCTGGTCAAGGAAGGCAAGTTCAAGGCCGAGGACTATGGCCAGTACTCGATGATGAAGTACAAGGGCTCGGAGCTGGCGCCGCTGGGCACCTTCGAGAAGAAAATCCCGGCCGACATCGTCGCCAAGATGAGGGCCAAGGAAAAAGCCATCCTCGACGGCAAGTTCACGGTCAAGGTGGATGACGGCCAGCCCAAGTCAAGCTCGAAGTGACCGTCTTCTCCCCTTTCCCTCGGGGAGAGGGTTAGGGTGAGGGCGCGCGTAGCCCGCATGCCCCACACGCAAACTTACATGCCCGACGCTACCCTCACCCCTTCCCTCTCCCAGGGGGCGAGGGGGTCTGAAAGCCGCACGGTGCTGCGGCTCACCAGCATCACCAAACGCTTCGGCACGCTGGTGGCCAATGACGCGATCTCGCTGGAGCTGCACGTCGGCGAGGTGCTGGCCCTGCTCGGCGAAAACGGCGCCGGCAAGTCCACGCTGGTGTCCATCCTGTTTGGGCATTACACAGCCGACGAAGGGCAGATAGAAGCCTTTGGCCGGCCCTTGCCTGCCGGCAACCCCAGGGCGGCGCTGGACGCCGGCATTGGCATGGTGCACCAGCACTTCACGCTGGCCGACAACCTCACTGTGCTTGACAACGTGATGCTGGGCAGCGAGCCGCTGTGGCTGCCCTTCACCCGGCGCCGGGCTGCGCGCAACCGGCTGCTACAGGTGGCGCAGCGTTTTGGCCTGCCGGTCGATCCCGACGCCGCCGTGGGCAGCCTGTCGGTCGGCGAGCGCCAGCGTGTGGAGATTCTCAAAGCGTTGTACCGCGGCGCGCGCATCCTGATTCTTGACGAGCCCACCGCCGTGCTGACGCCGCAGGAGAGCGAGGCGCTGTTTGACACCTTGGGCCAGATGGTGGCGCAGGGACTGTCCATCATTTTCATCAGCCACAAACTTGGCGAGGTGCTGCGCGTGTCACACCGGGTGGCGGTGCTGCGCGGCGGCAGGCTGGTGGCTGAGGCACCGGCTGCCGGCACCAGCCAGGCGCAGCTGGCCCAGTGGATGGTCGGCCACGCCGTCAGCGCCACCGTGCGGCGCCCGGCCGGCGCCACCGGCCAGCCGGTCTGCACGCTGGCTGGCGTGAGCACCGGCCCGGCCGGGCGCGACCGGCTGGACAAGGTGTCGCTGACGCTGAACGCCGGGGAGATCGTGGCGATTGCCGGTGTCTCAGGTAACGGACAACTGGCGCTGGCCGACCTGCTGTGCGGCACCCGCGCCGCCCGCCAGGGCACGGTGACTTTTCTGGGCCAGCCGCTACAGGCATCGCCAGCGTGGCTGGTGACCCAGGGCGTGGCGCGCATCCCCGAAGACCGGCACGCCGTGGGTGTGGTCGGCGACCTCAGCGTGTGGGAGAACGCGGTATCTGAGCGCTTGCGCAGCCCGGCGTTTTCTAAAGCACTGTGGATCCGGCGCAAGGCCGCCCAGGCGCATGCCGCGCGCATCGTGCAGGCCTTTGACGTGCGCGGCGGCGGTCCACATTCGCCCGCCCGTTCGCTGTCGGGCGGCAATATGCAAAAGCTGATTCTGGGCCGCGCGCTTGTGGCCCTCACGCTTTTCGCTACGCGTAATTCGCTGCCCCCCGAGGGGGCTATTTTTCCTAGGGGCGGCCCGTCGGAAAAATCCGGTCTCGCCGATGCGGCAGTCAGCGCACAGGTGCCCAAACTCATCATTGCGCACCAGCCCACCTGGGGCCTGGACATAGGTGCGGTCGCCTACGTGCAGGAGCAACTGGTCGCAGCGCGCGACGCCGGTGCCGCCGTGCTGTTGATCTCGGACGACCTCGACGAAGTGCTGGCCCTGGGCGACCGCGTCGCCGTCATGCATGCCGGCCAGCTGAGCGAGGTGCTGCCTGCCGAAGCGTGGACGCGAGAGAGTGTGGGGCTGGCAATGGCCGGGGTTCACGCATGACGGCGCCGGTACTGCCCCCTCGCCCCTCTGGGGAGAGGGTGGGGGTGAGGGGCCAGCCATGAGACTCGAAAAACGCACCCAGACCTCAAAACTGTCGCTGCTGCTGGCGCCCATCGGCGCCATTGGCTTCACCTTGCTCATCAGCGGCCTGCTGGTGATCTGGGCCGGCGCGCCGCTGGGGCAAACCTACAGCCTGCTGTTCAAGGGCGGCTTCGGCTCGGTGTTTGCGCTCAGTGAGACCCTCACACGCGCCACGCCGCTGATCCTGACCGGGCTGGCAGCGGCTGTGGCCTTTCGAGCAAGGCTGTTCAATATTGGCGCCGAAGGCCAGCTGTACGCCGGTGCGCTGGCGGCTATTGCGGTTGGCGGGCTGCACGGCGGCAGCGGTATCGACTGGCCGGTGTGGGCGTTGTTTCCGCTGATGATGGCGGCAGCCGCACTGGCCGGTGCCCTGCTGCTGCTGGGGCCAGCCCTGATGAAAGCCAGGCTCGGTGTGGATGAGGTCGTGACCACGCTGCTGCTCAACTTCATTGTGCTGCTGGCCGTGGGCGCACTGCTGGACGGGCCGATGAAAGACCCGACCGCCATGGGCTGGCCGCAAAGTGTGACGCTGCAGGCCGAGCTGGAGCTGGGCAAGCTGATTTCGCAGACCCGCGTGCACACCGGCCTGCTGTGGGGCATGGCGCTGGCACTGGGGCTGTGGGTGTTGCTGAAGTACACGGTGCTTGGCTTTGACATCCGTGCCGTTGGCGCCAATCCGCGCGCGGCCGCTTTTGCCGGTGTACCAGTCACACGCACGGTGGTGCTGGTGGCGCTGCTGTCCGGCGCGCTGGCCGGGCTGGCAGGTGCCATCGAAGTAGCCGGACGCACCAGCTACGTCACGCTCGACATGTCGCCCGGCTACGGCTACAGCGGCATTGTCATCGCCATGCTGGCCGCGCTGAACCCGCTGGGCGTGGTCGCGGCAGCAGTTTTTGTGGCGGGTGTGCTGGTGGGGGCCGACAGCATGAGTCGGGCCGTCGGGGTGCCGACCTACATTGCCGACGTGATTGTGGCGGCGTCACTGATCTCGGTGCTGGTGGCTACGCTGATGACGCAATACCGGGTGGTGCGGGGGCTGAAGGCATGAGCTTGATGTCTGCCTTTGTCACCCGGTTTGTCATCCCGGACTTGATCCGGGATCCATGCTGGTCCAACGTGGATTGTCGGGTCAGCGCAGCATGGACTGCGGGTCAAGCCCGCAATGACACACTTCGGCTGTCATACCCGGCTTTGGTTGTCATCCCGGTCTTGATCCGCAATGACAAGCAAAAATGGCCTCTAGCCCTTTGTACACAGGCGCGAGCAGCTATATATTTGATAGCGAATGGCAGTCATTGCCGTGCAGTGCTGCGGGCCTGCCGATGATGGAACTGCTCGACACCCTGGCCGCTCCAGCCTTCTGGACCGCCGTGCTGCGCATCGCCACGCCGCTGATTCTCGGCACCCTGGGCGTGTTGCTGTGCGAGCGCGCCGGGGTGCTGAACCTGGGCATCGAAGGCATCATGGTGGCCGGTGCCTTCAGCGGCTGGCTGGCGGTGTACCTGGGCTTGCCGCTGTGGGCTGGTGTCGGTGTCGCAGCGCTGACCGGCGCGGTGTTTGGCCTGCTGCACGCGTTTCTGACCGTGGGCCTGGCGCTATCGCAGCATGTCTCAGGCCTGGGCATCACCTTGCTGGCCACCTCGCTCAGTTATTACGGCTACCGCGTGAGTTTTCCGAAAGTTGACACGCCACCCACCGTGACGCCATTTGCGCCCATGCAGTGGCTGGACGGCACCGGCCTGAGCGCACTGGCCGCACAAACCCCCATGACCCTGCTGGCACTGCTGCTGGTGCCGCTGATCGGCTGGCTGCTGTACCGCACGCCGGCCGGTCTGGCGATTCGCATGGTCGGAGAGAACCCGCAGGCCGCCGAAGGCCAGGGTGTTTCCGTCGCGGCCACACGCACGGCAGCCATCGTCGCCGGTTCGGCGCTGATGGGTGTGGCCGGCGCCTTCCTCACGTTGTCAGCCTTCAACGCTTTTTTCTTCAACATGGTCAACGGCCGCGGCTGGATCTGCGTGGCGCTGGTGGTGTTTGCCTCGTGGCGGCCCGGCAAGGCCCTGCTGGGCGCGATTTTGTTCGCCTTTTTCGACGCACTGCAACTGCGGCTACAGCAGTCAGGCGGCGCCGTGCTGCCCTACCAGTTGTACCTGATGCTGCCCTATGTGTTGTCCATCCTGGCGCTGGTGCTGGTGGCGCGCAAGGCGGCGTATCCTCAGGCGCTGATGAAACCTTACCGCAAGGGAGAACGCTGACATGCTGGATCTGCTGATCACCAACGCCGCCCTGCCCGACGGCCGCAGCGGCATGTCGATTGCCGCGCAGAACGGCAAGATCACCGAAGTGACGCAAGGACCCATCGCCGGCGCGCAGGCGACGGAAACCGTAGACGCCGGCGGTTACCTGCTGAGCCCGCACTTCGTAGACCCGCACTTCCACATGGACGCCACGCTCAGCTACGGCCTGCCGCGCGTGAACGAAAGCGGCACGCTGCTCGAAGGCATCGCACTGTGGGGTGAACTCAAACCCATGCTCAAGGCCGAGGCCATCATTGAACGCGCCCTGAGCTACTGCGACTGGGCTGTGGCCAAGGGTCTGCTGGCGATTCGCAGCCATGTGGACACCAGTGATGCCAGCCTGCTGGCGGTGGACGCGCTGCTGGAAGTCAAAAAGCAGGTCGCGCCTTATATCGACTTGCAGCTCGTCGCTTTTCCGCAGGACGGTGTGTTGCGCAGCAAAGGCGGCATGGACAACCTGAAACGCGCACTCGACAAAGGTGTGGACGTGGTCGGCGGCATCCCGCACTATGAACGCACCATGGCTGAAGGCGCGGCCAGCGTGAAGCTGCTGTGCGAGATTGCCGCCGAGCGCGGGTTGCTGTGTGACATGCACTGCGACGAATCCGACGACCCGCTGAGCCGCCACATCGAAACCCTGGCGTTTGAAACCCAGCGCCTGGGTTTGCAGGGCCGCGTCAACGGCAGCCACTGCACCTCCATGCACAGCATGGACAACTACTACGTGAGCAAGCTGCTGCCGCTGATTGCCGAAAGCGGCGTCAGCGTGATTGCCAACCCACTGATCAACATCACGCTGCAGGGCCGCCACGACACTTACCCCAAACGCCGCGGCATGACCCGCGTGCCCGAACTGATGGCCGCAGGTGTGAACGTCGCCTTCGGCCACGACTGCGTGATGGACCCCTGGTACGGCATGGGCAGCGGCGACATGCTGGAAGTCGCACACATGGGTTTACATGTGGCGCAGATGACGAGCCAGAAAGGCATACGCCAGTGTTTTGATGCGGTGACTGTCAATGCGGCGCAGGTGATGCACCTTCAGGGCTATGGCCTGGAAGTGGGGTGTGATGCAAGTTTTGTGCTGCTGCAGGCGCGGGATACGGTGGAGGCCATCCGCTTGCGGGCGAACCGATTGAAGGTCTGGAGGAAAGGCCGGTTGCTGGCGGAGATGGCGGAGGTGGTGTCAACGCTGACCCTCGTCAATCGACCCGCCAAGACCGCCTTTTTCAAGGTGAGTTAGGAACTTCCGGCTTTGACCTTGAAGAGCATGCCTCTCAAGGCACCGGCAACACAACATCCACCCGCCCGCCGCCCATCGCGCTGCGCGTGAGTTTCAGTTCCCCCTGATGGCTGGCCACCAGGTCACTGACCACTGCCAGCCCGACGCCGTGCCCGGGCACGCGCTCGTCGCCCCGCACATGCAGACGCAGCACCGACTCGGTATCGCTGAAGCCGGGACCATCGTCCTCAACGCTGATGCACAGGCCCCCGGCTTCGCGCCACACTCGCACCCCCACCCGGCTGCGCGCCCATTTGGCCGCGTTGTCCAGCAGATTGCCCAGCATCTCGAACAGGTCGCCCTCGTCAATGCGCCAAGCCAGGTCGCTCGGACACTCGACGCTGAAGTCCAGGGCTTTTTCGGCATAAACCTTTGCGAGTGCGTCGCGAATACGCTCCACGATAGGCGCCAGCAGAAGCGGTGGCGCAAAACGCGCGGCACCCCCGGCGATGGCACGCCCTAGCTGGTGCTGCACGATGTCGTCCATGCGGCTCACTTGCTGGGCCACGGTGGCTGCCAGATGGGCCGGCTCGGCCAGAGCACTGCGCAGCACGGCCAGAGGCGTCTTCAGGCTGTGGGCCAGAAAACTGAGTGCATCGCGATGCCGGGTCTGGCGCTCGCGCTGCTGCTGGATCAGGGTGTTCAGATTGTCCGTGAGGCCGGAAATTTCAGCAGGGTAGCGACCTTCTATGCGCGATTGCTCGCCTTCCTCGATGCGCCGTATCTCGCTGGCCACGTGCCGCAGCGGCGCCAGGCCCCAGCGCAACAGCCACAGCTGGGCCAGCAGCAGCAGCACGGCGGCGCCGCCCAGCCAGAGCCACAGGGTGCGGGTGAAGGCGCCGACCTCGCGGTCGAAGGCGGCGCGGTCTTCCAGCACCGTGAGGACCAGCGGTGCCTCTCGCGCAGAGGCCTTCCAGGTGACGGCATAACTGACAGACAGGAAGGACCCGCCGTCGGCATTCAACGTCTGGTTGCGCCACTGACCGGCTTGCAGGCTGCGCGGGACCGGCAACTGCTGGCCCAGCGCCGAGGCCGACTGCCACTGCTCATTGCGCAACACGTTGTGGATACCGGCATACAGGCCAGAACCCGGCAGCGAGAGGCGCGGCTCAGCAAACGCCTGCGGCATTACCAGCACACCGCAGGCATCAAGTTCGGCCGCTGCCAGCAAAAGGTAGATGGTGCTCTGCAGCCGGCCGAAATAGGCCGCCTGCACGCTCTCGGCATTTGCTCGCTGCACCGCCAGCCCAGCGCCCGTCAAAAAGGCCAGCAACACCAACGCCGCACCCAGAAGCAGTCGAGTACGGATGGAATAACCGGCCCTCATTCGAGGGTGAACCTGTAGCCCCGTCCGCGCACGGTGTCGATGGGCCCGACGCTGCCTTGCGGATCGAGCTTGCGCCGCAGCCGGCCCACCAGCACCTCCAGCACGTTGCTGTCGCGGTCTTCCCCGTGCGGGTACAGGTAGTCCGACAGCGCCTGCCGGGTGACGATGGCCGGGCGCTGGCGCACCAGGGTTTCGAGCAGGCGGTACTCGAACGCCGTGAGCTCCAGCGCCGCGCCATTGAGCCGCACCGCCTGAGCCGTCAGGTCGATGCTGAGCGGGCCAAGCGTCAGCACGTCAGAGGCGGTCTTGAGCGAGCGCCGCAGCAAGGCCTTGAGCCGCGCCGCCAGCTCCGGGTATTCGAAAGGTTTGACCAGGTAGTCGTCGGCCCCGGCTTCCAGGCCGACCACCTTGTCTTGCCAACTGCCGCGCGCGGTGAGGATCAAAATAGGCAGAACTTTGCCCTCCTGGCGCAGACGCTGCACGATGGTCAGCCCGTTCAGCTTGGGCAGCCCCAGGTCAACAATGACCAGGTCAACCGGGTACTCGCGCGCCAGAAACAGGCCCTCTTCGCCGTCCCTGGCCTGATCAACCCGATAGCCTTCGGCCTCCAGTTGGCGGGCCAGGGTCAGCCGCAGCGCCGCATCGTCTTCAATGAGCAACAGGCGCATGGGCTGAAGCTGCCGGCCCTAACGGACCTGGCCGGTCGCGACGTCCACCTGGATCACACGGACTTCACCAGCCGCCGTGATCACCTTGACGCGCCACACCGGCTGGCTCGAAAACTCGGACTTCTCGACGGACAGCACGCGACCGCCACTGGCCCGCTGGGCCACCGCAGCCGCGTCGTCGCGGCTCAGGTTGGCCCAGGCCAGATTGGACGCCACCAGCAAGGTGGCACAGAGCAGTTTGGCAAATGTGTTCATCGGTTGTAAGCGCCATGGTACTCGCGACCGTCACGGTTATCTCGCCTGCCCTGGTACTCACGCCCGCCCTGGTAGTCACGTCCACCTTGATACTCGCGCTCCACTGGCGCAAATGAAACGCGTATGGGCAAGGTGCGGCCCGGGTTCTCGCGGGTTACCGTGCTGTAAACCTGGCCACGGTACTCGTACTCCACCTGGTAGCCCGTGAGGCGGGACTGCACGTCATTCACAGTGCGGCAGTTCTGCACTTGGCGCTGCTGCGGCTGGGGTGCCTGCTGGTAGCCACCCCCCCAGTTGTTCTGGTTGGCAAAGTGCTCGCCGGCCAGCGCGCCGACCACGGCACCGACCGCAGTCGCAGCTTCGCGGCCGCGGCCCCCGCCAACCTGATTGCCCAGCAGGGCGCCGGCGACGCCGCCAAGCGCCAGCCCGCCGTAATTGCGCGAAGACACTGTAGGTTGCTGCTCGGTCACCCACTGGCTGGTGCACTCGTTGCGCGGAACAGAGACATTCTCGTACTGCGGGCTGACATTGCGCACGCGAGCCGTGTCGTTGAAGGTCTGGGCCTGGGCGCCCGCTGCCAGCAGCGTGGTCAGGCAAAGAATGGCAGAACGTTTCATGGAGAGCTCCTTGGTTGATGTGAGACAGAGCTTATGAAGGAAGGGGTGAACGAAAGCTGAACGAAATCGATAAAGATTCATTACGACGCCTGGCCCACGCTCCGCGGGCATGACCCGCGCGCCCGCGCTGATGGCCGCAGGCGTCAACATCGCCTTCACTCACAGCTGTGTGATGGACCCTTGGTACTGCAACCCGAAAATATCGAAACATGAAAGCGCGTCTTCGCATCCATGGTTGCGCCTTACCCTGGGCACGAATCCATCACTTTCATCTTGTTCCGCTACCTCCGGGTTGCAGTACTCGTACCGTTTGCCAAGTCCGATTCAGACTCCGGAGACTCGTATCTAGTTTCAAATCTGGTGAACCAATTCGACTGCAAGGAAATGCTTGTCCGGCCTACACGAGCATTCGGCATGAGAGTCATTGGTTTGAATTGCGTTAATTTCGTTTCCCTCGAATCTGGGTATTCGCTCGATCCTGAAGCTGTAGCCTGTTGCGGCCAGTCGAGGATTGGCCCATGTGCCGGAATTGCGCTGACCTATGCATCGGCTATGCGAATCGTTGCCCAGTCGACCAGCGCATCAACTGGTGAACGGGAAACCGGCGATCGGATCGGATTCGCCCTAGGGTAGCCCTGCGCCTGGGGTGGACGGTACCTGTCGATTCGGCCGTTCATCCAGATGGCAAGTGACCAAACCTGACATCACTGCTCGAAAAGTGCGGGGCTTCATGACAGGCCACGGTGCGATACGTGAGCTCATGCGGTTGAATTTCCTATCTATCTCCCGGTCATGATGCACGGAGTCTGCAGGGCCAGGGCGCAGAAGTCGCCTCCAGAACCGTGTGGGATCCGGCAATAAATGAGCTCACATTGCGGCATACAAACGAAGGAGTCAGGGTTTTCTAGTCAGTCAAGCATGGGCTTTCTTTTTTTCCGGCAATTTGCGTTCCTTGGATCGTATTTCCCGACAAATTGTGCGCTTGGATTGTTTGAGTTTACTAGCCAGTGAAGCCCAGACATACTCTCACTTGTGCTACCTGGGCCATCCAAGGACTCGGCGGCTCTTGCTCTGCAAGGCGGCTCAACGCCACGTCCCAAGGTATAAATCATGTGCGCCCAAGTGAAAGGATCTCGTTGGCATTGATGATCGCTGCAGCGATTTCTTCAGTGGTGACCCGCTTGCTCATGGCTTGGTCCCGGATCAGATCGTAAGCAGCACCATCCGTGATCTGGCGAGTGCGCACCAAGATGCTCTTGGCTTCTGCGATCTGGCGCACACCCAAAAATTTGGCCTCAAGTTTGTGCAGGCGACGTTTCAGGGTTTTGGTATCGCCGTGCACATGACGCGTAACAACGAGGGCGGAGAGCAAACCGAATGAACGAATAGGTGATGGCAGAACAGCTTGTGCGCCAATGTGCAGAACGATTTCCACGATCGTCGGATTCTCGTAGGTCACCACGGCAATGACCGCAGGAGCGTCGTCTCCCTTGAGCCACTCGTAACCCATATCGATACTGTCGGGCCGAACCGCAAGAAAAACCACGTCAATCCCCGCAGACAACGCGGGAAGCGGCGGCCAGAAGGCCTGTACCTGGCAACCGATGCGTTGCAATTGCTGGATCAGCTGCCTGCCATCCTCGTCGTCCGGATGAAAGACGGCGACTTTGAGTGTACGCAGGTCCTTGAGAAGCGGGGGCGTGGTCCGCGTTGCACGCCGAGTGGTACTGCTCTCCAATTCAAAGCTCCAGTGTGCTGAGCGTTGTGGTCCAGTCGCCGAGGGAGTGCGTAACCATATAGGGGTCGGGCTGCACGGGTCGGGTAGCCTCGCGAACAATCGTGAATTGGCCCTTTGAGTTTGCAACGCCAATGCGCGGGTACAGCGATGTGTGGTGATTTGTAGGATCCACGCGTATGCGACCCTGTGGTGCTTCGAACTCGCTCCCCAGTATGTGCGGCATGATCCGGCTGATTTCGTCGTCCTCCGCATGGCGGTAAGCGTTGGCATAGATATGAACCTGGAAATAAGCGGCTTCCCAACACATATTTGGAACGCACGAAGATCCAAAGCGCTCGCCAAGCCACTCCAGGCAGCGTTTGTTGGCGGTGGAATTTATCGACTGGAAGTAAGGCGCTGCAGTGAAATGCCCCAGTGCCACATCAAAACCCATCTGCGAGATCTCGGCTTCTGACGTCGTCAGGCTGGCGATGGGCATGGTCTTCGGATCAAGACCTGACTCGGCATAAGCCCGATAAAGGCTTGCAGTCGAGTCACCCACCACAGTCGAGAAAATGAAGTCAGGACGCTTGTCACGGATGTCAGTCATGATCAGCCGATAGTCCTTTTCCGTGGCATCGAGATTGAAGTACCGTTCTCCGACTTTTCTGCTGTTGGGGCGCTGCAGAACCAGGTCGCTCATGATGCGATTGGACTCGTAAGGGTAGATGTAGTTGGATCCGATCAGATAGACCGATGAACCGAAATTGGCGGTCATGAATTCCGCCAGCTGCACACTGTTCTGGTTCGGTGCTGCGCCCGTGTAAATGATGTTGTTGGAAAACTCAAACCCCTCGTACAGCGTGGGGTAAAAAAGAAGTTTGTTCGATTTCTCGACGATCGGCAACACTGCCTTTCGACTGCTGGACATGTAGCAGCCGAAAATAACGTTGACCTTGTCTTGAAGCAGCAATCGCTCGGCATAAGCGGCATAGACCGCAGGAGAAGACTGGGCATCGTAGCGGACGGGCACAATCTCACGCCCCTCAACACCGCCAGCCTGATTGATCTCATCAATGGCCAGCAGAGTCCCCTGCATTTGGGAACGCCCGATGGTTGAGGTCGCACCGGTTTCGGAGAACAGAACGCCGATGCGTATGGGATCCTTATTTGCCACAATACCTACCTTTTTTGCTGATATTCAGCATTCCAGAATTCATGAGTAGTTCAGTAACCATTAGATGAGAGCTAAAAAGTGTCTTCGCCGGATGAGCGCCCGGATCCGCACTGTTGCACCAATAACAGTGGCCGATAACTTTGGTGCAACATCCGAAGATGTGGCAGGTCTTTTGCCCTGCCCTCCCTTATTTTGCTGCAAATTTGTGGGCGTGAAGTCACAAAAGCACCAGCCGCGCATACAGCGAGGACAGATGAGCTTGCAAGCTGTCGGGTTCGTCGACGATGCGGTAGTTATTCCATCCAAATATATTCCGCACGTACGGGTCGGCCTGCGGGTCCAGCGCAACGCAGAAGATATGCACACCGCATCGCCGGCTTTCGTGGACTGCCGCGCGGGCATCTTCAACCAGATACTGAGGCTCATACACATCCACATCCGAAGGCGCACCATCTGTGATCAGCAAAATTGCCCGGTGATCGCCCCCTTCATGCGCAAGCTGCGTTGTTGCATGGCGAAGTGCGGCTCCCATACGGGTCGAATAGCGGCCAGGCACTGACAGGATTCTCCCGGTGGAATTCGTATCAAGTGGTGCACCAAACTCCAGCAGGCGGTAATAATTCACTTCGGCCCGCGTGTTCGATGAAAACCCGTGTACGGCAATGCGGTCCCCGCAATGTATTACCGCCTGCGCGAGCAGCAGCGCGGCCTTCTTTTCGATGTCAAGTATGGATTGCATCCGATCACCGACGCAATCGTTGGTCGACTCGGATAAATCGAGCAGCACAAGGACGCTTGACATCCGATCTTCGTTGCCAGCGCGCATGAAAAGGCGCGGGTCAGGCGATAAATCCAGCCGTTGGTCAATCATGACTTCGATGGCTGCGTTGAGATCAATGTCCTCTCCTTCCAGCTGACGCCTGATGCGTCTGTTTCGGCTCAAGCGCCGTGAGCGAGGCAGTGCAACCGGCGGCATAACCGCCACGCCAGTTTCGACGAGGATCGATGTGGCGCGGCGGCCTTGCCACGCCGGCACCTTTTCAATAACGGTGCACCAATCTGTCCGCATGAAATGACGCCGGTGGTCCCATTCCGGATAAGTGTGGCGCCCGATTTCGGTCTCCGTGGCTGGCGGCTCGGCGGTCCACTCATCAGGCAGTGCGGATTCAGGTCGCTGCTGCTGGGGCAATGGGCTCATGGCTTGCAGGTCCACCGGCTCAGGCGGCATGGTGGCTCCATTGAAGTCCCAGAGAAAGCTGTTGTCGTCCCGGTAGGCCTCAGGAACAAGGTAGCTTGGGATCCGGAACGGAACCCGCATCTGGCCGAGATCGTTGGCCAGGATGGACGCCAGCCGACGAAATGCAGCATAGTCATGAAGATCAACGGCCTGCGCTTCGAACAGTCGGCGGGCCTTGTTGACCCAATAATTGTCGTCTTGGTAATGCGTGTCCATCAGGGCCAGATTCATGCGCCCAACCAGCGCCGAAAAGTCGAGCTCCTGTGGCCTGACGCCATGCCTGAGAAACTCGAGGAACCAGCCCTGTACCCCGGGATAGTCGCGGACCAGCAAGCGTTCGACACGCGCATCCTCGATCGCCGAAACCATGGCAATGCTCATAGGCTTCAGGGTCTGGACGGGCAAGCCCGGCGTCGAGTAGCGGAGGTGGGCAACCGCATGAGCAACAGCTGCACGATAGATGCGGTAGCGGTCATGACCATCCAGCGCGGTGTAATCATCCGGCAAAAGCAGGTGACTTGGCGTCAGTACCGGCCGCAGGGGCAACCCGTTCAGCGATATTTGGTGGCGCGGTTGAAGCTCAAACGCAATGCCTGCCAGCCCGCGGAATAAAAGTCCCAGAGATGGCAGCGCCGCAGCAAGGTCGCCAGCACCCGCCTCGCCGTGCAACATCTCGATCGCGCGCCTATCTTCCAGCTTAAAGTAGGCACGCTGCCGAGCCTGATCGCCTGGGTACATGCGCAGTCCGGTCAGTATCCACCGCCCCAAGCCCTCAGCCCCAATATGCGGAAAAAGCGAGTCAAGGCGGTCCGCCACCGCTAGCGCGCACACCGGATCTTCATCGTTGAGCGCTTCAAGCCAAGGCAGTATCGCGGCAGTTTGATCTGGGCCGTGGCGGGCTGCGACCTGGGTAAGCTTTAGGTCGAGAGTGCCAAGATCGACGTCGCCCCATCGCTTACTTGCCGCCGACCTCGGAGACAGAGGTTTCGGCGCGCGTGATCCTTTTTCTTCTGCCATCTGGGGCCCGCCTTTGTCTACTCGAAATAGGCTTCGACAAAGCCGCGCAGCGCCTTGGCCATGTCCGGGTCGTCCGTCAACGCGCGCGTCATTGTCATGTCGCAGCTCTCGCGTGGGTTGACGCCGGAGCCGATCAGCACGCCAGCATAGATAAGCATGCGGGTAGAAATTCCCTCGTCCAGACCATGATGCTTCAGCGCCCTGGATCGGTGCGCAATACCGACAAGACGAGCCGCAATATCCGAGGATATGCCGGCTTCGTGCGCCACGATTTCGGCCTCCAGCGCAGCATCGGGGTAGTCAAACTCCAACGCGGCGAAGCGCTGACGTGTCGACGGCTTCATGTCCTTGCTTCGACTTTGGTAGCCCGGGTTGTAGGAAACCACTAGCTGGAAGTCGGGATGGGCGTGAATAAGCTCCCCTTTTTTGTCGAGCGAGAGGATACGGCGGGCATCAGTCAGTGGATGGATGACAACCGTCGTATCCTGGCGCGCCTCGACCACTTCGTCGAGATAGCAAATGCCGCCATGCCTGACTGCAAGCGTCAGCGGGCCGTCGTGCCATGCGGTGCCCTGCGCGTCCAACAGGTAGCGCCCAATAAGATCAGAGGCCGTCATGTCCTCATTGCAGGCAAGCGTCACCAACGGCCGGTTCAGCTTCCAGGCCATGTACTCGACGAAACGCGTCTTTCCGCAGCCGGTAGGCCCTTTGAGAATCAAGGGCAGACGGTGCGAGTACGCATGCTCATACAGGGAAACTTCATTACCGGTCGACCGGTAAAACGGCTCGATGGCAAGCCGGTAGGCGTCTAGATTGGATGCCACGTACGAATCCTGTCAAGACGGACGGGCAACGTTCGTCACGCCCCCAGCCCGATCTGGTTGCAATAAGTTTCAGCGATGCTTCACAGTCTCATTCGGAATGCCTTCGATGGGGCACTCCGCGGTGCCGGGCGTTGAACGGGTAAAGCCCTCCACCATCTTGCGCGTCCCTTCCGGATCGTTAATCCATTTGCCGTAGAAGTCGAATGGGCAGGACGCCACCCCGTTGACGTCTTCGCCTGAATTGATCTTGCCGGTATAGCCGCGGTGCACCAGCTTGTAGAGATGGTTATTCGACTGCGAATTCTTGCGCGCGTCGCGGATCAGGCTCATGGACAGTTCGGCGTAATTGACGCCCATCTCCTCGGTGCCGCATTCGCCCAAACTGCGGCCGTCAAAGCCGATTACGGCCGAGTGCCCGAAGTACGAGTAAACACCATCGAATCCGGTGGCGTTGGAGACGGCCACATAGACATTATTCATCCACGCCATGGTCTTCGAAACCATGATCTGCTGCTCCTTGGCCGGGTACATGTAGCCTTGGCATCGAACAATCAATTCGGCGCCGCGCATGGCGCAATCACGCCAGATTTCCGGATAGTTGCCATCGTCACAGATGATCAGGCTGATCTTCATGCCCTTGGGACCTTCGGAAACGTACGTGCAATTTCCGGGATACCAGCCCTCGATCGGCGTCCACGGCATGATCTTGCGGTATTTCTGGACGATTTCTCCCTTGTTGTTCATCAGGATCAACGTGTTGTATGGCGCCTTGTTAGGGTGCTCCTCATGACGCTCGCCAGTCAAGGAGAACACCCCCCAGACATTCGCCCTGCGGCAAGCGTCCGCAAAAATCTCCGTTTCATCGCCCGGAATTGTTGACGCTGTCTCGTACATTTCCTTGGCGTCGTACATGATGCCGTGTGTCGAATACTCCGGAAAGACCACCAAGTCCATCCCGGGCAGGCCTTTTTTCATACCGATCAGCATCTCAGCGATGTTGCGTGCATTGGCAAGAACTTCAGCTTTGGTGTGCAACCGCGGCATCTTGTAATTGACCACCGCCACGCCGACGCAATCATTGCTGCTGGAAATATCGCCATGTCTCATAACTCTCTCCTGAATTGATAAAAAACCTGCCTAGACGGTCAGGAACGAACGGACTTCTTCAATATCAATATCGCTTTTTTCGACGGCACGCACGATGCGCCCGCGGTCAATGACCAAAAGACGATCTGCCACTTCGAGCGCGAAGCTCAAAACCTGCTCGGATACCAGAATCGCGATGCCCAGCTCCTTGCGCAGCGCGTTCAGTGAACGGGCTATTTCCTTGATGATGGAGGGTTGAATGCCTTCGGTAGGTTCGTCAAGAATCAATACCCGAGGCCTGGACACCAGCGCGCGCGCGATTGCCAACTGCTGTTGCTGCCCGCCGGAAAGGTTGCCGCCCTTACGGTCCTTCATCTCCTTCAGAACCGGAAAGAACTTATAAATGAAGTCCGGAATATCGGCATAGCGCGCAGTCTCCAGACCCGTCAGAATATTTTCTTCAACCGTTAGCTGCGAAAAAATCATCCGGCCCTGTGGCACATAAGCCAAGCCCGCCTGAACGCGCGCATAACTTGGAAGGCCCGCCAACTCGCGCCCGCCCAGCGTGATCGAACCGCTCTTTACTGGAATCATTCCGATAAGCGACTTCAGCAAGGTGCTTTTGCCCATGCCGTTTCGGCCGACGACGGCGATGGCGGCACCTGGCGCGAGTTCAAAAGCCGCCTTATGGATGACATGGCTTTCACCGTAGTAAACGTCCAGATTGGAGATATTGAGCATGATTTTTAATGTCCCAGATACACTTCAATAACGCGTGGGTCGTTCTGTACCTGGTCGACGCTTCCCTGGGACAGCAACTTGCCCTGGTGCAGCACCGTGATGGTGTTGGCGATTGCCTTGACAAAGTCCATGTCGTGTTCAATCACGACCAGCGACTTGCCAAGCGCAATGGTTTTCAGCAACTCAGCCGTCTGCTCGCGCTCACGGGGTGACATCCCTGCGACGGGCTCGTCGAGCAGCAGTAGGTCCGGGTCCTGCACCAGCAACATGCCGATCTCCAGCCACTGCTTTTGTCCGTGCGACAGCCTTCCGGACTTGGTGCGAAGGTGATCGGCGAGCATGATCTGCTCGGCAATACTGCCGATCCTCTCCTTAACCTGCCGGGTACGCCGGAAGAGGATCGAGGCCCAGACGCCATGCGCCTGTGGAATGGAAATTTCAAGATTTTCCCCAACGGTGAGATCTTCATAGATGGATGGGTTCTGGAACTTCCGACCGACCCCTTTGCGCACGATCTGAAAGTCCGGCAATCGAGTCAGTTCGAGATCACGGAAACGGATACTTCCGGAGGTTGGCTTGGTTTTTCCACAAATCATGTCAAGCAAAGTCGTCTTGCCGGCCCCGTTTGGACCGATGATCACTCGAAGTTCTTTCTCGTTGATTGACATTGAAAGGTCGTCAACCGCCTTGAAGCCGTCGAATGAAACGGTCAGGTTTTTGATGGCCAGGATGGGTGGCGCGCTCACTACGCTCTGGGGTAAGGAGTCGGCTTTCATAGGGACATTCATGGAATCTTGGAACGTGGCGGCATGCATTGATCGTCCCCGCCTCAGGCCTTAAGCCGAAGCAGGCGTTGCATCGCGCCAGCCAGCCCGTTAGGCAAAAAAGCCACCACGAAGATGAACATTCCGCCCAAAAAAAACAACCAGCTCTCGGGAAATTGCTCAGACAGAAAAGATTTCAGGAAGCCGACCACGAGGGCGCCGATGACGGCACCGGGCACTGACAAGCGTCCGCCCACTGCGGCGTATATCACCATCTCGACGGAAGCGACTGTGCCGATGAGGCTGGGTGTGATGAGGCCGACCTGGAGGGTAAACAAGGCTCCGCCGATTGAAGACAAAACAGCGGCAACGCTGAAGACAAAAGCCTTGATCATCGCCGTGTCATACCCCGAGAAGCGAACGCGGTCCTCACGGTCGCGCACGGCGACCAGGATTTTCCCGAACCGCGTGTGCAGCAACCCCGCTGAAGCGGCCATAACCACCAGCAGCAACACCACCTCGACCAGGTAAATCCAGCGCTTGCTGGCGTCCCCGATGATGTCGAGTCCCAGCAGGGACTTGAAATCAGTGATTCCGTTTGCGCCACCGGTCTCGCCCTGCTGCCCAATGATCATGACAGTCAGCGTCAGCGCCAGCGACAAAGTGACAATGGCGAAGTAAACTCCACTGACCCGTTTTTTGAAAATTGCATAGGCAAACGGAAACGCAACGACGACGGGCACCACTAGAATCGCAGCGATTGTCAGCGGCAAGCTCGTGAACGGTTGCCACCAGCCCGGAAGGTGCTCGACGCTGCTCCAGACCATAAAGTCGGGCAACTCGGGAGCCGACGCTTCGATCTTGAGGAACATCGCCATGGCATAGCCGCCGATGCCAAAAAAGATACCTTGGCCCAAGCTGAGGATGCCGCAGTAACCCCAGGCGAGGACCACGCCGACGGCAACGAACGCGAAAGCAAGGTACTTGCCCGCAGCGCCCAGCCAAAACGGTTCAAGCGTTAGCGGCAGCACGAGCAGAAGCAGCGCCGCGATTCCCAGGTGTGCCGAGCGCTCGGCGTTTTTCTCTGTGATTTTCATGCTTAACTCCGCACTTTTGAGGAGAACAGCCCGTTGGGCCGGAAGTAAAGCACGACGACGACCAGTAAAAGAATGGAAGCTTTGGCCATGGAGCCGCTCATCAGGTACTCCAGCGTCGTCTGCGTCTGGGCAATCAGGAAGGCTGATGCCGCAGTGCCAAGCAAGCTGGCAACACCACCGAAGACAACGACGATGAATGAGTCGACAATATAAAGTTGTCCGGTGCCCGGATTGGTCGAACCAATCATGGTGAATACCGCACCGGCTATGCCAGCCAACCCCGAACCGAGCGCAAACGTCAGCGCGTCAACGCGGTTGGTGTCAATGCCGACGGCAGAGCTCATGGGCCGGTTTTGCGTCACAGCGCGGGCGCGCAGTCCCAAGCGGGTTTTGTAGAGGATGAGGTAAACACTCAACGCAACCAGGATCGTCAGGCCGATGATGAAAATGCGGTTGAGAGGTAGCTGAATACCGACAGTCGGCTCCCATGCTCCACTGAGCCATGAAGTAAGGGGCACCGAGACCTCCTGCGGCCCAAAAATCGAGCGGTAACTTTGCTGCAAAATCAGGCTCAACCCCCAGGTGGCCAGAAGGGTGTCAAGCGGTCGGTTGTAGAACCAGCGAATGAACCCTCGTTCCAGCACATAACCGAACCCGAAGGTGACGCCAAACGCCACCACGATGGCCGCGAACAGGTACCAGTCCATCAGCGACGGAAGATAGTGAGAGAAAAATTGCGCTGTGAGATAGGTGGCATAGGCACCGAGCGCCATCAATTCGCCGTGCGCCATATTGATGACGCCCATCAAACCGAAAACGATGGCCAGGCCCAGGGCCATCAGCAACAAGATGGTGAACAGGCTCATTCCGTTGAAAACCTGCATCACGAGAATATCGAAAGACATGCCAAACCCCCACTTGCGGAAAAAACTGCAGCCGGGCGGGACCGGTTCACCGACCCCGTCCGCTGGCAGGAGTCAGACCATCAGAGTTTGGGGAATGGATTAGGCTCAATCACGCCTGACTCATAGACGATATCGAACTGCCCATCGCTGCGGGCCTTCCCAATACGGACTTTTTTCGCGACATGGTGGTTGGTTGCGTGGATGCGAATCTTGCCCTCGGGGGCGGCAAATTCGAGGCCGGATGACGCTGCGATCACCTTTTGAACGTCAAAGGATTTGGCTTTTTCGGCTGCCAGCTTCCACAAATAAACCGCGTTGTAAGCGCACTGCATCGGGTCCCCGACCACCCGGTCCTGCCCATATTTAGCCTTCAGCGCTTTGACGAAGCGCTCGTTTTGCGGATTTACCAGGCTCTGGAAGTAGCCCATGCAGGCGTAATAGCCCACGGCATTTTCTTTGCCAATACCGTCAATTTCATTTTCAGAGACAACGGTAGACAACAGTTTCTGCTTTGTGCCATCGAGACCCGCCGCCTTCAGTTGTTTGTAAAAGGCGACATTGCTTCCGCCTACAACGGTAGAGTAAATCCAGTCCGGCTTGGCCGCCTTGATTTTGTTGATGATTGACGAAAATTCAGTGTGACCCAACGGCGCGTATTCTTCGCCAACGACTTTACCCCCGACACGGGCAATGGTGGGCCTGGCGATTTTGTTGCAGGTCCGCGGATAGATGTAGTCGGAACCCACCAGAAAGAATGTCTTGCCCTGCTCCTTTGCGATCCACTCCATGGCCGTGATCACCGATTGGGTAGCTTCCTGCGATGTGTAGATGACTGACTTGTCCTGTTCCTGGCCTTCGTAGTAGGTCGGGTAGTACAGCAAGCCTTTCATCTGGTTGAGTACCGGCAGCACCGCTTTGCGCGATGCCGAGGTGTAGCAGCCAACGATGGCCGCGACCTTGTCGCGTTGTAGCAATTTTTTGGTTTTTTCAGCAAAGGTGGGCCAATCGCTTGCGCCATCTTCTACAACCGCTTCGATCTTGCGCCCCATCACACCACCAGCAGCATTGATCTCATCAATGGCCATTTTTTCGGCGTCAACCAGTGCGGCCTCGGCAATGGCGATGGTGCCCGACAGTGAATGAAGTAAACCCAGTTTTACCGTTTCCTGCGCACTGGCCAGGCTCGGCAATAGCGAGGCACCGGAGGCGGTCCCTAGCACCATCATGGTCCCGCCGGTTTTCATGAAACGGCGTCGATTGAATTGGCTCATCTATTTCTCCTTGTTACTATACGGTTGATGTTGACCTGCGAACACTCTTGAAATCGACGTGTATGAGATAACGTTTTCATACACGACAGCCGCGTTTTTCCAGAGGCAAAGCTCCGCCTCGACTGCTCTCACAGCCTGATAAAAAATCACGAAGAAAACGGCCAGAACAAAAAAGCCCGAACCGGATAAACCGGTTCGGGCTTTTTTGCCTTACGACTTGCTGGCAGTATTGGCAGCAGGTCGTTAAAAGTATATTGACGGTGCGTCGTCTGGGAAGAAATATAGCGCTGGAGTGAATTTCGAATATTGGCATTTACCCTAATGCCTCGGGCATCGTTTGCATCAGCAGGTAGTCATCGCTCGCCTGGGGCTTGGAAGTCGATTGACCAGGCATGGCCATCAGACGTTTTCACTCTTCAGAAGTCAGCTACGGCAGAATAAATTTCCCCGCCCCAAGGGGCGGGGTATTGGCTGCACTATGCCTCACACGCTTCGCGGCTCGTCTTCGTTTTACAGTGCCCTTCGGACACTGTCGTTTTCCGTACGCCCCAAGGGGCGGGGAATTAGACCCGCTTCGGATTCAAACGGGTGACTCAAATGGGTTGAGCAGTTGAACGCCAAAAGTAGAAAAATCTGCGGCGTTGCGCGTGACCACCGTCAGCTGATGTCGAATTGCGGTCGCTGCGATCATTGCGTCCTCATACAAGGTGTCGGAGCGGCGGTGCATGAGCTTTGCCCAGATGCGGAAGGCCTCTGCGTCCATGGGCAATACGTTGTACGACGCCGCCATCAGATCGGCCCAGCGCTCGATCTCAAGCGCCTTGGCCTCGTTCTGATCCCGCGTGATCTCAATCCCGGCCTGGATTTCGCCCAGACTCACCGCTGAAACATGCAAATCAATGTCAGCAACCGACTCGAGCCAGGCGATCCCCGCGCCATGTGGCCGGGGTCGGCGCAATTCAGAGATGACATTTGTGTCCAAAAGGTACATGGCGCTTTAGTTCGATGCTTTACTTGAAAGCTTCAGTGCGTCGCCGGCGAGCAGCACCGCGCTTTGGCACCAGGAACTCCGTACGCGCGGCTTCAGACAGCAACAGCTCTTTGAGCGAGGGTTTGGCCGCAGACTGCAGCCGCTTCCACTCCGCAGCCGGAACAAGCACCGCCGCCTCAGCCCCTCGCCGCGTCACCATCTGCGGCCCGGCTGTCAGGCATGCATCGAGAAATTCACTAAAACGCGCCTTCGCGTCTTGCACGGGCCAGACTTTCATACGACACTCCTTTTGACCAGTCATCTGACTAGTTTAGCAGATCAAGCAAATTTCAGTGAAATCCCCCGGCTACGGAAATCGTTGAATATCAGTGAGCGCCGTACTCACGACGGGATGTGACGGAGACTGTCCGCTTGCGGTCGAATCGGCTGTAGGTTTGGAAAAAGGGAGCGCTGTTGGCGGAGGTGGCGGAGGTGGCGGAGGTGGCGCGAGACTGAAGCTTTCAGGAAGGTCGCAAGCGTGATACCAATAATTTGAAATTTGCATCAGAACCACAGATTTACTGTGAATTCACAGAATAAATGAAATAGGTCGAATGCAATATTTAGAAATATTCATAAAATCACAGTGTGACTACCGAAAAACGAAACAAACTAAACACTCTGTACATACAGGTTCCCGCAGGCACGCCTTTAACTTCGGCCACATTGGCCGATCTAGGAATCTCCAGCAACCTGGCTGGCCAGTACGCGAAGGCTGGCTGGCTGACACGGCTCAGCCAAGGCGTCTATGCCCGTGCGAACGATGTCCTGGACCTGCATCGTTGCCTTTCGGTTTTGCAAAAAGGCGTCGAAGGCCTGCACGTTGGTGGTAAGACCGCGCTCGATTGGCACGGATTGCGCCAATACGTTTCCCTCAAGCCGACCTTGCAGCTCTACGGCTGGGAAACTGCCACTCTGCCCGCATGGTTTACCGAACGTTTTCCTGCCGAATACCGCCGCAAGCGCCTGTTCCGCGAAACGCCGGGGCAGCTACTGCACGTCCAACCCCATGCCAACAGCGACGCGCTGCTCTCTTCGCCCGAACGTGCGCTTTTGGAAATGCTCAGCGAGGTGGGTCTGCGCCAGCCCATGCAAGAGGCACGCGAGATTGCCGGCACCACGCACCACCTGCGTTCCAGGGTGCTCAAGCAGTTGCTTCTGCAGTGCACGAGTGTCAAGACGGTGCGCCTGTGTTTGCAACTGGGCCACGAACTGCAATTGCCTTGGGAGGCAAAGCTCAGTGCCGAAGACCTGCCCGCCAGAAGCAAGTCACCTTGGGTATCGCGTTCCCGCGATGGCCTGCTGGTGTTGAAATGAACCCGACTTACCTCGACACGGCCAAGGCGCTGGTCGCCGCAGCGCCACACGTCTTTTTTGACGACACCTTCGCCCTCAAAGGCGGCACCGCCATCAACCTGTTCTTCCGGGACATGCCCCGCTTGTCTGTAGATTTGGACTTGGTGCTGCCGGACCATACCTTGCAATGGGCTGCAGCACGCAAGCGCATCGACAGCGCCCTGGCAGAAGGCCGCAAGCGTCTTCAGGCCGCCGGCTTCCAGGTGACGGCCCCCGGCAACGACGGGCAAGAGACCCGGCTACAGCTCACCCGCGGCAATATTCTCGTCAAGGTTGAAGTGAACTTCGTGATGCGCGGCACCGTCAACCCGGTGGCAACCTTGCCTCTTACACAAGCAGCCGGCGACACGCTGCTGGCTGAAGTGGACATCCCCGTCGTCTCCCGCGAGGACGTGTACGGCGGCAAGCTCGTGGCGGCGCTCGACCGGCAACACCCGCGCGACCTTTTCGATGTCATGCAACTGTTCGAGCACGAAGGCCTCACGCCGGGAATCCGGCGCGCCTTTGTGGTGTACCTGGCCAGCCACAACCGACCGATTCACGAAGTACTGTTTCCGGCCATGCGCGACATCCAGTACGAATACGACAACAACTTCGACGGCATGACCACCCAAAAAGTGCCGATCAAGGCGCTGCTTGACGCCCGCGAGCGCTTGGTGGCGGAAATTCATGGCGGCCTGGATGCGGACGAAAAAAACTTCTTGATTTCCCTTGCCGCCGCGCAGCCTGACTGGGGCAAGCTGAGCATCCCCCATCTGGACCAACTACCCGCCATCCGCTGGAAGCTAGACAACCTCCAAAAGCTGAAAGATGCAGACCCGAAAAAGTTTCAGGCACAGTCGCAGGAGCTGCAAAAGCGGATGCGCTGAAGCGCCGCGGCATGACCTTCGCGCCCGAACTCATGGCCGCAGGCGTCAACGTCGCATTCGAAAAAGTCTTGCAAATTTATTATCGACTACCGATAAACGATGTACAATTTTCTCTATGATAGTTTCATTCAAATGCGAGGAAACTGAGACTCTGTTCAAAGCCGGAAAATCAGCTGTTTTTTCAGGTATTTTGAAGTCGGCAACACGAAAATTGACCATGCTTGAGGCGGCTGTTACCTTGGATTTTTTGAAATCACCCCCCGGCAATCGACTGGAGGCATTGGTCGGTAATCGTGCAGGTCAGCACAGCATCCGGATTAACGACCAATGGCGTCTTTGCTTTGTCTGGACCGATGAAGGCGCCAAGGCTGTGGAAATCGTTGACTATCACTGAGCGCCTTGCTCACGACTTTTGAAAGGCACTACTTATGATCAAGAACGGAATGCGCCCCATCCACCCCGGAGAAATACTTCGGGAAGAATACCTGGTGCCCCTGAACATGACAGCCAACGCACTGTCCAAAAAGCTCGGGGTAACAGCGTCACGCATCAATGAAATCGTGAAAGAAGAACGAGGCATAACGCCTGAGACGGCTTTGCGCCTGGAGCGCTGTTTTGGTGGTGACGCCCAGTCATGGATGAACCTGCAGACGATGTATGACTTGAAGATTGCCGAGAAGGCAAAAGCAAAAACTATCATGAAGGAAGTCGAAGTGATGACCAATGCCGAAGGATTCGCACTCGGCGCGTGAGTGACAGTCCGCTGATCAATCCAACACTTCCGAGACAGCACACCTCAGCTAAGCGCCGCAGCATGACCCGCGTGTCTGAGCTGATCGAAGTGGGTGCAGATGGCGAGCCAGAATGGCATTCGCCTGTGTTTTGGAGCGGTGACGGTCAATGCGGCGAAGGTGATGCATTTCGTGAAGTGATACTCCAAACTCAAGGCTAAAGCCCATGACACTCCCTCCCAAAAGGTTCTTCAAGTACCGGCATGCTGCTGGAGATACCGCGATGTACCTGGAGCGAACGGTCTTGCACAACGAGATCTACTTCGCACCGGCGAGCTCATTCAACGACCCGTTTGACTGCACGGTCTGTTTTGCTGACGAGACTGGTACTGACGAAGAGCTGATGGAGAACTACATCTACCTCGCAAGAAAACATGGGCCAGCGATGACAGATGCGGAACTTCGCGCCGACGCAGAACAGATGATTGCTGACCCCACCCGCAATCCCCGCAATCAAACCGTGAGAAACACCATTCAAGACGAACATGCGAGGGTTGTTCGCGCAACAACCGGGATTTACTGCGTCTCAGAAATTCCAGATGACATTTTGATGTGGTCGCACTATGCGGACCATCATCGCGGCGTCTGCCTTGAATTCGACGGCCAAGCAAAGCTCATGCAGCACGCTATGCGCGTTACCTATGCGAATGATCGGCCACAGATTGCGCAGTACGACTCCAATGTAGTCAAGCTGGAGAAGGGAGTTCTTACTAAGTCCATGCACTGGAAATATGAGCGTGAATGGCGATTGATTCGATATACGCAAGGCCCGGGCATAGCGACTTTCCGACCCGAAAATTTGACAGGCATCATCGTCGGCTCGCAGGCATCTATGAAAGTTATCCAATTGGTGCGCAAGTTGAACAAGGCCCGAGGTGTTCCGCTCAAGCTTCACAAGGCGAGTACCAACCGCAGTACCTTCACCGTAGATATTCAAGAAATAGCTTCTTAAATTCGACTCTTCTACAAAATACGAACCCGAAAAATTCAAGGGAAAAACTGGCCCTACAGCCCTTATTTGCCTTGCGTGAAAACGCACCTAACACCAGCACCTGCAAGCTACTGCGGCCTCTACGCCGGCCGAGCCAGGAGGCCGGGCGCAATCAGGGGGTACATTGAGACGATGCACTTACCATGCTCCATGGACCCCACCCACCTCCACCAAATCGCAGTCGAAGCCATGCGTTCCCGCGGCCTGTTGCCCGAGTTTTCCCCGCAAGCCTTGCAGGAAGCAGAAGCCGCACGCCAGACCGGTACCGAACGCAGCGCAGACATCCGGGATCTGCGGCACCTGACCTGGTTTTCCATTGACAACGACGACACGCGCGACCTGGACCAACTGAGCGTGGCCGAGCCGCTGGCCGGGGGCGCCGCGCGTTTGCTGGTGGCGGTGGCCGATGTCGATTGGCTGGTGCGGCCCGGTGGCGCGGTGGATAGCCATGCCGCAATGAACACGACCTCGGTGTACACGGCGGCGGGTATTTTCCCGATGCTGCCGGAAGTGCTGTCCACCGACCTGACCTCTCTACACGAAGGCCAGGAGCGGCTGGCCGTGGTGGTGGACATGCTGGTCGCCGCTGACGGCACGGTGTCTGAGTCTGACATCTACCGCGCGCTGGTGCTGAACCACGCCAAGCTGACTTATGACGCTGTTTCGACATGGCTGGACGGCGGCGGGCCAGCGCCGCCACAAATGATCAGCGTGCCGGGGCTGGAGGCACAAGTGCGCTTGCACGACACCCTGGCCGGCAAACTGCGGCAATGGCGCCAGTCGCGGGGTGCGCTCAATGTCAACACCATCGCCGCGCGGCCGGTGTTCAAGGACGGTCAGTTGGTGGACTTGCGCCCCGACGAGAAAAACCGTGCCAAGGATTTGATTGCCGACCTGATGATTGCGACCAACGGCGCGACGGCGCGCTTTCTGGTGGACCATGGGTTTCCGTCGATACGCCGGTTCTTGCAGGCACCGCGACGCTGGGATCGCCTTGTGGCTTTGGCCTCCGGCCACGGTGTGAATTTACCTGCGCTGCCCGACGCCTTGGCGCTTGACCGCTTTTTATGCGCGCGGCGCCAGGCCGACCCGACCGGCTTTGCTGACCTGTCGCTGGCGGTGGTGAAATTGCTGGGATCGGGCGAGTATGCTGCTGCGCCGGCTCTACCCCCCGGCGCAGCAAAAGCGGGCGCAAATGGACTGGGCCACTTCGGCCTGGCCATCAACGACTACGCCCATTCGACCGCACCGAATCGCCGCTTTCCCGATCTGGTGACGCAGCGCCTGCTGAAGGCGGCGCTGGCCGGTGAGTCACCCCCTTATTCCACCGATCAATTGAACGACATTGCCCGGCATTGCACGCAGCAGGAAGACAACGCCAGCAAGGTCGAGCGCCAGGTGCTCAAGGCCGCCGCGGCTTATTTGCTGGACGGGCGTTTGGGCGATGTGTTTGACGCCCTCGTGACGGGCGCGGCGGCCAAGGGCACGTTTGTGCGCATCAGCAGCCCGCTGCTGGAAGGTCGCATGGTGCGCGGTTTTGACGGGCTGGACGTGGGCGACACCTTGCAGGTGCGCCTGCTGGCGGTGGATGCTGAGAAAAGCTTTATCGACTTTGAGCGAGCTTGAACTTAGGGAGTTGGAAATTACAAAGGTACCCTTGTCATGCCGGACTCGATGAGCCTGCCCCGGACTCCGATCCGGGGGCATCCATGCCGTCAGGTGCTCTGGATTGCGGATCAAGTCCGCAATGACAAGCTGTGGAATTTGGTACCTTTGTAATTTCCATCTCCCTTATTCAATTTTGGATTGAAGAACTGTTGCTTCGAAATTCATCTATATATCGTATTATTTAACAAATAGGTTATTTTGTTATATTATGAGGTATGCCTCAAGTAGCCTCAGCCATAGACGCCCTGCCCCCCGCCGCCGTAGCCGCGCTGCGCAAGCTGGGGGCCGACCTGACTACCGCTCGCAAGCGGCGCAAGCAGTCCTTGCGAGCCTGGGCTGTGCGGCTGGATGTGTCGGTGCCCACCTTGATGAAGATGGAAAAAGGTGACGCTGCGGTTTCGATAGGCGTGTACGCCACCGCGCTCTGGATGGTTGGCCGTCATGAAGCCCTGGCGGCACTCGCGGAGCCGAAGGAGGATGTGGCTGCGCTCGAAAACGAAATTGCTGCGGCGGCACAGCGGCATCGCCGCGAGGGTAAATAGCCATGGCCGACAAATACGTCCCGCAAGATCGCCTGTTTTTGTGGTGGCTGGGTGAACCTGCCCAAGCTCGCCCGGTGGGAGAACTGGGCCAGGCCGTCGGCGGCCGGGCTGTGTCATTGCGCTATGCGCCAGGCTGGCTGCAGTCAGGCTTTGCCCTGAGTGAAGACCTGCCCCTGGTGGATGAGCTGTTTGTGCCGCGCGACAAAGACTGCGCAGCAGGTGCGGTTGACGATGCACGTCCTGACCGCTGGGGTGAGCGGGTGATCCGCAAGTTCGAGGCCTCGCCTCGGCTTTCCATTCTTGAATTTCTGCTGTTTGCGGGTGACGACCGGTATGGCGCACTGGGTGTGAGCCAGCGGAGCGATGCCTACGAGCCGTGGCGCCGCAGCCCCATGCCCACGCTTGACAGTTTGCAGGAGATGGCCGAGGTCGTGCGCAAGGTGCTGGCAAACGAGGCGGTGTCCGAGTTGCAAAAACGCCTGGTGCGGCCTGGCGCCTCGCTGGGCGGGGCGCGTCCCAAGTCTCTGATAGAGATGGGCGGTGCGCCGTGGCTGGTGAAGTTTGGCGAAGGCGAAGAGATCAACACGCCGCTGATTGAACACGCCACCATGACGCTGGCGCGCTTGTGCGGGGTAGATGTGGCACAGACACAGGCCTTGCCGGTCGGGCCGGGGCACGCAGTTGCCGTGCGCCGGTTCGACCGGGTCGGGCCTGCGCGGCTACACGCCGTGTCGGCGCATGTGGCCCTGCGCGCCGCCGGGGAAACACTGGGCTACCCGCAACTGGCGCAGTTGCTGCGCCGCGTGGCGCCAGCCGATGCGATCCGCAGTCAGCAAGACCAACTGTTCAGGCGCATGGTCTTCAACATCCTGATGGACAACACAGACGACCACGAGAAAAACCATGCCCTGCTGCGGCAGGCCGATGGCCACTACCTGCTGTCGCCGGCGTTTGACGTGGTGCCCAGCGCGCAAGGCCTGGGCTACCAGGCGATGGCGGTTGGCGACCAGGCCTCGGAGTCCACGCTGGCCAACGCGCTGTCGCAGGCCCGCCAGTTCGGGCTAAAGGCGGATGCAGCGGGCGCCATCATCCGGGAGATCGCAGGTCGGGTGAGCGTCTGGAAAAAGCACTTCAAGGCCAAAGGGGTTGCAGGACAAGACATCGCCTTGCTGGCCCAATACATCGACGGTGACAGGCTGCGGCGCCAGCGCGAGGAGTTCGCTGTACTATCAAATACATAGCTGCTCGCGCTCGATTCCATTGGGCTGCGGGCACATTTCACTCCTAAAAATACAGCGCCCGAGGTAAATTAACGCCTCGGTGCGTGGCCCCTGCGCCAAGCGGCCGCGATGGCTGCTGAGGGTCTGAACGAAAAGCAGCCGGCGTGGTGGCGGGACGCCCATCGCACTTTAAACTGACCCGGTCGCTTCCCGGCCACCCGAACAAGGATCACGCATGCCCCACCTCACCCCCATCCCCCTCGCCGACGTCAAAGAAGACGACATCCGCGAGCGCTTCGAGCACTACAAGAAAACGCGAGGCTTCACGCCCAACAGCATCATGACCATGGTGCGGCGGCCAAATATTGTGCGCGCCTTCATGGCGCTGAACCAGGCGGTGCTGTACGAAGGCACCGTGCCCGAAGAAACCAAGATGCTGGTCAGCCTGGCCAGCAGTTATGCGGCCGGTTGCCTGTATTGCCAGTCGCACATGACCAACCTGTCCAGCATCTACAAGGCGTCGGACGCCAAGATTGCCGCGCTGTGGGACTTTGAGAACAGCGCGCTGTTCAGCCCGGCAGAACGCGCCGCGATCAATCTGGCCCTCAAGGCCGGCGCTGTGCCCAACGAGGCGTCGCACACCGACTTTGACGAGCTCAAGAATCACTACAACGACGAGCAGATCGTCGAGATCGTGGCCGCCATCGCGCTTTTCGGCTACCTCAACCGCTGGAACGACACCATGGCAACGGCGCTGGAGCCGCTGGCTGTGCAGGTGGCCGAGCGGGCGATTGGCGGCGTGGGCTGGGAAGTCGGCAAGCACCGCTGACGAACTGCTGACACACGCCGCTGAATGACCCTTCTTCAAACCGCTCTCTTCCTGCTTTGTGTGGCGCTGGCCACCTGCGCGCAAAGCCTGACCGGTTTTGCGTTTGCGCTGATCCTGCTGGGGCTGGCCGGGCTGCTGGAGCTGGCGCCGCTGGCCGACCTGGCCAATGTGGCAACAGTGCTGGGACTGGCCAATGCGCTGGTGGCTTTGCGCGGCTCAAGCCGGGCGCTTGATGTACCTGCCTTTCGCGACATCACGCTGGGCGGCGTGGCCGGCATTCTGCTCGGGGTGGTATTGCTGGGCTGGCTCAGTAGCAACGTGACGCTGGTGCTGCGTGTGTTGCTGGGCCTGACGGTGATCGCCTGCGCCCTTGTTGTGCTGATGGAGACGGCAGCGCTGCGCGAGCGGTCATCGGCCAGCGCGTTCCGGTTCTGGGGGGCAATCTCTGGCCTGCTGACGGGCCTGTTTGCCACTGGTGGGCCGCCGCTGGTGTACCACTTTTACCGCCAGCCGATGGCGCTAAAAACCGTGCGCGACACACTGGTGGCCACGCTGGCTGCCAGCTCGTTGTTGCGGCTGCTGATGGTGCTGCCGACCGGCCAATTCAGCGGTAACGCGCTCAAGCTGAGCCTGCTGGCGGCGCCGCTGGTGTTCGGGCTAAGCTGGTGGCTGGAGCGGCACCCGCCCGGCTGGTCGCGGGCAGCGGTGCTCAAGCTGGTCTGCGCGCTGCTGTTGCTCACTGGCGCCGGGTTGATTGTCCCGGCTGTGCTGCTGATCCTCAAACCTTGAGCCTGAAGGAATGACACGATGAACTACTGGCTGATGAAGTCCGAACCCGAAGAATGTTCGGCGGACGACGCGCTGGCCGCACCCAATGCCACGGTGCCCTGGGTCGGCGTGCGCAACTACCAGGCGCGCAACTTCATGCGTGACGGCATGCAGGTCGGTGACGGCGTGTTGTTCTACCACTCCAGTTGTGCCGAGCCCGGCATCGTGGGTATCGCACGAGTGGCGTCCACGCCCTACCCTGACCCAACGCAGTTCGACGCGAAGTCGCCCTACTACGATGCCAAGTCAAAGCCGGCCGAACCGCGCTGGTTGCTGGTGGACGTGCAAGTGCTGCGAAAAACTCGCAACCTGACCCTGCCCGAGTTGCGCGCAAATGACACGCTTGAAGACCTGGTGGTGCTGCGCAAAGGCAACCGCCTGTCCATCACACCGGTCGAGCCGCAGCACTGGCGGGTTATTTTGAAACAGCTGGGTGGGGATTTATAGGGTTAAATTTACCTCTAGGAGCCTGTCGGGCTTGGGGCGTCGAGAGCGAAAATCGACCCCAGCGAGGACAGTTGATTGCGGCTCAAACCCGCAATGACTGCTTGGTGGGACGCAGCCCTAAGTGCGCTTTGATTCGACCAACTTCACCAATGCCCACAACACCCGATTCGCCGGCGTTGCAATCCCCAGTGCCTCGCCGCGCCTGACAATCAGGCCGTTGAGATAGTCGATCTCTGTGGCTTTGCCGCGCGCCAGGTCTTGCGCGGTCGATGAAAACTGGTTGGGCATGCTGCCGGCCAGTTGGTCCACCACCGCATGCACATCGCCCGCCACCTGCACACCTTCGGCTTGCGCCACGGCCAGGCATTCGGCCACCACATCGCGCATCAGCGCCCGCACGCCCTCGCCCGCTACGGTTTTGCCGTAGGGCAACTGGCTGATGGCCGAGACGGCGTTGTAGGCGCAATTGAGGATGAGTTTGGCCCAGAGCGCGCCATTCACGTTGGGCGAGACCTCGGTGGGCACACCAGCGGCGATAAAGGCCTGCGCCACGGCGTCGCTGTGTCTGGATGGCTCCATCACCAGATCGCCCCGGCCATGGTGCCTGACGTGGCCGGGACCGGCCATCTCGGTGGCCACGTAGACCACGGCGGCGGCCACCGCATGCTGCGGCAGCACGCTGCGCAAGCGCCCGCTGTTGTCCACGCCATTTTGCAGGCACAGCACCAGCGCATCGGGATGCAGGTGGGGGCGGATCAAGGTGCCGGCGGCTTCAGTGTCTAGCGACTTGACACAGAACAGCACCAACTGCGCGCCCTGCACCGCACTGGCCTGGCTGCTGGCGGCCAGGCGCACGTGTTCATCAAATTGCGTGGTCTGCATACGCAGTCCGCTGGCGGCCATGGCAGCCACATGCTGCGGCCGCGCAATCAGCGTCACAGGGTGGCCATGACGCGCCAGCATGCCGCCGAAATAACATCCGACGGCGCCTGCGCCCATGACGGCCACGGTGAGGGGTGAAAAGCTCATGGCTGGATTGTAGAAAAACCGGGGGTAGGAGTCGCCAACCGCCAGTGCTGCGCAAAAAAAGTCCACATCATCAGCGTCGCGTCGGGGCCTTCCGGCGCGCTGAACTCCACACTGCCATCGCCACCGCTCCAGGCATGCCCCAGGTGGTCAATCTCGCAGGCCACCAGTTGGGGCTTGCGGCCGGCGTACCAGGTGGCGCTTTCATAGGCGTGGCGCGGGTGGCGGCCGGTGCTGCGCGCCGGGTAGCGCCGAACCACGGCCTCCTCACGCGTGATGAGGCCGGCGTTGAGGATGGTGAACTGCTCGGTCAGCTGCGTCATGTTGATGCGCCGCACCACGCTGTCGCGCGCGCCGTGGAGCAGGATGGCCGGCATGCCGGGAAAGGCCTGCTCCGCGCTGCCGAAAAACCGAACGCTGTCGCGGTGCGAGGCGCCCGAGCCGTGCTGCATCGCGCGGTAGGCGCTCATCGGCGAATCTGTGGTGCCAAACACCGGCGCCGAATGCAGGCCGACTGCGGCCACCATGGCGGGGTAACGCAGCGCCAGAATATTGGCTAGCCCGGCGCCCGCCGACAGGCCCACGACATAGGTGCGGGAGCGGTCCAGCCCATGTTTGGCCTGCACCTGCGCCACCATGTCGGCAATCAGCCGCACGTCGCCCAGGCCCTCCTGGGTCGCGCGCTTGTACCAATGCCAGCAGCGGTGTGCATCGGCTGCGGCCGACTGCTGTGGGTACAACACCGCAAAACCCTTGCGTTCGGCCAGCGCGTTCATGCGGGTGGACAGCGCAAAGTCGGTGGCCGTCTGCTGGCAACCGTGCAGCATCACCACCAGCGGCAACGGCGCGGCTGGCGCACCCGACGGCAGGTAGAGCCAGTACACCATGCGCCGCGCTGAAGCCACCTGGCCAGCGGCCGGCACAGAAAACCAGGACTTTTGCCAGTGCCCCGGCAGACCAGTGAGCGGACGCGCGGGCGAGGTCGCGCTTTGGCGGGTAACGGCAATGGGCCGGGCTTTCGCCACCTTCACGGGTTTGGCTTTTCGCAAGGCCGGCGCACGCGGCGGCTTGGGCACCAGGCTTAGCAGCAGCCTGCGGCCTTGCGCCTGCTGGGCCCGGCTCAAGCGGCGCACACTTTTGAGCCAGAGGCTGCTCAGGCTTTTGGCCATGGCGCGGAGGGAGGACCGGATCGGCCTGAATTAGTAAGCATGCGTCCATTTTGCTGCATTGCAGCAAACGCGTCCACGCACTGGGCTGCCTTTTGTGTGGTCCTGCACGCCGCCTATCTGTCAGGACGCTGAGGTGGCGCAAACTGCCCGGCTGCTGCGCTTGGTACGATGGGAAAATTCGCTTTACTTTCGACCTTGTTTTTGAACGCTTTTTCGCCATCTGCGCCCTGCCATGCCCAGCTTTTTGACCGCCGCCCTCTACAAGTTTGTGACCTTGCCCGACTTCACCGCGCTGCAGACGCCGCTGCAGGCATTTTGCGAAGCGCAGGATGTGCGCGGGACCCTGCTGCTGGCCGAAGAAGGCATCAACGGCACGATTGCCGGGCCTGAGGACGGTGTGCGCGCGGTGCTCGCACATCTGCGCAGTGACCCGCGCCTGGCCGGCCTGGCGCACAAGGAGTCGTGGTCGCTCAAACTGCCGTTTTACCGCATGAAGGTGCGCCTCAAGCGCGAGATCGTCACCCTGGGCGTGCCCGGCATCAACCCGAACCAGATGGCCGGCCAGTACGTGAAGCCGCAGGACTGGAATGCGCTGATCAGCGAAGCCGGTGTGGTGGTGGTGGACACGCGCAATAACTATGAGGTCGGCATCGGCACCTTTGCCGGCGCGGTGGACCCACACACAAAAAGTTTTTCGGAGCTGCCGGCCTGGGTGGCAGCGCAGTCGGCACCCGGCGGCCTGCTGGCCGAAAAAAATGGCAAGAAGCCGAAAGTCGCGATGTTCTGCACCGGCGGCATCCGCTGCGAAAAATCCACCGCCTTCATGCGCACCCAGGGCTTTGACGAGGTCTACCACCTCGAAGGCGGCATCCTCAAGTACCTGGAAACCGTGCCCGAGGACCAGAGCCGCTGGCAGGGCGAATGTTTTGTCTTCGACGAACGTGTTTCCGTCGTGCACGGCCTGGCGACCGGCCACTATGACCTCTGCCGGGCCTGCCGCGACCCGATCAGTGCGGCCGACAAGGCCTCACCGCTGTACGTGCCGGGTGTGAGTTGCCCCGGCTGCCATGACAAGAAAACCGACGCGCAAAAACGCGGCTTCATCGAGCGCCAGCGCCAGGTCGACTACGCGAACCGCCAGCGCCAGCCGCACATCGGTGCGAAGCTGGCTTCATCGAGCGGTGAGACCAGCGAAGACGGCGAAGAAAGCGCCTGATGGGCGCCCTGCCCGTCCTGTATTCGTTTCGCCGCTGCCCCTACGCGATGCGCGCCCGGCTGGCGCTCGCCGTCAGCGGCCAGGCGAACGAGCTGCGCGAGGTCGTGCTTAGCGCCAAACCCGCCGCCATGCTCGACGCCTCGCCCAAGGGCACGGTGCCAGTGCTGGTACTGCCCGGCGGCGAGGTGATTGACGAGAGCCTGGACATCATGCGCTGGGCATTGGCCCGCAACGACCCTGCGCATTGGCTGGCGCCGCCAGGCGCATCAGCCGAAGCGATGGACGCGCTGATCGCCGGCAATGATGGGGCGTTCAAACAGCACCTGGATCGCTACAAATACCCGAACCACTATCCGCAGGAGTCGGGTGGCGACGCCATGAGTTTTGCGCTGAAGCACCGAAACGAGGCGGGACACTGGCTGGCGCAGCTCGATGCGCGTCTCGGCGACGGCTGGCTGTTCGGTGCGCAAGCCAGCCTCGCCGACATGGCCATCCTGCCCTTCATCCGCCAGTTCGCGCACATCGACGCCGACTGGTTCGCCGCCCAGCCCTGGCCACGCCTAGGGGCGTGGCTAACCGCGTTTGAGGCTGGCGCGCTGTTCGCCGGCGTGATGGAAAAACAGGCGCCGTGGCAGTCGGCCAGAGACTGAGGTGCCCGCCAGGTCCTCCCTTGCACCTCGAGCATTAAATCGAACTTTCAACCCATCTCAAGCCTGGCTCGGCAGCTCTAAAAAAAGCCCCCTCTGCCCGGACAGCATGTCTTCACGGTCACACCTCCGGCGCCACCATCTCCGCATACTCATACAGCGCCCCCAGTACCGCCTCCCCGCGCTCATCCGCCGTTTCCGACAACACATCAAGCTCGGCCAAAAACGCATCGACATTGCGCGCTCCACCCTCGCCTTCGAGCAAGCGCGCCGCGCGGTGTGCTTCCCAGCGTTCGGCATGTTCCGGTGACAGCGTGGTCTCGAAGTTGCGCGCGCGGTAACGAAACACCAGCTCTTGCAGCCGCTCGTCGTCAAAGCCGGTGCGGCTGAGCGCGAGTTCTGCCGGCGCCAGGCCGCGCAGCTTGTTGAGCCGGCGCCTGTCGTCGTTGTTGATGAAGCCGCCGTACAGATCTTCGTCCACATCGGGCACACCCTCTTTGGGCCGTGCAAACACCTCGGGCCAGACCGCGCTCATGTCGGGCAGGCTGGCGGCTTTTTCGGCGTGGCGCAGGGCGGCTTCGATGTCAATGCCCCACTTGGCCGCCATCGCATGGCTGAGCGTTGCCAGCCTACGCACCACCATCGGTGATTTGTTCAGGTGGACCGACTTGATGGGCAAGCGCGCCACGCCTTCGGGCAAGTCGGCGCTTTTGCTGAACAGGCGCTGGCGCAAGGTGGCGACGTCGAGCAGCGGCAACTCGTCGGGATCGTAAGCGAGGTCCCAGGCCAGCAGCTCGTTCTTGTTGGACGGGTGCATGGCCAGCGGCCACATCACGGCCAGGCAGCCTTTTTCGGGTGCGAACATGCCCGTCACATGCAAAAACGGCTGCGCGGTTTGCGGGCTGGTGGGCAGGCCCAGCTCGGCGGCCACGCGGTCCTTTTTGTGCAGCGACAGACAGAAGTCGAACAGCCGCGGTTGCGCCTGTCGGATCAGCCGCGCCAGCGCAACCGTCGCGCGCACGTCGGACAGCGCGTCGTGCGCCGACTCGTGGAGCAGGCCGTTGGCGCGCGCCAGGTCTTCGAGCTTGAAGCTGGGGCGCAAGGCCCCCGGCGCATCGGGGCGGCGTTCATCGGGCTTCATCGGCCATTGAATACCTTCGGGCCGCAAGGCATAAGCCATACGCACCACGTCGAGCAGGTCCCAGCGGCCGCAGTCGTTTTGCCACTCGCGCGCGTAAGGGTCGATCAGATTGCGCCAAAACAGGTGGCGTGTGACTTCGTCGTCGAAACGGATGGTGTTGTAACCCACGCCGATGGTGCCCGGCTGCGCCAGCACGGCTTCAATGCGGCTGGCAAATTCATGCTCGGGCAGGCCGCGCTTCAGACACAACTGCGGCGTGATGCCGGTGATCAGGCAGGACGCCGGGTCAGGCAGGTAGTCGCGCGCCGGCTGGCAGTAGATCATCAGCGGCTCGCCGATCTCGTTGAGCTCGGCGTCGGTGCGTATGCCGGCAAACTGCGCGGGCCGGTCGCGCCGCGTGTTCAGGCCAAAGGTTTCGTAGTCGTGCCAGAGAAAGGTGTGTGTCGCCATGGAGGGATGCTTGTCAACCAGGTTTATGTATAAAAAAGGCCTCTAGCCCATAGCGAATGGGCGCGAGATGCTATGATTTCAGGAGCAAATGAAAAAGACCGGTAGCGCCATGCTACCGGCCTTTTTGAACCTGCGCCCGCTTCAGCTGGTTTCAGCCTGCTCGGCCTCGGGCTTGGCCTTGCCCTCTTTCTTGGGCAAGGGCTGGATGTCGAGTTCGACTTCGCCGGTCTCGACGCCTTTTTCGTCGGTCGTGACTTTCATGTCCACCGTCAGGCGGCCACCGTCGATCAGGCGCCCGAACAGCAGCTCGTCGGCCAGCGCGCGACGTATCGTGTCCTGGATCAGGCGCTGCATCGGACGTGCGCCCATCAGCGGATCGAAACCCTTCTTGCCGAGGTACTTGCGCAGCGTGTCGGTGAAGGTGACTTCGACCTTCTTCTCGGCCAACTGCGTCTCAAGCTGCAGCAGGAACTTGTCGACCACGCGCAGGATGACGGTTTCGTCCAGCGCCTTGAAGCTCACGGTGGCGTCCAGGCGGTTGCGGAACTCGGGCGTGAACAGGCGCTTGATGTCGGCCATCTCGTCGCCCGCCTCGCGCGGATTCGTGAAACCAATCGTCGCCTTGTTCATGGTCTCGGCGCCGGCGTTGGTGGTCATGACAAGGATCACGTTGCGGAAGTCGGCCTTGCGCCCGTTGTTGTCTGTCAGCGTGCCGTGGTCCATGACCTGCAGCAGCACGTTGAAGATGTCGGGATGCGCTTTTTCAATTTCGTCGAGCAAGAGCACGCAATGCGGTTTCTTGGTGACGGCCTCGGTCAGCAGGCCGCCCTGGTCGAACCCGACATAACCCGGAGGCGCACCGATCAGGCGGCTCACCGCATGGCGCTCCATGTACTCGGACATGTCGAAGCGGATCAGCTCGATGCCCATGATGTAGGCCAGCTGCTTGGCCGCCTCGGTCTTGCCGACGCCGGTGGGGCCGGAGAACAGGAAGGAGCCAATCGGCTTGTCGTCCTTGCCCAGGCCAGAGCGTGCCATCTTGACGGCGGACGCCAGCACGTCGAGCGCTTTGTCCTGGCCGAACACCACGCTTTTCAGGTCGCGCTCAAGTGTCTTGAGCTTGCCACGATCATCATTGGACACATTGGCGGGCGGAATGCGAGCGATCTTGGCGACGATCTCCTCGACCTCGGTCTTGGTGATGATTTTTTTGCGCTTGTTGGCAGGCAGGATGCGCTGGGCCGCGCCGGCTTCGTCAATCACGTCAATCGCTTTGTCGGGCAGATGCCGGTCATTGATGTATTTGGCGCTGAGCTCGGCCGCAGCCTGCAACGCTGCCACGGCGTACTTGACACTGTGGTGTTCTTCAAAACGGGATTTCAGGCCCTTGAGGATGTCCACCGTTTCCTGCACGGTCGGCTCGACCACATCCACCTTCTGGAAGCGGCGTGACAGGGCCGCGTCTTTTTCAAAGATGCCACGGTACTCGGTAAACGTCGTCGCGCCAATGCACTTGAGCTGACCTGAGCTGAGCGCGGGCTTGAGCAGGTTGGACGCATCCAGCGTGCCGCCCGAGGCTGCACCGGCACCGATCAGGGTGTGGATCTCGTCGATGAACAAAATGCCGTTGGGCTTGTCCTTCAGCGCCTTGAGCACGCCCTTGAGGCGCTGCTCGAAGTCACCGCGGTACTTGGTGCCAGCCAACAGCGCGCCCATGTCGAGCGAGTAGACCTGCGCTTCGCCCAAAATCTCGGGCACGTCTTTTTGCGTGATGCGCCAGGCCAGGCCCTCGGCAATGGCAGTTTTACCCACGCCGGCTTCACCCACGAGCAGCGGGTTGTTCTTGCGGCGACGGCAGAGGATCTGGATCACACGCTCGACTTCGTAATGGCGCCCGATCAGCGGGTCGATCTTGCCGTCCTTGGCGAGCTGGTTGAGGTTCTGGGTGTACTGCTCCAGTGGCGAAGCTTTTTCGTTCTTCTCGCCACCCTCTTCGTTTTCGGCAGCGCTCTCGCCGGCCTTGGTTGGCTCGGGCGGGTCGCTTTTCTTGATGCCGTGCGCGATGAAGTTCACCACGTCCAGGCGCGTGACGCCCTGTTGGTGCAGGTAATACACGGCGTGTGAATCCTTCTCGCCGAAGATCGCGACCAGCACGTTGGCACCAGTGACCTCCTTCTTGCCGTTGCCGGTGGACTGCACATGCATGATGGCGCGCTGGATCACACGCTGGAAGCCGAGTGTGGGTTGCGTGTCCACATCGTCGTTGCCGGCGACCTGCGGCGTGTTGTCCTTGATGAAATTGGCCAGCGACTTGCGCAGGTCATCAATGTTGGCGGAGCAGGCCCGTAGCACCTCGGCGGCACTCGGGTTGTCGAGCAAGGCAAGCAGCAGGTGCTCCACGGTGATGAACTCGTGGCGCTGTTGACGGGCCTCGACAAAGGCCATGTGCAAGCTGACTTCTAGTTCCTGGGCAATCATTGCGTTTCCTTTCGGCTTGCTGCTGGGGTATCTGGGAGAGGTATCGGGGGGCGGCTGATGTCGAAAATAGGGGCTGATTCGGCGATTATTCAATGGGCTCGCAAACACACTGCAGCGGATGGCCACTTTTCCGCGCGGCTTCGGTCACCTGGTCGACCTTGGTGGACGCCACATCCTTGGAAAACACGCCGCACACACCTTTGCCGTCAAGGTGGATCTTCAGCATGATCTGCGTGGCGGTTTCCCGGTCTTTATTGAAAAACTCCTGAATCACCTCGACCACAAACTCCATCGGGGTGTAGTCGTCGTTGAGCAGCACCACCTGAAACATTTGCGGCGGCTTGGTCTTCTGCGGACGCCGCTCCAGCACGACCGAATCCCCACCATTGGCACCATCGGGCTTGAAGGCCGGGGCCTTGGGCGGTGCGGGAGGCTTGGGGGGTTGGGTTGCCATGGAATTCATTCTAGCGAGCGAAATTGCCCGGCGCGGTACATAAGGAAATTGGTGGCGGGAACGCGACATTCAAGGACCGGCAATTGACTTTTATAAGACCCATAAAAAAAACCGCTCCGGCCTGCGCCAGGAGCGGTTGTGCTGTGCGGCTGCCGATTTGCAAACCATCGGGCAGCGGCCACGTCTTTACATGTGGTCGATCATCACCTGGCCGAAACCGGAACAGCTGACCTGAGTCGCGCCCTCCATCAGGCGGGCGAAGTCGTAGGTGACCTTTTTCGACGCGATGGATTTTTCCATCGAGCTGATGATCAGGTCGGCGGCTTTGGTCCAGCCCATGTGACGCAGCATCATTTCTGCCGACAGGATTTCGGAACCGGGGTTCACATAGTCCTTGCCGGCGTATTTGGGGGCCGTGCCGTGGGTGGCTTCAAACATGGCGATGGTGTCGCTCAGGTTGGCGCCGGGGGCGATGCCGATGCCACCTACCTGGGCGGCCAGCGCGTCGGACACGTAGTCGCCGTTGAGGTTCAAGGTCGCAATGACCGAGTATTCGGCCGGGCGCAGCAAAATTTGCTGCAGAAAGGCATCGGCAATGCTGTCCTTGACCGTGATGTCCTTGCCGGTCTTCGGGTTCTTGAACTTCATCCACGGGCCGCCGTCGATCTCGACCGCGCCGAATTCCTTCGCAGCCAGCGCATAAGCCCAGTCACGGAAGCCACCTTCGGTGAACTTCATGATGTTGCCCTTGTGCACGATGGTCAGGCTGGGCTTGTCATTGTCGATGGTGTACTGCAGGGCCTTGCGCACCAGGCGCTCGGTGCCTTCGCGCGACACCGGCTTGATGCCGATGCCGGAGGTGTTGGGAAAGCGTATTTTCTTGACGCCCATCTCGTCCTGCAGGAACTTGATGAGTTTTTTGGCCTTGTCGGACTCGGCTTCGAACTCGATGCCGGCGTAGATGTCTTCCGAGTTTTCACGGAAGATCACCATGTTGGTCTTGTGCGGCTCTTTCACGGGTGATGGCACGCCGGCAAAGTACTGGATGGGACGCAGGCAAACGTAGAGGTCCAGCTCCTGGCGCAGCGCCACGTTGAGCGAGCGGATGCCACCGCCGACGGGCGTGGTCAGCGGGCCCTTGATGGACACCACATAGTCCTTGACTGCAGCCAGGGTTTCTTCCGGCAGCCAGACGTCGGGACCGTAGACTTTGGTCGATTTTTCACCCGCATACACTTCCATCCAGTGGATCTTTTTCTTGCCGCCATAGGCTTTGGCCACCGCCGCATCGACCACCTTGAGCATGACCGGCGTGATATCCGCGCCCGTGCCATCGCCTTCAATGAACGGAATGACCGGCTCGTCCGGAACATTCAGCGAATTGTCGGCATTGACAGTGATTTTCTGACCCTGGGCGGGCACCTTGATGTGCTGGTACATGTGGAAAAGTCTCCGGTAAGCGCTGGATTGGCAATGAAAAAGCTGCTTGTGGCAGCTTAGGTGGTAACCCCTAAATTCTAGCCGCAAAAAGATGCAGCACCGTTTTCAGCAGGCGCCGTGTCAACCGTTTGCAAACGGTCCCCGTTACAGTAATACCTCGGGGATTTCCGGGGTCCATTCCTGACAATACATCCTACAGAGGAACTCACATGAACAAAGTTATCGCTACCCTGATCGCGGGCCTTTTTGCCGTTGGTGTTTTCGCGCAAACTCCTGCCCAGCCCGCACAACCGGCCAAGCCTGCAATGCCAGCGACTCCGGCAACACCTGCTACCCCAGCAACGCCTGCCATGCCAGCTCCCAAGGTTGACGCCAAGGCCGCTAAAGCTGAAAAAGCTGCTGCCGCCAAAAAGGCCAAAGAAGACAAAGCTGCTGCTGCCAAAGCTGCCAAGGCCGAAAAAGCCGCTGCGGTCAAGAAAGCCAAGGAAGACAAAGCTGCTGCCGCTAAAAAAGCTAAAGAAGACAAAGCCGCTGCTGCCAAGAAATAATTCTTCGCGCCGGACCAGAATGCCCGCCCTGCGGGCATTTTTTATGGCCGTCGTTTATGCTGATTTTCCGAACGATCGACTTATGGTGACTTCATGCTCCTAAAAACTGACTCCGGCCGCCACAACGCCCGCGCCCTGCTCTGCGCATCGGCCTTTTTCATCGCGGCATTAGCGCCCGCCATGGCGCAGGAGAACCCACAAATGAAGCTGCCGCGGGTCAAGCTGTCTGCGGGCATGCACCAGATCGATGCACAAGTCGCGCAGACGCCAGAGCAACGCCAAATCGGCCTGATGTTTCGCAAGAACATGCCGCAAACCGAAGGCATGCTGTTTGTGTTTGAAGAGCCCACCAAGCAGTGCTTCTGGATGAAAAACACCTTGCTGCCGCTGACCGCAGCCTTTGTCGCAGACGATGGCGTCATCGTGAACCTGGCTGACATGAAGCCGCAAACCACCGACTCGCATTGCTCGGACAAACCGGTGCGTTATGTGCTGGAGATGAATGTGGGCTGGTTCGCCAAAAAAGGCATCAAGGCCGGCAGCAAACTCTCAGGCCCACCGTTCGAAAAAAACCGCTGAACGCTGACCAGCGTCTGTTCCGTCGCCCTAAAAAAAGCCGGCACGAAGCCAGCTTTTTTATGCACGGGGCGACTCAGGCGAAGTTGGCTTCGGCGAACGACCAGTTCACCAGGTTGGACAGGAAAGTCTCGACAAACTTGGGGCGCATATTGCGGTAGTCGATGTAGTAGGCATGCTCCCAGACATCGACGGTCATCAGCGCTTTGTCGGCAGTGGTCAGCGGTGTACCGGCCGGGCCGGTATTGACGATGTCGACGCTGCCGTCGGCCTTTTTCACCAGCCAGGTCCAGCCGGAGCCGAAATTGCCCACAGCGGACTTGACGAAGGCTTCCTTGAATGCGGCATAGGAGCCGAACTTGGCGTTGATGGCCGCAGCCAGCGCGCCAGAAGGCTCGCCACCGCCGGCGGGCTTCATGCAGCTCCAGAAGAAGGTGTGGTTCCAGATCTGGGCGGCATTGTTGTACACGCCGCCGCTGGATTTTTTGACGATCTCTTCGAGCGTCATGGCTTCGAACTCGGTGCCTTTCTGCAGGTTGTTGAGGTTCACCACATAGGCGTTGTGGTGCTTGCCGTGGTGATACTCAAAGGCTTCCTGGCTGTAATGCGGCGCCAGGGCGTCGATAGCGTAAGGCAGTGGGGGCAGTTTGTGTTCCATTGTTTTTTCCTTGTGGGGTGTTGTGGTGATGTTGTGAAGCTGGTGGGATGATAAGGGCGGCTTGTCACAGCCATTGTAAAAAACTAAATCAGCCGCGCTGCGGAAACGGTCAAATCGACCTCGCCGTCGGCAAGGGTAGCGCGCAGGGCCTGGCCGGACGCGGTGTCGGCGACACGGGTGACGGCCTGACCCTGCATGTCGGCGAGCCAGGCATAACCGCGTTGCAGCACCAGCGTCGGGTTCAGCGGCGCCAGTCGCAGTTGCGCACGCTCGAGCCGGCGCTGGTGCTGCTGAGCTGCTCGTCCAAGTGCCTGGGGAAACGCCAGGCCCAAGGCCTGCAAGGCGTTTTTTTTGTGCTGGATGCCGGTATGCAGCGCATGGCGCAGGCCCTGCGCGTGGCCGGCCAGGCGCGCATGCTGGCGCGTGACCAGGTGCGAGGGCCGGCTGACACGTGCCGCAGCCCAGTCCAGCCGCTGGTTGCTGGCCTGCAGTTGCCGCTCGACGCCGAAATGCAGCCGATCCTGCAGATCGTCCAGTTCCCCCAGCCAGGCCTTTTGCGGCTGAGCACACAGCTCGGCGGCGGCCGTCGGGGTCGGCGCGCGCAGGTCGGCACAAAAGTCGGCAATCGTGAAATCAGTTTCATGGCCGACACCGCAAACCACCGGCATAGGCGCGGCCACGATCAGGCGTGCCAATTGCTCGTCGTTGAAAGCCCAGAGGTCTTCCATGGCGCCGCCGCCGCGCACCAGCAGCAGCACATCGACCTCGGCGCGTTCATAGGCCTCGCGCAAGGCCTGGCGCAACGCTTCGGGCGCCTGCGCGCCCTGCACACTGGCCGGGTAGATCACGACCGGAATATGCGGCGCGCGGCGCTGCAAGGCGGTCACGACGTCGTGCAGGGCCGCAGCACCCAGCGAGGTCACCACCCCGATGGCTGTTGGCAGCAAGGGCAAGTTCCGCTTGCGGGCAGCATCGAACAGGCCCTCGGCTTCGAGCTTGTTCTTGAGCTGGACAAAACGCTCGAACAGATTGCCTTCTCCAGCCTGCTGCATGGACTCGACCACCAGTTGCAGCTCACCGCGCGGCTCGTAAACGCCGAGCCGTCCGCGCACCTCGACCAACTGCCCATCGCGCGGCGAAAAATCCAGCAGGCCAGCGGCGCGCCGGAACATGGCGCAGCGGATCTGGCCCTGCTCGTCCTTCAGCGAAAAATAACAATGCCCGCTGGCCGAACGCGAAAACCCGCTGAGTTCGCCCTGCACCGCGACCGGGTTGAAACGCGCTTCGAGACTGTCGGCGATGGCGTGCAGCAAGGAACCGACCGGCCAGATGCGCACGCCCGGACGGCCACCGGGCATCGGCTTTTCAGACCTGAAGAAAGACGCAGACACTGTTAAACCCCCTGATTTCATGCGGGTAATACTCCACAGAGGCCCACAGGCAGCAGGCAAAACCCGTGGTTTGCTGGGGAGAATCAACTAAGTTGGTGTAAGCCATTGATTTTAAATAACTTTATCCTGCTCATTTTTTCATCGTTTTGTCACATGCACCGTTTGGCGCGGCTTTGCGACCCATCGTAGACCACTTGCTCACAAAGTTATGCACAGCTTCTGTGGGTTATGTCCTACGGGCGGTTAGCGATGCTCCAGCGAACAGAGGCTCAACACAGGGCGGGGCATGCCCATCGGGGTGGGCCATAATCCACAGCAATTATCAGCTTGGAGATTTGCCCTTGTTTTCGATCATACAAGCCGCAGGCTGGCCGATTTGGCCCCTTATTGCCTGCTCGATTTTGGCGTTGGCGCTGGTTATCGAGCGTTTTACCAGCCTCAAAACCGCCCGGATCGCACCGCCTAAATTACTGGACGAAGCCATCACCGTGTCACGCAATGGCGTGCCTGCCACCGACGTGGTGGCGCACCTGGAACAAAACTCCCTGCTCGGTGAGGTGCTCGCCAGCGGTTTCCGCGCCCTCAACACCAACCCACGCATCAGTGAAGGCGATTTGCGTTCAACGCTGGAAGGTGCAGGCCGGCGTGCCGCCCACACGCTGGAGCGTTACCTGGCGGCACTCGCCACCATTGCCTCGGCGGCGCCGCTGCTGGGCTTGCTGGGCACCGTCATTGGCATGATCGAGATTTTTGGCTCCCAAGCGGGCAGCGGCGGCGTGGCCAGCGCCAGCGGCGGCAACCCGGCGCAACTCGCGCAAGGCATTTCGATTGCGCTGTACAACACGGCCTTTGGATTGATCGTGGCGATTCCGGCGCTGATCTTTTGGCGCTATTTTCGGGCCCGAGTGGATGGCTACCTGCTGACAATGGAAATTGCGTCCGAGCGTTTTGTGCGGCATCTTAATACCCTGCGCAAATAATGGCCCCCACGCTTTTCACTGTGTGTAATACGCGAGGCCTTGCAGGCCGCTGCTCTGCGGAGCCTTCGCTTCTGTCGCCCGTCCAAACCTGCGCAGGCAGGTTCGGAGCCGCGGGCTCCAGCCCCGAGGGGGCTGTGCTTGCTTGGGGCGGCCCTGCGCTGCGCACATCATGAGGTTTCACGGCCCCTCCCGAGATGAACCGGAGATCAACCTGATCCCCTTCATCGACGTGTTGCTGGTGGTGCTGATTTTCCTGATGCTATCAACCACCTACAGCAAGTTCACCGAGCTGCAGATCAAACTCCCGGTGGCCGATGCCGACCAGCAGCGCGACTATCCCAAGGAAGTGATCGTCGCCGTCAGCAGCGACGGCCGCTACATGGTCAGCAAGATGCCGGTGGACGGCCGCAGCATCGAGACGCTGAGCGCGGCCATAACAGCGGCAGCCAAAGCCGGCAAGGACAGCGTCATCATCATCAGCGCCGATGCCAGCGCCACCCACCAGTCGGTGATCACGGTGATGGAAGCGGCGCGGCGCAGCGGCCTGACCCAGATCACCTTTGCCACCCAAAGCGCGGCCCAGGCCGGCGCCAAATAAACGTGCAAGCGCTGCTGCAGCGGGCCTGGCTGCGGCGCGGCCCGTTGGCGGGCCTGCTGTGGCCGGTGGCGCTGCTGTTCGGCGGTCTGGTGCGCTTGCGCCGCGCCCTGTACCGGTCCAAGCTGCTTCGCTCCGAAAAAATGTCTGTGCCGGTGGTGGTGGTTGGCAATGTGGTGGCCGGCGGCGCCGGCAAAACGCCCACCGTGATCGCGCTGGTTCAGCATTTGCAGGCGGCCGGCATCCGTACTGGCGTGGTCTCGCGCGGATACGGGCGCAGCAGCGATGCCTGCCTGGAGGTGTTGCCGACCACCCCGCCGCAACAATCGGGCGATGAACCTGCGCTGATCCAGCGCGCCACGCAAGCGCCGGTGTTTGTGGCGGCGCGCCGCGTTGATGCCGCACGCGCCCTGCTGGCGGCCCATCCGACCACGCAGCTCATCATCTGCGACGACGGCCTGCAGCATTACGCGCTGCAGCGCGACATCGAGATTGCCGTCTTTGACGAACGCGGCGCCGGCAACGGCTGGTTGCTGCCGGCTGGTCCGCTGCGTGAACCCTGGCCGCAGCGCGGCGCCAGCATCGACCTGGTGCTGCATACCGGCGCTGTGCCTGCCTTCCACGGCTTCAGCGCCGCACGGCGGCTGGCCGACCACGCGCTGCGCGCTGACGGCAGCCGCGTGACCTTGAGCAGCCTGGCCAGCACGGCATTAATTGCGCTGGCCGGCATTGCCAAACCTCAAGCTTTTTTTGACATGCTTCAGGCACACGGCCTGACCCTCGCGCAGACACGGGCGCTCGTCGATCACTATGATTTTGATAGCTACCCACGCCCGTCCGACAAGGGCTACACCCTGATTTGCACCGAAAAAGACGCGGTCAAGCTGTTTCCGCGGCAGCCGGACGTCCTCGCAGTGCCGCTGCTGTTTGAACCCGAGCCGGCTTTTTTTGCAGCCTTTGATACGCTGCTGGCAAGCCGGCTTTCTCTATTACCATCGTCCCATGGACACCAAACTGCTTGAACTGCTGGTCTGCCCCGTGACCAAGGGCCCGCTTGATTTCGACCGTGAAAAACAAGAATTGGTCTCGCGCAGTGCACGCCTGGCCTACCCGATACGCGACGGCCTGCCGGTAATGCTGGAAAACGAGGCCCGCGTTCTCACTGACGAAGAACTCGGCCTCTGATCTCTGCGGCATGAGCTTCACCGTCCTCATTCCCGCCCGCCTCGCCTCCACCCGCCTGCCCGACAAGCCGCTGGCTGACATTGCCGGCGTTCCGATGGTGGTGCGCGTGGCGCAACGTGCTGCGTTAAGTGGCGCCACGCGCGTTGTGGTGGCCACCGACAGCCCGCGCATCGCCGAAACCTGCGCGGCCTTCCAGGTCACGACGGTGATGACCCGTGCGGATCACCCGAGTGGCAGCGACCGCCTTGCCGAAGCCTGCAATTTGCTGCAACTCAGCGACGACGAGGTGGTGGTCAATGTGCAGGGCGACGAGCCGCTGATTGACCCCGCGCTGATCAACGCCGTGGCCGGCCTTCTTCCAGAGCGGCCCGATTGCGCCATGAGCACCGCCGCACACGCGATTACCACGCTGGCGGACCTGCACAACCCGAACGTGGTCAAGGTGGTGCTCGACGCACGCAACACCGCGCTCTATTTCAGCCGTGCGCCTATCCCCGCCGCGCGCGATGCCGGTGGCCAGGCCTGGTGGGGCGCCGGTAGCAGCCTGCCGCCGCCGCTGCGCCATGTCGGCATCTACGCCTACCGCACCGGCTTTTTGCGCCAGTTTCCGAAACTGCCGCAAGCGCCGCTGGAGCAACTGGAGGCCTTGGAACAGTTGCGTGCGCTCTGGCACGGCCATCACATTGCCGTTCACATCACCACCGATGCGCCGGGTCCCGGCGTGGACACGGCCGAAGATTTGGAACGTGTGCGCCGGCTGTTTGTGTAAGCCTGCCACAGGGCACGCATGCTATCCTTCAGAATAAGAAAAATGTGACGCTGGCACCCTGCAACAGGCCCGCGCTCAGCACTAAATTCATAAAAATCCGAGGACATCCATGAGACTGATTTTGTTGGGCGCGCCTGGCGCGGGCAAGGGCACACAGGCCACCTTCATCTGCCAGAAATACGGAATCCCCCAGATTTCCACCGGCGACATGTTGCGCGCCGCCGTCAAGGCCGGCTCACCGCTGGGCATCGAAGCCAAAAAAGTGATGGACTCGGGCGGCCTGGTCAGCGATGACCTGATCATCAACCTGGTGAAGGACCGCATCGCCCAGCCCGACTGCGCCAAGGGTTTTCTGTTCGATGGGTTTCCGCGCACGCTGCCGCAGGCCGACGCGATGAAGGCCGCCGGCGTCAAGCTTGATTACGTGCTGGAGATCGACGTGCCTTTCGAAGCCATCATCGAGCGCATGAGCGGACGCCGATCGCACCCGGCATCCGGCCGCACCTACCATGTCAAGTTCAATCCGCCCAAGACCGAAGGCAAAGACGATGTGAGCGGCGAGCCACTGATCCAGCGTGACGACGACAAGGAAGACACCGTGCGCAAGCGCCTGGAGGTCTACAGCGCGCAAACGCGTCCGCTGGTCGATTACTACTCGAACTGGGCCAAAGCCGAGCCCGCTGCGGCGCCGCAGTACCGCGCCATCAGCGGCATGGGTGGTGTTGATGAAATCACGGCGCGCGCCTTCAAGGCCCTGGCCGGCTGAACTTCTCGCGCCCACAAAAAAGGCCGTCCATCGACGGCCTTTTTTCATGCTTGTGGCTGCTGCGCCTTCATGCCGGGCTGGAGCGCAGCCCGTAGACCTTGCCGTCGGCAAACAGGTACTCAACGCGCAGAATCGCCTCACCTTTCTCGCCGGTAAAGGTAAAACCCAGCAGCGCGATCTGCGCGCCGGCCTTGATCTCGGCCACGTTCCAGGCCTGCATGCGTGTCAGGGGGGCCAGTTCAATTTCCCAGCGTTTGTCCTTGCGTGTGGGCACCACAGCCTTGGCCAGCAGCGCTTTGCCGTCCACCGGCGCGCTCTGCGCAGGCAAGGCGCGCTGCGCCAGATCGGCCGGCAACTTCAGGTTGGGAGAAACTTCGAGTTCAAGCTCGGCATGCGGGTTGCGCCACATCGACTTGACCACCCTGCCCTCCAGGTAAATCGGCCGGTCCTGGTCAAAACTGCTCCAGCCGTGGTGGGCCTGGGCCCAGGGGGCAGCGCCTGCCACGGGCAAAGCCAGGGACACTTTCAGTACATCACGTCGCTTCATGGTCAACTCCTTGTTGGCTCGTTTTACACATACGCAATCCATCGGCCACAGGCCACCACGGCCAGCCAGATCAGCGTGGACACCGCCATCTGCACCCGCGCCAGCGCGTCAAGTTTCTCCAGCGACGCTCGCCCGTGAAACCAGGCCGCATTACAACCCGCCGCCAATAACAACAGCATCTTCAGGGTAAAAGCCCGGTTGGCCAGCAGTTCGGCCGGCTGGGATGCAAACATCAGCAGGCCCGAGGCCGCCACTACCGAAAAACCAGTGAACGCGATGCCCAGGCTCAGCCGCGACAAGTCCTTCACCGGTAGCGCGGCGCCCAGACCGAACACGCGCAGCTCCAGCAGCACCAGGTTGCCCAGCAGCAGCGCAATGCCAATGATGTGCACCACCTCTAGCGCCGGGTAGGCCCAGACATGTGATCGCAGCGACTCGAACATCTCAGGCTTTAGCCACCTTAGACAGCAGCTCCAGCATCAGCGCCACACGCGCCTTGACCGGGCTCAGGCCCTGCGAATCGGCCAGTGCATCGCCGGCCTTGGGCAGCACCCGGCCTTCGAGACAGCGCGTGGCCCGGACCACCCGCACACCGCCGGCCTGCGCCTCCAGCAAGGCCACTTCCAGCGCGTGGTGCAAGGTGCCGTTGCCAGTGCCTGCCACCACCAGACCTTGCACCCCGTCGGCCGCCAGCGCGCGCACGGCGCGGCCATCGGCGCCGGCGTAATTCATGACAATTTCAACGCGCGGCCAGGACTGGTCCTGCGCTTCGATTGCTATGTTTTTTATAGCTAATGGCCCATATCCAGCATGGGCTGAAGGCCAATTTCGTAATAAACACAGGCGGTCTTCCTCAACGTAGCCGAGCGGGCCGGCGTCGCGGGAGCTGAAGGCATCGAGACGATAGGTATGGACTTTCTGCACATCGAAAGCGCCGTGGATAACGCCGGCGCAGACCGCCACCACGCCGCGCGCCCCAGCGTGCGACGCGACAGCCACGGCGTCCAGCATGTTTTGCGGCCCGTCGGGCGCCAGCGCCGTCGCCGGCCGCATCGCGCAGGTCAGCACCACCGGTTTGGCAGGGTCCAGCACCGCCTGCAGGAAAAACGCGGTTTCTTCCAGCGTGTCGGTGCCGTGCGTGATGACGATGCCCTGAACCTGGTCCTGTGCCAGCCAGTGCGCCACCCGCTGCGCCAGCGCGCGCCAGACGCCGAAGTCCATGTCTTTGCTGTCGACCTGGGCCACCTGCTCGCTGAGCAGTTCAAAGCGGCTGCTCGCCAGCGCAGGCAGCGCGGCAACAAGCTGGCCGATACCGACTTGAGCGGCGGTGTAGCCGAGGTTGTCGCCAGCCTGGGCTGCGGTGCCGGCAATCGTGCCGCCAGTGCCCAAAATCACGATCTTTTTGCTTTTGATCTTGCCGGACACTTGCATTCCTTAAAAAACTGGATGAAAATACAGCTACTGGTTATTAAAACAGCCTTGACCGATTCCCCCGCCGGTCACTGTTCCCCAAGGAGCCTACGCCATGAGCCTCATTGATTTTTCGGAAATGCCCAAACTCACTGCTCGCCAGCAACAAATCCTGGAACTGATCCAGAGCGCCATTGCGCGCACCGGCGCACCGCCGACTCGCGCCGAGATCGCCAATGAACTCGGCTTCAAGTCCGCCAACGCCGCTGAGGAGCACTTGCAGGCGCTGGCCCGCAAGGGCGTGATCGAGCTGGTCAGCGGCACCTCGCGCGGCATCCGCCTGCGCAGCGACGCTTTACGCTCCATCAACGAATCCCGCATCAAACAGTTCTCCCTGCCCTTGCAAAGCCTGGCCCAACTCGCCCTGCCTCTGGTGGGGCGGGTTGCGGCTGGCAGCCCCATTCTCGCGCAGGAGCATGTGGACCACACCTACTATTTCGAAAGCAGCCTGTTCCAGCGCAAGCCCGACTACCTGCTCAAGGTGCGCGGCATGAGCATGCGTGATGCCGGCATCATGGACGGCGACCTGCTGGCCGTGCAGCAGACCAAAGAGGCCAAGAATGGTCAGATCGTGGTTGCCCGCCTGGGCGACGAAGTCACGGTCAAACGCTTTCGCCGCAACAAGCACCTGATCGAGCTGCTGCCCGAAAACCCCGACTTCAAAACCATTGTGGTCGAGCCCGGTGAGCCTTTCGAGCTGGAGGGCCTGGCGGTCGGCCTGATCCGCAACACCATGCTGATGTAGCCAGCGGATGTGGCGGACGGCCCGGCTTCATGGCCCTCCGCAATTTCTTTCCGCGCAGCAGGTGGCGGGCGTTTGGTCTAAGTTGGCCAACACCCTGCTGCAGCGGATGTTCTGTTCTTGCAATCCTGCCTGTGTTTACCTCTCTCAGGAGTTTTCATGGGAATCGCCAGTTTTTCACGTTCACCACTGCTGTCTGTGCTGCTCGCGCCGTTGCAGGCGCTGGCCACCTTGTGGATGCCGGCTCAGCCGTCGGCTGCCGCACCGTCCTGCAGCCCGGTCCCGGCCTTCAAACGCTTTGCCGCCAATGACTCATCTGCTACAAAAATCATAGCTGGCAGCACCCGAAACACAAGGGCTACAGGTTCGAAACCTTGCCAAACGATGGTAAAAGCCACCACCCCGCGACGCCTTAAAGTTGTTCGCGAGTTTGAAGCCGGCATCAGCCCGTCCTGCGCGGGCCGCATGGTGATTTCAGGCCGCATGGCCGATGTCTGCGCCGAGCTGGACCGCATGGCCCAGCGGGAAACCGCGCAAGCTCAGGCCGCCTGAGGCCAGGTGCCGGGTCGTTGCCGCCGAGCCTGGCGCTGGCGATGCTTTGCGCGGGACCACGGCGAAGAGCAAACGGACAGGCGCGTGAAGCCGGCTCATGCCTTTGCGCTACCGCGCCTCATAAAACGATTGCGTTCTGCTACATCTTGCGGCGCTGCCTCCTCGTGGTGGCAGAACTTGCAGGCACAATATCGGCATGAATATTGTGATCCTTGACGACTATCAGGATGCGGTCCGCAAACTCGCCTGCGCAGCCAAACTCGATGCCTACCAGGCCAAGGTCTACACCAACACTGTCAAAGGCATCGGCCAGCTTTCCGTGCGTCTCAAGGACGCCGATGTGGTCGTGTTGATCCGGGAACGCACCCATCTGCAGCGCCAGTTGATCGAAAAACTCCCTAAACTCAAGATGATTGCGCAGACCGGCCGCGTGGGTAGCCACGTCGACGTCGGTGCCTGCACCGAGCGCGGCATTGTGGTCGCCGAAGGCGTGGGTTCACCGACGGCGCCAGCCGAACTGACCTGGGCCTTGATCATGGCCGCGATGCGTCGCATTCCCCACTACGTGTCCCACCTCAAACACGGCGCCTGGCAGCAGGCCGGCTTGAAAAACGCCTCCATGCCAGCCAATTTCGGCGTCGGCTCGGTGCTCAAGGGCAAGGTGCTCGGCATCTGGAGTTACGGCAAGATCGGCCAGATCGTTGCCGGTTACGGCCGCGCCTTCGGCATGCGGGTGCTGGTCTGGGGCAGCCAGGCCTCGCGCGCACGCGCCCAGGCGGACGGCTTTGAAGTGGCATCGTCCAAAGCCGAGTTTTTTCAGGACAGTGACGTCCTGACCCTGCACCTGCGTCTGACGGACGACACGCGCGGAGTGATCACGCTTGAAGACCTGGCGCGCATGAAGCCTTCATCGGTGCTGGTCAACACCTCTCGCGCCGAGTTGATCGAACCGGAAGCGCTGATCGCCGGACTGAATCGCGGTCGCCCCGGGCTGGCGGCCGTGGACGTGTTCGAATCTGAGCCTATCCTGCAGGGGCATGCGCTGCTGCGCCTGGAAAACTGCATCTGCACCCCGCACATCGGCTACGTGGAGCAGGAAAGTTATGAGATGTATTTCGGCGCAGCCTTTGACAACGTGGTGAACTTCATCAAAGGCACACCCACCAACATCGTCAATCCCGGCGCCCTGCAGGTTCGCAGGTAAAAGCCATCTGGCATCTGGCATCTGGCCCAAAGGCGCCAAGTGTCCAGCCGTTCAAGATAAGCCATGCCGGCCATCGGCCTGTCAGGCCCTGCTTAGATCATCCGGCCTGAAACCGGTGTCGTAGTCATCAAAGTCAACCAGAGAATCGAACGCCGTGGGCTCTTTGGGCGCACGCGCTGAGGTCGACCTCGCCGCCGCGCGGACATGGCTACCCGGCATTTTGTCGGGATTGGCACCACCTGACAACTGGTTTAAATCAATGTCCAGACCCAAGCGCGGCGAAGACCTCGGCTGCATGGCGAGATCGGGCCAGTGCGTGTCCATCGTGCTATCGGTGGGTTCAGCCTGCAGGTCGATAATTTCGCGGGCCACCGCATGCAGCAGCAGCAGCTCACGGTAGGCCTCCAGGTCCAACACTTCGGCGGGGTTGCCTGGCTCGCGGAAAAGCGTGTTGTCGATGATGTCAAACACGTGGCGCTTCGGCCAAGCCGCTTCAATCCGGTCCATAACCGCTGTGTAAGCCGCCGCATTGGGGCCGATGGCGGTGTAGCTGTCAAAAGGCGCTATCTGCGTATTGAACACCTGGTTGAAGTCGGTGCGAAGGACTTCGTAATCCTCCCGGTTGCCGGTCTGATGGTACAAGTCCAGCAGATCCAGATAAACAAGGGCGCTGGTCTTGACGTTGTTGACAAGGTGCTTGCGAAGCAGGGCAATGGCTTTGTCCTGCTGCCCCAGCGAGCTGAAAAATTCCACCTGTTGCTGCAAGTCAAAGATTTCCGGCACCTTGACGGTGCGGGGAACAAAAGGCACGCTGACCGAAAATTTGGCGCGGTCTCGCCGTGCCAAAGGCGGTACCGAGTCTTGCGGGGGACGGATGGAAGGCGGCGGGCGACGCTTCAGATCGTCAAACAATGATTCGTCAATGTCCAGGTCCACACTGCTGGTCGCGGGCGTGTCAGGCAACATGCCCGGCAGCGAGCCTTGCAGCGGCTGAACAGGGGTGCGCCGGCGCAAAAGGAGAAAAAACAAGCCGCCCAGTGTCAGAAACAGCAGGCCACCCAAGCCATACACCCATTGCTTACCGTAACGCCCGCTCTGGGCCAGTTGAAGCTGTTCCTTGCTTGCATCCAACGCCGACTGGGTGTTCTGCAGCTCGTCACGCAACTGGCGCAATTCGCCCTCCAGGGCTTGGATCTTTTCAATGCCCTGCGGGTTATCTTGAGTTGCTCCCGACAGGGGGGTGCCACCCACCTGCGACGAGGCATCAGCGCCCGGAGCAATTGAACGCGGCTTGGCGGCTGCAAGCACCACATAGCGACGCACGGTTTTTTGCACGCAACCGGCGCGCAGATGAACCGTGACCACCGGCCCTTCAACAAGCGAGGTGGAACGAATACGTATCAGCGACTGCTGTGCATTGGAGGATTTTTCCAGCGACACCTGAACCTGTGATTTGTCCAGTTGCTTGTCCACATAAAAAACACTCGCCTCCAGACACAAGGCCTGTTGATCATCGCCTGATTCGAGCATCATCTGCACGGAGATGTCCAGCGGCTGACCCAGCACAGCCGAGCGGGTATTGGGCCCCAGCGTGATGGCCAAGGCTCCCGCCGCCGCACACATGCCCAGGCCGACAGCAAGAAGACAGCGCTTTTTGAACAAATGTAAAAAGATAATCACTTGGCTGATTCTGGCATAGCCCAACTTCATAAAAGAACGCGCAGACAGGGTGCACGGACTTCAAACCAGACAGGCCTGAAATAATGGACCGAGCGTTTCATGAAAATACCAGGGACCACCGCCAACTGTAAGGAGCCGTAACGCCTGTCGAACAAGTTTACCCCTTGCAGGGATGCGGCAAAACTATATCTCAGGGTAAAAATGCACTGAGATTTCGCCCGCAAGCCCCCTCTAGTGCTGCGTGATAATACTTTTCCATGAACCCACTCTATAAAACTGTAGGCATTGTTGGCACTGGCGCCATGGGCCGAGGCATCGCCCAACTGGCAGCGCAAGCAGGCAGCCTGGTCAGGTTGTTTGATGCACAAACCGAGGCCGCCGGCCAGGCGCGCGACGCGCTGCTCATCCAGTGGGACAAGCTGGTTGACAAAGGCCGTCTGGACCCCGCATTGGCGACCACCTACAAGGCCCGTCTGCTGCCGGCCGCCGGACTGGAGGCCCTGTCCGATTGCGATCTGGTGGTCGAGGCCGTTGTAGAACATTTGGATGTAAAAAAATCACTGTTTTTATCGTTGGAAAATGTTATTTCTCCGCAAGCCGTTTTGGCCACCAACACATCTTCGCTGTCCGTCACGGCTATTGCCGCCGGATTGAAGCACCCTGACCGCTTTGCCGGCTATCATTTTTTCAACCCCGTGCCGCTCATGAAGGTGGTAGAGGTGATTGCCGGGCTGAAGACGAGCGCAGCCACCTGTGAGGGCCTTGCCGCGTACGCGCGCCAAATGGGGCACACGCCGGTGCAGGCCCAGGACACGCCCGGCTTCATCGTCAACCACGCCGGGCGCGGCTATGGCACAGAGGCCTTGCGCGTGGTCAGCGAAGGCATTGCCGATTTCGCCACCATAGACCGCATCCTCAAGGACCAGGCCGGCTTCAAGCTCGGCCCGTTCGAGCTGATGGATCTGACCGCGCTGGATGTGTCACACCCGGTCATGGAGTCGGTCTACCAGCAGTATTACGACGAGCCGCGTTACCGCCCCAGTGTGATCACCGCGCAGCGCCTGGCCGGCGGCATGCTGGGCCGCAAAACCGGTGAAGGTTTTTACCGCTACCAGGACGGCGCCGCCCAGCTCGCGCCTGAACCACCGGCCCCGACCGTCGCCGAGATGCCACCGGCCTGGGTCTCGCCGCGCGCCGCACGCCGTTCGGAGTTGCTGCAGTTGCTGAAGAACCTGGGCGCGAACATCGAAACCGGTGCCTCGCCCTCAATGAACGCGCTGGTGCTGGTGGCGCCACTGGGCTTTGACATCACCACGGTGGCGGTGGTCGAGCGGCTGGACCCCGCCAGAACCATAGGCATCGACATGCTGATCGACGATGCGGCTACCAAGCGCCGCGTGCTGGCCACCAACCCTGCCACCCGCAGCGACATGCGCGATGCCGCGCACGCCCTGTTTGCGCTTGATGGCAAGGCCGTCAGCGTGATCCGCGACAGCGGCGGCTTCGTGACACAGCGTGTGGTGGCCACCATCGTCAACATCGCCAGTGACATCTGCCAACAGGGCATCTGCACCCCCAAAGACCTGGAAACCGCAGTCACGCTCGGCCTCGGTTATCCACTGGGGCCGCTGGCCATGGGCGACCGCTACGGTCCGACCAACATCCTGGAAGTGCTGTTCAACATGCAAACGGTCTACGGCGACCCGCGTTACCGCCCTTCCCCGTGGCTGCGCCGGCGCGGCGCCATCGGCCTGAGCCTGATGCACCAAGAACCATGACTCCCCCCCGTCGGATGCTCACTGCGTGTAGCACCTTCCCCCCTCAAGGGGGCGGCGCCTGTGGACCGGCGAAGCTGGATCCACGGCCCCTGCTTGCAAGGCACTGTGCAAAGGGCCGAGTTCCGCACGCCCTCCCCATTTCGCTGGATTGGAACAACTAACATGGCAGGCGCACTCAAAAGCACCAGCGACGGCGCCACGCTGGTGCTGACCCTGAGCAACCCGGACGTCCGCAATGCCTTGAGCCCGGAGATTTACGCCGCCGGTGTCGAGGCGCTCAACGCTGCCGAAAACAACCCGGAGATCCGCAGCGTGGTGATCACCGGCGAAGGCAGCACCTTCTGCGCGGGCGGTAACCTGCAGCGCCTGCTGGCCAACCGTGAGCAGCCGCAGGAGGTGCAGGCGCAAAGCATTAACGGCCTGCATAGCTGGATCGATTCGATACGCACCTTTCCCAAGCCGGTCATCGCGGCTGTTGAGGGCGCGGCGGCGGGTGCCGGGTTTTCACTGGCACTGGCCTGCGACTTCGTGGTTGCTGCCGACAACGCCGTGTTTGTCATGGCTTACAGCAGCGTCGCGCTGTCGCCAGATGGTGGCGGCAGTTGGGCATTGAGCCGCGCCCTGCCGCGCCAGGCGGTGACCGAATTGCTGATGTGTGGGGAGCGTATCAGTGCGCAGCGGCTACAGGCGCTCGGGCTGGTCAACCGTTGTGTGACCCCCGGCGATGCACTGAGCGAAGCCCTTAAGCTGGCGGACACACTCAACACCCGTGCGCCCAATGCACTGGCGAGCATCAAGGAACTGATCAACGACGCCTCAGGCAGCACCCTGGGCCAGCAGATGGACGCCGAGCGTGCGCACTTCGTGCGCAATCTGCACCAGCCCAACGGCGGCGAAGGCATCTCGGCCTTCCTTGAAAAACGCACGCCCCGTTACGACTGAGCAGCCGGCAGCACGTGGCTGCACGGACACCGAGGCGACAGGTGGGCGTCACCAACGTCGTCGCTGGCGCGACAATAGAAGCCTTGTGAGTCACCCAAAAGACAGGCCATGGACGATCCCATTCTTACGATAGACGAACGAGAAGCCATCAACGGTGGCCGTTGGTTTTCATCTCTCTCCCCCTCACTCAGGCACGACATACTTCGATGCGCTTACGTCCAACGATTCAAGGATGCCGAACTGATCGCCGCCCGCGGCGACCCGCCGGAACAATGGATTGCCTGCGCCAAAGGTGCGGTGCGCGTGAGTTCGACCTCGATCTCGGGCAAGCAGATCACCCTGACCTATGTGGAGCCGGGTATCTGGTTCGGCGATGTGGCGATCTTCGACGGCGACCGGCGCACCCACGACGCCTATGCGCATGGCGAAACCACCATCCTGTGCGTGGCCAAAGCCGATTTCAAAAAAATCCTGGCGACGCATGTGGAGCTGTACGAAGCGATGCTGCGCCTGCATGCGCGCCGCATCCGCCAGCTTTACGGCTTGGTGGAAGACCTGAACACCCTGCCCCTGCGCGCGCGGCTGGCCAAACAGCTGCTGCACCTGGTGCGCAGTTACGGCGTCAGCAGCCTCAGCGACGGACGCGAGGTGCGCATTGGCCTGCAACTGGCGCAGGAAGAGCTGGCACAACTGCTGGGTGCCTCGCGCCAGCGCGTGAACCAGGAGCTCAAGGCCATGGAGCGCGAGGATGCGATCCGCATCGAGCCCGGCGGTTTGGTGGTGCGCAACCGCGAAGCCTTGCTGCGTATTTCTGAAGCCGATCTGGAAAGATAAAGCATGGGCAACTTCGACCATTTCCTGGGCACGCGCGAGGTCTCGGGCCAACATGCCTTTGATATCGCCGCGCTCAGCGCTTACCTCGATAAAAACCTCGACGGCTTTGAAGGTCCGCTGAGCGCCGAAATCTTCAAGGGTGGCCAGTCGAACCCGACCTACAAGCTGATCACCCCGGCACGCGCCTACGTGATGCGCGCCAAACCCGGCCCGGTGGCCAAACTGCTGCCCTCGGCACATGCGGTCGAGCGCGAATTCAAGGTCATGAGCGGCCTGCAGGACACCGACGTGCCGGTGGCAAAAATGTACTGCCTGTGCGAGGACGAGGCCGTGATCGGCCGCGCCTTTTACGTGATGGAATTTGTCGAGGGCCGCGTTTTGTGGGACCAGTCGCTGCCCGGTATGACAAATACTGAGCGCGCCGAGATCTACACCGAGATGAACCGCGTGATCGCCGCTCTGCACAAGGTGAAGTTTGCCGAACGCGGGCTGGCCGACTACGGCAAGCCCGGCAATTACTTTGAGCGCCAGATCGGCCGCTGGAGCAAGCAGTACACCGCCTCCATCACCGAACCCATCCCCGAGATGGACCAGCTGATGGCCTGGTTGCCAGCCAACATTCCGGCCAGCGCGCGGGATGGGGCCATGGTCTCCATCGTGCATGGCGACTTCCGGCTCGATAACCTGATGTTCCACCCGACCGAACCACGCGTGCTGGCGGTGCTCGACTGGGAACTGTCCACCCTCGGCCACCCGCTGGCCGACTTCAGCTACCACTGCATGGCCTGGCACATTCCGCCGGGCGCTTTCCGCGGCATCGGCGGCCTGGACGTCGTCAGCCTGGGCATTCCGACGGAAGCCGAGTACATCCGTCTGTACTGCGAACGCACCGGTTTTGCCAGCCCCGCGCTGGTCAAGGCCGATTGGAATTTTTACCTCGCCTACAACCTGTTCCGCCTCGCCGCGATTTTGCAGGGCATCGCCAAACGCGTCGAGGCCGGCACCGCCGCCAGTGCCCAGGCCGTTGCTTCGGCCAAAGGCGCACCGGCACTGGCGCGCATGGCCTGGGACTTTGCACAGAAGAGCCAATCACAGAGCACTTGAAGCTCTTCCCTATCACGACGACGCCACTTCAGGAGATAACCATGGATTTCAACTACACCCCCAAGGTCCAGGACATGCAGGCCCGCCTGCTGGCCTTCATGGACCAGCATGTTTACCCGAACGAGGCGCGTTTCTTCCGCGAAATCGCCGAGAACCGCGCCAAGGGCAATGCCTGGATTCCGACCACCCTCATTGAAGAGCTCAAGCCCAAGGCCAGAGCCGCCGAGCTGTGGAACCTGTTTTTGCCGCACTCCCCGCGTGCACCGGAGGGCCTGTCCAACCTGGAATACGCGCCGCTCTGCGAGATCATGGGGCGTGTGCCTTTTGCACCCGAGATTTTCAACTGCTCGGCGCCCGACACCGGCAACATGGAAACCATTGCGCGTTACGGTTCTGAAGCCAACAAGGACCGCTGGCTCGAACCCCTGCTCAAGGGCGAGATCCGCTCGGCCTTTCTGATGACCGAGCCCGAAGTGGCCTCCTCGGACGCGACCAACATCCAATGCCGCATCGAGCGTGACGGCGACGACTACGTGATCAACGGCCTGAAATGGTGGTCGTCCGGCGCGGGCGATCCACGCTGTGCGATCTACATCGTGATGGGCAAGACCAACCCCGACGCCGGTCGCCATGAGCAGCAGTCCATGATTCTGGTGCCGGCCAATGCGCCTGGCATCACCGTGATCCGCCCTCTGAGTGTGTTCGGCTACGACGACGCGCCGCACGGCCACATGGAAGTGCGGCTGGCCAATGTGCGGGTGCCGGTGGGAAACCTGCTGCTTGGCGAAGGCCGTGGTTTTGAAATCGCGCAAGGCCGCCTTGGCCCCGGACGCATCCACCACTGCATGCGCAGCATCGGCATTGCCGAGCGCGCGCTCGAGCTGATGTGCAAACGCCTGAACAGCCGCGTGGCTTTCGGCAAGCCGGTGGCGCGCCAGTCGGTCTGGCACGAACGCATTGCCGACGCCCGCTGCATGATCGACCAGGCCCGCTTGCTGACGCTGAAAGCCGCCTACATGATGGACACCGTGGGCAACAAGGTCGCCAAGGCAGAGATCGCGATGATCAAGGTGGTGGCGCCCAACATGGCCTGCCAGATCATCGACTGGGCGATCCAGGCGCATGGCGGCGGTGGTGTATCGGACGACTTCCCGTTGGCTTATGCCTATGCGCACCAACGCACCCTGCGCCTGGCCGATGGCCCGGACGAAGTGCACCGCGCCTCACTGGCCAAGCTGGAGCTGGCGAAACATCTGAGCCTGCCGGGCGAGGTCGAGATGCCGATCACGCGCGGCAGCTAAACCTCAATTCGCTATAACTTTTATAGCTGTTGGCGCCCGTCCCTGAAGGGCTGGCGCCATTTTTTATTAGAAATTACCCGTGGTTTCCTGACACAGGGTAGACCGACCCGGATCAAAGTGAAATATCAGGCTTGGCGCCAACCAGCGCAGCTTCGCAGGCACTGGTGAAAATCACCGCAGCATGCTGCAGGGTGGCAATATCGCCTGGGCTGTACTGCATGCGCAGGTAAGCCTTTCCGCGCAGCAACATGAGGATGAACGGCGTTTGTGCACTAACCCCCGGTTGCGGCCAGTGCAGCAGCAACTCTGCCAGGTTGCTGTCTATCCAGGCCAGCGCGTGGTCGCGCTGATCAGCCAACACCGTGTAGCGCTCCCAGAAATCCGGTACCAGACTGCTCCAGCCAAACTCTTCATACATGGCCAGCCAGCGCATTTCTTCCGGCAGGCTGGGGTCGGCGGTGGTTTGCAGTGTGTCGGTGTAAATCGCGTAGGCCCGCTTTTCCAGCGTCTCCTTGAGCGGGCGGCTCATGATCAGCACCGACATGTCGCCATCGACGCCAAGCTCAGCCCGGGCACGCAACTCTTCACCGCGGATGTAGTCGCGCGCGGAAGCGCCGCTTTCGAGCTTCCAGGGTTTGCCCCGGATTTTCCCGCTGAGCACCCAGCCCTGGTCTTTTCCCTGACTAGAGTAGCTGAATCCATGCGTGCCAGCCCACTCTGACACCGCGTCGGCGCGCACCATCTCAGGGGGCGCAGCGCTCGGTGCAAAGACTCTCTTCAGGCGCTCAAACATGATTCGGGCATTTCTTTTACAGTCCTGCAGTCATCATAAATCCAAAGGTCGTATTCATGCTTACAGTTTATTCATGGCCCACGCCGAACGGGATCGCCGCGCGGCCAGCGGTGCAGCGTGGCGTCCAGGTGTTGGCGGATTTAAGGCGTCCCATTACCGATGACAAGGCACGTGAGGTGCTGTTTGGCAAGACGCAATACGAGAAGCACTGATTTTCCGGCAACCCCCGGTATTTTCCGCCTCTTTTCAGGGCCGTCATCCCGATTGTGCGCTGCCGCACAGTCGGGCCGGCGAAATGGGGATAGGCTGAAGGATGCTCCACGAATTTCTTTCCCTTCACCGCACATCGCTGATTGATCGCTGCAAATCAAAGAGCGCCAGAAGGTTTGTCCCACAACCCGATCACAAAGAACTCGAGTTCGGAATACCACTCTTTCTGGACCAGTTGATCAAGACCCTGAAGATTGAACAAACGGCCTCTTCGCAACAAGGCATGGCTGTGTCAGGCGCTGCGGGCGGTCCCTCACAGTTTTCCGAGTTGGGCGAAGCGGCAACACAGCACGGGCGGGAATTGTCCCTGCACGGCTTCACGGTTGAGCAGGTGGTTCATGACTATGGCGATTTGTGCCAGGCCATCACCGACCTGGCCTCTGAACTCGATGCCACGATTGAGACCGAAGAATTCCGCACGCTCAACCGCTGCCTGGACAACGGCATTGCCGATGCCGTGACTGAGTTCTCGCACCAGCGAAAAATGATCAGCGACGACAGGGAGAGCCAGGCACTGAACCAGCGCCTGGGCTTTGTCGCCCATGAACTGCGCAACCACATCAATACCGCGATGCTCGCCGTCAGCTATATCAAATTGGGTGCAGTGGGCTTCAACGGGGCAACCGGCGGTGTGCTGGATCGCAGCCTGCAGAGTCTGAAAAGCATTGTTGATCACTCACTGGCTGACGTGCGAATGGCTGCAGGGCTGCCGTCTCGTTCCCGGCGCATCAATCTGGCCGACTTCATTGCCGGCATTCAATCGACCGCAGCGCTGGAAGCCCAATCCCGCGGTTGCGAACTGTCCGTGGCAGAGATAGACCCCCAACTGTTTGTCGAAGTGGACGAGGGATTGCTGTCCTCGGCCCTCGGCAACCTGCTGCAAAACGCCTTCAAGTTCACCGGACATGGCACACGCGTGTCACTAAGCGTACACATCGTGGGTGACCGCATCCGCCTGGATGTGCAGGATCATTGCGGCGGTCTGCCGCCAGGCAATCCGGAAGACCTGTTTTTGCCGTTCAAACAAAACGGTGCCGACAAATCCGGTGTCGGACTCGGCTTGTCTATTTGCCGGCGCAGCGTTGAGGCCAACAAGGGTGTTCTGACGGTTCGCGATCTGCCGGGTTCAGGCTGCGTGTTTTCCATCGACCTTCCCAGGCGCTAGCCGGGACAACTCGCCCTGCCCCTAAGGCAAATAAATCCGCACCCGTTCGCCAGCCGGTCCGCGCTTCGGGCTATAATCTTGGACTTGTCGGAGTGTGGCGCAGTCTGGTAGCGCACCTGGTTTGGGACCAGGGGGTCCAAGGTTCGAATCCTTGTACTCCGACCAAAAAAATCCATCGCAAAAAGCTCACTCTGTGGGCTTTTTGCGCATCTGCGTTTACATTCGCCTTTAGCCGCTTTTCTGCCCGTAGCTCAGTTGGATAGAGCATCAGCCTTCTAAGCTGAGGGTCGGGGGTTCGATCCCCTCCGGGCAGACCAAAAGTACCGCACCGCGCGCGCCAAGCCTCGTCGTCAACGACCACTTCGAGCGCAGTAACGCCTGACGCGCCCGCTCCGCTGCTTGCTGGAAGACTGAATAAAGACTATATTCAGTCCATGCGTTACTCCACCCAGATCAAACCTATCAGCTACCTCAAAGCCAATGCGGCTCAAGTTTTGCGCGATATTGCCGAGCAGCGCGAGCCCATGGTGATCACGCAAAACGGTGAGGCTACAGCGGTCATTCAGGACATTGCTTCTTACGAAAATAGCCAGGAAACGCTGGCCTTGCTGAAAATCCTGGCCTTGGGTAATCAGCAAATTGAGCAAGGCCGGGTTGTACCGGCGGCACAAGCCATTGCCCGCATTCGCGCACGCGCCGCCAAAGCCTGAGCCAGCATGACGGACAAGCCGGTGCGGTATGAAGTCGTACTGACCGAAGACGCGCTGCGCGACCTGGAAGAAATCTGCGACTACATTGCCGAGCACGATGCCCCTGCGAAGGCAGCCCATGTGCTGGCAGCCATAGAGAAACTCCTCGCAACGCTGGCGATATTTCCCGAACGCAGCGCTGTGACCAAGGAACTGCTGGCCATCGGTATTCGGGACTACCGCGAGACTTACTTCAAGCCGTACCGCGTGGTTTACCGGGTCGTCAACCAGCAGGTCTATGTGTACCTGATCGTCGATGGCAGGCGCGACATGCAGGCTTTGCTATTGCGCCGATTGCTTCGCAACTAGCGGACGGTAACTGACTGGAATGCAGGCACGAGCCGGGGTCTGGGAACCGGCATTGCCGAACCGCGGGCGCAGTGAGTCACCGTGGGGGCTTACAGCTTCACGTATTCGTACTCAATCGCATTGGCATTGATACCGCGGTCCGGCGGCGCGATCCAGCCGGCCATCTTGCCGGGCTCTGTCACGCGCTGCATCAGGCTGTGGATGAAGGTTTTGTCTTCGTCGGTGGGCAACCACAGGTCTTTTTTGGCCTGAAATTCGGCTTCGCTGATCGGCTGGCCCTGCGGGTCAGTCTGCACGCTGGCCCAGGCGCCGACGCTGCGGCGAAAACGCGTGTTTGGCAGGCTCAGTTCGAAGTCCACCCCGGCGCGTTTGATCGCCATGTTCCAGCGCGTCACGCCGACATTGCAGTCTTTCACGTATTCGAGGCGCGTGATCTCGTTCATGCCGTTGCGCGTGGAAATCGTTTCGCTCTTCAGGCCGCCCTTGCCGTCCGGCACCTGGATGGTCATCTCGCTTTCGAGTTCGACGTGGTCGGCGAACTTGGCTTCGTCGGGGCGGCCCTTGATGCCGTTGCTGAAATAGTTGGCGGCGTTCGATGACGCTTCCGAGCCGAACAGGTCCAGCGAAGAGGTGAACCAGAAGTTCATGAACTTCTGGACCGTCGGTAAATCGATCACGCCGGCCTTGCGCAGGGTGTCGACGTTGTCGGTGTCCAGTTCTTTCATCACTTCCAGCGTGCGTTTGATCACGCGGCCAATGCCGGTCTCGCCGACAAACATGTGATGCGCTTCTTCGGTCAGCATGAAACGCGTGGTGCGCGCCAGCGGGTCAAACGCGCTTTCGGCAAAGCTCTTGAGCTGGAACTTGCCGTCGCGGTCGGTGAAGTAAGTGAACATGAAGAAGCTCAGCCAGTTGTCCATGGGCTCGTTGAAGGTGCCCAGGATGCGCGGCTTGTCGGCGTCGCCGCTGTGCCGCGTCAGCAGCTCTTCGGCTTCTTCGCGACCGTCGCGGCCGAAGTGCGCATGCAGCAGGTAAACCATGGCCCACAGGTGCCGGCCTTCCTCGACATTGACCTGGAACAGGTTGCGCAGGTCGTATAAAGAAGGCGCGGTGTGGCCCAGCAAGCGCTGTTGCTCGACGGATGCCGGCTCGGTATCGCCCTGGGTCACGATCAAACGGCGGAAGGCACTGCGGTACTCGCCCGGCACTTCCTGCCAGACGTCCTGGCCCATGTGGTCGCCAAAACCGATCTTGCGGTTTTCTTCCTGGTCAGCCAGAAAAATGCCCCAGCGGTAGTCGGGCATGGGGGTGTAGCCGTAGCTGGCCCAGCCCGATGCATCCACACCGACAGCCGTGCGCAGGTACACCTCTTTGGCATTGAAGTCGCTCGGGCCCATCTCGTCCCACCAGCTCATGAAGGCCGGTTGCCAGTGCTCAAGCGCGCGTTGTAGCTGGCGGTTTTCGCCGAGGTTGACGTTGTTGGGGATCAGGGCTTGCAGGTCAATGGTGCTCATGGTGTTTCCTAAAAAATTCAGTCACTCGGTATCTGTTCCCTCTCCCCCTGGGAGAGGGTTAGGGTGAGGGTGCCTGCGGCTTTTAACGCCGAGTCGGGGAGCCCTCACCCCTGCCCTCTCCCAGCGGGAGAGGGAGAAAGAAAATTAGACCCTCTTCCAGTCAAATTTGGCCTTCTTGCCAGTGCCGAAGAGCTTCAATGCACCCTCTTCACCCACTGCATTCGGGCGAATGAAAATCCAGTTCTGCCAGGCCGAGAGGCGACCGAACACGCGTGTTTCCATGGTCTCCTTGCCGGGAAAACGCAGCGAGGCTTCCATGCCGGTCATGGCGTCGGGCGACATCGAGGCACGCTCTTCCAGCATGATGCGGATTTCGTCGTCCCAGTCGATGTCGTCCGGTGTGAGAGTCACCAGGCCAAGCTCCAGCGCCTGGTCGGCGCGCAGCTTGCTGTCGCCCAACTTCTGAAGCTGGTCAATGGTGTCTGCGTCTTCGTAAAAACGCGTCTGTAGCCGCGTCAAGCCGTTGACTGCCGGGAACCAGCCAAAGTTGGCCGGGCTCAATTGCAGCGCAGGCGCGACATCGGGAGAGTCCGGCAGGTCCAGCATGTAGATGCGGTCGCAGGCCAGCGCCAGTTCGTAAAAGGTCCCCGCAAAACACGAGCCAGCATCGCTAAGGGCGATCAGCGAACGGCTGGTCACGTCGATGCGGGCCAGCGTGCGGCGCAGCGCGCCGGTGGTTTCCTTCACCAGCCAGTGGTCCTTGAGTCTGGCCAGCACTTCGTCCATGCGGATCACCTGGCCGGCGTCGCCCGTCGTCTTGATGACCCAGGTGCCGACCTCGAGTTCGTTGGTGCGCAGGTTCAGGATGGCATCGTCGAGTTCACGCTGCAGCTTGAGCGGGTACCAGTCGGCACCGGCAGCTTCAATCGATGCAGCGGTGGACTCGATCGCTGCCACCGGTGCCTTGACGGTGATGGTGGCAATACGGGTGGCGCGGTCCACCAGCGCATCGACCACGCTGTAGTGGTAGCCAGCATCGTCGATGAGCACCTTCAGCGGCGTCAGTTCAATGCCTTTTGAGCCCGCAGCCCTTGTGGACTGGGCGCGGAGCGCTTCTATTTCAGTAGCAAGCAAAGCGCCGAACTGCTGCGGCTTGGCATGTGTATCGATCAGTTTCCAGTCCTTCGCGCGGTCGGCGCGCACGCCTTCGCTGGTGGTGCAGAAGATGTCGGCCAGGTCGCGGCGCACCTTGCGCTTGTCGGTCACGCGGGTCAGGCCGCCGGTGCCGGGCAAGACGCCGAGCAACGGCACCTCGGGCAGGCTCACGGTGCTGGAGCGGTCGTCGACCATCACGATGCGGTCGCAGGCCAGCGCCAGCTCGTAGCCGCCGCCGGCGCAGGCACCGGTCACAGCGGCAATGGCTTTGAGGCCATCGTGGCGCGAGGAGTCTTCCAGGCCGTTGCGGGTTTCGTTGGTGAACTTGCAGAAGTTGACCTTCCAGCCGTGGGTGGACAGGCCCAACATGTAGATGTTGGCGCCCGAGCACCAGATCTTTTCCTTGCCGGACTCGAACACCACCACCTTGACGGACGGATGCTCGAAACGGATGCGGTTGATGGCGTCATGCAGCTCGATGTCCACGCCGAGGTCGTAGCTGTTGAGCTTGAGTTTGTAGCCGGGCTTGATACCGCCGTCCTCGTTGATGTCGAGCTTCAGGCGCGCCACATCCGGTTCAGCGCCCTCGACGCTCAAGGTCCAGTGCTGGTACTTGCTGGGATGGGTGGCAAAGCTCACCAGCTCGCGTTCCTGGCCGTTGATCGTTTTTTTGAACAGCAAGGGTTCTGTCATGGCGTTCATGGGGAGGTCTCCGTTAAGTTCATTTAATTCCGTTCGCCCTGAGCCGGGCCTGTCCTGAGCTTGTCGAAGGGCTCAGCCCAAACGGTAGATGCAGGAACAGCACGCTCCATGTCTTTGAGGCTTTGTTTAAGCGTGCGGGCAGAGGTGTCCACCACCGCGTCGGCGCGTGCATACAGGCTCTCGCGGCTGGCCAGGATGCGGCGCAAATCTTCCATCGCTTCGCTGGTCGCGCCGCGCGTGCTGTCGAAGGGCCGCATGTCGCCTTGGGCCACCACGCGGGCCATGTGCTCTTCCGGGCTGGCCTTGAGCCAGACGCAATAGAAGCGGCTTTGCAGCAGGTCAAAAGTCTCGCGCTCGCTGACGATGCTGCCGCCAGTGGTCATGACGACGCCGTCGGCGTGGTCTTCGACAATACGGAACAGCGCGCGGCGTTCGTAGCGGCGGTAACCGGCCTGCCCATGCAGCAGCAAAATTTCATTCATGCTGGTGCCGGCCTCGCACTCAATTTCGCGGTCCAGCTCGACAAAGGGCACGCCGCGCGCGGTGGCCAGTTGCAGGCCCAGGGTGGATTTTCCGGCGCCGCGCAGGCCGATCAGGGCGATGCGCGCCTCGCGTCCGGAGGATTCACTGAGGCCGAAGGTGCCACCGAGCAGCGCGTAGGCCTGATCCAGTTGCGTGTCGTCGAGTCGGCCCAGCAGGCCCTGTACACGGGCCAGCGCCGGGCGCGGTGCGTCCTGCATCAGGTCAAGAATAGAAATGTTCAGCGCGCGGGCAGCGGCTTCCAGCGAGTTGATCGAGACATTGCCCTTGCCGCTTTCAACGTCGGCCAGAAAGCGCTCGCTCAGCCCGGAATCGGTGGCCAGCGCCTTGCGTGTCATGCCGCGGCGTGCGCGCCAGGCGCGAACCCGGGCGCCCAGCTCGGCGAGGGTGGCTTTGGCTTCGCTTTCAGACATGACTTGCATGGAACACCACTTTTTATAAAAAGTATTTGCGCTAGATCAATATTGCAGTATACTTCATATTAATTAACCGTCAAGCAGTTTATTGCATCTTTTTCGCCCTTAACCGGCTCAGGATGACAGCCCCCCATGAAACTCAAAATTCTTGTAGGCACCATGACCAGTACGGCCGACTATGTTGCGCAGGCGATCCAGATGGATTGCGCCGATCTGGTTCCTGATATTGAAGTGCAGTTGATGGACGGTTTGGACAGCCGCGTGTTTGACACGGGCACTGAAGAAGATGAGATATATCTCATTTGCACCTCGACTTATGGCCAAGGCGACGTTCCCGACAATGCCCGCGCCCTGTACGACTCGCTGGACAGCCAGCCCAAGTTTCTCGGCCATGTGCGTTACGGCGTGATCGCGCTCGGCGACCGCACCTATCAGCAGACCTTTGCCTTCGGCGGCAAGAAGTTCGACGAACGCCTGCAGGGCCTGGGCGCCCGGCGCATCGGTGACCTCTGGATCCATGACGCCAGCAGCGGCACCCTGCCAGAAACCGAAGGCGCCGCGTGGTGCCGACAATGGCTGGCGCAGGTGCTGGCCAGCACCGACAGCACCGAAGCCGCGACCTGAGTTCTAAGCCAAACAAGGCTCCAGCCCATGCTCAGCAGGCGCAGGCAGCTATAAAAAAGAGAGCATCCGGAGACCCAAATGAACCTGAGCCGCGCCGACCACAGTGCCAGCCCACCCCGGGTGGACATTCCCCGCGACTACAACGCCGCCCATGACCTGCTGGCGCGCAATACCGGCCGCCCCGACAAGCTGGCCTTCATCGACGCTGCCAGCGGCGCCACGCTGAGCTACGGCGAACTGGACGACCAGGCGTACCGCTTTGCCAACGCCCTGCGCGCCCAGGGTTTTGCGCCCGAAAGCCGCATCCTGCTGGCGATGCTGGACACGCCCGAGTGGCCGGTGGCCTTCCTCGGCTGCATCCTGGCCGGGGTGGTGCCAGTGGCGGCCAACACCCTGTTGACCACCAAAGACTTCGACTTCATGCTGCGCGACTCGCGCGCCCAGGGCCTGATCGTCTCCCAAGCCCTGCTGCCCGCGTTTGAGCCGCTGATCGGTCAGATCCAGACGCTGCGCACGGTCATCACCGCCGGCGATGATTCGGTATCAAATACGGCTCTTGCCCATATGGTACGGGCACAAGCAGCTACTAAAACAATAGCGCCTACCTGCGCTGACGACGCCTGTTTCTGGCTGTATTCGAGCGGCTCCACCGGTACGCCCAAAGGCACGGTGCATCTTCACAGTCACCTGATCCAAACCGCCGAGCTCTACGGGCGGGGCGTGCTGGGCATCCAGGAGTCCGACGTCGTCTACTCCGCCGCCAAGCTGTTTTTCGCCTACGGCCTGGGCAACGGCCTGACCTTCCCGATGAGTGTGGGCGCCACCGCCGTGCTGCTGCCGGCACGCCCGACACCGGCCGAGGTCTTCGCCATCCTGAAGAAACACCAGCCGACCATCTTTTATGGCGTGCCCACGCTGTACGCGGCCTTGCTGGCTGACCCGGCGCGTCCGCCAAAGAATGAACTGAACCTGCGCGTCTGCACCAGCGCCGGCGAGGCCCTGCCGGCCGAGATCGGCAAAAAGTGGACCGCGCAATACGGCTGTGACATCCTCGACGGCATCGGCTCGACCGAGATGCTGCATATCTTCCTGAGCAACCGCCCAGGCCAGGTGCGCTACGGCAGCACCGGCAAGGCCGTGCCTGGTTACGCACTGCGCATCGTGGGCGACGACGGACGCGACTGCAGCATCGGCGAAATCGGCGAGTTGCAGATCAGCGGACCGAGTTCCGCCCTGATGTACTGGAACAACCGCGCCAAAACCAAGGCCACCTTTGTCGGTGACTGGACCCGCAGCGGCGACAAATACACGGTCGATGCCGACGGCTATTACACCTACAGCGGCCGCAGCGACGACATGCTCAAGGTGGGCGGCATCTACGTGTCACCGTTTGAGGTCGAGGCCTGCCTGATGACGCACCCGGCGGTGCTTGAGGTGGCGGTGATCGGCATCGCGGACAACGACGAACTGATCAAACCAAAAGCCTGCGTGGTGCTCAAGACCGGGCAGTCCGCCACCGCCGATGAGCTCAAGGCCCATGTCAAGCAGCAGCTCGCGCCCTACAAGTACCCGCGCTGGATTGAGTTTGTGCCGGAATTGCCCAAAACGGCCACTGGCAAGATCCAGCGTTTCAAGCTGCGCCAGGCGCAAAGCTGACAGTCCAGGCAAAGTTTCCGTGTTGGCAAAGAAATTGCTTCATATGTAAACAATTTAAACTTCAATCTCGGGTTTTTCACTAGGGTTTTTCACCCGTTGCGCCGTTAACATCCAGACAGTTCAGTGCTTTCTCTTCCGCCTCAACCAGGAGTTTTTCCATGACCTCACGTCTTTCTTCACGCCGTTTGATCTTGAGCCAGAGTGCTGCCGTCATCGGCGTGGCATCGACCGGCCTGCTGCTCCCGCAAATTGTGCGGGCGCAGTCCAGCAAGGTGCGCGTGGGTTTCATGCTGCCCTACACCGGCACATTTGCGCAACTCGGCGTCGCCATTGAAAACGGCTTTCGCCTGGCGATCGACCAGCAAGGCGGCAAGCTCGGTGGCCGCGAGATTGAATACTTCAAGGTGGACGATGAATCCGACCCTTCCAAAGGCATCGAAAACGCCAACAAGCTGGTGCAGCGCGACAAGGTCGATGTGCTGGTCGGCACCGTTCACTCGGGCGTGCAAATGGGCATCCAGAAAGTCGCACGCGACTCCGGCGTGCTCAGCCTGATCCCGAACGCTGGTGTACATGCCGCCACACGCAGCCTTTGCGCGCCCAACGTGTTCCGCACCTCCTTCGCCAACTCGCAGCCCACGCGCGCGCTGGGCCAGGCCATGGTCGCCAGGGGCCACAAAAAAGCCGTCTGGATCACCTGGAAATACGCTGCAGGCGACGAAGCCTTTGAAGGCTTCAAAGAGAGCTACACCGCCGCCGGCGGCACCATCATCAAAGAGTTGGGCCTGCCCTTCCCCAACGTCGAGTTCCAGGCATTGCTGACTGAAATCGCCGCGCTCAAGCCCGACGCTGTGGCCTGCTTCTTCGCCGGTGGCGGCGCCGCCAAGTTCATCCGCGACTACGCCGCCGCCGGCCTCAAGGGCAAGATCCCACTGTATGGCTCCGGTTTCCTGACCGAAGGCGTGCTTGACGCGGCCGGTCCCGCTGCTGACGGCATCATCACAACCATGCATTACAGCGACTCGCTGGACACGCCGCGCAACAAGGCCTTCCGCACAGCCTATGCCAGCCGCTTCAAGATGCAGCCCGACGTCTACGCGGTGCAGGGTTACGACACCGGCCTGCTGCTGGTCCAGGGCGCCAACGCCGTCAAGGGTGACTTGAACAGCAAACCGGCGCTGTACAAGGCGATGGAGTCCGCCGTGATCGATAGCCCGCGCGGCAAGTGGACCATGAGCAAGTCGCACAACCCGGTGCAGGACATTTATCTGCGTGTCGTGGAGAACAAGGAAAACAAGGTCTTGGGCATTGCCGCCAAAGCCCTCGCCGACTCCGGCGCTGGCTGCAAGATGACATGACCCCCACGGTTGCTCACTGCGTGTAGCGCCCTGCCCCCCGAGGGGGCCGCTGCGCCTGCGGCCGGCAGAGCCGGACTGCGGCCCCGGCTGGTCTGGGAATCATGTGAGCGATCTTCGGGTGCAACGGGAGGTTCTCGGACCTCCTATTTTTTTGGTACAGAGCTTGCGTGGGAACACGCGCTGGATGAACCCTTCCCACTGAACACGTAACGCATCGATGGATCTCGCCAACTTTCTCATCCAGCTGCTCAACAGCGTGCAATATGGTCTGCTGCTGTTCATGCTGGCGGCCGGGCTGACGCTGATCTTCGGCATCATGGGCGTGGTCAACCTCGCGCATGGCAGCTTTTACATGCTGGGGGCCTACCTCGCCTGGTCGCTCAGCGCGTATTTCGGCAGCCTGACGCTGGCCATCCTGGTCGGCGCCGTACTCTCGGCGATTTTTGGGCTGGCGCTTGAATGGCTGTTGTTTCGCCACTTCTACCACCGGGATCACCTCGATCAGGTGCTGCTGACCTTCGGGCTGATCTACATCTTTGAAGAGCTGCGTTCCATCCTCTGGGGCGACGACGTGCACGGTGTGCCTATTCCCGAGCTGCTCAGCGCATCGATCCCGCTGACTGACAACCTGTCCTACCCGGTCTACCGCCTGTTCATGTCGGCCGTGTGTATTGCCTTGGCGGTCGGGCTGTACCTCCTGATCTCCAAAACCCGGCTCGGCATGAAAATTCGCGCCGGCGCCTTCAACCGCGACATGGCCGGTGCGCTGGGCATCAACATCAAGCTGATCCATGCGGTGGTATTTGCCCTCGGCGTCACGCTGGCTGCAGTGGCCGGCATGATTGCCGCGCCGGTGGCCAGCGTCTACCCCAACATGGGCTCGCAGGTGCTGATCATGTGTTTTGTGGTGGTGGTGATCGGTGGCATCGGTTCGGTGCGCGGCGCCATGATTGCCGCGCTGCTGGTCGGCCTGGTCGACACCTTCGGCAAGGTGTTGCTGCCGCAGGTGGCCGGCATGCTGGTCTACATGCTGATGGCGGCGGTCCTTCTCTGGAAACCTGAAGGCTTGTTCAAACAATGAATCGCTCGCAGCCCCCACGCTTTTCACTTCGTGTAATGCGCTGCCCCCTCAAGGGGCTAATTTTCCTAGGGGCGGCCCGTCGGAAAATTGACTGCGCTTGTCCTGGAAATTACAGATGAGCGCCGCCAAAGCAAATCTCGAAGTCCTGCCGCGCGGCGTGCAGGTGGCGCTCGCCCTGGGCCTGGTTGCCCTCGCCGCCTTTCCGTTCTCCGGCACCGACTTCTATGTGCAGATGGTCACGCGCATGATGATCATGGCGATTTTTGCGATGAGCCTGGACCTGCTGCAAGGCGTCACCGGCCTCGTGTCGCTGGGCCATGCCGCCTACTTCGGCCTGGCCGGATATGCGCTGGCTTTCATGATGCCGCAGGGCGAAGCGGTCAGCTTATGGTGGACCTTGCCGCTGGCCGTGTTGGCCTCCGGGCTGGGCGCGCTGATCATCGGCTTCTTCGTCGTCCGCACCCATGGCATCTACTTCATCATGGTGACCATGGCCTTTGCGCAGATGGTGTTCTTTCTGTTTTTCGACAACAAGGTGCTGGGCGGCTCTGACGGCCTGTACATCAACTTCAAGCCAATGATTGCGCTGTTCGGCTGGACGCCCTTCGCCTGGTGGGATCTGGACAACAAGCGCACGCTGTACTACTTCACACTGGCCGTGCTGCTGGTGGTCTACGCCTTTTTGCGCCGCCTGCTGTGGAGCCCGTTTGGCCGTGCGCTGGCCGGCATCCGTGTCAACGAGCACCGCATGCGCGCCATGGGTTTCGGCACCTTCCGCTACAAGCTGACGGCCTTCACGCTGGCCGGTGCGCTGGCGGGCCTGGCCGGTTACTTGTGGGGCACACAGACCGGCTACATCAACCCCGAACTCATGGGTTTCCACATGAGCGCGCACGGCATCATGATGGTGATCCTGGGCGGCATGGGCAACTTTGCCGGCGCCATCGTCGGCGCTTTTGCTTTCGAGTATTTGCTGCATGTGTTCAAAGACCTGCCGCACATCGGTAGCGTCAACCTCGGCAAACACTGGCAACTCTGGATGGGCCTGTTCATCGTGTTGCTGGTGACCTTTGCGCCGCGCGGCATCCTCGGCCTGGTTCAGCGCTTCGGCAACTCACGGAAAGCTGACCATGGGTGAAGTCCTGCTTTCTGCCCGCAACCTGACCAAACGTTTCGGCGGCCTGGCTGCCGTGAACGATGTGTCCATTGATTTGCAGCGCCAGCACATTCATGCGGTGATCGGCCCGAATGGCGCCGGCAAATCAACCCTGACCAATCTGCTGTCTGGCGATCTGCCGCCCACCTCTGGCTCGGTACAACTCGGCGACACCGAGGTCACCGGCTGGAACCCCGAAAAAATCTCACGTCAGGGCCTGGGCCGCAGCTACCAGAAAACCAATATTTTTCTGCCCTTCAGCGTTTGGGACAACGTCCGTTTGGCCGCCCAATCGCGTCAGCCCCATGCCGCCCGCTGGCTCAGCCGCGCTACTGATTTCATAGCTGTCAACGCAAGCGCCACAAGGGCTTTGGAGCTTTCTGGCCTTGAGCACCAGAAAAACGCCGTGGCCGGCACCATCAGCCACGGAGAGCAGCGCCAGCTCGAGATCGCCATGACGCTGGCGACCGGGCCGCAGGTGCTGCTGCTCGACGAACCGCTGGCTGGCATGGGCGCACTTGAAGCCGAACGCATGGTCGCGCTGCTGCTGTCCCTGAAAAAAGAACATGGCATCCTGCTGGTTGAACATGACATGGACGCGGTCTTCACGCTGGCTGACCGGCTGACCGTGATGGTGGACGGCAAGGTGATTGCCTCAGGCACACCGGCGGCGATCCGCGCCGACGCGGGCGTTCAGGCCGCCTACCTCGGGGAGCACTGATGCCCCCACGCTTTTCACTTCGTGTAATGCGCTGCCCCCCGAGGGGGCTGGCCTTGCTTGGGACGGCCCGGCGCGGCGGCCGTACAAAACCATGACCAACGATTTACTGATCAAGGCCAAAGGCATCCACACCTGCTACGGCGCCAGCCACATCCTGCGCGGCATCGACTTTTCTGTCGCGCGCGGTGAGACCATAGGTCTGATGGGACGCAACGGCATGGGCAAAAGCACCTTGCTCAAAAGCATCATGGGCCTGGTCAAGCCGCGCTCGGGCAGTGTGGACATCATGGGCAAGCCGATGATGGGGCGTGCGCCTTATGAGATTTCGCAACTCGGCATTGCTTATGTGCCTGAGGGCCGGGGCATCTTCGGCAACCTCAGCGTGGTCGAAAATCTCAAGATGGCGGCGCGTGCGGGAACCCATGGCCAACGCGACTGGACCTACGAACGCGTGCTGGAGACCTTCCCGCGCCTGAAGGAACGCCTGAGCCACGGCGGCCAGCAGCTATCGGGCGGCGAGCAGCAGATGCTCACCATAGGCCGGGCCCTGATGACCAACCCCGACGTGCTGATCCTAGATGAAGCCACCGAAGGCCTGGCCCCGCTGATTGCGCGCGAGATCTGGCGGATCTGCCAATTGGTACGCGACACGGGCATCAGCAGCGTGATCGTTGACAAAAACTGGAAACACGTCAGCCAGATCACCGACCGCAATATCATCCTTGTCAAGGGTGAAGTGGTGTTTGAAGGCAGCTCTGCCGAGCTGCGTGCAAACCCGGAACTTCTGGCGCAATACCTCGGCGTTTAGCCGCGCGCCGGGGGTCAACCGCATAATCGACAAAGCCCGCCCCGCATGGCATCATGACTTGCCCGGTGCGGTGCTGGGGGACCGGGACACATGGGTGTCCGCGTCGAACTGAAAGGCTACATTCATGCGTTGGCCCTGGCAAGTTGAGGCAGCCTCTCCGCCCTACCTGTGGCCCTCCGGCTCACCACAGCCCTCCATCGTCCGGCCTATTGCCTGGCTGGCGGGCGGCCTGGTCATCGTATCGGCCTGCGCCGTTGCCATCGCGCTTTTCTACCTCCGCGGCGAAGCGCTGCGTTCAGGCGAGATTCTGACCCAGTCCCTGATTCAGGTGATTGAAGAGCAGACCAGCCGTACCTTCCAGACCGTCGATCAACGCCTGCAGCTTGCGGTCAGCCAGCTGCAAGCACTGCAAGCTGAAAAAAGGTTTGACGAAAACTCGGTCCGATCCATGCTGCGCGAGCAACTGACGGTGCTGCCCTTCGTGCGCGCCATCTGGGTGCTGGACGCGGAGGGCCGCATCCTGTTCGACTCGGACACCGGCAATATTGGTATCTCGCTGGCCGACCGTGAGTACTTTCAGATTTACAAGCAACGACCGGTCACACAATTTCATCTCAGCGCCCCCGTGCGCAGCCGCTCAACGGGGACCTGGCTGATCAGTGCATCGAGGCCGTTGCGTACCAGCGGCGAGGCATTTTCTGGAGTGATTGTCGCTGCCGTCGAGCCGCCCTACTTCGACAAACTCTGGCGCAGCATCAACCTCGCTAAAGGCGGCGCGATTGCACTGTTTCGCAAGGATGGCGTGCTGATGATGCATAGCCCCATGGAAGACAGCGCTATGGGCAAGGCTTTCCCCGACCTGCCCCTGTTTTCGGAGTTCGCCAAAAGCCCGCAGGGCACTTTCACCGCGACCAGCGCATTTGACGCCCGTCTCCGCATGGTCGCCTATCGCGGACTGGAACCCTATCCCGAGCTCATTGTTGTCGGGGGGTCGCCCTATGAAAATGTGCTGGCCCCGTGGAAGCGTTTTGCAACACTGACCTGGCTGATCTGGTTTGCCGCAGCTATGACCGTTACGTTGCTATCGGTGCTTCTCTTGCGGTATGCGCAGCAGCGCGAACGCACGGAACTGCGTTTTCGCCAGTTGGCGCAGGCCATGCCACAAATTATGTTTATCACCGACGCCAGCGGTTTCATGGTTTTCATCAACGACCAATGGAGCCGTGTCACCGGGCAACCCGTGGAAGCGTCCCTGAACGGGGGCTGGTTCAGGCGGATTCACCCCGATGACCTGGCAAAAACCATGGAAGATTTTCTTGGCGCCATCGACACCGGGCAAAGTATGCACAACGAGCATCGCCTTCTCTGCGGCGACGCAAGCTACCGCTGGCAACTGGCGCGCATCCTGCCCAATCGCGACGCCGCCGGGTACATCGTTTCCTGGTACGGCACCTCCACCGACATCGACGATCTGAAACAGGCCGAAGCCTCTCTGCACGCCAAAACCGGACTGCTCCGCATGGCGGGTCAACTCTCCCGGCTAGGCGGCTGGGCACTGGAATTGCCGGAACGACGATTTTTATGGTCAGACGAAGCCTCCTTCGTTCTTGAATTGTCCGAAGGCAGCGCACCCACGCTGGAGTCAGCCATTGGCCTGTGTGCGCCGCAGTCGCAGGCGCTGGCGACCGTCGCCACTCAGGCCTGCATCGAACACGGCACACCTTTTGATATCGAGGTGGAGATGTTGACTGGCACCGGGCGCAGCATCTGGGTGCGGTCCATGGGTCAAGCCGTGCGCGACGCCAGCGGCAACATCGTGCGCATGCAGGGTGCGCTGCAGGATGTCACCTTGCGCGTCCAGGCAGAGCAGGAAGTCAAGGCCCAGCTGCATACTCTGCAACGCACCGCAGAGGCAGCCCAGACCATCACCCGGCACCAGACGCTGGAGGCGACGATGCACGAGGCCGCAGAACAGGTGCGCGTGATTCTGGGCGCGCAGCAGGCGGTGATCGGCCTTTCCGGCAAAGGCAATCCGGGTGGGAATATCACGGCGCTCGCCCTCTCGGACAGTTACGCGAGCTACCAGCAGCTGATGGACGATCCGCACGCCAACAGCATCCAGACCGTTGTCTGCGACACCAACCGCCCGCTGCGCATGACCCAGACCGAACTGATGGCGCATCCGGATTGGCGCGCTTTTGGCAGACACATCGGCGCCTACCCGGTCAGCGGCTGGCTGACGGTTCCGCTGACCGGTCGTGCAGGCACAAATATCGGATTCCTGCAGATGTCGGACAAACAGGGCGGCGATTTCACGCAGCAGGACGAATACGTCGCCACCGAACTGGCCCAACTCACTGCCATTGCGATTGAAAACGTCAACCTGCTGGCCGAAGTCCGGAACCTCAACAGTGGCCTGGAGGAAAAGATCACCCAGCGTACTCTCGAACTGTCACGCCAGGAGGCACTTTTTCGCACGCTCGCCGAGCAGGCGCCCCAACCCATCTGGACCGTCGATGCGCGCGGCTCAGCCACCTTTCTCAGCCGCGCCTGGTACGAGATCGCCGGAGGGGCGCCACCCGACTGGCATGGTTATGGCTGGGTCGATCTGGTGCATCCTGACGACATTGCAGCCATGTCACAAAACTGGATCAACTCCTGCAAAAACCTCAGCCCGTATACCGGCATACGCCGACTGCGCGGCCACGGCGGCACCTACCACACCATGTCTTACCGGGCTTCACCCGTTTTTAATGAAATGGGCGAGGTGTCCTTCTGGGTCGGCATCGACGTGGATGTCACCGAGACCAAGGCCATAGAGGCGGCGCTACGGCTGTCCAACGCAGAACTGGAAGCCTTTTCCTACTCGGTGTCGCACGACCTGCGCTCGCCGCTGACGTCTGTAGACGGTTTCAGCCGGCTACTTTCCAAAGAGCTCGATGCCCAGCAGAACGGCAAGGTGCGGCACTACCTGACGCGCATTCAGGCCGGCGTGGAAAAAATGGGGCAATTGATTGAAGGCCTGCTGACGCTGGCGCATGTGGCACGGCAGGAGTTGCAGCTCGAACCCATCGATCTGAGCGCAGTCAGCACAGAGATTCTTGAGCGCCTGCAGTCTGCAGAGCCTGAACGCAAGCTCAACTTCAGTGTCGAGCCGGGGTTGCTGGTGCAAGGCGACAGCCGGCTGATTTGCTCGGTGATGGAAAACCTGCTCGGTAACGCCTGGAAATTCAGTGCGCGCCGACCGTTCGCAGAAATCTCCGTCGGCAGGCTCCGGCCGGGTGGTGCTTTTTATGTGCGTGACAACGGCGCCGGCTTTGACATGGCTTATGCCGACAAGCTTTTCGGCACCTTCCAGCGATTGCATGAGGTGGCCGACTACGCCGGAACCGGAATCGGCCTGGCCACGGTAGCCCGGGTCATCGGGCGCCACGGCGGCCATATCTGGGCCGAAGCGGCGCCAGACCTGGGCGCCACATTTTTCTTTACCCTGCCATCGGCGCCGTAAAAACAGCCGCTTACATCAGGGGCCGCAACTCCCTGGCCGCGTCGAACAGCAGCGGCAGCAAGTCACGCTGCATTTCCTGAGCCGTCAGGCGCTGCGGCGAAGCCACCACATTGAGCGCAGCCACCGTGCGGCCCTGCATGTTGCGCAGGGGTACCGCCAGCGCGTGCACGCCCAGCTCATGCTCTTCCACGGCCAGGCAGCAATCATCATTGCGAACCTGATCGATCACCGCACGAAACTGTTTGACGTCGGTGAGGGTGCGCGCGGTCAGGCGCGGCAGGGTGCGGCCCTTGAGCCACTGGGTCAGCGCGGTTTTGGGCTTGGCCGCCAGCAACACGCGCCCTGTCGAGGTGGCATGTGCCGGCAGGCGTGCGCCCAGGTGCAGGCCGTAGGCCAGCACACGCACAGCGCCACTGGCGCCACTTTTCCATTCATACCCGCTGCGCCCGACGATGACCACCTCATCGCCATCGAGCACACCGGCAGAAAACGACTCATGGGTCTGCGCCGCCAGGCGATTCAAGGTCGGCTGAACCGCTCGCGGCAAACGCGCCGACGCGAGGTAGCTGCCCGAAAACCGCAGCACCTTGGGCGCCAGCCAGTAATAACTGCCATCGGTTTCCAGATAGCCCAGGTGCGCCAGGGTCAGAAGGTGGCGCCGAGCCGCCGCGCGCGTGATGCCCGCCCGTTCGGCGGCCAGCGTGGCATTGAGGCGCTGGCGCTGCGTGTCAAAACTCTCCAGCACCGCCATGCCCTTGGCCATGCCTTCGATCAGATCGGCTTTGGCAATCGGTTTGGGGGTTTGCAGGACACCGGCCGGCCCCGACATCTGCGCGGAAAGGTTTGAAGCGCTGCTCATTGCGCGATCATCGCACAAATGGCTCGGAGATCGTGCAACGCCCCGCTGCCGGGTGCCCACGCATCTAGCCAGTGGGGCGTGCAAGACCTACGCTCACCGGCAGGACAAACAGAGGGAGACAGACATGCGTGTACAGGTTGCCATCATCGGCGCAGGCCCCTCCGGCCTGCTGCTCGGCCAGTTGCTGCACAAGGCCGGCATAGATGCCGTGATCGTTGAGCGCCAGAGCGGCGACTACGTGCTCGGCCGGATTCGTGCCGGCGTGCTGGAACAGGTCAGCGTCGACCTGCTGGACGAAGCCGGTGTCGGCCAACGCATGCACCGCGAGGGCATGGTGCATGGCGGGTTTGACATGCTGTTCAAGGGTGAACGCCACCGCATCGACATGAACCGCCTGACCGGCGGCAAAAACGTCATGGTTTACGGCCAGACCGAAGTCACCCGCGACCTGATGGATGCCCGGCAAGCTGCCGGCCTCACCACCATTTATGAAGCCGGCAACGTGTCAGTGCACGACTTTGACACGAAGAAGCCGCGTGTGCGCTACGAAAAAGACGGCCAGACGCAGGAGATCGAATGCGACTTCATCGCCGGCTGCGACGGCTTTCATGGCGTGTGCCGCGCCAGCGTGCCCGAGGGCGCCATCACCGAGTACGAAAAGGTCTACCCCTTCGGCTGGCTGGGCGTACTCGCCGACACCCCGCCGGTGCACCATGAACTCATCTACGTCAACAGCACACGCGGCTTTGCGCTGTGCTCGCAACGCAGCGCCACTCGCAGCCGCTACTACCTGCAGGTGCCGCTGACCGACAAGGTCGAAGCCTGGTCGGACGATGCTTTCTGGAACGAGCTGCGCCTGCGCCTGGACGCGGGCGGCCGCGACCACCTCGTCACCGGCCCATCGATCGAAAAAAGCGTGGCCCCCCTGCGCAGTTTTGTCGCCGAACCCATGCGTTTTGGGCGCATGTTCCTGGCGGGAGACGCCGCGCACATCGTGCCGCCCACCGGCGCCAAGGGGCTGAACCTGGCCGCCACCGACGTGAAATACCTGTCCGGCGCGCTGATTGAGTTCTACGCCGAAAAGAGCGAGGCCGGCATCGACAGCTACTCCGAGCGCTGCCTCAGGCGCGTCTGGCGCGCCGAGCGTTTTTCGTGGTGGTTCACCAGCCTGATGCACAACTTCCCGGAGAACGGCCCCATCGGCCAGAAGCTGCAGGACGCCGAACTGGACTACATCGTGCATTCGGAAGCCGGTGCGCGCTCCGTCGCGGAAAATTACGTGGGCCTGCCGCTCGATTTCGGCAACTAAGCCGCAAGCCGGGGTCGGGGTCGGGGTCGGGTGTCATCTCTGAACGTCGCCCTCAGCTTCATGCACCAGCAAATCCCCCGGCTGGCAATCAAGAAACTCGCAGATCTTCATCAGCGTGTCAAAGCGCACACTCTTCACCTTGCCCTGCTTGAGCAGCGACAGATTGGCTTCGGTGATGCCGACATACGCCGCCAGGTCCTTGGACCGGGCCTTGCGCTGAGCGAGCATCACATCGAGTTTGACAACGATGGACACGTGCTTGTGATCAGACGAACTGCGCGTTTTCTTCCGCCAGCGCCACGGCGCGCGACATCACCGCAGCAATCTGCCAGACCATGCCGGCAAACAGCAGGGTGATCAGCTCGTTGCTGCCCAGGCCCACAGCCAGCGCGCGCTGCCCGGCAGGCGCACCCAGGGTCAGCACCACACTGATCGCCATGGCCACAAAAAAGCCCGCGACCACCGGCGCAAAAATGCCGGCGGCAAAACCGCGCAGGCAACGCACCGTGCGCAGGCTGAAGTACTCGCCCTGCGAGAAGCCAGAAAAACAGCGCATCGCGCAAACCAGGCCATAGGACGCGCAGCAAACTGGCAGCATGCCCAGGCCCACCGCCAGCAGGCGCTGCCATAGCGCCACGTCCAGCATCGCGACCTGCACCGCTGACAGACTGACACCGGCGCGCAGCAACAAGCCTTCGGTCGGCGTGGTCATCAGTTGGTACAGCACCGCCAGCGGCAAGGTCACAGACAGCAAGGCGCAAACCCAGGCGAAAGCGCTGTTCAGGCGCTGCACCTCCGGTCCCGACAGCGTGGTGGCGGTCAATGTGGTTTTCATAAGGCACCTTGTGATGAGGTGGCCAGTATGCCGAATTATTATCTGTAAAACAATAACTAATTACTGTAAAACATAAATTATTTTAATTTTTCATCTCTTTTAATCAGGCCAAGCTGACCCGGATCGGACGTGGCGCGCTTGATGACTCTGGTAAGGTCAGTCTTAAAACCATGGCGGTACCCCTTTGTCCGCCGAACGCAGGAGCCCTTTACCATGCCTTCCCCTCATCCCTCTTTTCTTCCGCTGCAGGACGTGCGCATCCTGAGCCTGGCACTCAACCTGCCCGGCCCCGCCGCGCTGATGCGCTGCCGCCGCATGGGCGCGACTTGCCTCAAGCTGGAGCCGCCCGCAGGCGATCCCATGGGCCTGTACAACCCCGCCGCCTACGCAGAACTGCATGAAGGCGTGAAGGTGCTGACGGCCGACCTGAAAACCGAGGGCGGGCAAAAGGTGCTGCAGCGCGAGCTCGCCAAAACCGATGTCCTGCTGACCTCCTTCCGCCCCTCGGCGATTGAAAAGCTCGGCCTCGGCTGGAAGAAGATCCACACCCTGAACCCCGCGCTGTCCCACGTCGCCATCGTTGGTGCGCCCGGCGCACTCGGTGAAGCCCCCGGCCACGACCTGACCTACATGGCCGACAACGACCTGGTGGCCGGCCTGGAACTGCCGCCCACGCTCTACGCCGACATGGGCGGCTCGGTGATGGCCAGCGAAGCTGTGCTGCAGGCCGTGCTGCGCCAGCGCGAGCCTTATGCCGGCACCGGCGATCCACATCCGCAAGGCGTGTTCCTCGAAGTCGCCCTGTCCGAAGCGGCGAGTTACCTCGGCCTGCCGCGCGCCTGGGGCCTGACCAAACCCGGCGCGGCCGTCGGCGGTGGCCACGCCGGTTACCGCGTCTACCCGTGCAAGAACGGCCGCGTGGCAGTGGCAGCGCTGGAGCCGCATTTTGCGGCGAGTTTGTGTGCGGCGGCCGGCGTGGCGATGAAAGACATGGCAACCATGTTCGCCCCCAGCACACATGAAGCCGTCGCTGCTTTCTTTCTCTCGCACACCTGCGGGCAACTGGACAAGCTGGCGGTGGATGAGGATATTCCGATGCATACGCTGCCGGCCTGAAACATTCCCGCACCGCCTCTGGCAGGAGAAAAAGCATTGTCCGACCCCGCAACCGCACTAGAGCTCTTTCAGGCCGCACTCTCGGCTCATCAAGCCGGACAACTGTCCGAGGCAGAGCATGGCTACTTGCACGTCTTGTCCTTAAATGACCACCACGCATCCGCGACGCATCTGCTTGGCGTGGTGCACCTGCAAAAAGGAAATCTTGCTGCGGCCGAACAGATGATTTGCAAAGCGCTGACCCTGAAGGAAGACGTTTTTTTTCTAGGCAACCTGGGCACGGTACTCAAGGAAAGCGGGCGTCTGCCCGAGGCAGAGGCGGCCTACCGGCACGCCGTTGCGATCAAACCGGACTACGCCGACGCCCACAACAATCTGGGCGTGCTGTACAGGGACAGCAAGCGCCTGCCCCAAGCCGAAGCGGCATATCGGCGCGCCCTGGAGATTCAGCCTGGTTTCGCCGACGCCCACAACAACCTGGGCGTCCTGTTCAAGGATACCAACCGCCTGCCAGAGGCTGAAGCGGCGTATCGGCGCGCCCTGGAAATTCAGCCTGATTTCGCCGACGCCCACAACAACCTGGGCGTCCTGTTCAAGGACAGCAGCCGCCTGCCCGAGGCCGAGGTGGCCTATCAACGCGCTCTGGCGCTCAAGCCCGAATATGTCGACGCCCGCTTCAATCTAAGTCTTCTGCTCTTGAGCATGTCGCGCTTCGATGAAGCCTGGCCACTGTACGAGTCCCGCTACGCTCCGAAAAAAAAGGAAGCTGTCGCCAGAATTCCCAAGCTGGCCTCGCCACAATGGCAAGGCGAATCACTGGCCGGCAAATCACTGTTGATCTGGCCTGAGCAGGGGTTCGGTGACTACATCCAGTTCGTCCGGTATGCGGCCCTGCTTAAAGCGCGTGGCGTCTCGCGCCTGACTGTTGTTTGCGGGCTGCCGCTGGCGCCCTTGCTTGAAACAGTCGAGGGCGTGGATGCGGTCTTGACCGATCAGACACAGATCCCCCCTCACGACTACTGGTCCTTTGTTCTGAGCGTGCCACTGCATTTCGCAACCACGGCGGAGACCATTCCCCTGGTGCCGCTGCCCTATGTGCACGCTCTGCCCGCCCGTGTGGCGCAGTGGCGTCAACGGTTGCCCGCAGCAGGGCGCAAGGTAGGCCTGGTATGGAAAGGCAGCGCCGGGCACAAAAACGATGGCAACCGATCCTTGCCGGGCCTTACCAGCCTGGCACCGCTCTGGTCAGCCCCCGGCGTGACCTTTATCAGCCTTCAAAAGGGACAGGGTGAAGACGAGGCCTCGCAACCACCGGCTGGTCAATCACTCGTGGCGCTGGGTGCGCAGATGCAGGACTTTGCCGATGCGGCCGCCATCGTGAGTCAGCTCGACCTCGTGATCTGCGTAGACACAGCCATGACGCATCTTGCCGGCGCCTTGGGTAAGCCCTGCTGGGTGCTTTTGCCCGCGATAGGCACGGACTGGCGCTGGCTCCTGAACAGAACGGACTCTCCTTGGTATCCAGCTACGCGCCTGTTCCGGCAATCGGATCTGGAAGATTGGAGCGGGACGATCATTGAGGTGGCGGACGCGCTCAAAGTCTGGGCGCGCGTGTCGGCGTGAGATGCCCCCTGCGCTGTTGTTGGTAGGCACGTGGTGCGTAGAGGGTCTGCTCAAAACCAGGACAGACTACTGCGACCAAGAGGCTTTGGAACGCCTGCGCAAGCTTTTGTAGCGTAGGGCTGCTATCAAAGTAGTAGCTATCTGCGCCCGCGAATGAAGGGCTGCGGCCTGTTTCATCTAGAAGCCCCACGCAGCGCTCGTGTGTAGCCGCCTGCGTGTGCAGCACGCCCCAGGGCGCGTAGGATGGTCGGCTCTGCTCCAAATTGCCACGCTGCCCATGACCGAATTTGAACTCAAGCTTGAAATCCCGACCCTCCAGTTGAAGGCACTGGAAGCCGCGTTGCGCCGCGGCCAGGTCTTGCAGCAGCGCCTGCAAGCACGCTATTACGACACCTCCGATCAGGCCCTCGCAGCATGCGGTGTGGTGGTGCGTCTGCGAAAAGAAGGGCGGCAATGGGTGCAGACGGCTAAAGCCCCCGGCAGCCGCACATTGGAGCGGCTGGAGCACAACGTCACGCTGGGCGCGCGTGGCACGCCCTTGTTGGACCTGGCGCGGCACGATGGCGAGCCCGTGGGCGAGCGCATTCGCGAGGCCCTGAAACTGAAACCCAACGAAGCCTTTCCCGATCTGGCGCTTGTTTATGAAACCGACATCGTGCGCCAAACGCGGCTGGTGCGCACAGGCGGGGCGCTGGTGGAGCTTGCGCTGGACCGGGGCCATGTCAAAGCCGGCGGGCAAAGCACGCCCATCTGTGAACTGGAAATTGAGCTCAAGCAAGGCCCGCCTGCAAGCGCCGTGGCCCTGGCACAGACCTGGTGTCTCAAGCACAAGCTCTGGCTCAGCAGCGTGAGCAAGTCCATGAAGGGCCAGCGCCTGGCGCTGGGCCAGGCCTACGGCGCCGCCGTCACGGCCCAGGCGCCACGCTACAGCCGCCGCGCATCCAACCGCGATGTAGTGGCTGCGGTGGTGGCCGCCTGCCTGGACCAGGTGCTCGGCAACGCCAGCGAGGTGGCCGGCGGCTGCGCGGGCGAGGACCACATCCACCAGCTGCGCGTGGGCCTGCGCCGGCTGCGCACCGCGCTGCGCGAACTCGAGCCGCTGGCCGGCGGCTGGGGCGGGCCGTGGGAGGATCCACTGGCCGATGTTTTTCGTGCGCTGGGCCAGCACCGCGACCGCGACTACCTGATGCAGACCTTGCAGGGCCGGATCGAAGCCGCCGGCGGGCCGCCGCTGGACTGGCAGGCGGCGCTGGGCGTCCTGCCCAGCGCCGCCCGATCGGTGCACTCGCCGGTTTTCCAGCAGGCTTTGCTGGGCCTCGTCGGTTTTGTTCACGCCGTCCCTGGCCAGGACGCGTCTGCGCCCGACCACACATCGCCAAAGAAATTCCTGCGCAAACGCCTGACCCGCCTGCACAAGCAGGTGCTGGCGCAGGGCCGCCAATTCACCGACCTGCCCGAAGCCGAGCAACACGGGCTGCGCAAGCGCCTCAAGCGCCTGCGTTATCTGTCCGAGTTCGCGCAAGCCCTGTTTGCCAGGCGCAAGGCCGCCGCCTACCTGGCGGCCCTCAAGCCGCTGCAGGACGCGCTCGGCATCTTCCACGACGAAGTCGCGGCGCTGCAGGTCTGGCAAGGGCTGTCGGGTCACGACCCGCGCGCCCTCTTCGGCGTCGGCTGGCTCAGCGCGCGCCGGGAGGTGCATGTGCAGGCGTGCCAGCTAGCCTGCGACCTGTTCGCCCGGCAGGTCAAGCCGTTCTGGGACTAGCGGATCAACGGCTCGCCGGCAATACTCATGCTACTAAATACATAGCTGCTCGCGCCCGCCTGATATGGGCTGGAGGCCGATTTTACTGAGAAAATGAAACGAAGTGGCTGAATCAGCCCTCATCGTGCACGGTCATCCAGGACCAGATCCGGATCCGTGCCGCACGACACACCTGGCGTGGTGATCCAGCATGGACGGCGGGTCAGGCCCGCAATGACATCAGGCAGTATCAGCGCGGCTTGCGCGCGAAGGGTTTGCCGCCGGGCTTGCCGGAGCCGTTCTCGCGCGGCGGCAGGCCAGTGTGCTGGGTCAGGATGCGGCCCTTCACAGGACTAGCAGGTTTCAGCGCCACGGTCGTCGAGTTCTTTTTGCGCGCGCTGACGTAACCGCCATCGGTCAGCGGCTGGAAGGTCGGGATCAGATGGTGCTTGCCATTGCCGATCAGGTCGGCACGGCCCATGGCTTTGAGTGCCTCGCGCAGCAGCGGCCAGTTGTTGGCGTCGTGGTAACGCAAAAAGGCCTTGTGCAGGCGGCGCCGCTTGTCGCCGCGCACGATGTCCACCGTCTCGCTGTCGCGCGTGATCTTGCGCAGCGGGTTTTTGTTGGTGTGGTACATCGTGGTGGCGGTGGCCATCGGCGACGGATAAAAGGTCTGCACCTGGTCGGCGCGGAAACCGTTTTTCTTGAGCCAGATCGCCAGGTTCATCATGTCTTCGTCGCTGGTGCCGGGGTGGGCGGCGATGAAGTAGGGAATCAAAAACTGCTTCTTGCCGGCTTCCAGGCTGTACTTCTCGAACATCTGCCGGAACTTGTCGTAGCTGCCGATGCCGGGCTTCATCATCTTGGTCAGCGGCCCCTGCTCGGTGTGCTCGGGTGCGATTTTCAAATAGCCACCGACGTGGTGGGTGACCAGCTCTTTCACATACTCAGGGCTTTGCACGGCCAGGTCGTAACGCAGGCCGGAGCTGATCAAAATTTTCTTCACACCCTTGAGCGCCCGTGCGCGGCGGTACATCTTGATCAGCGGGTTGTGGTCGGTGTTGAGGTTGGAGCAGATGCCGGGGTAGACGCACGAGGGCTTGCGGCAGGCTGATTCAATCTCCAGCGACTTGCAGCCGATGCGGTACATATTGGCGGTGGGACCGCCCAGGTCGGAAATTGCGCCGGTAAACCCCTTGACGGTGTCGCGGATCGCTTCGATCTCGCGGATGACCGAGTCTTCAGAGCGGCTCTGAATGATGCGGCCTTCATGCTCGGTGATCGAGCAAAACGTACAGCCGCCAAAACAGCCGCGCATGATGTTGACGCTGAAGCGGATCATCTCCCAGGCCGGGATTTTGGTGGCGGCGTCGTGGCTGCCGTTTTCGTCGGCATAAGACGGGTGCGGCGAACGTGCATACGGCAGATCGAACACGTAGTCCATCTCGGCCGTGGTCAGTGGAATCGGCGGTGGTGTGATCCAGACGTCGCGTGCGGTCACGCCTTCACCATGCGCCTGCACCAGCGCCCGCGCATTGCCGGGGTTGGTTTCCAGGTGCAGCACGCGATTCGCATGCGCATACAGCACCGCGTCGCTTTTGACCTGCTCGTAGGACGGCAGGCGGATCACCGAGCGGTCGCGCGGCGGGACTTTGATCTTGCCGGTGGCTGGATGCGGGACGCCCTCACCCCCGCCCTCTCCCAGGGGGAGAGGGAGTAAAACCGGCCGCGTCGAGAACACTTCCCTTTCTGTCCCCTCTCCCGCTGGGAGAGGGTTAGGGTGAGGGCTCTGCGCATTGGCTTTCAGGCGCAAGTTGGGGTTGGGCACGAAGCGTAGCGGCTTCGCCACGCCCTCACCCCTGCCCTCTCCCGGAAGGAGAGGCAGTGACCCCGCAGCCTCGTCCTCACGCGCGCAACTCGCGCCCTGCACTTTCGCCTGCTCCGAGATCATCAGGTAGGGATTCACATGCGCCTCGACCCGGCCAGGTGCATCGACGCTGGTCGAATCAATCTCGAACCAACCCTGCGCGGTTTCATCGCCGCTGCGGCGGATAAACGCCGTGCCGCGGATGTCGGTCATGCTGGCCACCGGTTCTTTGGCGGCCAGACGGTGCGCGATTTCGACGATGGCGCGTTCGGCATTGCCATACAGCAGCAAGTCGCATTTGGCGTCGATCACCACCGAGCGACGCACCTTGTCGGACCAGTAGTCGTAATGCGCGATGCGGCGCAGCGAGCCTTCAATGCCGCCCAGGATGATCGGCACATCCTTCCAGGCGTCGCGGCAGCGTTGCGAATACACCAGCGCGGCGCGGTCAGGACGTTTGCCGCCTATGTCGCCGGGCGTGTAGGCGTCGTCGCTGCGGATCTTGCGGTCTGCGGTGTAGCGGTTGATCATCGAGTCCATGTTGCCGGCGGTGACGCCGAAAAACAGGTTCGGTTTGCCCAGCGCCTTGAACGGGTCGGCGCTTTGCCAGTCGGGCTGCGCGATGATGCCGACGCGAAAGCCCTGGGCCTCCAGCATGCGACCTATGACCGCCATGCCGAAGCTCGGGTGGTCCACATAGGCGTCGCCGGTGACGATGATGATGTCGCAGCTGTCCCAGCCCAGGACGTCCATCTCGGCGCGGCTCATCGGCAAAAATTTCGACGTGCCGAAACGGCTTGCCCAGTACTTGCGGTAGCTGGTCAGCGGTTTTGCGGCGCGCGCGAAAAAGGAAACGTCGATGGGGGCGTTCATGGGACTTTAGGGAACCGCGTATTTTAAGGTTTTACGCGTTCGCGTACGCCCTGAATGGGTACTTTCGACCTGTTCCCGGCCCGAATGGCACCGGAAAGCGCTGCAATCTGTGCATAAACCGCGAATCAGCGCCTGGCGTGTGTGATCAGACGGTCCAGCATCCCGCCCAGTTGCCGGCGTTCCGCAGCCGACAGGCAGCTAAAAATTTCGTCATTGCGCCGCGCGATCAGCGCCATCACCCGGTTCCAGAGTGCCCGCCCGGCAACCGTCGGTGCCAGTACCACGCTGCGGCCGTCGGATGCGCTAGCGTCCTTGCTGACCAGCCCGCGTTCGGCCAGCGCCTGGGCCGCGCGGCTGGCCTGGCCCTTGTTGAGATTGGCTTTGGCCGCCAGCTCGACCACCGACAGGGGTGCGAAGTTGCCAATCGCCGCCAGGCAGCGCGCCTCGCCCACCGGCAGGTCAAACTCGTCGGCATAAGCGTCGCTGCTGAACCTGTCGGTCAGTTTGTTGACCAGGTGCAGCCGGTAGCTCAGGAAACGGTCCAGCGGCGGCAAGGCGGGGAGTTTACGCGGCATCTGCAGCTCCGGCGCCGCACTGCTTCTGCGCATTGGCGATCAGGGACAACACCTCGTCGGCCTGATCGAAGCGGCTCATCAGCGACAGGCTCAGCATGGACAGCAGCAACGGCGCCTGCGCCTCGCCCACGGCTGCCAGCGCCTGGCACAGGGCGGTGTAACTGCAATCCAGATCGGCATCGGTCATTCGGCGAATCCTTTTTCTTCAAGCACGGCCAGCAGCGGCGCAGGATCCAGCCCGCGCCAGCGGCCCATCACATAACCATCAGGCCGCACCAATACCAGCGCCTGGGCGGTGGCATCGGGCAGTCCGTAGCGTTCACGCGCCTGGCCCTGTGTGTCTGCTTCCGGCTCGATGGCAAGCACCGCCACGCCTTTCTGCGGCAAGGCGCGCAGCGCATCGGGCAAGGCGCCATCGGCAAACACCAGGCACAACAGGTCGCGGCCGAAACATTGCGTCAGGTGCAGCGGCCCGTCCGGCCCGGCGAGCAGGGCCTCGGGCGCCGGTGCGCCGGGGGCGGCGAGTTCACTGGTCCAGTCACCGTACTGCGGCCCGTTGAGTGGCGAGCCCATATAACTGATGGGCGAAGACTGGCGCGGGTTGATCAGCGGACGCACCTTCTCGTCGCTGAGTGCCAACCTCAGGGTCGCTTCACGCATCAGCTTGAAGGCGAAGTTGGGCGGCGCCATGAACTCGGTGCTTTTCGCGCCGTAGGCGATGTTTTCGCGCGCGGCGTGCACCCGTTCGGTGGAATACGAATCGAGCAGGCTGTCCGCTGCCCTGCCCTCGATCACGGCGGCGAGTTTCCAGGCCAGGTTACCGGCGTCGTCGAGCCCGGAGTTGAGGCCGCGCACGCCGAAGATCGGCACCAGGTGGGCGGCATCACCGGCAAAAAATACACATCCGTGGCGGTAATTGTCGAGCGTCAAACATTTGGCGTTGTAGATTGAAATCCACAGCGGCTCCCAGGGCGCGTCTTCACCAATCATGCGCAGGTGGCTTTGCACGCGCGGCAAGACGTTTTCGGGCTTGACGGCTTCCAGCGGGTCGTCGTCGTCGCGAATCTGGTAATCGATGCGCCAGATGTCATCCGGCTGGCGGTGCATCAGGATGGTGGAACCGGGGTTGGACGGCGGGTCGAACCAGGCCAGGCGTTCGACCGCCCTTTTTGTCTTCTGCACGATATCAACGATCACGTATTTTCCGTCGTACTGTGTGCCTTGCAGTTGCAGGCCCATCTGCTCGCGCACGGTGCTGCGTCCGCCATCGCAAGCCACCACCCAGTCGGCACGCACGGTATGTATGCCGGCGCCGTCCTGCACCTCAACCTCGACCCCACCGTCCAGTTGACGAAGCGCCGTGAGGCGGCTGGACCAGCGCACATCCATGCCTTCGGTCCCCGCGCGGTGCGCGAACTCCTCCACATAAAACTGCTGGATGTTGACCATGGGCGCAAAACGCTGGCTGGTCTCGCTGGGCATCTGGAAGTGCAGCACCTCGGCATCGCGCCAGTAGCTGCGGCCACCGACCCAGGACAGGCCCTTGCCCACCAGCGGCTTGTCGGCGCCGACCCAGCCAAGGATTTCCTGCGAGCGGCGCGACAGGCAGATGGCGCGGCTGCCGCTGCAGTAGCCGTCATCGGCCTCAACCACCAGACAGGCGATGCCCTGGCGTGACAGCAGGGCGGCCAGCGTGAGGCCAACCGGGCCGCCGCCAGCGATCAACACCGGAACGTGGGCGGGAAATGCGGAAACAGGGATAGCCATCAAGAGGATTTAGTTGGTTGCGCCCACAACTATAAGTCATCTGGTTGCAGACGCAACCAATTGAACCGCCAATGTCAACCCAAAATTGAAATGTCCCCTTTTCTGCAAAGCAGAAATGTCCCCTTTTGGGGTTGAGTTTTATCTCAAAGGCTTTCGGCAAGCGCCAGCGCGTCAGGCCGTAGGCTCGATTCCGGGGAGCGGTGGGCAACTCAGTTATCCACGGCGGGCGAGTTCAAGCGCTGACTTTGAAATTGGCCGATCTCAGATCGCAACCTGGGGTGGGCGTGAGCGCGGCTTGGCATTTTGAGTGGCCACCAGCGCCTGCAATTTGCGCAGGCGCAATGATTCTTTGGCCAACACCTCATCGACCCGGCCATTGAGCAGCTTGTCGTCGGCTACCCGTGAAGCACTCAAATGCTGATGCCGCTCAAACGTCTTAAAGGGCAGCGCCTCTTCGCCCCACAGCAGCTCAAGCGATCCGTCTAAATGCTCGATCACCTTGACCGGTTGTGATCGCAGCGCGTAGCGCGGCTGCTCCGGGCGGGTGATCACCACCAGCAGTTTGCCTTTGAACTGGCAGGTCAGCGTTTTGGACAGCCGACGCTCGTAGTGATGTGCGCAGATGCGCGCGAGAAGGTGCGGCAGCTATCGGCCGGCCGGACGCCAGCTAAAGCGCTTTAGCGGGTGCGCAATATCGCGCGGGCAGCCGCCATGTCGCGGTCATGGAGGGCTTTGGCATCGCGCCGGCAGGCCGTGCGCTCAGCCGCCGCCATGGCCCCACATTCCTCCAGATAGACCTTGTAGCCACCGCCCGCCTCATTGATGGCGGTGCGGTAGCGTTGCTGCGGCGTCGTGTCAGCCACGGCACCGCGGGCCAATAGCTGCTCTTCTATCGCCACCGGCTGGGCCAGCGCGGCGGAAGCAGCTACACCCAGCACCAGGGAAGCCAGCAGTGAGGAAAAGTTGTTTGACATGGGAAAGTCCTTTTTTGACGGCCAAATCCGGGCTACAACGGTGACAGTCGAAAATGCCTTACTTCCGGCCTGAGCTGTTGGGCTGGTTCTGAAGATGCAGCGGCGGCTTGTCGGGCATGTTCTGCGACTCCACGCGAGCCTTGACACTGGCCTGGCTGTTGGCGGCTTTCTCTGCAAGGGCTTGCTGGCTACCCAGGGGCTTGGGATGTTTGGGACCGCTGGTGGTGGGAGCGGACGGGGCCGGTTTTCCTGATTTCATGGCTTGTCTTCCTTTGCAACTGGCTGCGGGGGCAACCTGAGCGTTCACCCTAAGCCGCAGCTGCGGCGCTCGCGTCAGCAGGTCGGCAAGAAAGCTGTAGGCCTGCGCGCCAATAAAAAAGGCCAGGCGCCTGGCCTTGGTGCCGGACACGGCGCGCTGTGTCAGGGACGCACAGTCATCTGACCGCGAATCTCGCCGCCCGGAAATTTTGCAGTGTGGATGTTGGCATACCACCTGCCCGCCAGCAGGTCAGCCGCTTGGGCCGCAGTCAGCGTGGCTTCTCCCGACATGGGGCTGGTCATGGCACCCGTGAACGGAAGGGCAACACCTGCATTGGCTCCGACCATGGCCGGGCCATGAAAGTGACCTGCGGTCGCCGGACCACTCAAACCGCTGTACGACAACTGCCACTTGAGCAGGTTGGACTCCTTGTTCAGCACCGCATCCACTTGGCCGGTGGCGTTGGTGGCGGCAGGCGGGACCTCGTTGGCACCGCGCATCTGCGTGGTCAAGGTGACCAGATTGGATTTACCGGGCATCATCCCGCAACCCGCGACGAGGACAACAAGGGCGCCGGTCGCCAGGACTGAGCGCAGGGTGTAACGATAGGTCATCATGATTTTCTCCGGTGAATGAAAGAATTGGCAGCTTAGGCTTAGGAGCTGTATCTGGATGTAGGACATTCACCTGTCGTCTGCCCTGGACCCGAAGCCATCCGTTTCATTTTGAGTCGCTACTTCGTGTTGCACACGCGGGCTGCGGCCCTCGTCCTACGGCATCGCCGGTTGCCAACCGACAGGACCAGCCTGCCCACCTGCTTAAAGTCGATCCATGGCATCACGCGCTTTATGGAAAGGGGCCATCAGCTTCGGGCTGGTGCATATTCCTGTATTGCTTCACTCCGCCACCACGGAGAGCGGGGTTGACTTCGACTGGCTGGACAAACGCAGCATGGACCCGGTTGGCTACAAACGCATCAACAAAAAAAACCGGCAAGGAAATCACCAAGGAAACATCGTCAAGGGCATCGCCTACGAGGACGGCCAGTACGTGGTGCTGTCGCCCGAGGAAATTGCCGCAGCCTACCCCAAGACCACACAGACCATCGAGATCGAGAGTTTTGTACCGAACACGGACATCCCCTTTGTCTACTTGGAGCGGCCCTATTACATTGCGCCTATCAACAAGGGCAAAAAAGTCTACGCTCTGCTGCGCGACACGCTGCTCAAGACCCAGCGCGTCGGCATCGCGCGCGTGGTGATCCAGACCAAGCAGCACCTGGCCGTTCTGGTGCCATCTGGTCCGGGGCTGATCCTGAACCTGCTGCGCTGGGGCGCCGACATCCGCAGCTGGGAAGACCTGGACCTGCCGCCCGAAGGCGCGAAAGCCGCCGGCCTGAGCGACAAGGAACTGTCCATGGCGAAACAACTGGTGGACGACATGACCGGTCAATGGCAGCCCGACCAGTTTAGCGACTCCTTCAAGGACGACATCATGGCGCTGGTCAAACAAAAGGTGAAGGAAGGCAAGGTCGAAACCGTGGAGCAGCCCGAGGAGGACGAGGAAGCTACCGCCCACTCTGGTGCCAAGATCATCGACCTTACCGAATTGCTGCAGCGCAGCTTGCGCAACAAGGGCGGGGCAGCCAAGGTGCCGGCAAAAAAGGCTGCTGTAAAACCCGCTCGTCAGTCTGCGGCCAAGACCGCACCGGCACGGCGCAAGGCGGCCTGACGCTGCGTGGCCTCTCGCGCCATGGCCACCGTCGACAGTCTCGAGAGCTACCACAGCAAGCGGAATTTCCGTCGCACACCGGAGCCAGCTACGGGCGGACGCAGTTCGAAAAATTTGCGCTTTGTGGTCCAGAAACACGACGCCAGTCGGCTGCACTACGACTTCCGACTCGAACTCGACGGCTGGGCCGTGCCCAAGGGCCCCAGTCTGGACCCAAAGATCAAACGCATGGCCCTGCAGGTCGAAGACCACCCGATCTCCTATGCGCGGTTTGAGGGCAACATTCCAAACAAGCTATACGGCGCCGGCAACGTCATCATCTGGGACCAGGGCATCTGGTTGCCAGTGGACGAACCCATGAAAGCGCTGAAAAGCGGCAAACTCAAGTTCGAACTTCAGGGCGACAAACTCAAGGGCCACTGGACGCTGGTGCGCATGCATGGCAAGGTTGACGAGCGCCAGCCGGCCTGGCTGCTGATCAAGGAAAAAGATGCCCAGGCCCAGCCATCGGCCGACTACGACGTGCTGGAAGACTTGCCCAACAGCGTGCTGACCGGCCAGCCGCTCGCTCCCAGAAAAAGGACAACTGTCACATCCCCGGCAGCAAAAAAGCCGACAACACAAGCCGCCGCCAAAATCCGGCGGTCACTGCCACCGGACGCCTTCAAGGCTGCACTGCCGCCCTTACTGGCGCCCGAGTTGGCCACCTTGGTCACGGCCGTGCCCGAAAACGACGGCGACTGGCTCTATGAAATCAAGTTCGACGGCTACCGCCTGATGACACGCATAGCGGGCACGTCCATCCGGTGTTTCACGCGCAACGGCCACGATTGGTCAGCCAAACTTCCTGCACTTGTCAACGCGCTGTCGCAACTGGGCCTGAAGTCGGGCTGGCTGGATGGCGAGATCGTGGTGCACGGCGAGGATGGCATGCCCGACTTCGGCGCGCTGCAAAACGCCTTTGACAGCGCCAGCACCGCGCAAATTGTTTATTACCTGTTCGACATGCCGTTTTACGACGGCCATGACCTGCGCCAGGTGCCGCTGGCCGAACGGCGCGAACTGCTGCGCGGTCTGGTCAGCGGCGCCGGCCTGGATCACCTGCGTTTCAGCGAAACCTTTGACAGCGGCGCGCAAGACCTGCTCGATTCAGCGGCGCGTTTGGGACTGGAAGGCGTGATTGGTAAACGCGCCGCATCAACCTATGTCTCGCGGCGTTCCATCGACTGGATCAAAGTCAAGACCCAGTTGCGCCAGGAGTTCGTGATTGGCGGCTACACCGAGCCTCAAGGTTCGCGCACCGGCCTGGGCGCGCTGCTGCTCGGTATCTACAACAACCACGGCGCGCTCCAACATGTCGGCAATGTGGGCACGGGCTTTGACGAGAAAACCCTCAAAAGCCTGCTGGCCGCTCTGCTGCCGCTGGCCACACCCCGCCCGGCATTTACCGGCCTGCCGGCCTCGGTCAAGGGCCACTGGGTGCAGCCCAAGCTGGTGGCCGAGGTCGTTTTTGCGCAATGGACCCACGCCGGCAACATCCGCCATGCAGTGTTCCAGGGTTTGCGTGCCGACAAAGCCGCACGCAAGGTCGTGCGTGAATCAGCCTTACCTGTGGAGAAAGCCATGGCCTCGAAAACGCCAGCCACTGCGAAAAAAGCTGCGCCAGCCTTGCCGCCGGTCAGCACCGGCAAGTTGCGCGTCACCCACCCGGAACGCATCATCGACCCCGGCACCGGCTTCACCAAACTGGAACTGATCGAACACTACGCACGTGTGGCGCCGCTGATCCTGCCGCACCTGAAGGCCAGGCCGGTGGCACTGGTGCGCGCCCCGGACGGCATCACCGGCGAGTTGTTTTTCCAGAAACACGCCGAGGCCACGCGCATCCCCGGCATCAAGCTGCTTGATCCGAAGTTCGACCCCGGCCATGGCCCGCTGCTGGAGATTGCGACGGTGGCAGCGCTGCTGGCGTCGGCGCAACTGAACGTGATGGAGTTCCATACCTGGAACGCCACCACCCGCGTCATCGGCAAGCCGGACCGCATGACCTTCGACCTGGACCCCGGCGAGGGTGTCGCCTGGGTCCAAGTGCAGGAAGCGGCCCAGCTGGTGCAGGCCTTTCTGAAGCAACTTGGCCTGCCCTGCTTTCTGAAAACCAGCGGCGGCAAGGGCCTGCATGTGGTGGTGCCGCTCAAGCCTTCGCATGACTGGCACACGGTCAAGAAATTTTCACAGGCCATTGTGCAGCACCTGTCCAGCGTGATCCCCGAGCGTTTTGTTGCCAAAAGCGGGCCGCGCAACCGGGTCGGCAAGATCTTCCCGGACTACCTGCGCAACGGTTTCGGCGCCACGACGGTCTGCGCTTGGTCGGCGCGAGCCCGGCCCGGCATGGGTGTGTCTGTGCCGGTGGCCTGGGAAGAGCTCGATGACCTGACAAACGCTGCGCACTGGGATACCCGCAACATCGGCGAGAGGCTGGCCACGGGTAATTCGCCCTGGGATGCTTACGAAACATCGCGGGCACCCTTGTCTGCCGCCATGAAGGCCATAGCCTTCAAACTCGCCGCTGGGCGCGCTCCGGCAAGGTGATAGCGCGCGGCGTGTAGGCGCGCCATCACACGCCAACGCGTTGTCCGCTGACACCAGCCCAGCCCGCTAGCTCTTGAGCTGCTGCCCACCTGTGCGTATCGTTCATCCATCATCGGTGCATTTGCCCGCAGCCGTCGTTCAATCAAAGAGTGTTTTTCATCCCGCCGGGAGCTTGCCATGATCTACTGTGTTTTTCCCGCCCTGTCTGCGCTACTTGCCGTGGTCTTTCTGAGCGGCTGCCCCCAATCGAAAACGCCGGACACGCCCCCGCTGGTGCCGCAACCCAAAGCCGTCTTGAGCCTGCCGGGGCTTGTCTGAACAAGCGCCAGACGGTTCAGCAGGGCAAGTGGCTGGCCGGATGGCTGGCGCTGGCGCTCGGCACAGGTGTACTGTCGGCTTGCGGCGCAATGCGCATGGCGCAGACCAGCACATGGCAAACCATCGAGCTCAACGGCCAAAACTACCAGGTCGAGCAGATCACTGCCAGCACCTGGACTGCCACGCCCCCTGCCGGCCGGCCAAACTCTGCTTCACAAAGCGTCGCCATGGTCAAAGCCATCGAGAAGGCATCGGGATGCAAGGTCACCGACAGCAGCCTGGGCCGGCATGGCACGACGCTGAACGCCCAAGTGGACTGCGGCAGCAGGCTGAAAAACTAGCCAAATATGGCACCAGCCCATATCCAGATTACATATACAGCTATTGAAACCATAGCAAACAAAGCCTTGCACACCTCCTGCCCAGGTATGCATAACTTTACCGGCCGAAGCGTACGCCGCAGGCACAGCACGCCAATACTGTCATCGACAACCCCAGGGAGATCCCCATGACCATCAAACACGCACTGAAAACAATCCTGCTGGCCGCCGTGCTTGCGGGCGCCACCGCCCCGGCGCTGGCGCAGGTCACCATCAATATCGGAATAGCGCCGCCACCTGTCCTGTACGAAGTGGTACCGGTGCTGGCGCCAACCCAGGCCTGGGCGCCCGGCTACTGGGCCTGGAACGGCGACCGCCATGTCTGGGTGCGTGGCCGCGCCATGAGCAAACGCGACGGTTACCGCTGGGCGCCTGACAACTGGGTGCAAACCGGCAATGGCTATGTCCGCCAACCCGGCTACTGGGTGCGTGACACCAGCTACGCGGTGAAAGAGAAAAAGCCCAAGAAGGACAAACACGACAAGCACCGAGGCAAGGGCCACGGCGACGACGACCACGACGATGACCACCACGGCGGCAAGCACGGATCGAAAGACTGAGCCGACAGCAACTTGCAAACATAAAAAAAGCTGGCCGAGGCCAGCTTTTTTGTTCCTGTCAGGAACAGATCAGGATGCCGCCCTGAGCGCGTCGCGCATGGCCTTGATCTGGTCATGGTTGCGCTGCGCCCCCTGTGCCTGGCGCTCGACCAATGCGCGTATGCCGGAAGGCAGACCCTCTTCCTTGAGCGCCTTGCGGTAACGGGCAAGCGCCGCGTCCTCGCCGCGCTCACACTCTTCCAGCATCGCCAGGTCGGTGTAGCCGCTGAGCGCGCCACGCACCGAGACCCAGCCGCGATGCAGTGCACCGCTGGTGGTTCCGCCTTCGTCCGGTTCACCGCCGAACTGGCGGATCTGGCCGGCCAGCTCGGCCGCTGCGCCGCGGCACTCGTCGGCGTGACGCAGCAGCAGGGTCTTGATGTCCTGGGCCTTCACATGTTCCGCGCACTCGGTGAAACCGTACTCGCCATCGCGGCTGGATTCAAGCAAGTCATTGAGGGTGTCGATCACGTCATCATTGTCGGCAACCTGGCCGGAGACGGATTCGCTGCCGGTAAGCTGCTGGTCCACACGCGTCCAGGCAGCGCGGCTGGCGGCTTCCGCCTCTGGCCAGGAAAGCGTGGACCGATCTTTCTTGCTGTCCCAATAAACCGACAGATCGCTTTGCGCGTCGTCAAAAGTGCCGGTGCGGTTGCTGCGCCCGTACAGACCCAGGCGGTAGGCCGGCGCATAGTCATCGTAACTGCGCCCTGACTGGTAATAGGGCTCCTTCGTGTACTGGTCTCGCCAGTAAGCCTCTTCGGCCGTGGGGTTGATGGCCTCGGCCACTGCCTTGCCACCGAGGCCGCCGACAACAGCGCCAACCACAGCACCGGCTACGGCGCCAACAGGCCCGCCGAATGCGCCTGCCGCAGCACCCGCAGCAGCGCCACCGGCCGCCGCGCCCAGGCCGGTTCCCACGGGATGCGCGCCAGGCGCGTCAGTGATCGGGTCGAGATTGAGATCTTTGTCTTTATGGTCAAGTGCCATGATGATGCTCCTTAAGGATGAATGGTTAGGGTCACGAAGCGGGGGCAAGCTCGCTGCAAACAGGGCAAGGTGAGCGCCGGGTTTGCGTGGTTTAACCCCGTCAGAAAATCATCCTCACCGCGCACCCACAGGCCTGCGGTCAGGCACATGCATGCGCAGATGTAGGAGAAGACGCCATATGTCGGCTGCGTCAAAAGCGCTGCGCAAGCGGGCCACGAACAGGTCCACCAAGCCTGCTTCACCGCTTCAAGCAGTCGCCAATCAGGCGTCAAGTTCGGGGTAGCGCCGGAAGATGTCGTCTTCGTTGAAAGCGATGCGCCGCTGGCTGGCCAGGTAGGCCGCCACGCGCCCGTGCCGAGGGACATGGAGGTGCGTCAGGCCACTGTTTTCACGACCAGGCGCCATAGCGAGGTGACTTCGGCCGAGCGTGCTGCATGCAGCGGATCGGTCAGGTCGTCGGCCTTGGGATGGATGGGCTGCACATCCAGCCGGTGCAGCGGCTGTAGGCCAGCGGCATCCATCCAGGCCAGCAAGTCAGCGCGTGAGCGCAAACCCAGGTGTTCGGCCAGGTCCGACAGGATCAACCAGCCTTCACCGCCGGGCGCCAGATGCGCGGCCAGGCCATTGAGAAAACCGCGCAACATGCGGCTGTCCGGGTCGTACACCGCGTGTTCTATCGGCGAACTCGGCCGCGCCGGGACCCAGGGCGGGTTGCAAATAACCAAGGGCGCCACGCCCTCGGGAAACAGGTCGGCCTGCACCAGCTCAACCTGTCCGCCCGGTACCAGCCGTGCCAGGTTCTCACGCGCACAGGCCAGCGCGCGCGGGTCGGTGTCGGTGGCCACCACCCGCGCAACGCCACGGCGCACCAGCAGCGCGGCCAGCACACCGGTGCCAGTGCCGATGTCGAAGGCCACACCGCCTGCAGACAGCGCTGGCGGCAACGGCGCCTGGGCCAGCAGTTCCATATAGTCCCCGCGCACCGGCGCAAACACACCATAGTGCGGATGAATGCGGTCCCCACCCAGAGCCGCGATGGCTACACCCTTTTTGCGCCACTCATGCGCACCGATCAGGCCCTGCAGCTCGCGCAGCGGCGCCACGTAGTTGCCCTGCGCGGTATCGCCGGCACCATAAACCTCACTGCAGGCCTGCACCACATCGGGCGCGCGCCGCAGCGTGATGTGATGCGCCCCGTCAAACTCGATCAGCAACATTGCCAGCGTGCGGGCACGCTGTGACTGCGCCTGGCGGTACAGGTTGAAGTTATCAACGGAAGATGGCGTCGGGGTGTCCGCTTTGGCCCTTTTTGTCTTTCGCGGTTTGTCGATGCGCCGCGCCAGCGCCTGCAGCAGCAGGCGCGCATTTTGAAAGTCGCCGCGCCACAACATGCCTGTGCCTTCGCTGGCCAGCCGGAAGGCCGCATCGGCGGTCAGGGAGTCATCGGCAAGCACCACACGTTTGGGCGGCGGGGCCCCGCTTTCAGAGCGCCACCGCGCAGACCGCGTTTCACCGGCTTCGGGCCAGTTGAGGTGGGACGCGCTCACGCGGGGACCTTCAGGGACGGACCGGAGAAGCCTGGCGGATGCAGGCAGAAAACAGGAAAAAACATGGCGGGAATCCGGTCGGTGAACAGACCGCCATTATCGGGCGGAGCGACCGGCAAGCGAGGAGCTATCGGCTGTCTTTGCCGCTGTCCTTGCTGTCGGGACCACCGAGCGGCGCCAGATCGGATGAGTAAGTCCGGTCGCCGAGAGACAACTGACCGTTTTTTTGCCAGGCGGCCTCAAAAGCGGCCAACTCTTGCGCGGTGGCACGTTCATAATTTTTCAGATTGGCAGAACGCGCAGCTTCGGGGGAAGTGTCACCATGCGTGGCCGCATCGCTCGCGCGCTGGGGATCAAAACCTGTGATCTCTTCATTGACGCGCCAGTACACCGCCGCCACACCCAGGCCATAACGGGTCAAGGCGTTTTTCTTGATGGCCTCGCCGAGCGCCATCAAGGACCGTTGATGGCCTTGTTCGGCATCCATGAAGTCGGTAGATAAATCCACCATCACGACAAAGCTATGACCACGCCTGTCAGCGCGCACAACTTTGAAGCGGTAACTCGCGCTCAAGATGCCCCGGCTTTCCATCGTACTTTTGACCGAATCAAAAAGCATCTCTCGGCGAAAGGCCATGCGTTCGTCCAGATTCATCTTCACAGGCCCGGTCTCCTGCCCGACGCCGACTTCCTTGGCACCACCGTGTGAGGATGAAAACAAGTTTTGAAAGAATGACATGACGAAAAACGGTGTTCGTTGTCTTGGTAGTTTTAAAGTCGTGGTTCGAGTGATCAGGTGTCTGCAGAAAAACTCCCCCGATCTCCCGACCTGCCACGCTGAGATCGTATTCTTTTCATTACGAGATGTCACGTTCGGATACATGGAATTTTGAAGCGCGACGCTTGTGACAAATTCGTGTCACATTTTGAGATACGCACGATGAGTAAGCCTTTAGGCCACAAGTACACATCGGTTTTAGAACTTTTCAAGACACCGCCTCAAACGCTTTGTCGTACAACGTGAAGCTGCCGCAACGCTGTACCGATGCAGTGAAGAACAACCTGACCGGCAAAGGAATCGCGTGGAACTTATTTGGCACCCAGCCCCATCGCGCGCGAGACCACCTCTTTCATGATCTCGTTGGTGCCGCCGTAAATCCGCTGCACACGCGCGTCGGCGTAAGCTCGGGTGATGGGGTACTCCCACATGTAGCCGTAACCACCGAATAACTGCACACATTCGTCCATGACCTTGCACTGCAGGTCGGTGGTCCAGTACTTGGCCATGCTGGCGGTCGCGGTGTCGAGCTTGTCGCTGGCCAGAAGTTCGGTGCATTTGTCGATGAAGACGCGCGCCACCTGCACCTGTGTCTGCAACTCGGCCAGGGTATAGCGCGTGTTCTGGTAGCTGGCCACCGGCTGGCCGAAGACCTTGCGCTCCTTCACATAGGCCACCGTCCAGTCGATGGCCGCCTGCGCCGAGGCGACGGCTGTGATGGCAATCTGCAGCCGCTCCCACGGTAGTTGCTCCATCAGGCAGATGAAGCCACGGTTTTCATGCGTTTCGCCGCCCAGCAGATTGGCCGCTGGAACGCTCACATCAGAGAAAAACAACTCCGAGGTGTCTTGCGCCTTGAGTCCCAGTTTTTTGAGGCGCTTGCCGACCGAAAAACCCGGCATGCCGCGCTCGACCAGCAGCAAGCTGGTGCCCTTGGCACCCGCTGCCGGATTCGTCTTGGCCACCACCACCACGAGGTCAGCGTGCCAGCCATTGGTGATGAAAGTCTTGCTGCCATTGAGCAGGTAGCTGCCATCGGCCTGTTTGATCGCAGTGGTCTTCACGCCTTGCAGGTCGGAGCCCGCAGCGGGTTCACTCATCGCAATCGCACCTACCATCTCGCCGCTTGCGAGTTTGGGCAGGTACTTGAGTTTTTGCGCCTCTGTGCCGTAGTGGAGGATGTAAGGCGCAACAATTTCGCTGTGCAGGCCGTAGCCGATGCCACTGAAACCGCCGCGTGCCAGCTCTTCCATCTGGACCACCGAGTACAGCTTGTCGGCGCCCGATCCGCCATAGGCTTCCGGCATGGTCATGCACAAAAAGCCGTTCGCGCCAGCCTTGTTCCAGACCGCGCGGTCCACATACCCCTGTTCTTCCCATGCCTCGTGGAAAGGCGCAATCTCCTTGTCGCAAAACTTGCGAAAGGCGTCGCGGAAGGCCTCGTGGTCGCTGTTGAAAAGGGTACGGTCGATCATGGGTCACCTGTCGGGTTGAAGGCCTGGGCCATATTTATGGAAAGCGTTTGCTTGGTGAAATGAATATACTCGTTCCTGCACCCTCTTTTCCGCAGGAGCCTCCCATGACCGAAGCATTCATCTACGACGCCATCCGCACGCCACGCGGCAAGGGCAAAAAAGACGGCAGCCTGCACGAGGTCAAACCCGTCAATCTGCTGGCTGGCGTGTTAACGGAGCTGCAGCACCGCAATGGCTTTGACACGGCGCAGGTCGACGACGTGGTGATGGGTGTGGTCTCACCTATCGGCGAGCAGGGCTCGGTCATTGCCAAGGTCGCTGCGTTGAAAGCCGGCTGGGACTTTCGCGCCTCTGGCGTACAGATCAACCGCTTTTGCGCGTCGGGCCTGGAGGCCGTCAACATGGCCGCACAAAAGGTGCGCTCCGGTTGGGAAGACCTGGTGGTTGCGGGCGGCGTCGAAAGCATGAGCCGCGTGCCGATTGGCTCAGACGGCGGCGCCTGGGCGCAGGACCCAGAGACCAACAGCGCCACGGCGTTTGTGCCACAAGGCATAGGCGCCGATTTGATTGCCACTCTGGAAGGTTTCAGCCGCGCCGACGTAGACGCTTTTGCACTGGAGAGCCAGAAGCGCGCCGCCACAGCCCGTGATGCGGGCTACTTCGACCGATCCGTCGTTCCCGTCAAGGATTTTCTGGATCAAACCATTCTGGCCCAGGACGAATTCATCAAGCCGCACACCACGCTGGAAGGCCTGGCCGCGCTCAAACCGGCTTTTGAACAGCTGGGTGCCATGGGTTTCGATCAGGTGGCGCTGACGCGGTACCCGCAGGTCGAACGCATCCACCATGTGCACCATGCCGGCAACTCGTCGGGCATCGTAGACGGCGCGGCTGCGGTGCTGGTCGGCTCGGAAGCGGCGGGGAAAGTCCATGGCTTCACGCCGCGCGCCCGCATTGTGGCGGCGGCGTTGAGCGGCGCAGACCCGACCATCATGCTGACCGGCCCCATGCCCGCCGCCCGCAAGGCGCTGGCCAAGGCTGGCTTGAGCATTGACCAGATCGACCTGTTTGAAGTGAACGAAGCCTTTGCCGCCGTGGTGATGCGTTTCATGAAGGAGATGAAGGTGCCGCACGACAAGGTCAACGTCAATGGCGGCGCGATTGCCATGGGCCACCCGCTGGGCGCAACCGGCGCCATGATCCTCAGCACCCTGATTGACGAGTTGCACAGGCGCAAGCTGCGGTACGGGCTGGCCACGCTGTGTGTCGGTGGGGGCATGGGTATCGCGACGATTGTCGAAAGAGTCTGATGAAAACCATTCAATACGAACTGGCCAACGGCATTGCCACCCTGACCTTCGACGAGCCAGGCTCGCCGGTCAACACCATGTGCGCGCAGTGGCAGCAGGACCTGAACGAGGTCACCGCGCAGGTGCTCAAAGACCGTGAAGCCATACGTGGCATCGTGCTGGCCTCCAACAAGAGCACCTTTTTTGCCGGTGCCGACCTCAAGGGCCTGATGCGCAACCAGGCGTCCGACGCGGGCGCGGTGTTTGCCGAAATCGAGCGCATGAAGAAAAACTTTCGCACGCTCGAAACCCTGGGCAAGCCGGTGGTCAGCTGCCTCAATGGCGCTGCGCTGGGCGGCGGCTGGGAGGTGGCGCTGATCGGCCATTACCGCATTGCGGTCGATGACAAAAAGATCCAGTTCGGCCTGCCCGAGATCACCCTCGGACTGATTCCGGGCGCCAGCGGCATCACCAAAATGACACGTCTGTTGGGCCTGATGGGTGCGCAGCCCTACATCCTGGAAAGCAAATTGTTCAACCCGCGTGAGGCGCTGGAGCTGGGTCTGGTGCACGAATTGGTGCCCGATGCCGCCGCACTCCGTCCGGCGGCGCTGGCGTGGATTGCCACCCACGATGGCGCCGCCGCGCCGGCCCATCACCCGTGGGACGACAAAAACTACAGGATGCCAGGCGGCTTGCCTTCCAGTCCCAAGCTGGCGGGCATGCTCAGCGTGGCGCCTGCCGTGCTCAAGCAGAAGACGCGCGGACTTTACCCCGCTCCTGAAGCGGCATTGGCGGCGATGGTTGAAGGCGCGCAGGTGGATTACGACACCGCGCTGCGCATCGAAAGCCGCTATCTGGCCCGGCTGGCGGTGACGCCGGTGGCCAAGGCGATGATCAACACCTTCTTCTTCAACATGAACGCGATCAAGTCCGGCCAGTCGCGACCCAAAGACATTCCGCGCTACAAGCCACAAAAGGTCGGCTTGCTGGGCGCGGGCATGATGGGTGCAGGCATTGCGTATGTGCAGGCCAGCCGGGGCATCAGCACCGTTCTCAGGGATGTCAGCCAGGACAAGGCCGATGTCGGCAAGGCTTACAGTGCCAAACTCACGCAGCAGCGTGTGGACAAGGGTCGCATGAGCGCGCCCGATCAAAGCGCCCTGCTCTCGCGCATCACCGCCACCGACCAGGTCGCTGAGCTGGCGGGCTGCGACCTGATCATTGAAGCAGTGTTTGAACGCCGCGACCTGAAAGCCAAAGTCACACAAGAAGCCGAGCCGCTGCTGGCCCCTGGCGGATTTTTTGCCTCCAACACCTCTACCCTTCCCATCAGCGGGCTGGCCACGGCCAGCGCAAGGCCCGAAAAATTCATAGGTATCCACTTCTTCAGCCCGGTGGACAAGATGAAGCTGGTTGAGATCATTCGCGGCAAGCAGACCGACGATGAAACCGTGGCGCGCGCCTTTGACTATGTGCAGGCACTCGGCAAAATTCCCATCGTGGTCAACGACTCGCGCGGGTTTTACACCAGCCGCACCTTTGGCACTTTTGTGATGGAGGGTGCGGCCATGCTGGGCGAAGGTATTCCGGCAGCCGCGATAGAAAATGCCGGCATGCAATGCGGCATGCCGGTCGGCCCGCTTGCGGTACTTGATGAAACCGCGCTGTCGCTGAGCGTGCATGTGCTGGACCAGACCCGTGCCGACTTCGCGGCTGAAGAAAAAACCTATATCGCGACGCCAGGCGAGCTGATTGTGGAGCGCATGGTCAAGGAGTTTGACCGCAATGGCCGGGCGGCCGGTGCCGGTTTTTACGACTACCCGGCTGAAAAAGGCGCAAAGAAAAGCCTCTGGCCCGAGCTCAAAACCCTGTTCGAAAAACCGGCCGTGTCCTGGGACATCACCGACATCAAAGACCGGTTGCTGTACCGACAGGCTGTGGAGACCGCACGCTGCCTGAGTGAAAACGTTCTGACGACGGTGCACGACGCCAACATCGGCTCCATCTTTGGCATTGGTTTTCCGGCCTGGACCGGGGGTGCGATGCAGTTTATCTACGGCATGGGGTTGGACGCATTTGCCAAACGGGCCGACCAGCTTGCAAGCAAGTTTGGCCCGGGGTTCTTACTCAGCGATCAGGTCAAGGTCAGCATCAAAAAACACCAGCCGGTTTATTGACCGGCGATGGCCGCCAGCAGGCCGGCCTTTTGCACCTTGCCCAGGGCCGTTTTGGGCAAGGCATCGCAAAACACGACCCGCTTGGGGTGTTTGAAGCGCGCAAGCCGCTGGTCGAACAGCTGCATCACTTGCGCCGCATCAAGCTCGGCGCCGGGCGCCCGAACCACCACGGCCACCACGATCTCGCCCCAGCGGGCATCTGGCTGGCCGACCACGGCTGCCTCGCGAATCTTCGGGCAGTCGGCCAGCAGGTTTTCGATCTCCGCCGGGTAGATGTTTTCTCCCCCCGAGATGATCATGTCTTTGGAGCGGCCCACAATCTCGTAAAACCCGGCTTCGTCCCGGCGTGCAAGATCACCGGTGTGAAACCAGCCCTCTGCAAAAGCCGGGTTGTCCGGGTCTGCCCAATAGCCCTGCAATAAATTCGGGCCGCGTACCCAGATCTCACCGACCTCGCCAATCGCTGCTGACGCGCCGGTTTCCTTGACCAGTTGCACTTCAACATGAATGCCTGCCTTGCCGACCGATCCGGCATGCCGCATGGCTTCTTCACGGCGCAGGTAGATGGATACAGGTCCGGTTTCGGTGGCGCCATAAACCTGGCCGACCGGGATGCCGCGGGCATGGATGGCGCTGATCATTGACGCCGGAATGGTCGATGAACCTGCGACCAGCAGCTTCAGGGATGAAATATCCGTGTTTGCAAAATCAGGGTGGTGCAGCACCGCACGCAAGGTCGCGGGCACCATCAAAGACAACGTGGGTTGCCGCTTTGCCACGTCGGCCAGCCAGGCACCCGCCTCAAAACGCGCATGCAGCGTGACCGTTGCACCAGCGTGCAAGGCAGGCAGGGTCTGGATGCACAACCCACCCACATGAAACATCGGCAGCGTGCTGAGCACATGGTCGTCAGGCGTCAGTTCCTGGGCGTGGGTGGCAATCACGCAGTTCCAGACCAGACCGGCTTGAGAATGTAGTACGCCTTTGGGTTGTCCGCCGGTGCCGGAGGTATAGACGAGCAGCGCAGATGCGGCGGGGTCTGAGCTGAGGGCGGTCAGCTCGATGCCGACGCTGGCTACAGACAGCGCGTCGACATGCAGCAGTGCGCAACCCGTCTGCGCGGACAACGCGCTGGCCGCAGCGGCATGGGATACATCGGTGACCAGCAGGCGCACACCCGCATGGCCAAGAATGGCCGCGTGTTCGGTGCCCGAGAGCCGGTAATTCAGTGGCAGCAAGATGCCGCCCACTCGCGCCAACGCAAACAGAAGCACCAACATCGCCGGATCGTTGAAGCCCAGCCAGGCCATCCGGTCGCCCGGTTGTACCCCGGCTTTCAGCAGAACGCTGGTCGCGCGCTGGATGCGCTGCCACAGGTCGGCGTAGCTGATGTCTTGCCCGGCTGCATGCAGGGCCACCCGCTGCGGAGAGACCTGCGCGTGCCGATCAATGATCTGCGCGAGGGTCATGTCAGAAAATTAAAGCACCGCCTGCTCGTCCTGTTCACCGGCCTCGTACAGGCATTCGCGACCCAGCCGGTCGATGCAGAGCTCGGCGGTCCACGGCAGCATCAACGAGCCGCAGCGCGAATCGCGGTACATACGCTCCAGCGGCAGACTCTTGAGCATGGACTGGCCGCCGCAGGTGCGCACGGCCAGGCGGCAGATCTCGTTGGCGTTTTCCATGATGGTGTAGTGCGCCGCGTAAAGCCCAAGGCGAATTTCCTTGGAGGGATCAACCCGTGCGGCGCGGGCGTTTTGCAGAAAAATCGCGCGGGTTTGCTCCAGCCGCACTTTCATTTCAGCCACCGCAATCTGCTTGGTCGGGTACATGCGGCGTTTCACCGGCGGCGTGCCGGGTACTTCGCCGCGCAGGTACTGCACGGTGAAATCGTAAGCCGCCTGGGCGATGCCCATGTAGGTTGGCGACAGCGTGGCAAACATGTGTGGCCAGCGCAGCGCAGCCTGAGCGTAGATCCCTTCCGGAATCAGGCGTTCGATCTCGGGCACAAACACATCTTTGAAAATCAGCGTGCGCGAAACCGTGCCACGCATGCCCAGCGGGTCCCAGTCGCCGGTGACACTCACGCCCTCCAGGTTTTTATCGACCGCCAGGTACAGCGAGTCGCGCTGCGTGGCGCCAGGTTTGTCCAGGGTGCACAAAATGCCGTAGTAGTCGGCGGCACCGGCCAGTGAGGCAAAAATCTTCTTGCCGTTGACGATATAACCACCGTCCACCTTGCGGGCCAGGGTGCCAAACGGCGCCTTGCCTGCGGCAGCCGCCCCGCCCTCGGAAAAAGGCTGCGAATACACCTTGCCGTCTTTCACCACTCGCTGGTAATGCACTTTTCTGTGGGCTTCATGGTTGGTGCGTTGCTCGGCGGTCATGTCAAGGTCATCGGCAATGAAGCCGGTCCACATGGTCGAGCTCACATGCATGTTCAGGGTCAAGGCCGTGGCGCCGCAATGGCGGCCGATCTCGGCGGCAGTCATGACGTAGGTGGCAAAGTCGGCGCCCCAGCCGTCGTGTTCTTCGGGCACGCAGATGCCCAGCAGACCGGCCTCACGCAGGTCGGCATAGTTCTCAAACGGAAACACAGCGTCGCGGTCGATCTGCTGCGCACGTGGCGCAAATTTTTCGCGCCCCAGCCGGGCGGCGATGGCCAGCAGCTGCGTCTGTTTGGGCGTGAGCTCGGTGTAGTCGCCGGCGATCGACGGCGGCAGGTAACGCGCGCTGGGCAAAGAGGAAACGGGAAGTGCGGACATGGCAGTACCTCAGGACAAAAAATGTTTTTTCAGAAAGGACACTACGGCGTGATTGAAAAGATCAGGCGCTTCGATATTGGCGATATGGCCGGTAGCGGCGAGGCAGACATATTCAGCGTCGCTTATCCGGCTTGCCATCTTTTCCACCACGGCAGGCGGCGCGTTTTTGTCCAGCTCGCCAGCCAGGCACAGGGTTGGCACCTCAATCCGCCCCAGATCAGCGAGCCGGTTGAAGGACACGATGGCGGACAGCGCGGCGCGGTAGCTGGCCACCGGCACCTTGCCCATCAGTGCAGCCGCCCCGGCGATGCGCGCCGGGGCGGCATCAGGTGCAAACATGCCAGGCACTAGCTGTGCGGCGAGGCCGGCCATATTCAAGCCCCGGTCCAGCGGCTCAAAACGGCTCTGCAAGAACTGCTGCTGCCAGACCCCATCGCCTTTGCCGAAGGCTGGCGAGGTGCTGTGAAGAATCAGGCCATGCACCAGCGACGGGTGCAAGGCCGCCAGTTCCTGTGCAATCATGCCGCCCATGCTGTGGCCCAGTAGGACGTTGCGTTTTGCGTCAATGTGGTCGATCAGGGCTTTGAGAGCGCCTGCCAGTGCGGCGTTGCTACACGTCGCCAGCGGCAGTGATGCGCCGTAGCCGGGCATGTCCCAGGCAATGGTTCTGAACCCCTGCGCGGCCAGAACCGGCTGGTTGTGCGCCCAGGCCTCTTTGCCGCCCCCCACACCGTGCAGCAGGAAAACGGCGGTATCGCCCTGCCCTTGCTCCAGATAGGCTGGCAGCCACATGGCTCAGGCCAACTCGCCCGTGAGGCGGCCAGCGTCCACGATGACCTGACCGTCCAGGCTCAGGGTGCAGGCTCGAAGTGGCAGGTCAAAATGCCCCAGCGTATGGCGCCCGGCGACTTCGTTGGCACCGGTCGAATACAGAAAATTGCCGGCAAAGGCGCGCAACTCGGTGCCGTTAAAGTCTTTCTTGTCATAAAAGGCCATGGCGTCCCAGCGCGCTTTCGGGTTCATGCCCCAGCCCACATGCGACACCGCATAGGCCTCGCGGTCGCCCCAGGCGGCCCAGTAGCTGCGCATCAGGTCTGCATCGGCATGTTGTCCGGCGATGTCGGTCACAAAGTCGTCCTTGATCGTCAGTACCACCGGGTTTTCAAGGTAGCGCTTGAAAGTCAGGTTGACATCGCCCTGGTCCAGCACAAGTTTGCCGTTGACGCTGCCTTTGGCCGGAAACGCCAGACACAGGCCGCCGGGCCAATGGGAAATGGTGCCCGGCTTTGCCGTGTAGCCCCAGCCGCCACCGGCTCGTGCGCCCTCCAGTGAAATGCGCAGATCGGTGCCTGCGGACGAGGTGACATGCATGGCTTTGGCATGGCGCAGCAGCTTGATGCCGGCCTTGACCTTTGGCTCCAGCGCCGCATCGGGCACGCAGCGCTCGAGGATTTCCGGATGTTCGTTGGACACCATCAAAACACGGGTGCCGCCTTTCAGGATGGCGGGAAGTTCGGCGGCGTGCAGCAGGCCCTCCACCGTCAGATCGGCCACAAAGGTGCAGGCTGCCAGCGCCTGCACCACGGGAGCAAGCTGGCCGATGGCATCCGATGCACCGGTGGAGCGCACGGGCACAGGCGCAGCCAGCCGCGGCGTGGCCAGCACCAGCTGAAAAGCCCGCGCACCCAGACGCGCCAGCGCGAGTTCGGCCAGTTGCACATTGACCGGCCGCGACTGCGTCTCGGACAGGATAGCCGCCGTGTCGCCGGCCTGCACGCCGCACAGCGCGAAGGTCTCTACAAAACAGTCAATCCAGCGGGCTTCAATTCGTTCCTGCAGCATGAAAAACTTCCTTAAAGACGTGAACCGAGAGCGAAGTAGCCGCCCGCATGAAACAGCAAGGGAGCCGCATCGGAGAGCGTAAACCGCTCGACCGCGGCAATGAACAGGCAATGGTCGCCGGCGATCTGCCGCGACACGGTGCGGCATTCGAACCACGCAGCGGCGCCGTGAATCAGCGGCTGGCCCCAGGCGTTTTCAGCATGCGCCACACCGTCGAACTTGTCGGCCAGCGGCAAGGCAAACCTGCGCGATGTCTCGACCTGGGCTTCAGCGAGCACATTGACGACAAACCGCTCTGCGTTTTCAAACACCGGCAGGCTGGGCGAGCTGCCACGCAGCGACCACAGGATCAACGCCGGCTCCAGCGACAGCGCCGAAAACGAGTTGACCGTGAGACCCACAAAGGCGCAGTCCGCCGCTCGCGTGGTGACCACCGTGATGCCGGTGGCGAACTGGCCCAGCGCCGTGCGCAGCGCCCGGCTGTCCGGGGGTGAGGCGATCTGCGGGATGGCTTGCAAGGCGGCATTCATCTGTCCATAATATATGAATATTCATGTAATCCGCAAGCACACCAACTCCATCGTGGGCGCAGAAAGACATACCGTGAGCCGCAACCCCGCACCGGACTGCCCCGCCCCACCTGACAGGTTCATTGACGGCTACCTGTCTTACCTGCTGGCGCGCGCCAGCCACACCGTTTATCGCGAGTTTCACGCCCAGGTGCAGGCCGCCGGCCTGGGTTCACTCGAATGGCGCTTGCTGGCCACGCTGTCGGACGGCGACGGCCTGACCATCGGCGAGCTGGCACGCGAGATCCTGGCGCAGCAACCGACCCTGACCAAACTGGTGCAGCGCATGGAAAAAGCCGGCTGGGTGCAACGCGGCGTCGACCCGGCCGATGCACGGCGCACGCTGGTGTTCGAAACCAGGCAGGGGCGCGCGACGGTCGCCGCACTGCTGGCGCAGGCCAAGCTGCATGAAGACGCGCTGCTTGAAGGCTTCAGCGAGCGCGATGTCACGGCATTGAAAAAAATCCTGCGCACCCTGATTAGCCGCGGCGATGCAGACGCCGCTTGAGAATCAATTTACTTGACTTAGTCAATTAACTTGGGAATGATTGCTGCCATGAAGGCTGCTCCATCTCCCCCGGTGTCCACCGCCCACGTCAAGGCCGTGCGCGGCTTCAACCGCTTTTACACCCAGCGCATCGGTGTGCTGGCCCCCTACCTGGGCAGCGAGTTTTCGCTGACCGAGGTGCGGGTGCTTTATGAACTGGCGCATCGCGACCAGCCGACGGCGACCGAGCTGGGACGCGACCTGGCACTGGACGCGGGTTACCTGAGCCGCATCCTGCGCCGCTTCGAGGTAAAGGGCTGGATGGAGCGCACGGCCTCACCAGCCGACGCGCGGCAAAGCCTGTTGCGCCTGACCGACGCCGGTTACCAGGTATTTGCGCCGCTGCAACAACGCTCGCGCGATGAGGCTGCTGCCCTGCTGACACCGCTGGCCGCACCGGCGCAACAGACCTTGACGGATGCGCTGGCCACGGTGCAGCGCCTGCTTGAACCGGCGGCTGCCAGCGCAGCCTCACCCGGCGTGCTGCTGCGTGACCCTCAGCCCGGTGACATGGGCTGGGTGGTGCAACAACATGGTGAAGTTTATGCGCGCGAGTACGGCTGGAACAGCGCCTTCGAAGCGTTGGTGGCGGACATCGTTGCCGGCTACCTGCGCAAGCACCAGCCGGACTGGGAACGCTGCTGGATCGCCGAACTGGAGGGGCAGCGCGTGGGGTCGGTGTTCGTGGTGCGCAAATCCCCCACCGTAGCCCAGTTGCGCATGCTGATCCTGACGCCGCAGGCGCGCGGCCGGGGCCTGGGTGCCCTGCTGACCGATGAATGTATCGCCTTTGCGCGCAGCAAGGGCTACAAAAAAATGGTGCTATGGACCAACAGCTGTCTGGGCAGCGCGCGAGACATCTATGCCAGACGCGGCTTCCAGCTCATCAGGAGCGAACCCTACACTGGCTTCGGCAAGGAACTCATCGGCGAAACCTGGGCGCTCAGGCTGTGAAGCGGCCGCTTCGGAAGCACGATCTCGCGCTGCTGGTCGCTGCAGCGTGACGCGATCACGCTGGTCTGCCTTTTTTCCCCTTCATCTTCAAGCCATATCGGACCTCAACCCCTGTCAGTCATGAGCCAGCAGCTATCAAATCCGTAGCAGCGATAATCAGCCCATGACCGCCCAGCCTGCCGACGACGAAGACACACATCCGCAACCGAAGTCACTCACCGACCTGTTTGTCTCGTTCACGCTGCTGGCCCTACAGGGGTTCGGCGGTGTGCTGGCCGTGGTGCAGCGCGAGTTGGTCGAGAAAAAACGCTGGCTGACGCGGGAGGAATTTGTCGAGGAATGGGCGGTGGCGCAGATCATGCCCGGCCCCAACGTGGTCAACCTGTCGCTGATGATTGGCCACCGCTACTTTGGCCTGCGTGGTGCCATGGCGGCGCTGGCCGGCATGCTGACCGTGCCCTTGCTGGTGGTGCTGATGCTGGCCCTGGTCTATGCGCAGTTCGCCGGCCATCCCGGCGTGGCCGGCGCGCTGCGCGGCATGGGCGCGGTCGCTGCGGGTTTGATCGCCGCCACCGGGCTCAAGTTGATGGGCGCTCTGAAAAAACACCCTCTGGGCCTGCCGATGTGCATCGCGCTGGCCGTGCTGTGTTTCAGCGGCATCGCGCTGCTGCGGCTTCCGCTGGTCTACGTGCTGCTCGGGCTGGGCGTGACCGCCTGCACCCTGACCTACAGGAAGCTGGACCAATGAGCTTGAGCCTGCAATGGAGCGACTGGCTGGCGCTGTTCGGGCATTTCATGCTCCTGTCGCTGCTGTCGGTGGGCGGCGCCATCACCACCGCGCCCGACATGCACCGCTACCTGGTGGACCGCCAGCATTGGCTGAGCGATCCACAGTTCAACGCTTCGGTGGCGATTGCGCAGGCCGCCCCCGGCCCCAACGTGCTGTTTGTCGCGCTGATAGGCTGGCATGTGGGCCTGAACGCTGGCGGACCACTGATGGGGCTGTTCGGCGTGTTGGTCACCATGCTGGGCATCCTGCTGCCGAGCACCACCCTGACTTACCTGGCCGCCAGTTGGGGCCACCGCAACCGCAACTTGCGCTGGGTGCGCGCCTTCAAGCAGGGCATGGCCCCGGTCGTGATTGCATTGCTGATCGCCACCGGCTGGGTCCTGGCCAGTGCCAACGTCACCGGCCTGAAAGACTGGCCGGTGGGCCTGCTCGCTGGTTTAGCAGCAGTCGTGGTGTGGCGCACCCGACTGCATATGTTGTGGCTGCTCGGTTCGGGCGCCTTGCTGGGCTGGTTCGGTTGGGTTTGAGATCCAAGCTGGACACCTAAACGCCGAGTTTTTGCCGCCAGACAACCACCGTTTCCGCCCTCAACAGGACAGGCTATCGCTCTTACTTTTATCGTCACAGAGAATCAGATACATATAGATACAATAAAGCTTAATCAAATGGGAGCTTGAATGTCTGAACCCGTAGCTGGCGCCATCGAATCGGACACACCACTTTTTGATGTGGTCATCAATGTGCCTCCAGGTGCACAACTTGAAGAGATTGAACGCCTGGCGCGTGATGTAGCGGGTATTGCTGCAGACAAGGTTGATCGCCTCATCCAGGTTTTGCGCAGCTCCCCGCAGGCCAAAATAGGCGCGGGTGTGACTCGCGAAAGAGCGGATGTGGCGCACGAGCAATTCAGCAAAGCCGGGCTGCTGGTGACCATCACGCCGCTGCTGACGATCCAGACCGCAATGGCGGGCAGCTACGACGGCACCTACTCTTGCCCGGCTTGCCAAAAACGGGTGATCCTTCCAGAAAATCGCCAGTGCCCGGCTTGCGGCATTTTCGTGGACAAAGTCACCGACGAGTTTCTCCTGCGGCGCAAGATGATGGAGCAAGAGCGCGGAAAGATCGAATACCAGCAGGCCAAGTCGGCCAAAGACAGCGACAAGCGCTCTCGCGAGATGATGGAAGCAGCCATGCGCGCCAAAGTTCGCGAGGAAATAGAGGCGGAATACGGAATCAAACGGAAAAAAGGCGGTGTCTCGGGCCTGGTGAAGGTGGTCGGTGTATTTGCTTTGCTGGTGGTGGCCTTCGTCGGCGGCAAAGGTTTGTCACCCGATGGCCTTCCCTGGGGCAAATCGGCCAGCAGCAAGGACGGCCAGCCCAAAGTCATGAGTGCCGACAGCCTGGAAAAAACAGCCCAGGCCGCTGGCGCCGATGCAGATAGCGCCGGAGGCGGCGCTGGCGTCGGCACGGGCGATCCGGACATTGACGATCCATTGATCCAAGCCGCTGGCGGCAAAAAAATCGGAGCCAAGGGACTGACCATTGAACAAGCCGTTGCGGCCTCCCAGACGCTCGCCAAATCCGTTGGCAACACCTCGGCCGAGCGGGCGCTGGCCGGCGCCGGTGCGGGTGGCAAATCCGCAGGTGCCGGCAGTGCTGGCGGCCAGTCACCGAACAGCGGTATTGACAAAGCCGTTGACGGTGCCACTGGCTCAACTTTTGCGGATAAACTAATTTCTGACGCTCCAACTGCCGCTGGCGCGACCGCCACTGCTGTACCCAAACAAACCAAGCAGGTCTTGACTGCCGAGTTCGCCAGGGTGCTGGCCGAAATCGGCCAGTCGGCGCGCGCCCAAGAGGTTTTGAAGGCGGCGCTGGCCGCTAGCAATGCGGCAGCGGAGCCCGAAGGCGCCGCTGCCCTCAGGAACGCAGACCTGAAAGCCCGTGCATGGGCGATACAAAGGCGCGAAATCGGCCCAGCACGCGTGGTCAGCGACGTGCTGAAAGCCAAAATTCTGGCGCTGGACAATGCGGCCGAGCGTGTGCAACTGCTGGGCAGCGTGGCATCCATTCTGAGTCAAAGCGGGCAGATAGCGCCCGAGATACCGAGAAACTTTCTGTCGCAGGCAGCCGATGCGCTGAAATCTGTGACCGGCCCTGGCCAACCCAACGCGGCCATGGGTGACCTGGCGGTTTCCATGGCGGAGGTGTTGGCCAACGAAGCGAGCGCAAAAATCAAGGCCGGTATGTGGTCAAAAGCCCAGGCCAGCGCGGGGCAAATCGACGAGCTGATCAAACAGGCGCCCGATGCGTGGTCGCAACTGCGCCTGTACGCGATTGACCATCAAATCAAGCAGCAACTGGGGCAAAGCGACAAGGCCAAACAAAGCCTCGATGCGGCCCTGGCACAGGCCGGCAAAAATCCTAACTTATCAGAACGCGCGTCATGGCTGCGCAGCGTGGCCCAACTCGCCGATGCTGCCGCGCAAGAACAGATGGACGCCATGACCAGCAGCCTGCAAGCGCAGTTGGAGACAAAATCGGGCCTGGAAAAAGCGCAAGCCCTGACGCAACTGGCGTTGCTTTATGCCAACGGTGGCTTGCCTGCCAAGGCTGATCAGTATCGCCGCATGGCGCAGGCAACCGCCGGCCTGAGCCCCGCTGAAAACACCGTCATCAGCACGGAACTGATTGTCCGCAGTGACCTCGCCCTGGCCCGTGTGCTGCAGGGCCTGGGCCGCTACGCCGAAGCTGAATCGCTGCTGCAGCGGGTGGGCGGCTACCTGTTTTAACAGCTTCGCCAGAGTCAGGTGCGCTGGCGCAAGGCCTCGTACAGGCACACGCCGCTGGCCACCGAGACGTTCAGGCTTTCGACCGCGCCGCGCATCGGAATGCTGACCAGCTCGTCACAGGTCTTGCGCGTGAGCTGGCGCATGCCCTCGCCTTCCGCACCCAGCACCAGCGCCACGGGGCCGGTCAGCTTGACGTCGTAAATGGTTTTGGGCGCGTCATCACTGGTGCCTATGCACCAGATGTTGCGTTCCTTGAGCTCGCCCAGGGTGCGCGCCAGGTTGGTGACCATGAAATAGGGCATGGTTTCCGCAGCGCCGCTGGCCACCTTGGCGACCGTCGCATTGATACCGGCCGCATGGTCCTTGGGCGCGATTACCGCATGGGCACCGGCGCCGTCGGCCACCCGCAGGCAGGCGCCCAGGTTGTGCGGATCGGTCACACCGTCCAGCACCAGCAGCAGCGGCGGCTCATCCGACCCTGCTTCGAGCTGCTCCAGCAACTCGTCCAGCGACTTGACCTGCGCCAGCGAATCAACACGCGCCACCACCCCTTGGTGGCCATGGCTGCCGCACATTTTGGCCAGGCGCAGCCCGTCGGACTCGATCAGCCGGATACCGGCCTCTTTGGTCCGATCTACAAATTGGCGCATGCGTGCGTCGCGGCGCGATGCGTCGAAAAACACCTCGAACACGGAGTGCGGTGCGGTTTTGATACGCACTCCGACGGCATGAAAGCCGAACAGAACTTTGGGGGGAGAGGACATGCCAGGATTATCACTGCTAGGAGCCTGGGCGGCAGAAGGGACGTCGGCTGCAAAGCGGCCGCGACGGTCCATTTTTCACCGGCTTTTTGCCCCATATCTACGGCTATGAGGCTGCAAACCCGGCAAAAACTGTCCTCGCCGGGGCCACTTTTCGCTTCGACGCCTTCTGCCGCCCAGGCTCCTGGCCTATCAAATCCGCACTGGTTCAGTCGCTGCGGGTGAACAGCCGATTGATGAA
>NZ_JAUYEY010000005.1 GCF_030689685.1 Polaromonas sp. | reverse complement strand
CTGCAAAGCGGCCGCGACGGTCCATTTTTCACCGGCTTTTTGCCCCATAGCTACGGCTATGAGGCTGCAAACCCGGCAAAAACTGTCCTCGCCGGGGCCACTTTTCGCTTCGACGCCTTCTGCCGCCCAGACTCCTAGTCGCTATGAAATTAATAGCTGATCGACCATATCTGCTATGGGCTGGTGGCCTTTTTAGTTCATATTTCTGAAGCAGTCCGGCGTGTTTGCCTGTCGCCGGTGCGCGCATGGGCTACTTCCTGCCCCCAACTGTAGGAACTCCCTGACGATCTGGCAGCGTGCCTTCCTGCCGGTGTAAACACATCGGCGGGCAAGAATCACTACACACAAAACAAGGAGTTCCTCATGTCGATTTCGCTTATCCTGCTCATCGTCCTCATCCTGATTCTGGTCGGCGCATTGCCTACCTGGGGCCATAGCCGTAGCTGGGGTTACGGCCCAAGCGGTGGTCTCGGTCTGGTCGTGATCATTCTGATCGTGCTTCTGCTGATGGGCAGAATCTAAAACAGAGGATCTGCTTCATTGCAAAAAAAAGACCCGGCCGCTGTGCCTGGTTTTTTTTGCCTGTCAGACTGCAATCAACGCAGACGCGCTGCCAGGTCGGCCGCGATGCGACGCGCCACACCGTGCCAGTCGCCGGCGGTCTGTTGTCTGTAAAGTCTGGCAGACGGGTACCACGGGCTGTCGTCCCGCTCCAGCATCCAGCGCCAGTCGGGATTGAAGGGCAAGGCGATCCAGACCGGGCGGCCCAGAGCGCCGGCCAGATGCGCCACGCTGGTGTCCACGCTGATCACCACGTCCACCAGCTCGCACAGCGCCGCCGTGTCGGTGAAGTCCTCGATCTCCTGATCGAAGCAGCGAATCTGCGGGTTGGCTGCCAGGGTGGCGCTGTCTTCAACGCGAACCTCTTTCTGCAGGCTGATGTACTCCACGCCTGCCGGCACGTGCCCGACCAGCTCAGCCAGTGAAATGCTGCGGTTGCGGTCGTTGGTATGGTCGGCATTGCCGCTCCAGACCAGGCCGACGCGCATCCCCACCGGTGACCCCAGGCGGCGCTGCCATTGCTCTTTTTTGGCGGGTGACGCGGCCAGGTAGGGCATACCGGCAGGAACATCGTCCGGCACGGTACCAAAAGCCAGCGGCAGGCTGAGCAGGGGGCAATGAAGATCAAACGCCGGCAGGGGCCGCCCTTTCACCACCACACTGGCCGCGCCGTCCAGCCCGGCCAGCAAATGCTGAAGCGGCGCCTGCACCTCAAGGATGACACGAGCCCCCAAGTCACGCACCAGCGGCACATAGCGGCAAAACTGCAGGGTATCGCCCAGCCCCTGTTCCGCATGCAGCAGGATGGTCTTGCCGGCCAGCGGCTGTTCACCCAGCCACAGCGGCTGCGTGAAGCCACGTGCTGCCCTCTGGAGCACCGCGTTTTGCCAGCGCCATTCGTATTTTTTCCAGCCCTGGACAAAGTCGCCGGCCAACAGCAGGCACAGGCTGTGGTTCCACTGCGCGTCGGCATAGTCGGGCTTCAGCGCCAGGGCCTGCTCGTAGCGGGCCATCGCCGCGTCCAGACGTCCGATGTCGCGCAGCGCATTGCCACGGTTGCTGTACGGCTTGGCGTAGTCGGCCTTCAGCGCAATGGCCTGGTCGTAGTTGTCAATCGCCTGCTGGACCTTGCGTTGCTCCATCAGCGCATTGCCCAGATTGTTGTACGCCTCGGGATAGGCAGGATCGAGCCCAATCACCTTCCTGAAACTTTCAATGGCGGCCGGGATGTTCTTCAGCGCCCGCAGCACGTTGCCACGGTTGTTGTAGGCGTCGGCAAAGGACGGATCAAGCCGGATGGCCTGGTCAAAGGCTTCCAGCGCGGCGGGAAACTGCGCCAGTTTTTTCAACGCGTTGCCGCAGTTGTTGTAAGCCGTCGGGAAATCCGGCCTGAACTGGATCGCGCGGCGATAGTCGTCCACGGCGTCCTGCGTGCGGTTCAGTGAGCGCAAGGCTATGGCACGGTTGAAATAGGCTTCGGCATAGTCTGGTTTGATCGCAAGCGCGCGGCCGTAACTCTCGACCGCCGCCTCGCCCTGTCCAAGCTTTCGCAGCACGCTGCCCCGCGCGAAATGGGCCTCGACATAGACCGGGCGGCATTGAATAGCCACATCGAGGCTGGCCAGCGCGGCCAGCGGCTGGATCAGCTTGTCCAGTACATTGCCCCGGTTGTAGTGGGCCTCTGCAAACGCTGCATTCAGCGTCAGCGCCTGCCCGTAACTCGCCGCAGCGTCCTCCAGCCTGTTCATACTTTCGAGCGCAATACCGAGGTTGTTGTGGAAAACCGGGTGGCGGCCGTCGGAGGCGATGGCCCGGTTGATCCAGTCCATCGCCTGGACCGGTTTGTTGGTCTGCAGCTCAATGACGCCGAGCAGGTGCAAGGCGTCAGCCTGTGCCGGGTTTGACGCCAGCACCTCGCTGTAACCGGCAGCCGCTTCGGCCAGCTTGCCCTCCTGATGCAAGCCCAGGGCCTGGGCCAGTCGGGAGGCGGTGTCGCTGGCAGCAGCAGGGTTCACGGGCGCGGGCTTCATGGTGCTTGAAAGCGGTTGATGGCGAAGATCAGTTCACCAGTTGCAGCCAGGCCTTGTCCAGCCGCTTGATGCTGACCGGTTGAGGCGTGCGCAGCTCCTGCGCAAAAAAGCTCACGCGCAGCTCCTCGATCAGCCAGCGCAGCTCCTGCAGACGCGTGTCAAGCGCGCCCTTGCGCTCGGCCACCAGTCGCCAGTAGCGCTGCTCCTGCGGCCGCAGCTCGGCCAGGCGCGCCGCGTCGCGGGCCGGGTCGGCCCGCCACTTCTCCAGCCTCAGCGTGATCGCCTTGAGGTAACGCGGAAAGTGCTGCAGTTGCGCATACGGCGTGGCCGTCAGGAAACGCTTGGGCACCAAACGCTGCAATTGCTGGGCGGCATCCAGAGAGGCTTCGGCAGCGTTTTTTGTGTCCTTGATCTTGCGCTGGGCCGCCGCAAACTCGGTCAGGATGGCGGCGGCCAAGCGCGCGACCTCGCTGGCGATTAGGGTCAAGCGTCCTCGCCCGTCGTCAATGCGCTTTTTGAAGTCGGCTTCGTGGGTCGGCAGCGGCTCCTGCAGGAAGGCGCGGTCCAGCGCCACCTCGATGATCTGCTCGCGCAACTCTTCCAGCGTGCCGCCACCCGAGTTGTCGGCGGCGCGGCCGACCTGCATGTAGGCCGTGGCCATTTTCTGCAGGTCTGGCAGGTTTTTCTCGAGGTACTTCAGCGCTTCTTTCATCTGCAGCGAAAACAGGCGGCGCAGGCCGGCGCGGTGTTTGGCGGCCGCCACGTCGGGCTCGTCGAAGACCTCGATGGTCACGGCCCCGCCACCTTCACCACCGAGGTCGATCAGTGCCGGGAACCCGATCAGGGTCTGTTTGCCCTTGCTGATTTCCATCAGTTCCGGCAGCTCGCCAAAGCTCCAGCTGGTGTAGCGCTCGGGTGTGCGAGCCGGCTGGGGTTTCTGGTTTGCTATGTTTTCAGGAGCTGCTTGCGCCCGCCCGCTATGGGCTGGAGGTCGATTTGACTCTGAATCCTGTGCAGATTCGGGTGCCGGCCGAGTTTTGAGCCCCGCCAGCGCCTGAAACGCCCCGCGCGCCTGTGAACCGAGTTCGCCCTTGAGCGCGCCCAGGTTGCGGCCGGTGCCGAGCTGGCGGCCATGTTCGTCGACCACACGGAAGTTCATGAACAGATGCGGCGGCAGCATCTCCAGCTTCATGTCGTTGCGCTTGATGTCCAGCGAGGTCGCGTCGCGCACCAGCTTGAGCACCGCATCGGTCAGCGAATTTGCGCCAAACTTTTCCGGCTGCAGCAGCTCGGCCGCCATGCGCTCGGCTGTCTCCGGCAGCGGCACCAGGCGCGAGCGCGGCCGCTGGTGCAGGGTCTTGATCAGTGCCTGGATCTTGTCCTTGAGCATGCCGGGCACCAGCCACTCGCAGCGCTCCTCGTTAACCTGGTTCAGGGCAAACAGCGGCACCTCCACCGTCACGCCGTCTTTCGCATCGCCCGGTTGGTGCAGATAGGTCGCCAGACAATCGACGCCCCCCAGCCTCAGGGTTTTTGGAAAGGCCTGCGTCGTGATGCCCGCCGCTTCGTGCCGCATCAGTTCCTCGCGCGTGAGCAACAACAGCTTGGGCTGCTTTTTGACCTCGTCTTTATACCAATGCTCGCAGCCGGCGCCGGTGCAGATGTCGGCCGGCAACTGCTGGTCATAAAAGGCGTAGATCAGCTCTTCATCCACCAGCACGTCCTGACGCCTCGCCTTATGCTCCAGGTCCTGCACCTGCTGGATCAGCCTGAGGTTGGCCTGCAGAAACGGCAGTTTGGTATCCCAGTTGCCGGCCACCAGCGCTTCGCGGATGAATATCTCGCGCGCCGTCACCGGATCGACGCGGCCAAAATTGACGCGCCGGCCGTTGTAGATGACCAAGCCATACAGCGTGGCGCGCTCCAGTGCAGTCACCTGAGCCGCCTTCTTCTCCCAATGTGGATCGAGCAACTGCTTTTTCAGCAAATGGCCGGCGACCTGCTCGACCCACTGCGGCTCGATGTTGGCGATGCCGCGGCCGAACAGGCGCGTGGTTTCCACCAGCTCTGCCGTCACGATCCAGCGTCCCGGTTTTTTGCTGAGTTTGGCGCCCGGGTGCCGGTAGAACTTGATGCCGCGCGCGCCCAGGTACCAGTCCTCTTCTTCATTCTTGATGCCGAGGTTGCCCAGCAGGCCGCACAGCATGGACAAATGCAGTTGCTCGTAACTGGCCGGCTTGTTATTCAGGACCCATTTCTGTTCACCCACCACGCTGTGCAACTGCGAGTGAATGTCGCGCCATTCGCGCACCCGGCGGATGTTGATGTAGTTTTCCCTCAAGAGGTTTTCGTACTGGCGGTTGGAAATTTTGTGGGCCGCAGAGCCCTCACCCCTGCCCTCTCCCAGAGGGAGAGGGAGTAGAGACGGGGATTGGCCCCCTCTCACCCCAAGAGAGGGTTGGGGTGAGGGCCGGCCGCCCCGCACATCACTCAGCCATTTCCACAGCTTCAGGTAGCCGCTGAACTCGCTTTTCTCATCGTCAAACTTGGCATGCGCCTGGTCCGCCTGCGCCTGTTTGTCCATGGGCCGGTCGCGCACATCCTGCACGCTGAGCGCGCTGGCAATCACCAGCACCTCGTCCAGTGCCTGCCGGTCCCTGGCCTCCAGAATCATGCGGCCCACACGCGGGTCCAGTGGCAGCTTGGCCAGGCTGCGGCCCACCGGCGTGAGTTCGTTGTCGTCGTCCACCGCGCCCAGTTCGGCCAGCAACTGGTAGCCGTCGGCAATCGCCCGGCCCTGGGGCGGCTCGATGAAAGCAAAGCTTTCGATGGTGCCCAGGTGCAGCGCCTTCATGCGCAGAATCACCGCAGCCAGTGAGCTGCGCAGAATTTCCGGGTCGGTAAAACGCGGCCGGCCCAAAAAATCGGGCTCGTCGTACAGGCGGATGCAAATGCCGTCGGCGACGCGCCCGCAGCGGCCGGCGCGCTGGTTGGCGGCTGCCTGCGACACCGGCTCGACCATCAACTGTTCGACTTTGTTCCTGAAGCTGTAACGCTTGACGCGCGCCGTCCCCGCATCAATCACATAACGAATGCCCGGCACCGTCAGCGAGGTTTCGGCCACGTTGGTGGCCAGCACGATGCGCCGGCCGGTGTGGCCGTCAAAAATGCGGTCCTGTTCGGCCTGGGACAGGCGCGCAAACAGCGGCAGCACCTCAGCGTTGCGAAACAGTGGCTGGTGCGCCAGGTGTTTGCGCAGGTGGTCTGCCGCCTCGCGGATTTCACGCTCGCCGGGCAAAAAGATCAGGATGTCACCGGCGCTGTGCGGGTTGCGCCAGAGTTCGTCCACGCCGTCGGCAATCGCGTCGTTGAGGTCGTAATCACGCGACTCTTCATACGGGCGGTAACGCTGCTCGACCGGAAACATGCGGCCGGACACCATGATCACCGGCGCCGGAATCCTTGGCCCCCCCGAGTGGGCGTCGGCCGGCTTGGGGCGGCCCGGCGCCGGGGCGGCCGAGGCAAAATAGTCCGCAAACCGCTGCGCATCAATCGTCGCCGAGGTGATCACGACTTTGAGGTCGGGCCGGCGCGGCAGCAACTGGCGCAGGTAGCCGAGCAGGAAGTCGATGTTCAGGCTGCGCTCGTGCGCCTCGTCGATGATGATGGTGTCGTAGGCCAAGAGCTGCGGATCGGTCTGCGTCTCGGCCAGCAAAATGCCGTCGGTCATCAGCTTGACCGAGGCGTCGCGGCTCAGCCGGTCCTGGAAACGCACCTTGTAGCCGACCACGTCGCCCAGCGGTGTTTTCAGCTCCTCCGCAATCCGCTTGGCAACGCTGGAGGCGGCAATCCGGCGCGGCTGGGTGTGGCCTATCAGTTTGCCCTGGCCCGCCGGGTAGTTGAGCTTGCCCCGGCCCATGGCCAGCGCGATTTTGGGCAGTTGCGTGGTTTTGCCGGAACCGGTTTCACCACAGACGATGAGCACCTGGTGCGCCTGCATGGCAGCGGTGATCTCCGCTCGTTTGCTCGAGACGGGCAAGGACTCGGGAAAATCAATCTGCAAGGGGGCGGACACGGGCAAAGGCGGCAAAGGGTGGACTTCCTGGATAAGCCCTCAATTATCGGTGCAGACAAGCGCTCCGAAAGTCGGGACGCGATGCCGACTCACGACGGCCGGAGAACCGGCAGCTCCACCGCTTCGCCGCTGGCATGGTCAAACCAGGCCACGCGGCTGGCATAACTCATGGCGGTACGTGACATGGCGCGCGCCGTGGCCAGCGTGACAGAAACTTTGGCCGTCGGGTCTGACACCATCAACACGCCGATGCCAAGGTCTGCCCGCCAGCGGGTTTGTTCGCTTTCACGCTTGGTGCTGTCCAGGCTGGTGTTCAGGGTTACAGCCTTGGCCATGCGCGGCCCGAGCCGGTGCGCCAGTTTGATCAGTTGGCCGCTGTCACTGCACTCGGGCAGCAGCAGCAAAAATCCGTCCTCGCCAAAACGCCCCAACTCGACCTGGGCGGGGGTAACCTGCCGCAAGCGCCCCGCACAGACAAACAAGGCATGGTTCATCGCCGCAGTGCCGTGCAGTTTTTCAAGCGTATACAAATTGCCTATGCTCACCACCAGCATGCCCAGCGCCGTAGGCTGGTCACGGCGGCGTTTGAAAGCGCTGACAAGCATTTGTCCCGTTTCAGAGTGCGACCGCATCCGGGTCACCGGGTCATAACTCGGGCCCTGGGCCATGATCTGGTTCAGCTCAATCTGGTAGGAGTAGCGCACCCACAATGCCGACGCCATCAGACTCAGGTAGGCGGTGCCGGCGAGCGCGCTGACCGCATGCACCTGCCACGGCATCTGCCCGCGCGCCAGCGCAATCAAGCCCAGGCCAATCATCGCGATCAGCAAGAAAAGCACCGCGAAAAATGCCTGCCAGGCCAGCCGGTCACCACGCCAGGCGCTGCGCAGTGCCACGCCCAGGGCCACCAGGCCTTGCCACCAGGCGATGCCCACCCCGACCGCAAGCGCATGGGCCGCTGGCAACAGCCAACCCAGTGCCACGCCGCCCAGCGCCAAAGCCACCAGGGCCCATTGCGTACGCCGGCGAGCCTTGCGGTTGTCCAGAGCGCCCACAATCGAAAACAGCAGATAAGCCAGAGCCGAGGAGGCCGCTATCGCCACATGCGCTAAAAAGCGCGACAAGCTGTCCGGGTCCGAAATCGGCAGCGCCCCGAGAAACGCGAGCACAAAAAAACCAGACGCTGTAGCAGACAGCGCGGCGTTGAGCGATATCCGGTGCAGAGAACGGTTGAACGCCATCGCAGAGCCGGCCAGCATCAGTGCGGTCGTCCCGAAATAACACCCCCAGAACCCATAGGCCAGTTTGTCCATGCGTGCCCGATTATCCGGCGAAGCGCTCGCTGCGGGGAGTCGGTTCACGTCGATGAAAACCCGCATCCTCCCTTACACTCACTGCCATTGGCCACCCGCCCCTCCTGCAACCCGAAAGCGCACCCATGTCTGCGGTCTTCAACTTCACCTTCGTGCCCTGGTTTCGCTCGGTGGCGCCCTATATCCATCTGCACCGCGGCAAGACCTTTGTGGTCGGCATCGCGGGCGAAGCAATTGCCGCAGGCAAGCTGCCGCACCTGGCGCAGGACCTGGCGTTGATCCAGAGCATGGGCGTGAAAATCGTGCTGGTGCATGGCTTCCGGCCGCAGGTCAACGAACAACTGGCCGCCAAAGGCCACCAGGCCAAGTACTCGCACGGCATGCGCATCACCGACACCGTGGCCCTAGACTGCGCGCAGGAAGCGGCCGGCCAATTGCGTTACGAGATTGAGGCCGCGTTCAGCCAGGGCCTGCCGAACACACCGATGGCCGGCTCCACCGTGCGCGTGATTTCGGGCAACTTCATCACCGCGCGGCCGGTCGGCGTCGTTGACGGCGTGGACTTCAAACATTCGGGCATGGTGCGCAAGGTCGACACCGCAGGCATCAAGCGCACGCTGGACTTTGGCGCCATGGTGCTGCTCTCGCCCTTCGGTTTTTCACCGACCGGCGAAGCCTTCAACCTGACTATGGAAGAAGTCGCCACCAGCGTGGCCATCGAGCTGCAGGCCGACAAGCTGATCTTCCTGACGGAAATCCCCGGCATCCGCACCAGCCCGGACCAGCCCGAGAGCGAAGACAACCCGATAGACACCGAGTTGCCGCTGGCTGCCGCCGAGAAACTGCTGGCGCAACTGCCCAACCCACTCCAACCGACCGACACGGCGTTTTACCTGCAGCATTGCGTCAAGGCCTGCAAGTCCGGCGTCGAGCGCAGCCACATCCTGCCGTTTGCGGTGGACGGCTCGCTGCTGCTGGAAATTTATGTGCACGACGGCATCGGCACCATGGTCATCGACGAAAAACTCGAAAGCCTGCGCGAGGCCACGGCCGACGATGTGGGCGGTATCCTGCAACTGATTGAGCCGTTTGAAAAAGACGGCACCCTGGTCAAACGCGACCGCACCGAGATTGAACGCGATGCCGACCACTACACCGTGATCGAACACGACGGCGTGATCTTCGGCTGCGCTGCGCTTTACCCCTACCCCGAAGCCAAAACCGCCGAAATGGCGGCGCTGACGGTTTCCCCGCACAGCCAGAGCCAGGGCGACGGGGAACGCATCCTCAAACGCATCGAGCAACGCGCCAGGCTGGCCGGGCTGGACAGCATTTTTGTGCTGACCACACGCACCATGCACTGGTTCATCAAGCGCGGTTTTGTGCAGGCCGATCCGGAATGGCTGCCCGAGGCGCGCAAGCGCAAATACAACATCAACCGCAAAAGCCAGGTGCTGGTCAAAAAGCTGTCCTAGGAGCCTAGGCGTCTGGCTGGCGCGAGGCCATCGGGCTGGTCGGCGCTCAGTGCTCCGATCCCGCATAAATCCACATGGGCACGGTAGCGCCGGCACGCTCAAACCCGAGCGAGCGGTAAAAGTCCACCGCGGCCCCGTCAGCCGTCAGCATCTGCTGGTGAAAACCAGCGTAGCGGGTTTGCAGGGCCTGCATCATTTGTTTGCCAATGCCGCGCCGCTGGTAGTCGGGGTGCACCAGCATGTGCGGGAAATACACCACGAGGTGGCCGTCGGAGATAGCATTGCCCAGTCCAATCAGCCGCCTCCCGGACCGAGCCGTGACGAGGCCATGTGAATTCCGCAGCGCAGCCATTAGCTGCTCCGGTTTGTCTGCCGCCGACCAGTGGTTGGCGCTGTACAGCGCCAGCACCTCGGGCTGACTCAGCAGATCATCCATCTGTATTTCAATCTTCATCCCACACCCCCGTCAACAAGAACCGCATCATGCACCAGCCCGGCAAGCGCTTTGTCTTCTTTGTCTTTCAAGTGCAAAATGTTCGATAGTGAGGTGGCCCGCCCGATCTGCGTTTTCCATGCTTGACCACAGGGCACCCCATGCTCCAACTCCGCCCCAACTGCGAATGCTGCAACAAGGACCTGCCCGGCGAGTCCCTGGAGGCGCGTATCTGCACTTTTGAACGCACCTTTTGCAGCGATTGCGCCACGAGCAAGCTGTGCGGTGGAGCCCTGCTGGCTTTGGCGGGCTCACTGGCTTTTTACCGCCGCAATCCAGCCTGACCCAGTGCGCAGGGCAAGCACGCAGCCCATGCCGCCCGCTTGCTCAGCCAGCCGCAGCGATCTGTCGCAGGGCCTGCTCAAACACCTCGGCAGGCTGGCCACCCGAAATCAGGTGTTTGTCATTGATGATGACGGCCGGCACCGAATGGATGCCCTGCTGCAGGTAAAACTGCTCACGCTCACGCACCGTATCGGCGTATTCAACCGAGGCCAGGATGTCTTTTGCACGGCGTGTATCCAGACCGGCCTCACCGGCCACACGCACCAGAACTTCGTGTGCACCGGGGCTCTCGCCATCGGTGAAATAAGCCTTGAACAGCGCCTCTTTAAGCGCTTGCTGCAGGCCCTGTCCCTGTTCGCCGGCCCAGTGCAGCAGGCGGTGCGCATCGAAGGTGTTGTAGATGCGGCCGCGCTTGTCCATGCTGAAAGTGAAGCCCACCTCCTGGCCGCGCGCACGGATCATCTCGCGGTTGCGCTGGGACTGCTCGGGCGTGGAGCCGTATTTTTCGGCCAGGTGTTCGCCAATGTCCTGGCCCTCGGCCGGCATGTTCGGGTTGAGTTCAAAGGGCTGGAAATGGATGTCAGCCTTCACCCCGCCCCCGACCCGGTCGAGAGCCTCTTCGAGCGCCTTCAGACCGATCACGCACCAGGGGCAGGACACGTCGGAGACGAAGTCTATTTTGAGGGTGGACGAAACGACGGGGCTGGTTGCGGTCATGGGTGATGCCTTGAGAGGGAGGGCGAAAAAACCGTCTTGTAGACGGCCTGACAATTCCGGCATATGGCGCAAGCCTCGCAAAATTCAAGCACCTTTTACCATCACGGATGATTCGGGATTTATCACGTGCGACTTGGTACCAGCGATCTTGAGACAACCAGGGAGTGCTATCAAAAACAGAGCTGTCAGCGCCCGTCCGACGTGGGCTACACCTATTTTTTTCTCTTAATTGGCCACCACGCGACCGGCTTCCAGCGTGATCCGGCGCTCGCAGCGCGCCGCGATGCCGCGGTCGTGCGTGACCAGCACCAGGGTGGTCCCGAGCTCCTGGTTCAGTTCGAACATCAGCGCCATGACGGTTTCGCCGGTCGCAAAGTCCAGGCTGCCGGTCGGCTCGTCAGCCAGCAGCAGCGCCGGCTGCACCACAAAGGCCCGCGCCAGCGCCACCCGTTGCTGCTCACCGCCCGACAGCACCTTGGGGTAGTGGCCGAGACGTTCGCCGAGGCCAACACGTTTGAGCATGTCGGTGGCCTGGGTGCGTGCATTTTTTGCGCCTGACAGTTCCAGCGGCAGCATGACGTTTTCCAGCGCGTTCAGATTGCCCATGAGCTGGAAGCTTTGGAACACAAACCCGACCTTCTGCGCGCGCAAGGCGGCGCGGTCGTCCTCACTGAGCGCAAACAGGTCCTGGCCGGCCAGATGCACTGTGCCCTGGGTGGGTGTGTCCAGCCCGGCGATGATGGACAGCAAGGTGCTTTTGCCGGAACCGGAGGCGCCGACAATCGCGGCAGTCTCCCTGGCCGAGAGTGCGAAATGAATATCGCGCAAAATGGTCAGTGTGCCGGTCGAGTCGCTCACACTCTTGCATACGTGCTCCACGGAAATAATCGAAGCGCTCGTGGATGCCGGAGCAGCGTCGTTCAGCACATTAACCGCAGGTTCAAACATGTCAGCCTTGTCAGAAAACTTGAGATCAGACTTTACCAAGCTTGCCCGCGCTGCGGCAGCCCGGCTGGTAAAACCTTTGAGCGCGCTGCTGTTCGCCTGTTTCGCCGCCGCGCCGCTGCTGGCGCAGGCCCAGACCGCTGCCGCCGCTCGCGACACCGTGCTGATCGTCGGTGATTCGCTGAGCGCTGAATACGGCCTCAAACGCGGCACCGGCTGGGTGCCGCTGCTGGAAAAACAGCTCGCCGCCGAAAAGAAAAATATCCGTGTGGTCAACGCCAGCATCAGCGGCGACACCACCTCGGGCGGGCGTTCGCGCCTGCCGGCGCTGCTGGCCCAGCACAAACCCGGCATCGTGGTGATCGAACTCGGCGGCAACGACGCCCTGCGCGGCTTGCCGCTGGACATGACCGAAAACAACCTGCTGGCCATGGCGAAAGCCGCAAAAAAAGCCGGCGCCAAAGTGCTGCTGCTGGGCATGCAGGTGCCGCCCAACTATGGCGGTGCTTACGGCGCGACCTTCTCCGGGCTGTTCACCAAAGTCGCCAGGGCTGAGAAAGCCGCGTTGGTGCCCTTCTTCCTCAAGGGTATTGCCGACGTGGATGACGCCGTCGGCAACTTTCAGGCTGATCGCATCCACCCCAATGAGCAGGCGCAGGCCCGAATGCTGGCCAACGTCTGGCCGGAATTGAAGAAGCTCATCAAGTGAGCCTGGAACGCATCTCTGCCGAACAGGCGCTGGCCAGCCTGGCCGACTATTCCGCCGTGATCGACGCCCGCAGCGAGGGCGAATACGCCGAAGACCACCTGCCCGGCGCCGTCAACTGGCCCAGCCTGAACGATGAAGAACGCAAAGTCGTCGGCACGCGTTACAAGCAGATCAGCCAGTTCGAGGCCAAGAAGCTGGGCGCGGCGCTGGTCGCCAAAAACATCGCGGCGCATATCCAGCGCGAGGTGCTGGACAAGCCGCGCGAGTGGCAGCCGCTCATCTACTGCTGGCGCGGCGGCAAACGCAGCGGCTCGCTGGCGCTGATCCTGGACCAGATCGGCTTCAAGGTGACGCTGGTTGACGGTGGCTACAAGGCCTTTCGTGCGGCCTTGGTGGCCGACCTGCCGCAACTGGCGGCACGGCATCAGTACCGTGTTGTCTGCGGCCCCACTGGCGCGGGCAAGACCCGGCTGCTGCATGCGCTGGCCGCCCAGGGCGCGCAGGTGCTGGACCTGGAAGGCCTGGCGAATCACCGCAGCTCGGTGCTGGGCATAATTCCCGGTGTGCCGCAGCCGAGCCAGAAGGCTTTTGACAGCCTGGTCTGGACGGCTCTGCGCCGCTTTGACCCGGCACGCCCGGTCTACATCGAAAGCGAAAGCAAAAAAGTCGGCAATGTGGCCGTGCCGGAAGGCCTGATCGCCGCCATGCGCGCCAGTCCCTGCCTGCGGCTGAACCTGGCCGAGGACGAACGCGTCGCGCTGCTGCTGGAGGACTATGATTTTTTCGTCAAGGACATCGCGTTTTTCTGTGATCGCCTGGGCGCGCTGACCGAGGCGCGCGGCAAAGAGGTGGTGAGCGACTGGCAAACGCGGGCGCGCAATGGCGATGTCGCCTCGGTGGTGCGCGAGCTGCTGCTGCAGCACTACGACCCGGTCTACCTGCAGTCGATGCGACGAAACTTCACGCAGTACGACACGGCCCAGGTGCTGGCCCCGCGCGACCACACGGCGGCGGCGATGGATGTGGTGGCGCGCAGCCTGCTCGCGGCATAAAACGCGACCTAAACCAGCGCCAAGCTCCTAGGAAAAAGGCTCCGGGGGACAGGGTGACTGTCCCGGCGGAGCCTTGGCGGTGGGGCTTGCTATCAAAAAAGTAGCTGTTAACGCCCGCCGGTTATGGGCTGAAGCCCGATTTGATTCAGAATTGTTACTGGCCTTCTATAGAATCAGACGGTGGAGTCGGCAGGCGGGGTGCCGGCATCGCCGGGCTGGCCGTCGGGCGTATCGTCATCAGGCAGGTCCGGCTTGCCTTCGGCCTTGCGCTTGAGTTTTTCCTCTTTTTTCTTCTTTTTGGCCAGCTCTTTCTGGCGTTTTTCGTAGGAATAATTGGGAGTTGCCACGGCGTGCTTTCTTCAGGAATATGTCCTAACTGTACTGCATCAGGGACAGCGCCTGGGCCAGGTCGGCCTGCAAGTCGGACAGCGCTTCCAGCCCGACGGAAAAACGCACCAGCCCGCCTGGATGGGCCCAGGCCGTGGTGCGGATGGCAGGCACGTCATAGGGCACACACAGGCTGATCGGGCCGGCCCAGCTGTAGCCGATGTTGAACAGTTTCAGGTTGTCGCAGAAGGCGTCCAGCGTGGCCTGGCTGTAGCCGGGTTTGAACACCGCACTGACCAGGCAGGCAGCGGCCGTGCAGTCGCGCTGCCAGGCCGCATGGCCCGGCGAGCCGGCCAGCGCGGGATGCAGCACCGCCTCGATCTGCGGCTGCTGCTGCAGCCAACCAGCGAGCGCGCGTGTGGTGGCGTCCTGCGCCGCGTAACGCATGACGATGGTGTTCAGGCCGCGCAGCACCAGCTCGGCGTCGTTGCCGCTGACGCCGTAACCCACACGCATGTGGCAGAAGTGGACCAACTGGTGCAGGGCCTCATCGCGGGTGACCACCGAGCCCATCAGCACATCGGCGCCGCCGCTGGGGTACTTGGTCAGGGCCTGCACCGAGATGTCGACGCCGAGCTCAAAAGCATTGAAGGCGATGCCCGCGCCCCAGGTGTTGTCCAGCGCGGTCACGATGCCCTGTGGATGAGCATCGGCATGCGCCTTGACGACAGCTACCAGCGCCGGCAGGTCGGGAAACTCCAGCGTGATCGAACCCGGCGCTTCCAGCCAGACCAGGCGCGTGCGAGCCGTCAGTTTCGCTGCCAGATCGGCCGGTGACATCGGGTCGTAATACGCGAAGTTGACGCCCCAGCCGGCAAGCTCACGTTGCGCAAAGGCCTTGTTCGGGCCGTAGGCGTTATCGGGAATCAGCACCTGGTCGCCGCCCTTGAGCAGCGCCATGTCCACCAGCACCACCGACGCCAGCCCGCTGGGCACCAGCGTGCAGAACTGGCCACCTTCCAGCGTGGCGATGCGCTCCTCCAGCATGAAGGTTGTCGGCGTGCCGTGCAGGCCGTAGGTGTAGCCGGTCTTGTGTTTCCAGTCGCGCTGGCGCAGGGCGGCAACACTGGGGAAGATGATCGTCGAGGCCTTGTGGATGGCGGGCTGGACCGCATCAAAGCCGGCGGGCGGCTTGTAGCCGTGGTGTATCAGTTGGGTGGACTTGTCGCTCATGCACCGATGTTAACGGCTGGTGCAATAGCCCCAGCGTTCACAGATGAGGTCCCATGAGGCAGCGATGTTTGCGGCCCAGGGGAATTCTTCGACGAGCTCAGGACGAATGGACAAAAGCGATGTCCGCAGAGGCATGTCTTTTCAAGCAGGGGCCGCCGATCTGGCTTTGCCAGTCCACAGGCGCAGCGCCCCCTCGGGGCTGTTGCCTGCGGCTCCAAACCTGCTTGGGCAGGTTTGGACAGGCATCAGAAGCGAAGCCTCCGGCGAGCGGCGGCCTGCAAGGTGCAGAGAGCGCCACGAAGTGAGCGCCCGTGGGGGCTATATTTTCCATTTTTCCAGGAGTTGAGCGGGCCGCAGCGCGTCATACCCTTCAAACGGCTGATGGATCCACGGGTTGGTCGGCAAAAACTCGACCGAATAATCGGGCTGGAAAGTGGACACGCCCTTGGTCCAGATCACCGCGCTGCGCAGCTCGGTGATCGGCTGGTAGTTGTTGCGCAGTTGATGAATCACGGCGTTCAGCGTGTGACCGGTGTCGGCCAGGTCGTCCACCAGCAGCACCTTGCCGGCGATCTCGCCTTTGGGGGTGGTGATGAAGCGCGCGATGTCCAGGTTGCCTTGTGTCATGCCCGCGTCGGCGCGGTAGGAGCTGGTGGACATGATCGCCAGTGGCTTGTCGAAGATGCGCGAGAGGATGTCGCCGGGCCGCATGCCGCCGCGGGCCAGGCACAGGATGGTGTCGAACTGCCAGCCGGACTGGTGGACCTTAATCGCCAGTTTTTCAATCAGGTTGTGGTACTCGTCATAACTGACGTAAAGGTGTTTGCCGTCTTCGGTCAACATGGAAAAGGTCCTGATTTGATAGCTGGTGGCGCCCGCCCCTCATGGGCTGGAGGCCGATTGGACTACATTTTTTACAAGGCGTCTCAGACTGCAAACGGGTTGCGCAGCAGGATGGTGTGGTCGCGGTCGGGGCTGGTCGAGATCATGTGAATGGGCACACCGGTGACCTCCTCGATGCGTTGGAGATAACGCTGGGCCGCCTCGGGCAGCTTGCCATAGTCGGTGACGCCCACTGTGCTCTGGGTCCAGCCCGGCAGGCTCTCGTAGATTGGCTTGCAACTGGCAATTTCTTCGGCGCCCATAGGCAGGATGTCGGTGATACGACCGTCGAGCTCGTAGCCGGTGCACAGCTCCAGCGTCTTGATGCCGTCGAGCACGTCGAGCTTGGTGATGCACAGGCCCGACAGGCCGTTGACCTGGGCCGAGCGCTTGAGCAGCGCCGCATCGAACCAGCCGCAGCGCCGGCTGCGACCGGTGGTCACGCCTTTTTCGGCACCCACGGTGCTCATGTGGTAACCCGGTGTGCCCGGTGTTTCCCAGTCGAGTTCGGTCGGGAACGGACCTCCGCCCACACGCGTGCAGTAGGCCTTGGTGATGCCCAGGATGTAGTGCAGCATGCCCGGCCCGACACCGGCGCCAGCGGCCGCATTGCCGGCCACGCAGTTGCTCGATGTCACGAACGGATAAGTGCCGTGGTCCACATCGAGCAGCGTGCCCTGGGCGCCCTCGAACAGCAGGTTGGCGCCGCTGGCGTTGGCATCGTTGAGCTCGCGCGAGACGTCGGCCATCATGGGCTTGAGCAGTTCGGCGTGGCGCATAGCCTCGTCGTACACCGGCTGGAATTCCACGGCCGGTGCCTTCAGGTAGCCGGTCAGCACGAAGTTGTGCAGGTCCAGCAGTTCGCGCAGCTTGGCGGCAAACCGTTCGGGGTGTTTCAGGTCCTGCACGCGCAGCGCGCGGCGGGCGATCTTGTCTTCGTAGGCCGGACCGATGCCGCGGCCGGTGGTGCCAATCTTCACGGCACCGCCTGTTTCACGGCGGGTTTCGCGTGCCACGTCGAGCGCCACGTGGAAGGGCAGGATCAGCGGGCAGGCTTCGCTGATGCGCAGGCGCGAACGCACCTCGACACCGGCTTTTTCCAGGCCCTCGATTTCCTCAAACAGCTTGTCCGCCGACAACACCACGCCGTTGCCGATGTAACACTTGACGCCGGGTCGCATGATGCCGCTGGGGATCAGGTGCAGCGCGGTCTTGACGCCGTTGATGACCAGCGTGTGGCCGGCGTTGTGGCCGCCCTGGAAACGCACCACGCCCTGCGAGCTTTCGGTCAGCCAGTCCACCAGCTTGCCCTTGCCCTCGTCACCCCACTGGGTGCCCACGACCACCACGTTGCGGCCGGCGGTTGCGGCAGTTGTCTTTGTCATCTTCGTTTACTCGTTAAGAATGGATGGGGAATGCGGGCGCGGTACGGCGATCAGGCCGGCGTTTTCGCCAGCAGCCGGACCTGCCACTGGCCGGCCAGGCTGACCAGCTCGCGGTCGCAATCGAATTCGTCGACTTCATGTTCATGGCCCGGCAGCACGCAGGCCACGGTTTCGCCGCCGGCACGCAATCTGGCAATCGCAGCGCGCAGGCTCGCATCCTCGCCCCAGGACGCACGGATGGCCGGCCGCAGCGGTTTGGGCAGCAGCACGCTGACCAGCTCCTTCAGGTCCAGGCTGAAGCCGGCGGCCGGGCGGTTGCGCCCGAACACCGCGCCGACCTCGTCGTAACGGCCGCCACGCACCAGCTCGGCACCCTGCCCGCCATCGCGCTGGCCATGGCCGTAAATGGCAAAACGTGTGCCGCTGTAATAGGCATAACCACGCAGGTCGGCCAGGTCAAAGGCGATGCGGACCGGGCTGGCCAGCGCCTGCACATGGGTCGCCAGCCATTTCAGGCTCTGTAAGGCCTGGCGTGCTTCGGGCACCGCCTTGAAGGCTTTATCAGCATCGGCCAGCACCTTGTCGTCGCCATACAGCTGGAGCAGCGCCAGCAGACCCTCTCGCGCCGCCGCAGGCAGCTCGCCGTTGAGGCTGGACATCAGACTGGACAGCTCGCTGGCGTCCTTGACCGCCAGTGCGGCGTGGATGCGCGCCAGCATGGACGGACTGACCTTGGCGCCGGCCAGCAGACTGCTGACAATGCGCACATCGGCCATGTCGACCGAGAGCTGGGTGACGCCAGCGGCGCTCAGGCACTCCAACGCCAGCAACTGCGCTTCCAGGTCGGCCTCCAGGCCGGCGTGGCCGTAAATCTCGGCGCCGAACTGCAACGGCTCGCGCGTGGCATGCGGGCGGTCGGCGCGGGTGTGCAGCACCGGGCCGCAGTAACACAGGCGGGCCACGCCCTGGCGATTGAGCAGGTGGGCGTCGATGCGTGCCACCTGCGGTGTAGTGTCGGCACGCAGGCCCAAAGTGCGGCCGGAAAGCTGGTCGACCAGCTTGAAAGTCTGCAGATCCAGCGCCTCACCGGTGCCGGTGAGCAGGGATTCGAGGTGTTCGAGCAGCGGCGGCATGACCAGCTCGTAGCCGTAGCTGCGCGCCGTGTCGAGAAACAAACGGCGCAGCTCTTCGATGTGACGCGCCTCGGAAGGCAGGACATCGGCAATTTGATCCGGCAATTGCCATGATGACGACCAGGCGGGCATGTATTTATCGAGCGCTGTTAAAAACAGGATTTTACCGGGGTTGCAGCCGCTTTCCGGCCCTGGCCGGCTCCTATCTCGCTCGTCGGCGCAAATACCTGGGGCCGGGGGCGTCTGAGTGCGCTGCCGTCAAAGGAGAAAAGCGATGGCCAGCAGGCCAGCGAGGATGCTGCCCAGACCAAAAAAGCGGATCTGCCCATCGCTCATTCTGAGGATTTGCTCGAACATCCGGCGCCAGCCGGCGGGCGATAAAAACGGGAAGAGCCCCTCAATCACCAGCAGGCACGCCAGGGCGAGCCAGATCGTGCTGCTGTCCACGCCCAGGACTTATTTCTTCGACGGCGCGGCGCCTGTGCCCGATCCGCGCATGGCCTTGAAGAATTCCGACGAAGGATCAATCACCATCACGTCGCTTTTCTTGGCAAAGCTGGCCTTGTAGGCGTCCAGGCTGCGGTAGAACTGGGCAAACTGCGGATCACGGCCGAAGGCTTCGTTGTAGACCGAAGCGGCTTGGCCGTCACCCTCACCCTTGATTTTCTGGGCATCGCGGTAGGCGTTGGCAATGGTGACCTCGCGCTGGCGGTCTGCATCGGCGCGGATTTTCTCGCCTTCGGCAGCACCGGTGGAGCGCAGTTCGTTGGCCACGCGCTTGCGTTCGGCTTCCATGCGGCGGTAGACCGACTCGGTGATGGCCTCGACGTAGTCCACGCGCGTGATGCGCACGTCGACCACGTCCACACCCCAGGGCTTGGCGCCGCGCACCACCTGAAGCACCTCGGTCTTGACATCGGCCATCAAAGCCTCGCGCTTGAGGGACAGCAGGTCTTTCACGGTCCGCTTGTTGATTTCTTCCTGGAAAGCATTGCGCACCACACGGTTGAGCTGATTGGCCCCTGCCCGCTCGTCCAGCCCGACATTGCGGATATATTCCGACGGATCGGTGATGCGCCAGCGCACATACCAGTCAATCACGACACGCTGCTTCTCGGCAGTCAACATCGGCTCGGCATCGGTACTATCGAGCGTCAGCAGACGTTTGTCGATGTACGAGACGTTCTGAAAAGGCGGCGGCAACTTGAAGTTCAGGCCGGGCTCGGTGATGACTTCCTTGATCTGTCCGAGCGCATAGATCACACCGAACTGGCGCTGATCAACAACAAACAACATGGAACTGGCCAGTGCAAGCAGCACCAACAGGGATGAGGCGATAAATCCAACTCTGTTCACGATCTTGTCCTCTTAACGGGTTTCGCGGTCGCGGGTGCGTGCTGCATCCCGGACGCGTGAATCAACGGTGCTGGCAGGCACGCCAGAACCCAAGGGCACGCTGGCAACACCTGGCAACGTGGCGGCATCGCTGCTCGCAGCGGGACCGCTCTGCGCCGACTGTTGCATGATCTTGTCGAGCGGCAGGTACAGCAGGTTGGAACCCTGTTTGGACTCCACCAGCACCTTGGTCACGTTGGTGTAGACCTGCTGCATGGCGTCGGTGTACATGCGGTCGCGGGTTATCTGGGGGGCTTTCTGGTATTCGGCCAGCACCGAGCGGAAGCGCTGCGCATCACCCTGGGCCTGTGCCACGATGCGCGCCTTGTAGGCCTCGGACTCTTCCTTCAGACGTGAGGCGGAACCCACGGCACGCGGGATCACGTCATTGGCGTAGGCCTGGGCTTCGTTCTTGGCGCGTTCGCGCTCCTGGCCGGCCTTGAGTACATCGTCAAACGAAGCCTGCACCTGTTCAGGCGGACGCACACCGCTTTGTTGCAGGTTGATCCCGACCACTTCCACGCCGACCTTGTAGCGGTCCAGGATGGTTTGCATCAGCACCCGCACGCGCGGGCCGATCTGGTCGCGCTCCTCGGCCAGGGCCGAGTCCATCTTCATCTTGCCGACCACTTCACGCACGGCGGTCTCAGCGGCCTGCACCACAGCGCCAGCCGGGTCCTTACTTTCAAACAAATAAGCCCGCGCATCGCTAAGGCGGTACTGCACGGCGAACTTGATCTCGACAATGTTTTCGTCCTCGGTCAGCATCGCCGATTCGCGCAGCCCGGTAGCCTTGATCACGGTGTCGCGACCGACATCAACCGAGCGGATCTGCGTGACCACCACCATCTCATGGCGCTGCACCGGGTAAGGCAGGCGCCAGTTGAAACCCGCGCCCACCGTCGATTTGTACTTGCCGAACTGGGTGATCACCGCCTGCTGACCCTCTTGCACGATGAAAAACCCGGTACCCAGCCAGATCAATACCGCCACGGCGGCGATCAGGCCGACGCCGATACCGGCGCTTTTCATGTCAGGCTGGAAGCTGCCAGGGCCGCCACTGCCACCGCCACCACCCATGCCGCCGGTGCCTCGGGTGCGCTGGCCGGACTTGTTGCCGCCAAACAGACCACCGAGCTTGCGGTTGAAATCACGCCACAGTTCATCCAGATCCGGGGGTCCCTGGTTCGGGCCCTGGGGCTGAGGGCGATTCGGCGCCGGTGGTTTGGCTGGCGCCGGCTCATCACGTCCAGCCTCTGGTTTGTTCTCGTCCGGACCCGCCTTGTTGTCGTCGTCGCGGCCCCAGCGGGGATCGTTCAGATTGAACATTCCCCGCAAGCGTTGCCCCAGTCGGGCCGGAAGGGTCGTCAGTGTCTGTAGCACAGGGTTCAGGTTCATGGAATCAGGCTCATTTTTTTATTACTCCGACATTGTGCCTAATCAGGCGACAGCCTCACTGATTTGGGGGGTATCTTCGGCCGGCGGCAGCGCAGCATGCCGGGCCAGCAACTCGCGCAGCAGGGGCACGCCCTCGCCGCTTTGGGCACTGACAAACACACGCTCGACGCGTTGACCGGTATCGGAAAACGCATCCTTGACCTCGAAGCTGTCACTCAGGTGCAGCGGCCAGCGCGATTTTTCAAGGGCATCGAGCTTGTTGAACACCAGAATTTGAGGCACATCGGCCGCGCCGATTTCTGCCAGCACGCGCTGTACCTGCTCGATCTGCTCCAGATGATCCGGGTTGGCGCCATCCACCACATGGATCAGCAAATCCGCATCGACGGCCTCCTGCAAGGTAGCGGCGAACGCGTCGATCAGGCCGTGCGGCAGGTCGCGGATAAATCCCACGGTATCGGACAGTGAGACCGAGCGCGCGGCATCGCCCAGGTAGAGCTGGCGCGTGGTGGTGTCCAGCGTGGCAAACAACTGGTCAGCCGCGTAGGCACGTGCCTTGACCAGCGCATTGAACAGCGTGGACTTGCCCGCATTGGTGTACCCCACCAACGACACGGTGAAGGCATTGCGCCGCTCGCGCTGGCGGCGCTGGGTTTGCCGCTGCTTCTTGACCTTGCTCAGGCGTTCCTTGGTGCGCTTGATGGACTCGCCGATCATGCGTTTGTCGAGCTCGATCTGCTTCTCGCCGGGACCGCCGCGCACACCGGCGCCACCGGTTTGTCGCTCCAGGTGGGACCAGCGCCGGACCAGGCGTGTGGACAGGTACTGCAGGCGCGCCAGCTCGACCTGCAGCTTGCCCTCGTGGCTGCGCGCGCGTTGGCCAAAAATCTCAAGAATCAGCAAGGTGCGGTCGTTGACTGGCAGACCCAGCACCCGTTCAAGGTTGCGCTGCTGGGCCGGACTCAGCGACTGGTCGAACAGGATTTCGCTGGCGCCTGTTTCCAGGGCCAGGAGTTTGATTTCGTCGGCCTTGCCAGTGCCGATGAACAGCGCGGCATCGGGCGCACGCCGCTTGCACACCACGCGAGCAACCGGCTGCAGGCCGGCCGTCTGGGCCAGCAGGCCCAGCTCTTCCAGGCCGGCATCAAAATTGGGAACGCCCAGATCAACCCCGACCAAGATGGCCAGGGGGGGCGATGTAGAGGGAGTGTCCAGAGGCCTCAGCTGGCTGGGCTTTCCGGAGCTTCAGCCGCAGCGAAATTGACGGCACGGCCGGGGACAATGGTCGAAATCGCATGCTTATAAACCATCTGGGTAACGGTGTTGCGTAGCAGCACGACGTATTGATCGAAAGACTCGATCTGGCCCTGGAGCTTGATGCCGTTGACGAGATAAATCGAAACCGGTACGTGCTCGCGGCGCAAAATGTTTAGGAACGGGTCCTGCAACAGCTGACCTTTGTTATTGCTCACGATATTTTCCGTGTTCAAGAGTTGATAGAACTTGACCTTACCACACGCCATGCGGCGGGACGCAGGTCTTCAGGCTGAATCTTTGTCAGCAAAAGGGTTGCTCGACGATTTCATCTGGATGCGCAACGGCGTGCCTACCAGTTCGAACTCCTTGCGAAAGCGCCCTTCCAGGAAGCGCTTGTAGGCGTCTGTCACATGTTCCAGCGAATTGCCGTGGACGATGATGATGGGCGGGTTCATGCCTCCCTGGTGGGCATAACGTAGCTTGGGGCGAAAGATGCCGGCCCGCTGCGGGCTCTGAAACTGCACCGCCTCCAGCAGCAGGCGGGTCAGCACCGGGGTGGACATCTTGCGGTTGGCCGAGGCGTGGGCCTGCACGATGGACTTCCAGACCGGGCCCAGACCCTGCCGCTTGATCGCGGAAATATTGTGGATGGACGCAAATTTCAGGAAAGCCAGGCGCGTCTCGACCGAACGCTCCAGCATTTCTCGCTGGTAGCTGTCCACCGCGTCCCACTTGTTGACCGCCAGTACCACCGCGCGGCCGCTTTCCAGGATGTAGCCGGCGATGTGGGCGTCCTGATCGGTCACGCCCTGGGTCGCGTCCAGCAGCAGCAGCACCACATTGGCGCTTTCGATGGCCTGCAGAGTCTTGACCACGGAGAACTTCTCGATGGCCTCAAAGACCTTGCCCTTGCGGCGCAGGCCTGCAGTATCAATCAGTTCGAATTTCTGGCCGGCCTTTTCGAAGGGCACCGAGATCGCGTCGCGCGTTGTGCCCGGCTGGTCAAAGGCAACGAGGCGTTCCTCACCGAGCCAGGTGTTAATCAGTGTCGATTTGCCCACATTGGGCCGGCCGGCAACCGCTAATTTGATCACGGTTGGATCGGGGGGTTCGCCCTCCTCGTCCGGATCCGGCAGATTCAGGGGCGCGAGGGCCATCTCCACCAGCGTGCGCATGCCCTGGCCATGGGATGCGGACACGGCAAGAACTTCACCCAGGCCGAGCTCGAAAAACTCGGACAGTTGCACGCCTTCGGTCATGCCTTCCGCCTTGTTGGCCGTCAGCACCGTCGGTTTGCCAAGCTTGCGCAAATACTTGGCAATTTCGTGGTCTTGGGCGTTCACGCCAGCGCGTGCATCCACCACAAACACCACGACATCGGCCTCCGCCACTGCTTGCCGGGTCTGCTTGGCCATTTCCTTGTAAATGCCGTCGATGGCCTTGGGCTCAAAGCCGCCGGTATCGATGACGATGAACTCCTGTGAACCCAGGCGGCCGTTGCCGTAATGGCGGTCCCGCGTCAGGCCGGCGTAGTCGGCCACAATCGCATCGCGCGACTTGGTCAGCCGGTTAAAAATCGTCGATTTGCCCACATTGGGGCGACCGACCAGGGCGAGAACAGGTTTCATCAATACTTTTCACAGCCGGATTACGGCTGGTTGGACCTCATGCTTGTGTCATGGACGGGTGGAAAGCACATCGTCCACGAACAAGCGTCATTCAGGGGCGAAACCGAACACGGCGCCTGATCGGCTCACGGTAATCAAGGTATTGGCTGCCAGCACCGGCGAAGCCGCCACTGGCGAGCCATCGGTGCTCAGGCGGTTCATCACGGAGCCGTCAGCGCGCGACAGCAGGTGAAGAAAACCGGCTGAATCGCCAATGGCGATGGAGCGTCCCACCACCACCGGTGAGGTCAAGTTGCGGTAGCGCAGGCGGTCCGTGCTCCACGCACTTTCGCCATCGCTGCGGCGCCAGGCCAGCACCTTGCCGTCGGCCTCGGTGCCAAACACCAGGCTGTCGTCACCGTCCACGCCCTGAGCGCCGTTGGCGGATTTGCTCCAGAGCAAAGTGCCGCGCGCGGCATCGACGCAGCCGACGCTGGCCTGGAAGGCTCGGGCGCACACGGTGTTGCCGTTGCGGTTGACCGTGCCGACGAGGTCCACCAGCCGTTCCACATCATTGATGCCGCGCGGCGAGGCAATCGGTGCTTCCCAGCGGATGCTGCCATTGAGCGGGTTCAGCCCGGTCAGCCGGCCGGCCAGGCCCACCACCAGCGTGTCGCCGACGGCCAGCATGACACCAGACTGACGCAGCACCAACGGCTCGCTGGGGCGTTGCTGGGTCCAGAGCTTGCGTCCGGTTTGGCCGTCAAAGGCATTGACCGACCGGTCAGCGGCCAGCACAAAAACCCGTCCTCCAGCGACAAAAGGCGAGCTGAAAGCCTGCGCCGCCAGCTTCTGGCGCCACACTTCGCGGCCGCTGGCAAGGGCCACCACTTCGTTAGCGCGCGTCACCACGGCGGCCAGCTTGCCGTCGCTGCCGACACCGGCGGCAATCGGCGTGCCGATGTTGGTGCGCCAGAGGTCGCGTCCGGTGCGGGCGTCGAGTGACGCCACCGTGCCGTCCGCGCTGGCCAGCACCACCGTGTCACCCGCTACCTCGACTTCGAGCGGAAAGCTGACTTCACCAATGCGGGCGGTCCAGGCTTGCCTGACCGGCACCAGCGCGACCACAGGCTGCAATTCGGCTGGTTGCGGTTTCTTGACGGAGCCGCCAAAAAATCCGCTGAACATTGAGCAACCGGATAACATTGCTATTAAAATAATAGCTGCTGGCGCTTTACCAGCATGGGCCAGAGGCCTAAAAGACTTGAGAATCACTGCTTGACCTCCGTGGCGGACGCGGGAGAAGCTGCAGCGGCTGCTGCAGGGGCGGGCAATGTCGCTGACGGATTGATGCCGAGCGCATTGAGTTTGACCTCGACCAGGCGCCGGTATTCCGTGCGCTCGTCCATGCCTTTGTAGGCTTTTTCGTATTCGACTTTGGCTTCGATTTTTTTGCCTTGCGCAGCAAATATGTCGCCGCGCCGGTCTGCCACCAGTGCCGTGAAATCCTTGGGGAAGGTGCCCGACAACTGCTGCAGCGCTTCATCATGGGCCTTGGCTTCGAGCAGCACCCCGGCCAACCGCAGCTTGGCAATCGCCAGGTAACCTTCGTCGGCACTTTTGTCGGCCACCCAGGTCAAGGCGGCCTTGGCGCCATCGATGTTGCCGTTGTCGTAATAGGTTTTGGCGGCTAGCAGTCCGGCTTGCTGCGCAAAGGCCGTACTGCCATATTTGTCCTTCATGTCGGCCAGCGCACGATCCAGCCGACCAGCGTCACCCGACGCGGCAGCGCGCTCGACCTCGTCGTACATAACGGCGGCCTGCGCCTGCTGGCTGCGCTGCCAGTACTGGTAACCGTTCCATGCGGCAAAGGTGCCGAAGATGGCAATCAAACCCCAGGTGATCAGGTTGCCGTATCGCTTCCAGAAGTGCTTGAGCTCGTCAAGCTGCTCCTGTTCTTCCAAATCGAGATGTTTTGCCATAAAGCGCTTTTTTGTTCTGTCCGGTAGATGTGTTGTTGCCCAACAAGGAGTGTCGATTGTAGGGTGCGTGTCAGCCGGCGCTGCGCAAGCCCTGTGCCCAGGAGGCAATGGCGTCCAGCGGCTGCAGCACCTGGGCTTGCACAGCATCGCCCTTGTCTCCGCGCAAGGCCTTGACCGCCACGCAGCCGTCTGCCAGCTCGGCCTGTCCAAAAATCAGCGCAAAACGCGCGCCGCTGCCGTCGGCCTTCTTGAACTGGGACTTCATGCTGCCCATGCCGTCGGCGCTGCCGGCGTGCATTTGCACGCTGACACCTGCGGCACGCAGTGCCTGCAAGGCACACGAGGCAGCGGGCCAGGCCGCCGCGTCGCCAATGATGGCGTAAGCATCTGGCACCGGCAGTTCAATGGCCGTGCCCTGCTCCTTGATGAGTTCCAGCACACGCTCGACGCCGAGCGCCCAGCCCACCGCAGGCGCGGCCTTGCCGCCCATCTGCTCAATCAAATAGTCGTAACGGCCGCCTGCGCAAATCGTCCCCTGGGCGCCCAGGCGGTCGGTCACAAACTCGAACACGGTCAGGTTGTAGTAGTCGAGCCCGCGCACCAGCCGGTGATTCAAGGTCCAGGGCACCGCGTTGGCATCGAGAATGGCTTTCAAGCCTTCAAAATGCGCGAGTGATTCGGGGCCCAGGAAATCGAGCAGCCGTGGCGCACTGTCCACGACGGTTTTCATTGCCGGGTTTTTGGTGTCGAGAATACGTAGCGGGTTGCTGTGAAGGCGCCTGCGCGCTTCTTCATCGAGCAGGTCTGCATGTTGTTCCAGGTGGACAATCAGTTCGGCGCGGTGCTGCGCACGTTCTTCGGGCTGGCCCAGGCTGTTGATCTCCAGCCGCCAGTCGTTCAGACCTAGTTCTTTCCAGAGTGCCGCCGCGAGCAGGATCAGTTCGGCATCGACATCAGGCCCGGCAAAGCCCAGGGCCTCGGCGCCGATCTGATGAAACTGGCGATAACGACCGCGCTGCGGACGCTCGCGGCGAAACATGGGTCCCATGTAATACAGGCGTTTGCCGCCTTCGTACAGCAAATTGTGTTCGGTCACCGCGCGCACCACGCTGGCGGTGTTTTCCGGCCGCATGGTCAACTGGTCATGCTTGCCGTCCTTGTCGGCACGGTCGTCGAAAGAATACATTTCCTTCTCGACAATGTCGGTGACTTCGCCAATGCCGCGCACAAACAACTGCGTGTGCTCCAGGATCGGTGTGCGGATGTTGCGGTAGGCGTAACGCCTCATCATGGCGCGGACTTTGTCTTCCAGCCATTCCCAGCGCGCCGAATCGGGCGGCAATATGTCGTTCATGCCTTTGACGGCAGTCAGTTTTTCAGCCACGGGGTTTCTTATTGATCTTTTCGAAATACACGACAGTGAATTGGACGGTTCTCACCCTCGCCCTTTGGGAGAGGGCCGGGGTGAGGGATTGAGCGTTCCGACTGTCATGCGTTTTGAAACGCTCAATCAGCGGCTTGGGCGACTTGCGTGCCAAAGCGCTTTTCAATGTAATTTTCGACAATCACCCGGAACTCCTGCGCAATGCGGTCGCCGCGCAGAGTCACACTTTTTTCGCCGTCGATATAGACCGGCGCGGCCGGTGCTTCGCCGGATCCCGGCAAGCTGATGCCGATGTCGGCATGTTTGCTCTCGCCTGGCCCGTTGACGATACAACCCATCACGGCAACCTTGAGCTTTTCAACGCCAGGGTATTGTTCGCGCCAAACTGGCATCTGGGCGCGCAGGAAGTCGTCGATTTCTTTGGTCAGTTCCTGGAAGGTGGTGCTGGTGGTGCGGCCGCAACCGGGACAGGCCGTGACGCTGGGCACAAAGCTGCGAAGCCCCAGCGCCTGAAGGATTTCGGAGGCAATCAGGACCTCCTGCGTGCGCGCCTCGCCGGGTTGCGGGGTGAGCGACACACGGATGGTGTCGCCAATGCCCTCCTGCAGCAGCACCGCCAGCGCCACGCTGGAGGCCACCGTGCCTTTGGTGCCCATGCCGGCCTCGGTCAGGCCCAGATGCAGCGCGTATCGCGAGCGTTTTGACAGTTCGCGGTACACCGAGATCAGGTCCTGCACACCACTGACCTTGCACGACAGGATGATCTGGTTTTTATCCATGCCCATTTTTTCTGCCAGCATGGCGGAATCAATCGCCGAGGTAATCAGGGCCTCGTACATCACCTGTTTGGCGTCCCAGGGTTGGGGGCGGCGGCTGTTGTCGTCCATCAGGCTGCCCAGCAGTTCCTGGTCCAGACTGCCCCAGTTGACACCAATACGCACCGGCTTGTTCCAGCGAACGGCCGCCTCGATCATCTGACCAAACTGCCTGTCGTGTTTGTCGCCCTTGCCCACATTGCCGGGATTGATGCGGTATTTGGACAAGGCCTCGGCACACGCTGGATAATCCGTCAGCAGGCGGTGGCCGTTGTAGTGAAAATCGCCGACCAGCGGCACGTCAATGCCCATGCGATCTAGCTGCTCACGCACATAAGGCACAGCCTGGGCCGCTTCGGGCGTGTTGACGGTGATGCGAACCATCTCCGAGCCAGCCAGAGCGAGCTCCTTGACCTGGATGGCGGTACTGATCGCATCGACGGTGTCGGTGTTGGTCATGGATTGCACGCGCACCGGCGCATCGCCGCCCACCGTGACCACGCGCGAGCCCCAGACCACCCGCGCCTGCGAGGACACACGTGCCTTGGGCGCAGCCGATTCCACCGGTAGACAGGCGGCCACTATTTCACCTCGAAACGTGCGACGTTGTCTTTGGCAACCGCGCCCAGATCGAAGGGACGGCCACGCACCTGCACCTGGGTGGCATCGACCCGGCCGACCACGGCTGCCAGCGGCAGGACGCCCGAGGCACTGGCTGCCTCACCGGCGGCCAGCGTGCGACGCAACACCACCAACCCTTTGGCATCGGTGACTTCAACCCAGGATTGCCCTTTGGCCGTGAACATGATGATGCCATTGGCTGCCGCCGGTGCTTGTGCTTGCGCAGTTGTGGCGGCCGGTGCCTCGACGGGACTCGCAGCCGGCATTAAAAGCGTGGCACCTGCCGACAAACCGGGGGCCATCGCAGGCGCGGCAGACATGACACCCACCGCAGCCGCCGGGCTTTCCGGCACCGCGGGGCTGGGGCTTTGCTGCACTTGCGCGGGAGCCGCAGCGACTCTGACCGGCGCCGATTGTGGAGCGGGCGCAGAGATGCCGGCCAGGGGCAGGACCGCCATCTCCTGCTGCTGAACAGCCGGCAAAAAAATCAGTACCAGCGCACCCAGCAACAGCAGCAGCCCTGCCAGAACCGCCGGCCGGGACACCTGCGCCCACAGGGAGGGGCCAGGTCCATCACTCGGGGAGCGAAATGGTGTGTTGATGCTGGTCTGCTGGTAAACAAGGCGCGGCTTGCCGGTTTGTGGCAAAAGCGCCAGCACCTGGCCCGCATCCATTTTGAGTGTGCGGCAAACGCTTGACGCCAGTGCACGCACAAAAACCGCATCGGGTAACAAGTCCAGCCGATCAGCCTCAAGTGCTTCGAGTTTTTTCACCGGTACCTTCAGCGCGACGGCCAGGGCAGCAATGTGCAGGCCAGCCGCCTCGCGCGCCTGCCTGAGCAGGGTTCCAGCGCTTTCGGCAGGCGCTGGAGATTCGTCTCGCGGAGACGCCGCCAGCGGCATGTCGGAGCGGCCTGACCCTTGGCCATCAAATTCACTCATTGAAGGCCCCTTTGTCATAAGCTGCTGCCTCGCGCGACCCACCGTAGCGTTTTTTCAGCTGGTCCGCCAACTGCAACATGGCTTCGCGGTTACCCAGGCTGCGCTCCACCTTGATACCCAGCCAAAGCGTTTCAGCCCTGGCCAAGTCGCTGTTGTTGACGCGACGGATGTAAAACTGTGCCCGCGACAAGTCGCCGCGCTGAAAAAGCGCCCTGGACAGGTGGTAGGCAGTGATCGGGTTCCCGGCATCGAGCTCATAGGACTGCGACAGGCTACGCTCACCTTCGGCCATCTGGCCAGCACTGATCTGGCAAATGCCTTGTGTCATCAGTGTTTTAGCCTGCCCTCCGTACTGGGGCATGGCGATAGCGCGACCAAACAGCGTGATTGATTCGCCGTACCGGTTTTGTTGGCAGAGCAGCCAGCCATAGTTGTGCAGCACGTCTCCGTCGCGGGGATTCAGCGCCATGGCTTTGCGAAAGCTGTCTTCGGCCAGCGCACTGTCGTTCATGCGCATGTAGACCAGGCCGCGCAGGTTGTGGGCATCGGCAAAGGTCGGGTCGGCGGCCAGCGCCTGCTTGAGTTCATCCAGCGCCACATTGGTCTGGCCCTGCTGGAAATAATTGGCGGCAAGTTCCAGGCGAATGCGCGCGCGCTTGCGGCCATCTGTTTCGTCCGACTCGGTCATGATCTCGGCGCGCCCGCCGGGCCCCCACGCGGCGCCCGGATTGGCGGCACAGCCGGCCATCAGCACGGCCACCCAACAGACGCAAAGCCAGATCACGCCACGGACAAGCTTCATACACCGACCTCCCTGGAAACTACCTTGATGCCCTTGAGCATACCCTGCCGCTGTGACGCCATGCGTTGTTGTACTCCGGTGCGGTCCTGCACGTCGCCGGCCAGTTGACCGCAAGCCGCATCAATATCGTCGCCGCGCGTCTTGCGCACCGTGGTCACCATACCCGCATCGATCAGGATTTTCGCGAAAGCCATCACCTGCGGCATGCTGGAGCGTTTCAGTCCCGAAGCAGGGAACGGGTTGAACGGAATCAGGTTGAACTTGCACGACAGACCGCTCACCGAATGTTTTTGCATCAAATCCACCAGTTGCTGAGCGTGTTCGGCCTGGTCGTTGACGCCATCGAGCATGCAGTATTCAAAGGTGATGAAGTCGCGGGGTGCGGCGCTCTGATAACGGCTGCAGGCATCGAGCAACTCTGCAATCGGGTATTTTTTGTTGAGCGGCACCAGGTTGCTGCGCAGGGCGTCTTCCGGCGCGTGCAGCGACACCGCCAAGGCCACCGGACAATCCTGAGCAAGACGATCCATCATGGGCACCACGCCCGAAGTCGATACGGTCACGCGCCGGCGCGACAGCCCGTAGGCATGGTCATCCAGCATGACGCGCAAGGCCGGCAGTAGCTGCGAATAGTTCTGCAGCGGCTCGCCCATGCCCATCATCACGACGTTAGAAACCACCCGCTCGCTCCGGCCCAGGTGCTGGCGCAGGAAGTGCTCGGCAAACCAGAGCTGGCCAGTAATCTCGGCAGTGCTCAGGTTGCGGCTAAAGCCTTGGTGGCCGGTAGAGCAAAAGCGGCAACCGACGGCGCAGCCCGCCTGCGAGGAAATGCACAGGGTGCCGCGGTCGGACTCGGGAATAAAAACCGTCTCGATCACATCGCCGGCACCGACATCGAACAGCCACTTGATGGTGCCGTCGGCTGAATCGTGGCGTGACACCACCTTCAGGCTCTGGATATGGGCGGAAGCGGGAAGTTTTTCACGCAGCGACTTCGCGAGATCGGTCATCTGATCGAAATTTGTTGCGCCTTTTTGGTGAATCCAGCGAAAAAGCTGGGTGGCACGGAAGCGTTTTTCTCCGAGCCCTTCGCAAAAGGCCGCCAGCCCTTCCAGATCGTAATCAAGCAGGTTGGCGGTCATTTTGTGAAAGCCCGGACGTCAACCACACGCCGCGAGGGGCCGCCCCAAGCAAGCGACGGCTCCCCTGGGGGGCAGCGCAGTCAGCGAAGCGACAAGCGTGGGGGCCATTTCAGCGGGAGTAGATGTTCATGCCCGCGAAGAAGAAACTGATCTCCACTTGGGCAGTTTCAACGGCGTCAGAGCCGTGCACGGCGTTGGCATCAATGCTGTCGGCAAAGTCCGCGCGGATAGTTCCAGCGGCGGCTTTCTTCGGATCCGTCGCACCCATCAGATCGCGGTGTTTCAGGATCGCGTTCTCACCTTCCAGCGCGGAAATCATGACCGGGCCGGAAATCATGAAGGTAACCAGGTCCTTGAAAAACGGGCGCTCTTTGTGCACGGCATAAAAAGCCTCGGCTTCGCCGCGCGACAGGTGGGCCATGCGGGCAGCCACCACTTTCAGGCCAGCGGCCTCGAAACGTGCGTAGATTTGACCAATGACATTTTTTGCCACGGCATCGGGTTTGATGATGGAGAGAGTGCGTTCGATCGCCATGAGATTTCCTTAACCTTGATTTTCTAGGATTTATTCAAATCGAATAAAGCCCCTGATTTTAACCTGCCGCCAATCGCCCCGGTCGGCAAATGCGTGTGGCGGAAGTGGGGATTCAGCGGTTTCCGCCCCGGTTGCCACCGCCATTGCTCCGATTGCCACCACCCCGGTTTCCACCGCCACCGCCACCTGCGCCGCCGCGCCGCTGGCCGGTACCACCACCTCCGCCGCCCCCACCTCCAGCGGGACCATTGCCCCCGCCGCGCCGCTGGCTCTGGGTCTGGGTCTGGGTCTGACGCTGGCGGGTAAAGGTTTCAGCACCGATGTAGCCGAAGGAAGTTTTCATCGGGTCGGGCTGCGCACCGCCGGGCCCTTTGTCGGCACGGTCGCTGCGACCACCACCGTCGTCGCGGCGGCGCTGGCCCTGACCTGGATTGCCACCGAAATTTCCCGGCGGGCCGGAACGCGGGGCAGCGCCACCGTTGCCATTACCTGGCCCACGGCCCTTGCCGCCGCGACGCCGGTTGGCATCACGCGGCGCGTCGTTGCGGGGCATTGGCGGCTGGAACTCATGGGGCCCCGGCTCCTCGCCATCGTCCTGGCCGGATGCAGGTGGTTGCGCCGGCGGTCGGGCCGCTCCGGCATCCGTGCGCCCTCGCCCACCGCGCGACCTGTCGTTGCCGCGTGGGCCGCGTGCGAGGCGGGACTCACCAGCGCCGTCTCCGGCTTCAGTCGGCGTTTTCGGTCCGCGCGGGTCGGCGCGCGATTCCGAACGGCCGACCGCACTGGTCAGTGCCCAGATGTCACGCTCGTCAAGCTCCACAAAAGCACCCCGCTTGAGGCCGCGCGGCAGCACCACGGCGCCATAACGGATGCGGATCAGTCGGCTGACGGCGTGGCCTACAGCTTCGAACATACGGCGGACCTCGCGGTTGCGTCCTTCGGAGATCGTCACCCGGTACCAGCAATTGGCGCCTTCGCCGCCGCCAGCCTCGATGGTGCTGAACTGGGCCAGCCCGTCGTCGAGCTGCACGCCGTCGAGCAGGCGTTTCTTTTCTTCGTTGTTCAGGGCACCCAGGACCCGAACCGCGTACTCGCGCTCCAGGCCGAAACGCGGGTGCATCAGCTTGTTGGCCAGCTCGCCGGAGCTGGTCAGCAGCAGCAGGCCTTCGGTATTCAGGTCGAGCCGCCCGACCGACTGCCATTTGCCCTGGAACAGCTTGGGCAGCTTGCGAAACACCGTGGGCCGGTTCTGCGGGTCGTCGTGCGACACCACCTCGCCGGAAGGCTTGTGGTAGGCGATCACGCGGGGCGGTGGCGGGTCGATCCGCACCCGAATCGGCTTGCCATTGACCTTGACCGTGTCACCGAACTGGATGCGCTGGCCGATGTGGGCCGGCTCGGCATTGACCGAAATCCGCCCCTCCAGGATCAGTTGCTCCATTTCGAGCCGCGACCCCAGACCGGCCTGGGCCAGCACCTTGTGCAACTTCGGCGTTTCGGGCTGGGGCAACAGCACGCGTTTGGCCAGTTCCACCGCGACATCTTCCTCGTCGGCGTCGAATTGGCCCGTCACTACGTCATCGAAGCGGTTCGCTGGCGCGCCTGATGGCGGGGCCTGACGGGATGGCTCGGCCTGGTTTGCAGTGATCTCATCCGCTATCAAATCAGGAGCTTCTTGCGCTTTCTGGCTATGGGCTGGAACCCTGTTTGATTCTTCAATCTGGGGGGCCGGAACGGCCGGAGCCGGATTGTCGTTGGGGTTCATGAGGGGGCCGTTCAGGCGTGGGAATCAGGAGATGCCTGGCCGCTGGCCGGGGCTTCCTGCAAGCTGTCAAAGTCTGCCGGCTCGGCAGGGCTGGCTGCGGCCAACGCCGCCTCTGTCTCGTTGGGGCGTTCGGTTTCTATGCCTCCATCGCCAGGGACATGCGCCGGCGCTTCCAGCGCGAGGGTGTCGTCACCAGCGGGCGGACCCGCCAGGCCGAATTCGATCTGCTCCAGCATGGACGCCTGGCCAGCCGTGCTGTCCATGGCCGGCAGTTGGTCCAGCGATTCAACACCAAGGTCATCGAGGAACTGCCGCGTTGTCGCGTACAGGCCAGGGCGTCCCACGGTTTCGCGGTGCCCGATCACTTCCACCCAGCCGCGGTCCTCAAGTTGCTTGAGGAGCAGGCTATTGATGGTCACCCCGCGGATGTCCTCCATGTCGCCGCGCGTCACCGGCTGGCGGTAGGCAATGATGGCCAGCGTTTCGAGCGTGGCGCGGGTGTAGCGCGGCGGCTTTTCAGGATGCAGGCGGTCCAGGAATTCGCGCATGTCGGGACGGCTCTGGAAACGCCAGCCGGTGGCCACATGGACCAGTTCCACGCCACGCCCGGACCAGTCGTTTTGCAGGTCCTCAAGCAGCAGCTTCACGGTGTCGGTCGTCAGCGCCCCGTTGAACAAAACACCCATGTCGCGCACAGGCAGCGGCTGCTGCGCGCAAATCAGTGCCGTTTCGAGGACGCGCTTCGCATCCGTCGTATTCATGGTCTTGGTTCCGAAAGTAGTCGAGGTCGAGGCGCCTGGCAGCGCAGTTCACATTCATGCGCAAGCACTCATCAGTGCGCGCCATGTGCGGGTAGCAGAAAACTACTGGCTTTGATTGTATCCCAGCCCCGCGCTGGCCACGGTGGCCGCCAGATCAGCAGGCAGCGGCGACAGGAACTCCAGCGCCGCATGGGTCACGGGATGCTCAAAAGCCAGTCGGCAAGCGTGCAAGGCCTGGCGCCCCAGCCCGGCAACGGGCTTTCCACCATAAACCTCGTCCGCCACCAGTGGATGACCGATAGACGCCATATGCACCCGGATCTGGTGAGTGCGGCCCGTCTGTAACTTGCAGCGCACCAGGCAAAACCCGCCGGCGCTGCCCAGCCTGAAGATACCTGTGGACGCCGTCTTGCCGGAATTTCGCTCGAGGTCCACGACGGCCATGCGCAGCCGGTTGCGCGGATCGCGGCCTATCGGTTCGTCCACCTGGCGCGCGGCCGGCCCCTGCCAGTCGCCGTGGGCCAGCGCCAGGTACTCGCGGCTGACTGTTCTGGCCGCAATCATGGCCACCAGCTGATCCATCACCTGGCGCTTGCGCGCCACAACCATCAGGCCGCTGGTGTCCTTGTCCAGCCGGTGCACGATGCCGGCGCGCGGCAACAGACTGGCTTGAGGATCACGGGCCAACAGGCCATTGAGCAGCGTACCGCTCCAGTTGCCAGGCGCCGGGTGCACCACCAGCCCTGCCGGCTTGTTGACGACCAGCAGATGCTCATCTTCAAACACGATCTCCAACGCCATGGTTTCAGGTTTGAAGGCCTGGCTTTGCGGCGTGGGCTTGAGTTCGACCTGCAACGTGTTGCCGGCCTTCACACGCGCCGATGATTTGGTGACCGTCACGCCATTGAGCCGCACCGCCCCGGCCTCGATCAATTGCTGCAGATAACTGCGGGAAAACTCAGGCACGGCCTGTGCGAGTGTTCGGTCCAGTCGCTCGCCGTGGCTGCCCACGGGAACCACGACTTCACGCAACTCGAAGGCGACACCGGTCTCCAGTTCGTCGGCGATCTCGTCAGACAGCTCTTCACCGGCATTGGCGCTCGATATAATCAATTTGCTTTGTTCAGAATCAGTCATTAACAGGATCAATTGCGATGTTTTCCACCAAATTATCGGTTGTTCCCCCCACACCCTCTTTTGGGGCAGCCCTGGTGGCCTGCCTTGTTGTGCTGTCCGGCTGTTCCTCGACAGCCGTCAAAGACCCGACAGCCGCCTGGAGCCCGAACAAGATTTATGCGGAAGCACGGGATGAAGCAAACTCCGGTGCTTACGACAAGGCCATTCCGCTGTTTGAAAAGCTCGAAGGCCGGGCCGCTGGTACGCCGCTGGCCCAGCAGGCGCAGCTTGAAAAAGCTTATGCCCAGTACAAGGGTGGCGAGCAGGCCCAGGCCCAGGCCACGCTGGACCGGTTCATGAAACTGCACCCGGCCAGCCCGGCGATCGACTACGCCCTGTACCTCAAGGGCCTGGTGACCTTCAACGAAAACCTGGGCCTGTTCAGTTTTCTGTATCGACAGGATTTGTCGGAGCGTGACCAGAAAGCCGCCAAGGAGTCATTCGATGCGTTCAAGGAGCTGGCCAATCGTTTTCCAGACTCCAAGTACGCTGCCGATGCACGCTTGCGCATGACCTACATCGTCAATTCGCTGGCGCAGTATGAAGTCCATGTGGCGCGCTACTACTACACCCGCGGCGCCTACATTTCGGCCATCAACCGCGCGCAGACCGCTCTGACCGACTACCGCGACGTGCCGGTGCTGGAAGACGCGCTGTTTATCCTCTACAAATCCTACGATGCCCTGGGCATGGCCCAGTTGCGCGATGACGCCAAACGCGTGATGGAAAAAAGCTACCCGCAGAGTGAGTATCTGACCAAGGGTTTCAGATCGGTGGAGACGCCGTGGTACCGCTTCTGGTAAGCAGGTCCAGCCGTTCGTTCAGTTCGTCTTCTGATGCCAGCCTCTGCATCGCAGGCAGGGCCCGCAGCAGGCGCTTGCCGTAACCCATGATGGCCAGGCGGCTGTCACAAATCACCAGTACCCCCTGATCGGTCTCGCGGCGGATCAGCCGGCCTGCCCCCTGCTTGAGCGCCACCGCCGCTTCCGGGAGGAAATAGTCGTTGAAGGCGCTTTTGCCGTCCGACTCCAGCGCCCGCGATTTCGCTTCCACCATGGGATCATTGGGCGGCGGAAATGGCAACTTGTCGATGATCACCAGTTGCAGCGCCTCGCCCGGCACGTCGATGCCCTCCCAAAACGACGCAGACGCGACCAGCACACAAGCCCGGCCACCGCCACTGTCGCCCTGACGGAAGCGTTCAATCAGCATACGTTTGGGCATCGCACCTTGCACCAGCACCTCGATATCACTCACACCGTCGAAAGCCGCCTGCAACGCGTCACCGATGGCGCGCAGGGCGCGCAAGGTGGTGGTCAGTACCATCGTGCGCCCGCCCAGCCGGCGCGCCCAGTTCGCCGCCGCTGCTGCCACAGCCCCCGTATGTGCAGGGTCGCCCGGTTTGGGAAAGTTGCGCGGGACATAAAACGCGGCCTGCCGTGCATAGTCGAACGGGCTGCCGATGCGCAGCACCGTCGCCTGCGTCAGCCCGCAAGGCTCGGTGAACCAACTCAGGCGCTCGTCATCCCCGAGGGTCGCGGAAGTGAATATCCAGGACTTCGCGGCCGCCTGGTCGTCCGTGAACACCCGTTCCTGGATGGCCTTCGCAATGTCCAGCGGCGACTCCACCAGGCGCAACTGCGTCCCCACGTCCAGCCAGCGGACCCCGCCCGGCTCCGGCGGGGCTGAAAAGGCCTGCGCACGTTCTGCCAGCTCAAGCGCGCGCTCATGCAGACGCACAAAGTCGGGCGCAATTTCAGTGACGCTTTCCAGGGCTTCGCACGCAGCCTGCAGCGAGGTGCCGAGGGCGACCATCGCAGTTGACCACTCGCCGGCGTTCAGCCCTTCCGGCACAGCATCGTTCCAGCGCAGCTTGGTGCCCGGATACGCCTTGCCCACGGACAGACGCAGATCGCGGGCAGCGTGCTCGGTGGCGCCCGACAAGGCCTGCCAATCCGCCAGACCACGCGCCAGTTGCAAGCCGGTGGCCAGCATGTCGCGCGAAACATCGAGCAATTGGCCTGTCGAGAGGTTCTTGCCCAGAAACTGCACCCCGGTTTCGTTGAGCTGATGCGCTTCGTCAAAAATGGCGATGCGCACCGAGGGCAGTAGCTCGGCCATGCCCGACTCGCGCACGGCCAGATCGGCAAAAAACAGATGGTGGTTGATCACCACGACATCCGCTGCCAGCGCCTCGCGGCGCGCCTGATTGACGTGACAGCCGCGAAACTGCGGGCATTGCGAACCCAGACAATTTTCGCGTGTGGAGGTCACCCAGGGAATCACCGGAGATCGTTCGTCCAGGCCCGGCAGCTCCGCCAGGTCACCGGTAGCGGTGCCTTGCGCCCACTTCTCCACCTTCGCGAGTGCGCCCAGCGAGGTGCGCTCGGAAAAACTGACATCATGGCGAGCCATCTCCATGCGGTGCAGGCACAGGTAACTGCTGCGTCCCTTCAGCAAGGCTGTGCTGACAGGTATACCCAAGACCTTGACCAGCGTCGGCAGATCGCGCCCGAACAACTGGTCCTGCAGCGCCTTGGTGGCGGTCGACAACAACACGCGTTCACCACTGAGCAGCGCCGGTACCAGGTAGGAAAAAGTCTTGCCGACGCCGGTGCTTGCTTCAACCACCAGCGGGTACGCCCCTTCAATGGCTTGCGCCACAGCAAGCGCCATCTCGGTCTGTCCGCTGCGGGGAACGAAGTGCTCGGTGGTGCGCGACAACACACCTTCAGGGGCGAAGGCCGCCAGGACTTGGGATGCCAGATTCATCAGGCAGGTTCGGGGGGGTCCAGCGACATCTCGAGTTGGGCGATCTGGTCCCGCAGCAGCAAGCGCCGCTTTTTCAGGCGCCTGAGCATCAGCTCATTGATTGGAATGGCATGCGAGGTGACGTCCACCAGGGCATTGAGGTCTGCATGTTCGATTTTGAGATCAATCAGACGGCGCTCCGGGGAGTGTAGATTTATGTCCAAGGTTTTTATCCGCGCGGGCTGCTTCGTCTGATAATACGTCGATTACGGAGATATATCGAGTCAAGATGTCCAAAGGTTATCGAATCACCGCGTCCACCGGTATCCACAAGGGAGATCGCGACTACCAGCAGGACCAGGTTGCCCTGCTCAGCCATCCGCGCATTGCCGGCTGCATGCTCGGCATCGTGGCTGATGGCATGGGCGGACGCAGCGGCGGGCGCAAGGCATCGGACCAGGTCATGATGACCGCCAAGCAATTGTTTGAGCGTTATGCACCGGCCAGCGATGATGCGCCTTTCATGCTCAAGCAATTGGTGGAAGAAGCACACACCGTCATCAAGCTGACCGCCATTTCCGCCGAACAGGAGCCGCACAGCACGCTTGCCGCGTTTCTGATCAACCCCGCCGGCGATTGCCACTGGGTGCATGCCGGCGATTCGCGTGTCTATCATTTTCACGGCGCCAAAATGGTCACGCGGACCATCGACCACTCATACGTACAAACACTGGTGGACAAGGGCGAGATCAGCGAAGACGAAGCCAACGTCCACCCGCAGTCCAATATCCTGATGGGCTGCCTGGGAACCGAAGAAGGCCCGCCCGTCACCCAGCATTTCATACCGCAGTTGCGCCCCGGAGATTCATTGATCGCCTGCAGCGACGGGGTGTGGCATTACTTCAGCCCCAACGAAATGGGTTCTGCCCTGTCCATGCTATCACCGCGCGAAGCGACGGAATTTTTGATTCAAAAAGCCCGTTCTCGCGCCCATGGGGGCGGTGACAACCTGTCGCTGGTCATCGTCAAGCTCGAAGCCCTCGAATAACGCCGCCTATTGCGGGGTGGGCAATGATTTGGCCGGCGCTTTGGTCTGCTCGCGCTGCTTTTGGTCGCGGCTGGCTTTGCGCTCTTTCACCTCCTGCTGCTTGTCGTTGTATTTTTCGACTTCGTCAGCAATGGCGGCTTTCTTGTCTGCGCGGGCTTGCGCTCTTTCCTGAGAGCCCTTGGCCCGGTTCGCGGCATCTGCGGCATTGAGCGCTTCGTTTTGCTTCAGGATACCCCGCTCGTCGGCCTTTTGCTGCGTGCGCTCTGCACGTTCCCGCGTTTTCTGCAAGGCTTGGGTGCGACGCTCAGCGGCCTGCGCCTGGGCTTCGGCGGATGATTTTTCCTCTGTTTTCTGAATCTGGGTGGCAGCCTTTTCCTTGCGCTCCCGGTCATTGAGAGCAACCTCCTGCTGCCGCAACAAAGCCATGGCTTCACGCCGGCGCGGCTGAATCTCCTTGAGGCAACTGTTGGTAAAGAATTTTTTGTAACAAGCGGCTTCTTCCACGTCGAAGCCGGCTTCCAGCGTGAGCCTTTCGGTGTTGATGCGATCGCGCTCCTTTTGCGTAGCTGCGGAAAAAAGGTCTTCCCGGGGCTGCGCCGCAGCCATGAGACTGAATGTCAGCGTAAGCAGCGAAAGAAGTATTTTTTTCATGTCAGGGTGGTATCTACGTCTCGCCGTTCCAATGCCAGAAATTCCGCAGACTGCATCTCATTGAGCCTCGAAATCGTACGGGGAAACTCATGGGCCAGGGGACCCTCGGTGTACAACGCCTCAGGCATCACCTCCGCCGACATGATGAGTTTGACCCGGCGGTCGTAAAGCACATCCACCAGCCAGGTAAAGCGCCGGGCCTCAGAAGCCATGCGCACCGGCATGTAAGGTACATCACTGAGCAACACAGTGTGGAACTGGGTGGCAATCTCAAGGTAGTCGTTTTGTGAACGGGGTCCACCACACAGGGTCTTGAAGTCGAACCACACGACACCTCCTGCCTTGCGTCTCGCATGGATCTGGCGCGACTCGATCTGCAACACGGGGGATTCATCCTGGGACTCGGCCAGGCGTTCAAAAGTTTCCTTCATTTCGGCATCGGCCTGCGGTCCAAGCGGCGTGTGGTACAGCCGGACCTGCTCCAGCGTGCGTCGCCGGTAGTCCGTGCCGTTGTCCACGCTCAGCACGTCCAGGTTTTCCTTGAGCAGCTCAATCGCCGGAAAAATACGCTCCCGGTGCATGCCGTTGGGATAGAGGTCGTCAGGATGAAAGTTGGAAGTGGTGACAAAACCGACCCCGTTGTCGAACAAAGCCGTCAGCAACCGGTGCAGGATCATGGCATCCGTGATGTCGGCAACATGAAACTCATCAAAACAGATCAGCCGGTAACGCTGTGCAATGCGTTTGCCCAGTTCGTCCAGCGGATTGGCCATGCCCTGCAGGTCGCGCAGCTCGCGGTGCACCTCCCGCATGAACTCGTGAAAATGCAGCCGCGTCTTGCGCTTGAGCGGAACCGCGTTGTAAAAGCAGTCCATTAAGAAGCTTTTGCCGCGTCCCACCCCACCGTGCATGTAGACCCCCTGCGGGATGTCGGGCCGGTTGATCAGTTTTTTCAGCGGATTGGAGCGTTGTTCCTTGAACGCTGCCCACTCGCTGGCGCAGCGTTCGAGGGCTTCAACCGCGCGCAACTGCGCCGGGTCGCTGGTGTAGCCCCGTGTCTTCAGCTCAGACGCATACTCCGAAGTAACGGACATCGTGGCCTTGACCAGCGTGCTCAGAAATTCAAGGTGCGTTTATCAACGGCCAGGGCCGCTTCCTTGGTCGCTTCACTGAGCGAAGGATGGGCATGGCAGATTCTGGCAATGTCTTCTGAGCTGGCGCGGAACTCCATGGCCACCACACATTCGGCGATCAGTTCACTGGCCATGGGGCCGACGATGTGCACGCCCAGAATTTCGTCGGTGGCGGCGTCAGCCAACATCTTGACCATGCCAGTGGTGTCACCCAGCGCGCGCGCCCGGCCGTTGGCCATGAAGGGAAAGGTGCCCGCCTTGTAGGCACGGCCTGCGGCTTTGAGCTGCTCCTCGGTCTGACCCACCCAGGCAATCTCGGGGTTGGTGTAAATCACCCAGGGGATGGTGTTGAAATTGACATGGCCGTGCTGGCCCGCAATACGCTCAGCAACCGCCACGCCCTCTTCTTCCGCCTTGTGCGCCAGCATCGGGCCACGCACCACATCACCGACCGCCCAGACGTTGGGTAAGTTGGTTTTGCAGTCGCCATCGACCACAATGGCGCCGCGCTCATCAAGCTTCAGGCCGACGGCGTCAGGTGCCAGGCCCATGGTGTTGGCAACCCGGCCAATGGACACAATCAGTTTGTCAACCTCCAGCGCCTGGGCTTCACCCCTGGCATTGGTCCAGGCCACAGAAACGCCCTTCTTGCCGGTCTTGATCTCGCCCACTGTCGCACCGAGTTCGATTTTCAGACCCTGCTTGACGAAGGCCTTGTGCGCTTCTTTGGCAATCTGCTGATCGACTGCGCCCAGAAAGGTGGGCAAACCCTCCAGCACCGTCACTTCAGCGCCCAGACGGCGCCAGACCGAACCCATCTCCAGGCCGATCACGCCGGAGCCAATCAGGCCGAGTTTTTTCGGGACAGCAGCTATGCGCAATGCGCCGTCGTTCGACAGGATGTTTTCCTCATCAAACGGTGTGCCGGGCAAGGCACGCGCACTGGAACCGGTGGCGACGATGATGTGTTTGCCGGCAATGGTTTCTTCGGCGGCGCCAGCCACCTTGATGTCGTACAGGCCATCTTTTGCTGCGGTAAAAGAGCCACACCCGTGGAAAAAAGTGACCTTGTTTTTCTTGAACAGGTAAACAATGCCGTCGTTGTTCTGCTTGACCACGGTGTCCTTGCGGGCCACCATCTTCGCCACATCCAGACCCAGGCCCTTGACCTCGATGCCGTGCTCGGCAAAGTGGTGGCTGGCATGGTCGTAATGCTCGGATGACTGGAGCAAAGCCTTGGACGGAATGCAACCGACGTTGGTGCAGGTGCCGCCCAGGGCCGGGCCGCCCTTGGCGTTTTTCCATTCGTCGATACAGGCCACGTTGAAACCCAGCTGGGCGGCACGGATGGCAGCAATGTAGCCACCGGGGCCGCCGCCGATGACGACCACGTCAAATTGTTTGGACATGCGTGGCTCCTTAGATGTCAAACAACAAACGGGCCGGATCTTCCAGCGCTTCCTTCATCGCCACCAGGCCAAGCACGGCTTCGCGGCCGTCGACGATGCGGTGGTCATAACTCATGGCCAGGTAGTTGATCGGGCGCACCACGATCTGGCCGTTTTCGACCACTGCTCGGTCCTTGGTCGCGTGCACGCCCAGGATGGCCGACTGGGGCGGGTTGATGATGGGGGTGGACAGCATGGAGCCGAACACACCGCCATTGGAAATCGAGAAGGTGCCGCCGGTCATCTCTTCGATGCCGAGCTTGCCGTCACGCGCCTTGGCGCCGTACTCGGCAATTTTCTTTTCAATGTCGGCAAAACTCATCTGGTCCGCATTGCGCAAGATGGGCACCACCAGGCCACGTGGCGAGCCAACGGCGATGCCGATGTCGAAATAACCGTGGTAAACGATGTCGTTGCCGTCCACCGAGGCATTGAGCACCGGGTATTTCTTGAGCGCATGCACGGCCGCCTTGACGAAAAAGCTCATGAAACCAATCTTGGTGCCGTGCTCTTTTTCGAACTTTTCCTGGAAGCGTTTGCGCATCTCCATCACCGGCGCCATGTTGACCTCGTTGAAGGTGGTCAGGATGGCGTTGGTCGATTGCGATTGCAACAGGCGCTCGGCGATGCGTGCGCGCAGACGGCTCATGGGCACGCGTTGCTCCGGCCGATCGCCCAGGTCACCGGCCTTCGCTGGCGCCGCCACTTGAGGCAAAGAAGTGGTTGGAGCCCCCGTTGGTATTGCGCTGGCAGCTATTGATTTAGGAGCGGATGAGGTGCCGGCAGCAACCGCGCCCAGCACATCGCCCTTGGTGACACGGCCGTCCTTGCCAGTGCCGACCACCGAGCCAGAAGCCAGCTGGTTATCGGCCAGCAGCTTGGCGGCGGCGGGCATCGCCACGCCGGCCATGCTGCCGCCACTTGCGACCGGGGCAGGTACCGGCGCCGAGGGCGTTGCCGGCGCAGGCGCTGCGGCAGCCGCTGCGGGCGCAGCAGCCGCCACCTTGCCTTCGGTATCGATCCGGGCGATCAATTGCTCGGCAGTGACCGTGCCGCCATCGGCCACCAGGATTTCGGACAACACGCCGGCGACAGGGGCCGGCACTTCCAGCACCACCTTGTCGGTTTCGATCTCGATCAGGATTTCGTCAATGGCGATGGAGTCGCCAACTTTTTTCTTCCACTGCAGCATGGTCGCTTCGGCGACGGACTCGGATAGCTGGGGGACTTTGACTTCTACGGTAGCCATGTAAATTCTTTCGGTATGTGGGAGATTGACCAGGCACGCGCCCCGGGGCGCGCGGCCGGTTCTTATTTGGTCAGGAGGAATCCTTTGAGCTTGCCGAAGGCGCCGTCCACCAGCGCCTTCTGCTGCTCCTGGTGCAGGTGCGAATACCCGACCGCCGGCGAAGCAGAGGCCGCGCGGCCTGAATACCCCAGCTTCTGGCCCTCTGACATGTTCTCGTGGATGTAGTGCTGGACAAAGAACCACGCGCCCTGGTTTTGAGGCTCGTCCTGGCACCACACCACCTCGGTAAGGTTGGGGTACTTCTTGAGTTCGCCGGCAAACGCCTTGTGTGGGAAAGGATAAAGCTGCTCAACGCGCAGGATGGCGACGTCGTCCATGCTTTTTTCTTCGCGCTTTTTGGCCAGGTCGTAATAGACCTTGCCGGAGCAGGCAATCACGCGCTTGACCTTGTCGGCCTTAAGCGTACCGCTGTCAGGGATCACCGTCTGGAAGCTGCCCTTGGTGAACTCGCTCAGTGGCGAAGTGGCGTCCTTGTTGCGCAGCAGCGACTTGGGCGTCATGATGATCAGCGGCTTGCGCAGGTTGCGCACCATCTGGCGGCGCAGCACGTGGAATATCTGCGCAGCCGTGGTTGGCTGCACCACCTGCATGTTGGTGTCGGCAGATAGCTGCATGAAGCGCTCCAGGCGCGCAGAGCTGTGCTCCGGACCCTGGCCTTCGTAGCCGTGCGGCAGCATCAGGGTGATGCCGTTGACGCGGCCCCACTTCACTTCGCCCGAGGCGATGAACTGGTCGATCACGACCTGCGCACCGTTGACGAAGTCGCCGAACTGGGCTTCCCAGATCACCAGCGTGTTCGGGTCGTTGGACGCATAGCCGTATTCGAAAGCCAGTACGGCTTCCTCGGACAAGATGGAGTCGATCACCACAAACGGCGCCTGGTTGTCGGCGACGTTTTGCAGCGGCACGTAGGTGCCGGTGTCCCATTTTTCGCGGCTCTGGTCGTGAATGACCGCGTGTCTATGGGTGAAGGTGCCACGGCCGCAATCTTCGCCCGACAGGCGCACCGGGTAACCGCTGGCCACCAGCGAGGCAAACGCCATGTGCTCCCCCATGCCCCAGTCCACCGGAATGTCGCCACGGCCCATGGCCGCGCGGTCGTCATAGACCTTCTTGACAAGCTGGTGCGCGGTCACAGTGGCGGGAATAGTGCTGACTTTTTCGGCCAGGCGTTTCCATTCGGCCATCGGGATGGCGGTGTCGCCGGCGTCGGTCCATTTCTTGCCGAGGTAAGGACTCCAGTCCACCGCGTAGTTGCTCTTGAAGTTGGTCACCACCGGATCGAAGGTGCTCTTGCCGGCGTCCAGCGCGGCGCGCACCGCCTTGACCATGTCGTCGCCCAGCGTCTCGCCCATGCCCTGGGCCGACAGTTTGTCGGCGTACAGCCTGCGGGTGCCGGGATGCTGGGCAATCTTCTTGTACATCAGCGGCTGGGTCAGCGCTGGTGTGTCTTGCTCGTTGTGGCCGAGCTTGCGGAAACAGATGATGTCGACCACGACGTCTTTCTGGAATTCCATGCGGAACTCGAGTGCCCACTGGGTCGCCAGCACCACCGCCTCAGGGTCATCGCCATTGACGTGTAACACCGGCGCTTCAATCATCTTGACGACGTCGGTGCAATACAGCGTCGAGCGGCTGTCGCGCGGGTCACTGGTAGTGAAACCGATCTGGTTGTTGATCACGATATGCACCGTGCCGCCAGTGGAGTAACCACGCGTTTCGGCCAGCGCCAGCGTTTCCATCACTACGCCCTGCCCCGCAAAGGCGGCGTCGCCGTGCACCAGCACCGGCAGCACCTGTAGGCCCTTGGGGTCGGCGCGGCGGTCCATGCGGGCACGCACCGAGCCTTCGACCACCGGGTTGACGATCTCGAGGTGGGAGGGATTGAAAGCCAAGCTCAGGTGCACCGGGCCACCGGGCGTGGTCACGTCCGAGCTAAAGCCCTGGTGGTACTTGACGTCTCCGCTGGGCAGGTCTTCCGGCGCAGTGTGATCAAACTCGGCAAACAGGTTGGCCGGCACCTTGCCCAACGAATTGACCAGCACGTTCAACCGGCCGCGGTGCGCCATGCCAATCACAATTTCCTTGATGCCGATGCTGCCGCTGCGCTGGATCAGCTCGTCCATGCTGGCGATGAAACTTTCACCGCCCTCGAGCGAGAAACGTTTCTGGCCAACGTATTTGGTGTGGAGAAAACGCTCCAGGCCCTCAGCCGCACTCAGGCGGTCCAGGATGTGAAGCTTTTTTTCCTTGGTGAAATTGGGCTTGCTGCGAATGCTTTCAAGCTTTTGTTGCCACCAGCGCTTCTGGTTCTGGTCGGTCATGTACATGTACTCGGCGCCAATCGTGCCGCAGTAGGTCTCGCGCAGTGCATTGAGCAGCTCGCGCAGGCTCATGGTGTCTTTGCCGAAGAAGGTGTTGCTGGTGTTGAACACCGTTTCCTGGTCGGCATCGCTGAAACCGTAAAACGACGAATCCAACTCGGGAATGTTGTCGCGCTCGGCACGTTTGAGCGGGTCCAGGTCGGCCCAGCGGGCGCCGACATTGCGGTAGGCGGCAATCAGTTGCTGCACGGCCGTGCGCTTGCGGCCCATTTCGGAGTCAGCGCCGCTGGCAACCACGACCCTGGTCTGGCCCTGCTTGGCGCGCTCGGCAAAGGCATTGACGACCGGCAGGTGCGGCACGTCCTTGGCATTGCTGCCATCGACGGCGGGTACGTTTTGCAGGGCGTCGAAATACTCGCGCCAGTTGTCAGGCACGCTGCCGGGGTTGGCGAGATAGTTTTCGTACAGCTCTTCGACATAGGGCGCATTGCCGCCGAAGAGATAGGTGTTGCCTTGATAGGCCGAATAGACGGACGATGCCGCCGGCAGAGAACTCATGACGCTGACCTCCGTTTCCCTTGAGGAAACATTAGCTGACCACAACAAGATGTGGCTGGTTGATTAACCTTCCGCGAGCACGGCTTGACCGATTTGCGGATGCGACTGTGGCAAGGAAGGGCCTTCAGAAACAGGATCGATTGTGCCACCGAATACCCCCACGACGAAACCCGGACCACCACAAAGGCGTCCGGGTTTTGTCACGAAGCCGTCAAACAGGCTGCAACTTGCCGTGTCTCAGGCCAGGCCGGGATTGCCGGCCACGCCGACCAAGGTGAGCACATTGAGTTTGGGCGGTTTGATGATTTTTTTGGCCCGCAGGTAGCTCTCGACAAGCCCCCAGGCCAGCGGTCCCGCATTTTTGCTGGCCTCGATCAACTGGCCCTTCAGACGCCTGTTCTGGATGCGTGAACCCATCTTCGCGCCGGGCTCGCAGGTGTAGGTCAATCCGCCGACCCGCACCATGTCGCCCAGATTGACCGAGGGCTCCCGAAAATAAGACGGCATCAACTGCGCATGGCAGTCGGTCATGTGCAGCAAATGCACATTTGCCCGAGCGCGGCACCTCGTTCAGGTTGGCGGCTTGCGCCGCGTTGGCGCTGTGGTGCATGGGAAAGCCGGCAGCCATCACGGAGGAAAACTCGCGGCGAGACAGATTCATGGCGCTGCCTATCCTGCCCGGCCCGGCACGCCAGGCATGTATGAAAAGTACTATTAATTTGATAGCTGTTCACGCCCGCTGCTTATGGGCTAGAGGCCGAAATGACTCTTACTCTTACTCTTAACTCACTCGTGAGTCACTCGCTAATCATTTGTTGACAGGTGATGCCGGATCCAGCAGCAGCGCCATCACATGCCGCAATTGGGCTTCGTTAAGGATGCCGGCATGACCAAAGCGCGGCATGCCGGAGCAGGCGTTGTAGGCCTTGGCATTCCACAGTTTGCCCCAGGTGTAGTCGACGATGGGCTTGCTGGCCGCCGCCGCCGGGTCCGCCACACCACGCAGCTTGCCGTAGTTGTACAGGCTCGGTCCGATGGAGCCGAAAGACAGCTCTTCTTTGCTGATCTGGTGGCAGTTGTAGCAACTGCCACCATTGGCCGAGCCGGGCTGGTCGCTCCATGTCATGCCACGGCCGTTTTGGGCAATTTTTTCGCCTTCTTTCCAGTCGCCGATGAATTTGCCATCCGTGGGCATCTTCACGGTTTTGAGGTTGGCTTCCTCGATGGATTTGGCCAGCTTGTCGTCCAGCGCCGCGCCCTGCGCTTCCGAGCAGTTCTTGTTGGAGGCGTCCTGGTCCAGCCAGGCGGTTTTGGCGATGCCCTGGTCCCGGAACGAAGACTTTAGCACTTTTTGCGTCGCGTCGGTCACATCTTGCGGTGAAGGACCGGTAGCGCAACTGGCCAGCAGCACCGTCAGTGCCAGCAAACCTGTTTGTTTGTGGGTTTTTTTCATCATGATGTTCTACTCCTTTCAACGCTTGAGGGCTGGCGCGGTGGAAACACCACCCTTGCCGTTCACGCCCATGTACACGCCAAGCGCGATAGTCACGTCCGAGGCATAGCCGGGAAACGGGAAGCGCTGCTGGCGGTAGCAATCATTCAGGCGCCGCTGCATGCTCCAGAGGTCGCCGCTGGACACACGGTAGGCCGGCCAGGCGCCGAAACCGTCGCCGGCGCCGGGGTTCTTGGTCAGGTTGGGCAGGTCCTGCAGGCGCACACGTTTGTTGTCTTCACCATGGCAGGAGGCGCAGGAAAAGTCATAGGGCCCGGCGCGCTGGTAAAACACCTGCTTGCCGACCGCATACATCAATTTTTCCTGAGAGTGGGCCTGCGGCAGGTTGAACTTCATGCCGCGCGATTCGCCGGAAATAAAAGCCACCAGCGACTCCATGGTTTTTTGCTCGTCACGGCCGAAAGGTGTTTTGGCAATGGTTGCGGCACTGAAGCCTTGCAGGACTTCCATGCAGGTCAACAGGCGCGACTCCAGGTCCTGTACCCGAGCTGTATCAGCAAAGTAGCGCGGCAGCTCGACGAAAGCGCCTTTGGTGACACCGGGCCCCTTGCCCAGGTCGCACTGAGCGAAGCTGGCGTTTTTGGGGCCACGGGCCTGTTTCCACAAGGCCTCGCCTTTGGCTTCGAAAAGCTCGGCCGGGTTGCCGTCGGCGAGCATGGCCCGGTATTCGGCAATGCCCTCGGCCGTGGCTTTTTGCGCTGCAGCCAGCATGGGCAGCAAACCCAGGACAAACAATCCCACCAGTTTCAATTTCATCGTGCGCTCCTCGTGTTTTTTTTCAGATTGTAACTGTCGCGAAATCTCAGGAGATCACAGCTTCGTCACTGCGTTTTTCGCCTTTGTTGTCAACCCAGTTGACAATGATTTTTTCACCGGCCTTGGCGCCCTTGAAGCTGAACTGCATGAACGGGTTTTTAGAGACCGCCGGGCCCCACTGCGCATTCATCACGGTTTTGCCGTTGTGGGTGGCGCTGATGGTCTGAATGAACCAGGCCGGCACGGTTTTGCCCGACACGTCCTTGCGCTGGCCGCTTTCCATCTCGTGGCTGACCAGCACACGCACCGTGGTTTTATCGCCTTGGGCCTGGGCCCGAATTCTCATTGGATCTGACATGTCGTATTCCTTTCAATCTTGATCGGGTATTGCGACTGGCTTAACCGCCGCAGCCGCCGAGGGTGACCTTGACTTCCTTCACCGCATAGAAGAATTTGTCGCCGGCCTTGGCCAGCGCGTACACGTTGGACGACTGCCCCATCTTGACGTTGGTTGACACGTTGGCGTCGGTGCCTGCGGGAATGTCGAACAGCGCGGCCAGTACACTCGGGTTTTTCTCGACCACCAGCGCAACTTGCGTGGTGCCAGCGATATTGCTCTGGGCACCCACGCGCACCACGCTGCCGTTTTCGGCAATTTCTGGCGCTTGCAGGATCAAGTCTTTACTTTCAATCGGCGCAGCAGTCGCGCCCATGGCCTTGGCGGCTTCGGCCAGCGACTTGCTGTCAAAAGCCAGTTTGTTCCAGGCTGCAGCGGTTTGTGCGTGAGCCGACGACAGACCAGCAGACGCGGCCAGCGCAAGCGCGGTGGCACCGGATCCGGTGGCTAGGAAATGACGACGTTCCATGGTCTGAACTCCTTTGGATACAACTTCAGTTTATTAATACTTTGAACACGATTGGACACAAAAACATCGGCTGCGACCAGGGTGTTTATCCCGAGCCTGCAGCACCGCGCATTGCCTTGTGATGGTTAAAACTCAAACGCCAGCCATTGGACAAGTCAAGCGGACTCCGCCTCCGTCAGGGCTTGTGATCTTGCCCCTGTTTTCCGTACTCCTTAAGCCACCATTATGCGGACTTCCTGTCTTGCTGCTGGGCCGCGATCCAGCGTTGCTCAAACGTCATGGGACTGACATAGCCCAACGTCGAGTGCAATCTCTTGTGGTTGTA